>CACHDI010000010.1 GCA_902578545.1 uncultured Alphaproteobacteria bacterium
TTATCATTGCAGGTATCACAAAACCTTGAAAGTCATATGTGGATTACTGCATGCCATATATTTTTAAGACATTTTGAAAATCATCAAAGAACTCTTTAGATCGGGCAGCAGCAAGATCCATCTGCATGTAACCCAATGAGAGTGGATTTTGCATTGCCAAGTAGTCATCATAATAATTTTGAGCACCCTTTAAATCTTTTTTCTTATGAGCAATGTAAACGAGGCACAACTGAAGGATTTCATTAGTTCCCCAATAGGAATACCTTAACTTATTATTTTCTAATGCAAATTGTTCGGCTTCTTCTAATTTATTCGATGCAAGAAGGGTATAAACATAATAGTATCTTACCCATGCGGGAAAATGAGGGTTTCTTTCAAAAACATTTTCGTACAACAGGGCGGCTTTCTCATACTGTTCACAATTTTGATTTATCCACGCAGTCATCGCTATATCACCAGAATTAGAATTTTTCTCTTCCAAAAGTTTGTTCATTCTGGGAAGTCTAGCACAAGCTTCAGAGTATCTTCCGAGAAGACCCTCGTTACCTGCCGCCAACGCCATAGCATCAATCCAATCTTTATCGTGTGATTTCAAATTATCTCTTGCAAGCTCAAGACTTTTTTCCAAATCGGCGACACGGTCGTCAGATATTCCTAAGTAAACCTTTTGTTGAATGATCCATGCATAAAATTGCCTAATTCTATAATTTTGTGGCTCTTCGGCTAGCATTTCTTCCGCCATTTGAATGGCTTTGTAATGACCGTCTTCGGTCCAAGAGGTATAATGACCATGGGCTATAATATGTTTCTTATAAATTTTAGGATTTTGAGAAATTCTATGGTTGGAGCCAACAGGTGTCCCCAGAATACTCATTTTTTCTAAAGCTAAATCAGCTATTTTGTCCTGATATTGAAAAATATCACCTTCATTAAATTCGTACATTTCAGTTGTAATAACTTCACCAGTTCCTAAATTTGAAATACCAAAGGAAAGCCTAATCTTATCTCCAGAAGCTTGAAGTGTAGCATTGACCAAATAGTCGACACCATATTGCGATCTTATCTCTTCGTTAGAAAGGTTATTAGATATTATGTAGTTAACTGATGACTCAGGAACAATATTCAGCCTAGGATACTGGGATAATGATGATGATAGAAACGTCGTAAAGGCTGGCCCAACATAATTTAAATCATTGTTTTGTGACAAAAATACAAATGGCTTAATCATTACACTGCGTAGGTCGGTTTCAACTTTGCCTGAAGCTAATTCTCCTGTGTCCTCATTCTTTTTGGAAAAATTGTTTAGGTAAACAAAGCCTACAACTAAAATCAATATAAGTGTGGATCCAATCCCAATTAAAGGCATATTAAAGCTTGATTTTGAAGACTTCAGTTTCCTTCTTTGTGAAGGCTTAAGTAGCACGTCATAAGCATGAAACTCATTTTGTTTTACTTTCTGAATTCCTAAATCGTTAAAGGTCATTTTTGTCTTTGGAACAACTAAATCATAAATACTTTTTGAAATACAAACGCCATTTGGTTGTGATAACGCTTCAAGTCGTGCCGCAATATTTACTCCATCGCCTAAAAGATTACCCTCCCTTGAAACCACATCACCCATATTAATACCAATACGAAATTCTAATTTTGTAGTAGTTTCAGACGATTGATTTCTTTGTTCAATCTTGTTTTGAAAATCTACTGCAAATTCAACAGCGTTAACCGCACTCGAGAACTCTATCAGAACTGAGTCACCAGCCGTATTGAAAGTCATGCCCTGCTTTTGTTCAAGAAGAGGTTTTAGTATCTTTTCACACTCTGAGTAGGCTTTAAGAGTTGAATTCTCGTCTTTCTCCATATGCTTGCTGTATCCAACAACATCAGCAACAACAATGACCGCAATCTTTCGATTAATATTTTCTTCAGACATAAAAACCTCACTAATTTTCATTTCTGACGTATGAATTGCGATCCACGGTACACGAGCAGAAGCACCCTGTCCAACCGAAATTTTTAGAGAAAAATCTCCGAACTCAAACTATCTTCTTTATCCAATCAACCAAATCCGAAACACTAAAACCTTCTCCATAATTTTGGCCTATCGAATTTAGAGACCAACCACCAATCTGGTCAATATTCTCAGCCGGGCACCCCACTGTCCTCAATCTATCTAGCATTGAATGCCTAAAACTATGCATGGAACAGTTAACAGGTACTCTTGGTCTCAACCACTTGTTTAAAGCTACACTAGCCGAGTTCGAATTACAGACACCATTTTTTATATAGCGAGGAAAAGTAAAAATAGAACTTGAGTTTTGAAGAGATTGGGCAGCCCATAAAGAAGACTCGACGAGAGGGATTCATCTTTCGCTTCCTTTTGTTTTCAGTCTCCGCCAGGGATGATTTTGAACTATTACATGAGGGATTTCTTGGTCTTTTACCCTTAAATCATCATATGCGAGCCCAACAGTCTCCGAGAGCCTCATTCCAGTATCGCTGACAAGAGCAACAATCATTCTTAGATCATCCTAACCTTTTTACACTCGCTCTGTATGAGCCTTATATTAGCAATAGGGATGGGCTTTCTAACTGTCACTCCCCTGCCCCGATCTATATATAAACCTATGAATGGATTGGGTATTTCAATACCCTTTTCAATACAGACAAAATTAAATATAGCCTTTATAGTATTGAATATTCTTACGACTGAGCTTCCTGCTAAACCTTGTTTAAATAGATTATCTCTTAAAGATGTAGCATCACATCTTTTATAAGATGCAAGCGACTTATCGCTAGACACTGCACTGAGATAAGGAGTAGCCCTCTCAGCAGATCTTTTGAATGTTAAAGGCTTGTCATTTCCTTTCAATTTAAGGTAAATTTCAAGAGCGTAAGAGAAGGTTATATCATCCTTGTTTACATCCTCTGAATCTGGGACTTTACAAAAGCCTTTTAAATATCTGTCAATCCCTAATTGGTTACCTTGCAGCCTCAATGATATCCAGTGACTTTCAAGGTTTTGTGATACCTGCAATGATAATCTGTGAGCTTGCTTAAGACACTTTGTCTTTAAAGAAAATGATATACGAGACTTACTATAAAAAGCCTTCACATCTTTAGAAACACGCCAATTAAAATAACAGATACCCTCTTTGAGGAATTTATGTGGGATGGATTTGTACAACGATTTTTACTACGGCTCACTCTAAGAGTTTAAATTATGTAGTTAAATCAATGATTTGTTTCTTGTTTTGGTGCCCGAGGAGAGACTCGAACTCTCACACCCGTAAAGGCGGCGGATTTTGAATCCGCTGCGTCTACCATTCCGCCACTCGGGCAATTTAATTAAAGTCTATAATAAATATAACAAGACTTATTATTTCATATCAAGTATTTAATCCAATCTTTGGTTTAGCTAAACATATATATCTGATTTTTATTCCTGGATCTAAACCAATTTCTCGATCTTTGGCAGATCCCGAGTTCATTAATCTAGCAGAATTTATACATTCCTTTTTTGAAATAAAATACGTGTCTAAACTAGTTATAGAATGAGATGTTTCAAAACCTATACCATTTAAAACTGAATATATATAAAGTCCCCATACTATTTTCATGATATTCCTTTTTTTTTATCTATAACTTGAAATAGAGCAATTAATAAAATAAATACGCTTAAACTAATATTGATTTATATTTAAAACCAAAATTTGTTAAGATTATAAAATATGGCCCTAAAAAGTACAAAACTTTTTATTATCAACACATCAAAATCAAATTATTCCATTTACATTTTATACTTTATTGCTTTTATAGAGGCTATTTTTTTTCCTATTCCTCCAGATTTTTTATTTATACCTCTAGCTATAATACATTATAGGAAAGTTTTTTTTCTTGCTTTTTTAACTACATTTTTTTCTGTATTAGGAGGTATTTTTGGTTATTTTATTGGCCTAATGTTTTTTGAACAAGTAGGTCTACCAATATTAAGTTTTTTGGATTTAAAAAATCATTATGCAGATTTTTCAGTTAGTTACAATGAAAATGGAATTCTTGCTGTTCTTTTAGGTGGGTTTTCACCCATACCTTACAAGTTAATTGCTATAATTTCAGGAACAACTAATATGCCTATTTTTGATTTTCTTTGGGCTTCAACTTTATCTAGAGGTCTAAGGTTTTTTCTATTAGCTTTTTTAATATATTTTTTTAAAGATTCAGCTATAAATATTATAAAAAATTATTTTTCTAAAACTGTAATCAGTATTACTATAATTTTCGTATTTATTATAATGGGCTTTAAGCTTTTATGAAATCGTTTTTTTTTATAAATACAGTATTGTTTCTTTCTATATTTTCATTACTGTTTGTTTTTATTTTACAATATGAATATGGAATTCTTCCTTGCAAAATCTGTATTTGGCAAAGGTGGCCACATATTTTTAATATTTTTATAGCCCTAATTATTATTTCATCGTCTTCAATACCAAACTATATAATGGTATTAGGTTTAATAAATATGTTTTTAGCATTTATTTTAGCTTTGTATCATTATGGGTTAGAACAAAACCTATGGGATAATGTCTTCTCGTGTAGTGGTGAAATTAAATTTAATGATTTAAGTACTGAAGAAATTTTAAAAAATTTGAATAATACTCCAATCAAGACTTGTGAAATAGAGGCCTGGAATTTTCTAAACTTATCATTGACTGGTTGGAATATGATATTAACAATATTTATCTCCTTGATATGGTTATTATTAATTTATTATCAAAAAAGAAGTCATGAAAGTAATTCGGCATCCCAATAAAGGAAATCTGTCCAACTATCATGCAAATAGTTAGGTGGAAATTTTCTTCCCTTATTTAATAATTCCTCAGTTGAAGGTCTTACTGGTTTTTTTAAAAGTTTTAATCTAGATTTTTTTATAGATTTTGATCCTTTTTTTAAATTACAATTACTGCAAGCAGCTACAACATTTTCCCATGTTGTCTTTCCACCCTGAGCACGTGGAAGCACGTGATCAAATGTAAGATCATCTTTTGATCCACAATATTGACACCGAAATTCATCTCTCAAAAATAGATTAAATCTTGTGAAGGCGTTAGACCTGACAGGTTTGATATATTCTTTTAAAACTACTACAGAAGGTATTTTTATTTTCATTGATGGAGAATTAACATACTTATCATATTCAGCAACAACATTTATTCTATCCATGAAAACACCTTTTATTGTGTCTTTCCAAGACCATATCGACAAGGGTAAATATGATAATGGACGATAATCGGCATTCAATACTAGAGAAGGATTTTTTCCTGCTGATTTAAAATAATAGCTGTGTGTACCCGTAGACATATTATAAGAATATTTTTTTTTATAGGTAATTTAAAGTAAAAATTTAAACATAAAAATATTCTGCAAAAATCTGAACTTATATATTTAATTTTTTTAAAAATTTTGTAGACTCTGCAAGTCCATCTAATGAAATGCCATGACCAAGTCCTTTTGAAAAATATGTATTAACAAAATACCCTAAAATATTTAAGTTTTTCTTTGCCATCTTTGTCATTTCCATTGGAACCACATTATCTTCATCTCCATGAACAAGTAAAATTGGAGTATCCAAATTTATTTTGGAAACTTTATTTTTTACATTTAAAAAACCTCCTGAAAAACCAACAACTGCACTAATTTTTTTTTCTCTTGATAATAATGTTTCCAATACCATCATTGTTCCCTGTGAAAACCCTACCAAAATGAAGTTTTTTGAACTAATACCAGTTTCTGTTTCAATTTCATCAATATAACTGTTAATTAGCTTTACAGAATTGAGTATTTCATTTTCAGCATTTAAATCTAAGCTACCATCATTTTTTTGTTTAATGGGAAACCATTGATAACCTAAACCTCCCATTTCACATTTTTGTGGAGCATTTGGAGAATAAAAAACTGCGTTGGGCAATATTTTTGAAAAAGCATCAGATAATGAAATTAAGTCACTTCCATCCGCCCCATAACCGTGAAAAAAAATAACGATTTCATTATTTATACCTGAAATAGATTTTTTTACAGGGCCTTTTAAAATATCAGTCATTTCGATCCTTTTTTTTTTATTTTTCTATAATGATCCCAAAGTAAATGTGCGGCTAAAGATTTCCATGGATTCCAGTTTTCAGATATTTTAACTACTTCTTTTTCTGAAGGTCTAACCTGAAAATTAAAAAGTACCTTTATTGATTCTTGCAAAGCTAAGTCACCTGAAGGAAATACATTAGCATGTCCCAATGAAAACAAACAATAAATTTCAGCAGTCCACTTCCCTATTCCTTTTATTTTGGTAAGTCTATTAATAACTTCTTCAGAGGAACTTAAATTTAAATCCCTATAATTAATATTGTGTTTAGCCAGCTCTTTAACATATATGCATTTTTGTCTTGATAACCCAAGAGATAATAATAATTGATGATCTGCTTTTAAAATATTAAGACTAGAAGTCAGATTATTTTTAGTAATTCTTGTCCAGATACTGTTTGCAGCTGAAGTAGAAAGCTGCTGGCTAATGATAGTTTTCAACAATGCTTTAAAACCCGTACATTTTTTTGATAAGGAAAAATTAGGATTTGAAATAATCAGTTTTGCTAATTTTTCATCTTTTTTAGATAGAAAAGTAAATCCTTCTTGAATATTATGTTTTGAGTATAGAGATATTTCTATCATATAAACTATTGAACAGGAGTTGCATTTTCTCTTAAGAGCTTCCAATTAATGGAGTCTAATATTGCATCGTAACTTGCATCAATTATATTAGCTGAAACACCAATAGTCGACCACCTCAAGCCATTTCTATCTTCACTGTCAATCAAAACCCTAGTAATGGCCTCAGTACCTCCATTCATGATACGTACTTTAAAATCAACAAGTTTTATATCTTCAATAAAAGATTGATAAGGTCCAAGATCTTTTTTTAGTGCTGCAGATAATGCATGAACTGGTCCTTGATCTTCACCATTATGATCTAAACTTTCTGAAATAGAAACTTGTTCTTGATTACCTAAATTTATAGAAACAACAGCCTCCGATATGATTGAATATTGATTTCCAATTTTTTGCCGTTTCTCCATTGTTACTTTATATCTATTAACAGAAAAATAGTGTGGCATAAGTCCTAATTGTTTTCTTGCAAAAATCTCAAAAGATGCACTTGCTACATCAAATGTATATCCTTTATCCTCTTTTTCCTTTATTTCTTGTAGAATTCTAAAAATACGATCATCACTCTTTTCAATTTCTACACCTGACTCATTCAATATTTTTATAAGGTTTGATTTACCTGCTTGATTTGATGCAGGTATAACTCTTACATTTCCAACTTCACTGGGATTAATATGCTCATAAGTTTTTGGATCTTTCAAAATAGCACTTGCATGCAATCCTGCCTTATGAGTAAAAGCTGCTGCACCAACATAAGGAGAAGCTTTATTGGGTACTCTATTCAAAATTTCATCTAATATTCTCGATAACTTAGTAATTTCTTTTAATTTTGTTATATCAATATTAATTTTAAACCTATTATTAAAATGTTTTTTTAAAATTAGGCTGGGTATAATAGATATTAGGTTTGCGTTACCACATCTTTCTCCCAAACCATTTATTGTTCCTTGTATTTGTCTTACCCCTGCATCTATTGCAGCAAAAGAATTGGCAACAGCATTTTCAGTATCATTATGAGAATGAATACCTAATTTGTTACCAGGTATCCCCATTTTTATAACACTTTTTACAATCTCATAAATTTCATTAGGAAGAGTGCCTCCATTTGTGTCACATAGTATAATCCAATCTGCATCAGATTGATATGCTGATAATAGACACTCAAACGCATATTTTGGATCAGATTTGAAGCCATCAAAAAAATGTTCTGCATCAAAAATGGCTTCCTTTCCTGATTTTACAAGATGTCTTATTGATTCTTCAATATTGATAAGGTTCTCTTGATTAGAAATACCTAAAACCTTCTTTACATGGTAATCATAGGATTTACCTACTAGGCATACTGCATTTGTTCCAGAATTTACTACTGATGCTAAAATAGTATCATTATTTGCGGATATCCCTACTCTTTTCGTCATGCCAAAAGCTGTAAGAATTGAGTTTTTGATTTTTGGTGGATTTTGGAAAAAATCTGTGTCCGTTGGGTTAGCACCTGGCCATCCCCCTTCTATATAGTCCAATCCAAGGTTATCTAAAGCGTTTACAATACGAAACTTATCTTCATAAGTAAACTGAACTCCTTGCGTTTGTTGACCATCTCTAAGGGTGGTATCATATAAAAAAATTTGATCCATCAATTTTCCGTTAATAAACTACTAGGATTAAAATTTGGTTTTAAAGACCAAGTTGTTTCATTTCCATGATCATTAATCGTTACTCCAGCTTTTTCAAGCTTAATTCTTATTAGATCAGATTTTCTATAATCCTTATTTTTTCTTGCATTTTGCCTCTCTACTATTAATAAATTTACCATTTCATTAATAGTTTGCTTATCAAGGCTATTGTTTGATTTGATGCTATTGTTTGAATTAAAGCCTAAAAAAAAGAAAGAATTTGCAAATCCATCATAATCTTCTTCTTTCAATAGGTTATGCATTTCAGTAATAACTAATGGTATATTTAGATCATCACATAGGGCTTCCAAAATTTTATTTGTTGGAATTCCATTGATATTTAAATCTCTATTATTTATTACATTAAACCATTTATTTATAATATTTTGCGCTTCTGTTAATTTTCTGTTTGTCCAATCCAAAGGCTGTCTATAATGAGTAGATAATAAGACAAAACGAATAACTGCTCCATCAATATTTTTGTTTCTTAAATCTTCTACTGTTAGATAGTTACCCAAAGATTTTGACATTTTTTGACCCTCAATATTTACAAACCCATTATGCATCCAATAATTAGCTAGTGAATTTTTGTTATTAGCACAAATACTTTGGGCGGTTTCATTTTCATGATGAGGAAAAATAAGATCAATACCTCCACCATGAATGTCAAAAGTATCACCTAAAATTTCCTTACTCATAGCTGAACACTCGATATGCCATCCAGGCCTACCATAACCCCAAGGACTATCCCAACCGATATTATTTTTTGATGTTGGTTTCCAGAGTACAAAATCTAGAGGATTTTTTTTTCTTCTATCAATATCTACTCTATTACCAACGATCATTGATTCCAAATTTTGCTTTGATAAGGAACCATAACTTTTAAAAGTATTTACTGAAAAAAGAACTTCACCATCCTCTAAAACATATGCATTTTTTTTTAAAATGAGAACTTCAATCATAGCAATCATTTGCGAAATATAATGCGTTGCTTTTGGTTGATGTGTTGGCTTATTTACATTCAAATAATTATTATCTTCGATAAACCATTTTATTGTCTCTGAAGTAATTTCATTAACTGACTTATTTTCTGCGGAAGACTTAGCAATTATTTTATCATCAACATCAGTTATATTTCTTACGTAAGTAACTGATTTTTCACCATATAAATATTTTAACAACCTATATAAAATATCAAACACAACTACTGGCCTTGCATTACCTATATGAGCTCTATCGTAAACAGTTGGGCCACAGACATACATTCTAATATTATTTGAATCTAATGGTTTAAAAATTTCTTTATTCTTTGATTTTGTATTATAAATTTTAAGTTTCAATTTTATTCCAACAAAGTTTTAATGATTACACATTAAGTTCAACAAATAAGAAAAATTAAAAAATAATAATTTTATTATTAAAGGATTTCCTATTATTAAATTAAAGTGTTATACTAAATATGGTTTACCATATAGCTTATAATGAAAATAAAATTACCAATCTACATTTTTTATATAAAAAAAATTTTTATAAAAAATATTATTACTGTATGTTGTATACTTTTTTTATCAGCTTGTAATACTACAAATCTTAAAAATTATAGTTCTAACCCTAATGATCCTTTTGAAGAAACAAATAGAAAAGTTCACGCTTTTAATAAACACATTGATAAAACAACTCTAAAACCAGCTTCAAAGGTCTATGGAAATGTTATACCCAGGCCAATAAGATTAGGTGCAGCAAATTTTCATGAAAACTTGCAAGAACCTAAAAGATTTGTAAATCACCTCGGTCAAGCTGAGTTTATTAAAGCTACAACAGATGTCACCCGTTTTGTTATAAACTCTTCAGTTGGTGTTTTTGGTATTTTTGATGTTGCTTCCAGAATCAGTTTGTTCTCAGATGATACTGAATTTGATGAGACATCTGCGTATTGGGGATTTCCTGTGGGTCCATATTTAGAATTACCATTTGTAGGACCCAGCTCTTTAAGAGGATCTCTATCAATGTTAGTGGATTATACATTAAATCCAATGAGTTTATTATCAGGACCAGCTGAAGGAGCTAGTCTGATTACATTTAGTGCTTTAAATATTCTTAATAAACGACATGAATTTGGCACAATGGTCGATACAATACTATATAATAGTTTAGATAGTTATTATTCCACGAGATCAACATATCTTCAAACAAGGATTAACGAACCACCTGAACCAATGGAAGATAACTTAGATTTGTTTGATCCTTATGAAGATTTTTAATAATTAAAAGTATCAGTGAGCCTTAATAAATTAATTATCAATTCCACCACTGAAAACTCTACTTTCTCTGATATCTACTTCTTCTAATGTACTCAGCTTTTCCGCATCAACAGGTCCATCATTTTCTTTAAATAGTCTATTTGCTTGCCTCAATCTTACTCTATCAAGGGCATTTCTAATTGATCTAGCATTGGCAAAATGAGGTTGCTCTTTTCTTAAGTTTATATACTCAGTAAATGCATTTTTAGCCGATTTTGTTAAACAATAATTTAATTGATCCAACATAGCTGACCCAATATCTAGGAGTTCTGAAGTTGAATAATCAGGAAATTCAATATGATGTGCTATCCTTGATCTGAAACCTGGATTACTTTCAAAAAATGTGTTCATTCTGTTTTTATAACCAGCCAATATCACTACTAAATCATCACGATTATTTTCCATTACTTGAAGTAAAATTTCAATTGCTTCCTGTCCATAATCTCTTTCATTCTCAGGCCTATACAGATAATAAGCTTCATCAATAAATAGAACACCACCCATCGCTTTTTTTAATACTTCTTTAGTTTTTGGTGCTGTATGGCCTATATATTGGCCCACTAAATCATCTCTTGTAACAGTAACCAAGTGGCCTTTTCTAACATAGCCAAGTTTGTGTAATAATTCAGCCATTCTGAGTGCTACAGTAGTTTTACCAGTTCCAGGATTTCCTGAAAAACTCATGTGTAAGGTTGGAGTTTCATGAGCTAAACCAAGTTTCTCTCTTGCTTTTTCTACTAGCAAAAGTGCTGCAGTTTCTCTTATTCTAGTTTTTACCGGTTCTAAACCAATTAAACTTTTGTCTAAATCAATTAAAACTTGCTCCACGCCAGTTTCAATTAATTCAGCGTGGAGATCAATTTTATTAACGATTTTTTTTTCTTCGAGTATACTATCTTTTGTCAATTCATTTACCTTATAATATACGATTATTTTTTATTAATATCGTCTACCCTCAGGTTTATCTGTAGCATACGATTTGATTGAATACCTCATAGATCTTCCCTTGACTTCCTCTCTTGAAACATGAAAGCCTGGTTCTTCTTTTGGTCTGTTAACTATGAATGATAATTTAATACTTTCCCAGCCATGGGAAGAATCAAATGCAATAACTCTTATATAATAATCACCAAATTGTTTTCTACACTCATTCACTTCAAAAACAACAGCTGCAGCATCTGGATTATCAAACATTGGATGTCCCCACATTTCCCAATAAGTATTTCTTGGATGTGGATCATCTGTATATTCAACGCTTACTGCCCAACCATTATCTATACAATATTGTACTTGAGTGTGTATTTCAGCATCAGTCAGATCAGGTAAAAAAGAAAATGTCCCTTGTCTTAATTTCATAATTTATTCTCCTTAAGATGTAGTTGGTGTTACGACAAAATCAGGAGCATCAGTAGATTCATAATTAAATGTAACTCCTTTCCAAACGTCTAAAGCTTGTTTTAATGGTGTACAATTTTTTGCTGCTCTAGCAAGAATTTCAGGACCATTTTGCAAATAATCGTCTCCTGCGTTTCTTGCAAAAATCATAGCTTCTAAAGCAACTCTATTTGCTTCAGCACCTGCTTGTATTCCTTGTGGGTGACCAATTGTCCCTCCACCAAATTGTAATACAACATCTTCTCCTAGGTAGTGTATGAGTTGGTGCATTTGACCTGCATGGATGCCACCTGATGCAACTGGCATCATCTTATTTAAAGAAGCCCAATGTTGATCAAAGAAAATACCCGTTTCCAAAGACTGAGGATTATACTCCTCCCTCATAATATCATAAAATCCTTTTGTAGTTGCTGGATCTCCTTCAAGTTTTCCTACAACAGTACCAGCATGAATATGATCAACACCAGCTAAACGCATCCACTTGGCTATAACTCTAAAGGAAACTCCATGTGTCCTTTGTCTTGTATAAGTTGAATGACCAGCTCTATGTAAATGTAAAATCATATCATTATCTCTTGCCCAATTAGCCATTGATTGAATAGCTGTATACCCAATAACAAGATCAATCATAATTATTACAGAACCTAAATCCTTAGCAAATTCTGCTCTTTTGTACATTTCTTCCATAGTTCCTGCAGTAACATTTAAATATGTACCTTTAACTTCGCCGGTAGCTGCAGATGCTCTATTAACAGCTTCCATACAATACAGAAATCTATCGCGCCAGTGCATAAACGGTTGTGAGTTTATATTTTCATCATCTTTTGTAAAATCTAATCCACCTTTTAAAGCTTCATAAACAACTCTACCATAATTCCTTCCTGATAAACCAAGCTTTGGTTTCACAGTTGCACCCAATAAAGGTCTCCCAAAACAATTTAATCTTTCTCTCTCTACCACTATTCCAGTAGCAGGGCCATTATATGTTTTTATGTAAGCTACAGGTAACCTCATATCTTCTAATCTAAGGGCTTTCAACGGTTTAAAACCAAACACATTTCCAATTATAGAGGCCGTAAGATTTGCTATTGAACCAGGCTCAAAAAGATCTAAGTCATAAGCTATGTATGCGAAATATTGACCAGGTGAGTTTGGTACTGGATCTACCCTATATGCTTTGGCTCTATATTTCTCACATGCAGTCAATCTATCAGTCCAGACGACTGTCCATGTGGCTGTAGAACTTTCACCTGCTACTGCAGCTGCTGCCTCTATAGGATCAACTCCATCTTGAGGTGTAATTCTAAATAAAGATATTATATCAGTGTCTTTTGGTTCATAGTCAGGCTCCCAGTAACCCATTTTTTTATATTCAAGAACTCCTGCTGAATATCTTGCTTTTCCTGTTAGCTTTTCAGATCCATCTGGCATTATTTTTCTCCTACAGTAGTTAATATTATGATTAGTTATAAGTTTTGGGATTCAACTCCCCAGAATTATACTGTTTAGCCATTTCATCCATTGACTTTATAGTAATTTTAGAAGCATTTCCACTTGTACCAAATCGTTCAAAACGATCTTTACATAAATTCTCCATTTCTTTCATTGCCGGTATTAGGAATTTTCTTGGATCAAATTCTTTTGGAGTTTCACTTGCTATTTTTCTAAATTGACCTGTCATGGCCATTCTGCAATCTGTATCAATATTTACCTTTCGAACACCCGATTTTATACCTCTTTCAATTTCTTCTACTGGAACACCATAAGTTTGAGGCATTTCTCCTCCATTTTGATTTATCAAGTCCTGTAAATACTGCGGGACAGAAGATGAACCATGCATAACTAAATGAGTATCCGGTATTTTTGAATGAATTTCTTCTATGACATTCATTGCTAAGATATCACCGTCTGGTTTTCTGCTAAATTTATATGCTCCATGACTTGTTCCACAAGCAATAGCCAAAGCGTCAACCTTTGTTTTTGATACAAAATCTGCGGCCTGGTCTGGATCTGTAAGCAATTGATCATGATTGAGTTTACCTTCAGCACCCGATCCGTCTTCTTCACCAGCCTCACCGGTTTCTAAACTACCTAACACTCCCAACTCCCCTTCAACAGAAGCACCTACATTATGGGCTGTTTCAGTTACTTTAGAAGTAATTTCAACATTGTATTGATACGTTGAAGGTGTCTTCATATCAGACATTAATGAACCATCCATCATTACTGAAGTAAATCCATATTTGATAGCAGAAAAACAAGTAGATTCATTATTTCCATGGTCCTGATGCATACATATAGGTATGGAAGGATACATCTCAGAAAGTGCTTTAACCATATGACTTAACATAATATCACCAGCATATGATCTAGCACCTCTACTTGCTTGAATTATTACAGGTGCATCAACAGTATTAGCCGCTTTTAAAATTGATAAACCTTGCTCCATATTATTAATATTAAAAGCAGGAACAGCATAAGAATATTCAGCAGCATGATCCAAAAGTTGGCGTAGAGTTATTAAAGCCATAGAATTCTCCTAAATTACCAATAAATTATACAAAATTATTAACCCGATTTTTTTGATCTTTCTATTAATCTTTTGATTAGGGGGGTAAGAATAAGTTGCATTGCAAGATCCAATTTACCTCCAGGAATAACAATGGAGTTAGCTCTACTCATCCAACTATCATGGATCATGGAAACTAAATAAGGGAAATCAATGCCATGAGGATCTTTAAATCTAATAACAACAATACTTTCATCAGCAGTAGGTATCCACCTTGCAATAAATGGATTCGAAGTATCGACAACAGGAACCCTTTGAAAATTTATATCAGTTTCAGTAAATTGAGGGCAAATGCAATGTACATAGTCATGCATCCTTCTGAGAATAGTATCAGTAACAGCTTCAGTAGTATAACCTCTTGCGTCAGTATCTCTATGGATCTTTTGTATCCATTCTAAATTTATTACAGGAACAACTCCAATCTTTAAATCAGTGTATTTGGGAATATTGATATTTTCAAATTTAGCCGCACCATGTAATCCTTCATAAAAAAGAAGGTCAGTATCATAAGGTAAATCACGCCAATCGGTAAATTCACCAGCGGGAACACTATAAAGTTTACTTTCATCAGAATTATGAACATAAGTACGCGTTTTTGCAGTACCTGTTTCACCATAATTTTTAAAAGTTTTTTCTAATTCCTCTAATAAATTTGCATCATAAGAAAAATGAGAAAATGTTTGATCTCCAAGAGAATATCTTCTTTCTAATTCTGCTTTCATTTCAGTTCTATTAAATTTGTGAAATGCATCTCCTTCAATCATTGCAGCTGACACATTTTCTCTTAAAAAAATCTTTTCAAAAGTATCTTTTACTGTTGAAGTTCCTGCTCCAGATGAACCAACTACTGAAATGATAGGAAATTTTGTACTCATAAAAATCCACTAATTAATTACTAAATAATCCACGTTTGCCAAATAATGGTGAAACTTCAGCCTCAGGGAGATCATTGTAAGCTTGCAATCTAGCGATCTCATTTTTTGAGCCAAAAGCAAAAGGTGTTCTTTGATGAAGTTCATCAACTTCTAAATCTAGAATTCTATTGAAACTGTCAGTTGCTGCGCCCCCAGCTTGTTCAATTAAAAAAGCAATAGGGGCACATTCATAAACCATTCTTAATCTTCCTTTTTCATATCCTTTTCTGGAATCTGCCGGATAAATAAAAATACCGCCCCTAGATAAAATTCTATGAGTTTCAGCAACCAGAGATGCCACCCATCTCATATTAAAATCAATTCCCCTTGGGCCAGACTTTCCTGCTATACTATCATCAATGTAATTTTTCATTCTTTTTTCCCAATGCCTGGCATTGGAGGCGTTGACAGCATACTCTCTAGTATCTTCAGGTATAGAAGTTTCTATTTTTGCATCAATAAATAAGTTTTTATTTCTATCTAGTATATATGACTTTACTCCATTACCAAACGTTACAACAAACATAGTTTGAGGACCAAAAATTATATAACCAGCAGCAATTTGTTCCGATCCAGCAGCCAAAAATATGCTATTTTTGTCTAGAGTTTGCTTTTCCGGAATCCTACGTATTGAGAAAATTGAACCTATTGACACATTCGTATCTATATTTGATGAACCATCTAATGGATCTATTGCTAGTGCTAATCTTCCATCACTTTCAAGGTCAATTACTTTGTCTTGTTCTTCAGAAGCATAAAATTTTACTGGTGAATTTTTGATTTCAGCTAAATAAGCTTCATCTGCATATACATCTAATGCTTTTTGTTTGTCACCATCAGAATTTGTGGAAGTTTCTTGATTTAAACTAATAGAGGATAGAGATCCGATAGAAATTAGGTAAGAAAGATGACAAGCTACTTTAGCGATTTTATCAACTGTTTCAACAAGTTCTAAATCCAAATCTTTTGGTAAAACATCAAAGTTGCTAAAAGAATATGTCATTTTTGATTCTCTCATCATAATTAATCCTGTTAATATATTTTTTTCTTTAATAGAATTGAATTATTATTAATATCTGTTAAAAATTATTTAATGGATTGGAAAAAACTTATTTCAATAAAACATTTGAGAACATTAAATGCTATTTCAGAAGCAGGATCACTAGCAAATGCTGCTAATCTTCTGAATTTGTCTCCTCCAGCAATTACAATTCAATTAAATCAGCTAGAAGAATACCTGAACGTTAAAATACTTGAAAGAGGACCTAATGGTTTTATAAAAATATCAAATGTTGGATATGAGTTACTTAAACTTCATAAACAAATAGATAATCAAATCTCAAGAAGCTTTCAAAGAATAGAACAATTGAAAATTGGTAAAACTGGGTATGTTAAGCTTGGGGCTGTTACTACAGCTCAATACTTTTGCCCATGGATTATAGCTAAAGCTCAGAATGAATTTCCCGACTTATTAATTGATTTAGTAATTGGAAACCGTAATGAGATTATAAAATCCTTAAGAGAAGGAAATGTAGATTTAGCAATAACCGGCAGACCACCGATAGTACCTAAAGTTAAAGCTGAAATTTTAGGTGATAACCCTCATATCATTATAACCAAAAAGGATCATAAAATACTCGATTCATTGAAAAATTATAAAACTCTTAAAAATGAACAAATATATAAAATTTTAAGTAAAGAAACATTCCTAGTGAGAGAAGAAGGATCTGGGACTAGAATTTTATTGGAACGTTTCCTCGATACAATAGGTAAAGGAAAACAATATGATAAAAAAGAGTTTTCATCGAATGAAGCTATTAAACAGGGTGTTTTAGCAGGGTTAGGAATTGCAATGATTTCGGCATCTACAGCGCTAAATGAACTTAATGAAGGAAATATTAAAGCTATAAATTTGTCAAATTTACCTATAATAAGACAATGGTTTCTTATAAATTTGCAAGAAACAAATCTAGATCCAGATGTATTGATGTTCAAAAAATTTTTATTAGAAAATAAAATTGAATTAATGCCAATAAAATAAAAAAATTAATTTTGATCATTTTCTTCCATAAGATCAGCTAACTGCTGTTGCTTTTTCATTTTTTTCCAAACTAAATATATAAAAATAAAAATGCATAAAAAACCAAAAAAATAGCCTATAAATTTAAACCAATTTGGCTCAAAATGAGTATAAGGAGAAATAAATAGAACTACCAAATATACCATTCCAAATACACAAAGATATGAGGAAAATCCTTTTCCAAACTTTATTACAGGACTTAAAACTAAAGTGGTTATAATTGATAATAATGCGTATCCTATTAATCCAAACATTTTTAAAAGATATATTTACTTTAGTCTTTAATATTAAAAACATATTTTGTAAAAATAAAGTTAATAATTAAAACCATATTTCATATTTATATCTTGAAAGTAGACTAAAAAGCTATTTTATGATAAATTATAAGATATTTAATTTCTAAACAGGTTAACTAATGAACGAAGAAGATTTAACTGACTCTTATTCTCAAGAAGCGAATGAGAATATGAAAGTTGCTATAGAAAAACTAAGATCTGACTTAGAACAAATAGGTTCTTCAGATGCATACAAAAACGCATTATTTGGTTTAAAAATTATGGTTGATAAAAGGCCAAGAAGAATTACTGATGTAGCAAATGTAGAACCTGGTTTAAAGCCAAGATCCCTTGATCTTATGGTATATAGTAGAGAATTAATACCATTGGTAGTAGAGGAAATAAAGTTGGCAGGCTTTAAAAATGTTACAAGTGATATAGAACTTCAGCGTGTAACAATCATTGTTCCGGCACCTACATTAGAAGATCTAGAAAGAATAGAAGATGATTTAGATCGAGTAGCTAGAAGTACAGTATCGAACTTAACTCGAGTAAAAGCAAATTCTAGCCAAAGACTAAAAGCTGGCTTAGAAAATGAGTATATTGAGGTAGCCGAAGCTGGTAGAGCAAGAAAAAATCTTGATGATATAATAGAATATTACGTTCAAATTGCTAAATTACATATCCTTAAGAAAAGAATGAAGGTAATGGGTAAATATTTTCAGCCTAAAAATGATGACGAGCAGTTAATGAAAAAACTGAAAAACTTTAAAGGTTAAAAAAATATACCTTTATTTCAATAAATTAGGACTTATTACAATAATTTCTTTTTTTTCTATTTATTTAATTTCAACATCAAGCACTGCAGAAAGTTTAAAATTTAATTACCTCACAGAGGTTTGTTCATTTGATACAAACTCAAAGGCAAATAATCATAATAAAGAAGCATGCCATTTTTTTATAAGGGGATATTTAGAAATTGCTAATCATAATTGTCAATTTGATTTAATTCCAGACCAACTACACAAATTAAATACTAGAGGAGTTAAGTTTGATCAAATCATCAAAGCACTAGAAATTTATTCTCAAAAAAATACTAGGGTAAAAAAAGGTAATGCAATTGATCATTTATGGTATATTTTTAATAAGTTTTGGCCTTGTAAAATTAAGTGAAAAAGCTGGAGAAATAAAAAATGTTATTACACTATGCACAAAATAGCAGAGCAGTAAGAGTGGCTTGGTTATTAGAAGAATTAAACTTACCTTACACAATTAAAAAATACAAACTAGGCGACAAAGAAATGAGGGAGGAGAGCTATAAAAAATTAAATCCACTTGGAAGAGTACCAACACTAGAAGATAATGAATTAATAATTTCCGAATCTGGAGCTATCATTCAATATATCATTAGTAAATACGGAAATAATCAATTTATTCCAGAAATAAATAGTAAAGAATTTCCGTCCTATTTACAGTGGTTTCATTATGCAGAAGGTATGATTATGCCACAAATGAATATAATAGTAGTTGAAACAATTTTTCTACCTCCAGAAAAAAGAAATGAGGTAAATCTAGCAAGAGCGAATAAACTTCTTTCGAAAATGCTAGATGTTGTAGAGAAAAATATGGAAAATAAAAATTTTCTTATAGGTGAGTTCTCTGCAGCTGATATGATGACTGGCCATGCAGTAATAATGTCAAAAAATTTAGGAATTGATTTTTCCAATAAGCCATTTCTTGAATCTTACATAAAACGGTTACTTGCAAGACCTGCCTTGAAAAAAGCGTGGAGTTTATGATTTTATAAATGTTTTAAAACTTAAACTTTTGATGTAATAAGCTCATTAATTTTTTTACAATAAAAACTTACATCATTTGGCAAATGACCCTCCAGTAACCTTGCCTGATCAAGTAAAATTTTTGACAAATCATCAAATTCATTTTGGTTTGATTTTAAAATTTTAGACATATGATTCATCAAAGAATGATTAGGATTAACCTCAAGAATCCTAGGCATTCCCTTAAAATCTTTATTTTGCATTTTCATAATTTTTTCCATTTGAATATCCATCCCACTATCTGGAGCAACTAGACAACAAGCACTATCAATTAATTTATCTGATATTTTTACATCTGTTACATTATCTCCTAGTGACTTTTTAATACCCTCCGTTAAATCTTTAAATTTCTTTGAAATATCTTCTTTGGTACTTTTGTCATCTTTCTTTTCATTAAAATCTGACAAGTCAATAGATCCTTGAGTGATAGAAACAAACTTCTTACCGTCATAGTTATCCTGCGTAGAAAGCCAGAATGTATCAATAGGATCTGTTAAAAATAAAACATCAATTTTTTTTGATTTAAATGCTTCAAGATGCGGGCTATTCATTGCTTGATCAATATTATCCACAGCAATATAGAAAATGTTTTCCTGTTTTTTATGCATACCTTCAACATAATCAGAAAGGTAAATTTCATCTTTACTATTACTTGATTTAAATTTTGAAAGTTTTAAAATTTCTGTCTTATGGTCCGTATCTTCGTAAATACCCTCTTTAAAAACAGCCCCAAATTCGTTCCAGAATTTGTTAAATTTATCTGTGTCTTTATCTTTTAATCTCTTTAATTCATTTATTATTTTCTTCTTAAGAGCTTTTGAAATCCTCTTAAGGGCTGGACTATGCTGTAACATTTCCCTACTGACATTTAAATTTAAATCTGAAGTATCTAATACTCCATTCATAAATCTTAACCATCTCGGAAGAACGTTATCTAAAGTATCAGTAATAAAAACTCTATTTGCATAAAGTTTTACTTTTGGTGATCTATCTACATGAAACAAATCAAAGGGTTTCATTTCTGGAATAAACAAAAGACTTGTATAACTGATCATACCTTCTGCTTTGTTGTGAAGTGTAATTAAAGGTTTTCCAAAACCACCACCAGATTGTGAGAAGAATTCATTATATTGTTCGTCAGTGATATCACTTTTGGACTTCATCCAAATAGCAGAAGCATCATTCAATGTATCTTTATCTTTAGATTTTCCATCAAGGAAAATTATTGGAAACTGTATATGATCAGAGTATTTTTTTACGATCTCTACTAATTTTTCTCTTTTAGTATAATCTTTTTCACTTTTTTTTAAGTATAACTTAACGGTTGTCCCAACATTATCACGGCTAGAATCTTTTATTTCAAACCCTGTTACACCATCAGATGACCAAGAAAATGCATTACTTGAACCATCTTTTTTTGATATTACTTCAACACTTTCAGAGACCATAAAGGCAGCATAAAAACCAACACCAAATTGGCCTATTAAATTCAATGATTTGGATTTATCTTCATCCTTTGCTGCTTCTAATTTAGCTAGAAATTCCGTTGTACCAGATTTAGCAATTGTCCCTAAAGAATTGACCAAATCATCCTTGTCCATGCCAATGCCATCATCACTGATACTAATAGTGTTCTCTTTTGAGGAAACATCAATCTTAATTTCATAATCAATTTTTTCGTCTGTAGAAGATTTATTAGATAATCTTTCAAACCTACGTTTATCGATAGCATCAGAACTGTTTGAAATTAATTCTCTCAAAAATATATCTTTGTCCGAATATAAAGAATTTATTACAATATTTAAAACGCGACCTGTATCTGCTTCAAACGGTTGTTTGCTCATTATTAAACCTCACCTCTAGAAAATTAAATTTCTATATAAATGATAAACCAAACACAAAATATCAAGAAAAAAATAAAATATTTTAACAACAAAAATTTAGTTTACCGTTAAACTAAATTTCAAATATCACCGACAATCATCTTTTGGGCATACTTTACTGCTCTGAAAAAGCTTTCTGGATTAGCAATACCCTTTCCTGCAATATCAAAAGCTGTACCATGATCTGGACTTGTTCTAACAAAAGGTAATCCTATGGTTATATTTACACCATTGCCAATACCTAAATATTTAAATGGTATTAAGCCTTGATCATGATAAAGAGAAACAACAATATCAATTTTTTTTTCTCTAGCCATTGAATAAATAACATCTGGTGAAATTGGACCAAGAACATTTAATCCAGAATTTATAGCAGTTGAGATTGCAGGCTTAATAAAAATTTCTTCTTCTTCACCCATTGTTCCGTTTTCACCTGCATGCGGGTTTAATCCCGAAACACCAATTTTAGGTCTTTTAATACCAAAATGCTGACAAGCTTTATTCGCACCATTGATTGTATCATAAATGAGGCTTTCACTAAGTGATAATATAGCTCTTAACAACGGTACGTGTATTGTACACAAGATAACTTTTATATCATCATTGACCATAAGCATAAAAACATTCTTAGATTTAGTTTTCTGAGATAGGATTTCTGTATGACCTATTAAATCAACTGAAGCTAATTTTAAAGATTCTTTATTAATGGGTGCAGTTACTATCCCTTTTATAATACCCTTTTTTGCGAAATCTATTGCATTTAAGATAGATTCATAAGCCATTTTTCCACAATCAGGATTTATCTCTCCCATATTATAATTGAAGTTAATTTCCCTTGTTTCAAAAAGTTTGATAGTATTAGAACTATAATCAATTAATTTTTCAGATGTAATTTTTTTTACAGGGATATTAATTTTGTATTTATTTAGCTCGTTTTTGAGAATTTTATATGAGCCAAAAATAATAAAATCACTTAAATCAAAATTTTTATTTTGTAAAAGTTTAGCTATTAATTCGGGCCCAACACCTGCTGGATCACCCATTGTTATACCAATTTGCGGTTTCATTATTCTGTTTTTATTCTTTAATAAGCGAGATTTTATATAAGTTAAAAAAAATCCATTTATATTGATTTAATGATAGTTAGTAATTTTAAAATGAATATAAAAAGATATTTGATTAGTTCCATAGTTATATGCCTTATTTTTTCAAAACCAGCAATATCATTAGACTATCAACATTATGAAAAATGGGTAGAAAATTTTTTTATTTATAATTTTAGTAATAATTATAACTCGAAATTTATTAAAAATATTATAAACAAAAGTAAATTTACAAAAAATGACTTTTATAAAATTGATAAGATAATCAATAGGATTCATGATAAAGATTTTATTAATCCAGAAAATTATTTTGATATAAATAAATTACTAATTAGATCACAAAAAGCAATTAAACTTAGTGAATACTTTGAAGCAGAGCTAAATACAATAGAAACAAAATTTGAAATTCCCAAAAGTATTATTTTATCAATTTGGGCAATTGAAAGCGATTTTGGGAATGCAGAACTTCCATTTTCTTCGCTAAAAGCAATTCTTTTCCATATTTATAAAGAAAAAAGAAAAAAATACTTCATGGATGAACTCAAAAGCATTCTTGTTATAATTGCAAATAAAAAAATAGATACTGATAAGATTTTAGGTTCTTCATATGGGGCTATGGGACAACCTCAATTTATGCCATCAAACTATTTAAAATATGGGGTAGATTATGACAATGATGGAAAAGTTGATTTGTGGGATAGTGAGGTTGATATATTAGCATCCATAGCAAACTTTTTGAGTTCATTTGGCTGGGAGAAAAATCTGAAATGGGGAACTGAAGTTACTAAAACAGAAAAATTGCCTTGTTACCTAGAAGGACCAGATATCAAAAAATCCCTAATGGATTGGAAATCTTATGGTATCATACCAGTTGATGAAAATTCATTTAAAAATCTTCCTTATTCTACAAAAACGTCATTATTAATGCCTAAAGGAGAATATGGCCCTAAATTCTTAGTTACTAAAAATTTCTATGTATTAAAAAAGTATAATTTTTCTGATTTTTATGCATTATATGTTTCAACTTTAGCAAATTTAATTGAAGGCAAGAAATTGTTTAAAGGTAAGTGGATAAAAACAACTAAACTAAATTATAAAAAAATTTTAGAACTACAGCACGCTCTTACTAAAAAAGGACTAGATGTGGGAGAATTAGATGGTTTGATTGGTTTCAAAACAAGACGGTCTATTGGCAAAAATCAAGAAGAATTGAAACAAAGAATTACTTGTTATCCGAAATAGAGTAATAAGGTTCAATTATCTTTATCTAGGTTTTCAAGTGATTTATAAATACTCAATTCTCGCCAATATTTTTCAGTTAAATCGTTAGCATCCCCTATACGAAGTGCCAAACCTCTGATTATTGCTACTAAAATCGGATCAGCCTCTGCCAATTTCTTTTGTACTATTTCCCAATCTATTTCATAAATAATACAACTAGTTTTAGCTTTTGCAGTTACTGTTCTTGGCGACCCAATTACTCGTCCAACTTCCCCAAACATTTCTCCATCAGCTAAAGTTCCTATTTCTAAACCGTGTGTTGAGAGGATACTTACTTTACCACTATGAATTAGGTATACACTTTCTGCTTTATCACCAATTGTATAAATTGTATCTTCAGCATTAAAATGTCTCTTTTTTTGAGGAATTTGGGGCATTTTATAAACTCTCTAAAAATTATAATTTAGATTTTGCATTTAAATTGTAAAAATAATATCATCCTTTTGATTTTATACCAAATCCTACTAAATTAAAGTATTTTCAGTTAATAGGTAAAATAATGATTTTATTAAGTTCAGATTTTAAAGATGGTGATTTTTTAGATAAAAAATTTTCACTTAGTAGTGATTATGGTTTTGGCTGTTCAGGATCTAATATAAGACCACAACTAAGATGGGAAAATATTTCTGAAAAAGTTGAAGAATTAGCTATAACTGTTTTTGATCCAGATGCACCAACTGGATGTGGATTTTGGCATTGGATTTTGGTAGGTATTGATAAGAAATATTGCGATTTAAACGATGAATGCTTATCCAAATCTCTGCAAGTTCAAAATGATTTTGGTTCCTATGGTTATGGTGGTCCTTGTCCACCTGAAAATGATCACCCCCATCGATATTTTTTTACATTATATGGGTTAAATTCTAAGATAGATGCTCACAAAGATACACCTGCTGCTCAAATTGCATTTCAATTACATTTTAAAACTTTTGAAAAAGCTACATTACTGGGTTTGTTTAAAAGGTGATTTAGTCTTTAAAATCAATTTTTCATTGGGAATTTACTTTTGATTTATTCAAATATTTATAAAAACTCAGTTCAATTACATGAAATTGATAATTTAGGTCACATGAATGTACAGTACTACCTAAAACATTGTTTGGATTCATGTATTCTTAATTTGAAAATTAATAATTTAATTTCTAATAATTCAAATAAAGAGGAGTCGTTTGTTTTAGAAAAAGTAAATATTAGATATTTAAATGAACAAAGGTTAGGTGCACCATTTAGTATTAATTTTTATATTTCTAAAATTGAGAACGATAAAATTCTGATTTTACAAGAAATGGAAAATTTAGAAACAAAGAAAATAAGTTCTACTTTTATATTATCATTCAAAATAAGAAAACAAATAAAAATGATTAAAAATAAATTTGAGAATTTTCTAATGGATTATCCTAATAAGTTTAAAATAGCTCCATCTTATGCTGTAATAAAAGGATTACTTAATATTAATAAATTAAAATTAAGTTATGAAAAACTTCTTGATTACCCAAAAATATTCAATACTTTTTGTGGAATAGCCAAAAATAAGGATAGCAATAATTCAGACACTTTAGATGCTGCAGATTATATGGGAATTGTCTCGGCTTCAGTACCAAACTTGTTAATGATGAGTAATCACTCTATTTCTAAGACAAATATAGGTGGAGCAGCAGTTGAGTATGAATTTTATTTTAATGAGTTTGTAAAGACTGGAACATGTATAAAATTATTAAGCGGATTAAGAAATATTAAAAATAAAACTTACACATGGTCACATTGGTTAATAGATATAGACAAAGAGAAAATATTGGCAGAAGCGAATGCAGTTATTGTCACAATGGATTTAAAAAAAAGGAAGTCTGTTCAGATACCTAATAAAATGAAAGTTGCCTTAGAAAAGATTATTTTAGAATAATTATTATATTTCCAAATTAAGTTTAGGTTTCCAAAATGGTCTAAAAAGCTCTATTTTGGGGCACCTATTCATAACTACTTTTAAACCAGCTTCCTCAGCAATTTTAGCTGCTTCAGGATGTTTAACACCAATCTGACCCCAAAGAACCTTTGCTCCTATTTCAACGGCCTCAATAGCTACTCTAGGAAGATCCTCAGCTTTTCTGAAAACTTGTACCATATCTATTTTTTCATCAATTGAACTCAAACTAGGGAATACTTTTAATCCTCTAATGTTTGATCCAGCTAATGTAGGATTTACTGGAAACATTTTATAACCTGTTTCATGTAAAACTCTTAATACGCCATATGAAAATTTCGTTTTGTCATTACTAGCACCAACCATAGCTATGGTTTTTACTTTTTTTAATATGTCAGCAATGTAATTCTCATCATATGCTTCCTCATGATTAATTTTAGACATTAAATTTCCTCATCCATTATTATTCTTAATATTAAATCTGTCACAACCATATGTCACTAGTACAATCTCCTCCTGGATAACGTGTTTCATGACATCTCGCAGGACCATTTGGCTCTTTACCAAAATCCACCAAAAATTTTTCATCAATTTTCATACCACCATTTTCAGTATCACAATTTATTTTTAGTAAAACGCCTCCATTTTCTCTTATCTCTGGATAAAACTGATTATCCCATGTAGAAAATAAGGAAGTAGTAATGTAAAGTCTTTCACCATCTAAAGATAACTGGATCATCTGTGGTCCACCTGTAATTTTCTGTCCATTCACTATTGGAGCTTTTCCTAAAAGACCACCCAACCATACTTGTCCAGTTAATTTTGGCTTATGAGGATTAGAAATATCATATTGTCTTACATCACCATGGAGCCAGTTACAAAAATAAAGGTATTTATCATCCATTGAAAGTAAAATGACAGAAATTACTCCAGGTATAGGAATTGGCCACTCAGGATGAGGTTCGTTATCAACATCAATGATTTTTTCCCACTCCCATTTTCCAAAGTCATTTTTCCACCAATGGATAATATTTGCCGATAATGCAGCACCTACAAAACCATGTGAACTTTCTGGATTATGATGAAACCTAACTTCGAGTGGAATTAATCCGTCTTCCCCTAAATAAAAAGTCTCAACAGGTTCTTTTTTTTGAAAATCCCATAAATGAATTTCTCTTCCGTACTTTAAATGTCCTACTTCCTCTAAATCAAAACCTGGCATAAACGTATTAGGAGCCGCCCATTCAGAACTAACCATGATATTATGTCTAGGTTGATACCAAAAATCATACCCAAACTTTATATTTCCCATTGAATTTTCCCATCTACCAACTATTTCAAAATTTTCATCTAATTGTAGGTATCCACCAGGTGCATTGCCTTTAGCATCACCTAACATTGAAATAATTATTTGCGAACCAAGACAATGAACAGTATGTGGTGCAGATAAATTAGTTATTTTTTTTATTTCTTCTCCACTTATAATCTTATGTATTTTTGGAGCTCTTTGATTTTTACAGTCAACTATATGTAAATTAGAAGTTCTAACACCTGGTACAATTAAATATCGCCTTTCAATATCAGATTTTCCATGACAGGAAGAACAAGCATTCCAACCCATATGATGCAATTCATCACCTATTCCTGGCATTTCTAATCTGTGAATGACTTTGCCATAATCTAAACTATTTGGATCACAATCAATAGTTGCTAAATAATCAGGTTTTTGAATTCCCGTTCCAGTATAAATTGCTATTGTATATAAAATTTTTTCCTTAGGAGCTTTCATAGCTTCAGAAGGAGAAGAAAATCCAGGCCCACAACAAATTTCTTTTTCCATATTACACCATTAAAAAATTAAACATATTGAAAATCGTCAAATTTTATCATAATGTAAAAATTATATATTACAATATGATAATATCTAAATAGATGTACTTAGACAAATTATTTACAATACTAGAAGTTGTTGTTAAATCAGGTGCTGGTTTGACTGTATCTGATATAAATAAAATTACTAATATTCCTAAGCCAAGTTGTTATAAACTTATTAATGATTTAGTTAAAAATGATTTATTACAAAAAAAAGATAAAAATCGATTTATTTTAGGGGAGCGTTTAAAACAAATAGCCAGACTAGATCTTCATGATATAGATGTAAAATTTATTTCTAAGCCTTTACTTCAAAAATCCGCTAATAATTATGGAGTAACTTTTTTTCTTTCAAGACTAAGGGATCAAGGTGTTGAAATAATTTATGTGGAAACACCTTCTAAAAGCCAGATATCTTTTTTGCATCCTGGTCATGGGTTTAGACCCATGCATGCATGCTCTTGTGCAAAAGTTATTGCAGCATATGCAAGTGATAATTTTCAATTAAATATTATTCATAGTCGATTAAAATCTTATACCAGAAATACAAGAGTGAATCCGTCTCTTTTAAAATCAGAATTCAAAAAAATTAGAGCAAAAGGGTATGCTGAATGTATTGAGGAGATTGATATTGGGATTTGTTCCGTAGCAGCTCCGGTAATTATAAAAAACTCAAATATTTTCCTTAGCATAGGTGCAACCGGACCATTACGTACTTTTTCTGATACATTCCGTGAAAAAATAGGTAATTATCTTATTGGAATTTCAAATGAGTTGGGTTCTATGATACAAAATAAAAACATATGGACAAAAAATATAAATACACTTGCTAGTTAATTATTATAAGAAGGAAATCATTTATTTGTTCAAATTTATTTTTTTTAAAATTTTTATAGTGTTTTTTTTAACGAAATCATATGCAGAATTAATACAAAATAGATCTTTTGAATGCGAAACCTCTGTTGTGTTGTCTATTGACAAAAAGGGAGAGTTAAAACAATTTTTACCAGGTAAAATATATTTTGAAATAAGCAAAAATACCCTTACATTTGGAAAACTTGGTTATATAACAGATGAAGAAATTTTAATTAATTGGATAAATAAAGATAAATTTTATTCATACCAACCTGCTCAAACCATCCTTTTTGATAATGGACTTTTTCATAATATTATTTTCACTTATGAGGGTATTACTGCGGTTCAAGCAAAATGCTTAAATCAGGAAAATGTTATTTCTGAATAATTTTTTCCTTCAACATTTATAAAGTTAAAAATCATGTTAAAAAAATCAATTAAGAACGAGCTTATCCTCCTAGGAACAAAGGGAGGTCCAGCAATTAGACCAAATGGTTCTATGCCTTCTTCTTCTTTATTAATTTTGGACAAAAAAAAAATACTTGTTGATGCTGGATTAGGAGTTTCAAAATCTCTTACAGAAATTAATTTTAATCTAAATGAGTTATCAAATATCTTTATAACACATCTACATTCTGATCATTATTTAGAATTGGGACCTTTGATACATACTGCGTGGACTGCAGGACTTAAGAAAAAAATTAAAGTCTTTGGTCCAGAAGCCCTTTTAGATTATTGGAAAAAATTTTTATCATCTATGCAATTTGATATTAAAAATCGAGAAAAAAATGAGGGAAGAATTAAATTAAAGAAAATCGTTAAAATTATTCCAATAAAGAAGAAAACATTTAATCTGGGAAAAATAAAAGTGAAAATTTTAAAAGTCCCACATCCTCCCCTTAAGGATTGTTACTCATATAAATTTATAGGGTCAAAAGAAATAGTTTTTTCTGGGGATACTAAATATTTCAAACCTTTAGCTTCTTTCTCTAATGAAACCGATATTTTGGTTCATGAAGCTTTGATCCCAGAATATATTGACAAAATAGTGACAAAAACTGGATTAAGTTCAAAACTTAGAAATCATTTAAAAAATTCTCACACCACAATAGATGAAGTTTTAAAAATAGCAAAACTGTCAAAATGTAAAAAACTCGTTATAAATCATTTAATTCCAAACGATAATACACTTAATCAAAGGAAAGAATGGCTAAAAAAGGTTAAAAATAAAATAGATGCTGAAATAATTGTTGGGAAAGATAAGCTTAGGGTAGAATTCAACTAAAAAACTCAATATTTATTTTATATTTTCAGACGCTTTTTCAAAATAAATAGTAGCTGCATCTTCTATATTAGCCCTTTTTTTTGCCTCATTTTTAAGTTCTTTGAGTAATTTTTTAATATTTGGATTTATAAGATTTGACCTGTAAAGATTTAATAATTTATAAAAATAAATGTCATTTTTTGGTTTTATAATTGTTTTTGCCTTAAAAATTGCGTCTTTTTCGTTATAACCGTTTTCTACCAAAATTTCTAAACCGGCAACTATTAAAGTATCTGCTTTTTTCTTTCTAGAAAATTTGGGTTTTTTATTTGTCTCATTCCCAGTGTGACATAAATCTTTATTTTTAATGTCCACTTCAATTAAAAAAGAAAGTAAATCTTTTAAAGGTAATCTATTTAAATTTGGATATTCTAACTTAAAGAAATTTATAAGCTGATTGACCAATCCGACATGAATAATCTTGCGATCCTTATAACTCTTTTTCTTTAAAGTTAATGAAAACTCTTCAAATTTTTCTTCTAATTCTTTTAAATTGAATCTGTCAAAATTGTCCACATGTAATCCTTTTATTGAATACATTAGAATGAAACTAAATATCTAATAATGGTCTCTGTTGAATAGCAGAATATAAATTATTCAAATTCCATTTCCTCATAAACTCTGCCTGCATTTCTGGTTGCTAATTCCTTAAAAGTTTGAAGATGAGAAAATGGGGTTTGATCCACATAGTAGGCATCTTTTAATTCACCACCATTATCTATAAAAGTTCCTATTTTTCCCCTCAAATATACTAAATAATTCCTTGTATATTTTCTCACTTGATCCATATTTGTTGGATGACCATGTCCTGGAATTACGTAAATAGGATTTAATTTTTCAAATTCATTATCCCAGGTAGCAATCCATTCTTTAGTATTAGTATGTGAAAAAATAGGTAATAATCTTTCATGAAAAGCCATATCACCAGCAATAACAAGTTTTTTAGATGGTATCCAAACTGAAATATCTCCAGGTGAATGTGCTGGACCTAGGTATAATGCTTCTATTAAAAGGTTTCCTAAATTGATAACATACTTATCAGTAAAAGAAATCGTAGGTAAAGCTAGACGAGTACCATCAGCTTTATCCCGATTATATCCAATCATTCTATTCAAAATTTGTGGCCCATTATCTTCAAACTCTTTAATTGCATCTTCATGAGCTAGTATTGGAACTCCTTGGTCTATCCAGTAAGAATTCCCAAGCATTGCATGTCCTTGCCCGTTTTCATTGATTACAAGTATTACTGGTTTATTAGTAATTTTTTTTATTTCGTCATGTAAAGCTTTAGCCAATCTGCTAGATGCACCAGCATTGATTACAACAACTCCTTCATTTGAAGTTATAAAAGAAAGATTATTATTATGACCTGTATTTTCATAGGTTGGAGGACCAGTAGCACCTATTGCAGACCATATATTTGGTATAAATTCAATAGGCTTTGAATATAAAAAACTATTAGGAAATTGATCTTTTATATTTTCGTCTGAAACAGCTTTTATAACAATTGAAATCAAGATAAGCACTGATAATGCCAAAATTTCCAATTGTTTATACATTTCTCAACTACTAATTTTATTAATTTAATGACTCAATAAGAAAAATTTATAATTTATATTTTACAGGAAAAATTAATTTAAGTAAATTTTATACAACTGAAGGATATCACTTTTTTATTTTGCGCAAATAAAAATACTTGAAACGTATTTAATAAAAATAACAACAATTCACCATTCCTAGAATAATAAAAAAACTAATCCGTAGTTATTTATTTTCCAAAATTAGTTTTTGTAGTATAGTGTAAATATAAAATATCAAGTGTGTTCAAATAACAAATTAAGATGCTAAAAAAATGGAAATTATTTTTGGAGTAATCCTTCTCTTATTAATTTTACTATATTTCTTATATGCAAGAATCATTAGAAATAAAAATAATGTATTTGAGGCGTTAGCAGGTATAGATGTTCAGCTAAAAAATAGAAGTAACTTAATTCCTAATGTGCTTACTATTGCAAAAAAATTTATGAATCATGAAAAAGATTTAATTGAAAATGTCACAAAATTAAGGACAAAAGAAAATCAATCTTATGATAAAACTGACCCAAAATCCATTAAAGATCATATTTCTGCAGCAGCAACTCTTGGCTCAGAATTAGGAAAAGTAATGATTTCCGTAGAAGCATATCCTGAACTAAAATCTAATGAAACAATGATACAAGCACAATTAACTTATAATGAAGTTGAGGCAAAAATAGCTGCAGCAAGGCGTTTTTATAATTCAGCAGTCTCACAACTCAATAATTCCATAGAAATTTTCCCTGGGACTTTTTTAGCGAAATATGCAAATGCTCAAATCATGCCTTTTTATGAAGCTGATGAGGCATCAAAACAGCCAATTTCTGCAGAAAAATTCCTTTAACTAACTTAAGATGTCATTCTTCATAAATATTATTATTTCTATTTTTTCAATCTTTAGACTGTTTGATCCAAATCTTTTAAAATCAAAAAAACTGGGTGATAGCTTTAAAGAAACAGAAATTTATGAAAAAGGATTTTCCAAGCATTATAAAAAATATTTAAGTGAAAAAGTTATAAAATTTGAAACAGAAAGAATTTTAGCCTTAAAAAAAGCTAGAAATAATGCTTTTATTTGTGTTCCAATTATGGTTTTGATACCTTTTGTAATTCCTTATATAGATTGGTATTCAATTTTTGGAGAGAATTCCTTTGAAATTGTATTTTGCATATTATTTCTCTTTTATGGATTGCTTTCTTATTTTATTACAAATTCAATGAATTTATATCAGCAAACTATCAAAACCGAAATTTTTCCAAATATTTTAAATTTTTTTGGCGAATTTCAATATAATCATGAAACCCAAAAAAGTGCAGGCTCTTATGAATATAGTGGTCTAATTCCCAATTATCAAAGAGAAACAAGTGAAGATCACATGTATGGTAAATATAAAGGAGTTACCATTGATTTATTTGAAACAGAATTAGAAGAAAGAGTAAGAACAAAAGACCGTAGTTATTATAAAACTGTTTTTAAAGGTATTATGATTACCTTAAGTATGAACAAAAAATTTAAAGGTAAGACAGTTGTCAGAAAAGATAGTGGGGTTATTGGAAATTGGTTTACAAAAAAATTTTCATCTTTAAAAAATGTTAAACTTGAAGACCCTCACTTTGAAAAAATGTTTGAAGTTTATTCTGACGACCAAGTAGAAGCAAGATATCTATTAACTGTAACTTTTATGGAGAGATTATTGGAACTTACTTCATCATTCGGTAGTAAGTCAATTGAGTGTTGTTTCTATAATAAAGAATTATTTATGATGATACCGATTAAAAAAAATATGTTTGAACCAGGTTCAATTTATGAGCCTGAAGATTTTATTGATGACAGTAAAAATTTACTAAAAGAATTAAATTTGATATTTAGTATAATCGATCAACTAAAATTAAATATGAAAACAAACCTTTAACTAATGTTCAATATATTTACTGAATAAGCAGAAAACAAAATCTTACATATATAACATACTTAAGCGATATACATAGGTAAAGCAATTGCTAACGTCCAAGCCAAAGTAAATCCATTGGCGAAAGAAATAGACAAAAAAGAGCCTATTCTTTTCATTAGATAGTGACTTAGAAAACCATAAACCACCCAAAATGCAATCAATAAAATAATCGCATATCCCAAAAGAAATAATTCATCAAATTTGAAATAGATTGCAAATGATAAACTAATAATTAAAAATGACTTTGTAATTAATGATTTTAAAAGAATAAATCTTTTATTTGTGTAATAGCTATCAATCAAAAAACAAATAGGAATACAACCTATAATAAGTGGGAAAAATAATTCAATACGTGAATGTGTCAAATAAAAAGTGCTTACATAATTATCAAGAATACTTCCAATTATAAAAGCAAAAAAACAAAATAAAAATGTAAAGTCTTGTAATTTAAAATCACTAATTGATGACAAATTTAAAGGAATTTTATTTATAATAATTACTAGAATTGCATATAAAAATAGATGGTTTATGAGATAAGAATGAGCTGGGTATTCTGTAAAATTAATTGAAAAAAAATATACTAATGCAGGAGTGATTACTGCTGCAAAAATATTACCTAATATACATCTAAAAACACTTACTTCAATTTTATTGAAATATTGTTTTTTAAAAAATGACACGATCAAAAAAAATAAACCTACAACTGATATAAATAAGAGAGCAGCCCAAATACCTAGATGATTAGTTTTGATATTATATTGATTTCCCATAATTTTATTAACCCAATCATTTATTGATAATTGGGAATTCTCTGAGTATAAAATACCAACATGATCTGCATTTTTTATGGATAAAACTTTGCGAGCAGATCCATCACTAAAAGAGCCATATAAAATGTTTTCTTGAGGATTAGTTATACCAATTGATTCAAGTATATTAAGAGCTTTATTCCTTAAATGTTTTTCCCACACGCCATTTATAATAAGCACATTATTAGGTTCATTTTTTTTTATTTGGTTAGTATAGTTTGACACTCCAATAGACCCAATAAATTTATCATTAGTATTAGCTACTCTAAATATAATATCTGAAGCCATTGAGTGACCTATGATGATAAGTTCATCCTGTTCCTTTTTATTTAAAAAATAATCTATAAGATCTGATGTTTGTTCAACAAATAATTGCGTAGCCCCATTTTCATTAGTTATACTTCCAGAATATGGTTTTGAATGTCTTCCATGTCCTAAGAAATCATAAGTTATGGTTTTGTAACCTGTATTTGCTAAAGAAATCGCTATTGACTTCATAAAACTTGAGGATCCTGCAAATCCGTGAGCAACAAAAACCAAAATATTATCTATTTTGTCTTTTTTTGGTTCAAAAATCGTGACTGGTGTATCGTTAATTGTCTGCTTTTTTATTGAAATCTCTTGATCTAATTTTGATAAATTTAATAGGCTAAGAAGTAATAAGAGTAAGAAAAAAAGAGATAAAATTGAACGTTTAGGGTATGAAATGATCATTATTGTGGATAATTAAGTTTAGATTCTCAAATAATACTTAAATCAAATAAAAAAAGTCATATAATTTTATTTATTAAAAAAAAATATTTAGAATTGAACAATAAAGGAGTTAAAAATGAACGATCCAGAGAAAAAAATAATTGAGCTTGGATTAAAACTTCCAGACCCAATAAAATTACCCCCTAATCTTGAACTCCCTTTTAGCTTTATAAATTTAAGAGGAAATCGAGCTTTAATATCAGGACATCCTAGACAAGCCAATGACGGATCTATTAACGGTCCATATGGTCAGGTTGGCACTGATTTGACTACAGAGGAAGCAAAACTAGCATCTAAAGAAATTGGGTTATCTATTTTTGCAAATTTGAAACAGGAAATTGGGGATCTTTCTAGAATTACAAGTTGGGTAAGGGTATTTGGAATGGTTAATTCAGCTCCTGGATATGATGAACAACACATCGTTTTAAATGGTTTTAGTGAACTTGTATTAGAGGTATTTGGTCCAGATGTTGGTAGACATTCCAGATCCGCAATTGGAGTAGCCGGATTACCTATGAACTTAGCAATCGAAATTGAAGGAGAAGTTTTAATAAAATGAATTAATTTATAGATTTAAACCATTTCGACATATCTAAATTCTCGTACTGCACTTCCATCAAGTTTTTTAAGAGCCTCTTGATATCCATCACTGTTATATCCTGCATTAGCAGCTTCAATACTTTCCCATTCAACAACTACAGTTCTAGTTTTTTTTCCCTCCTCTCTAACAGCAACTGGTATTCCCCTAGCTAAAAATTTAGCGCCTGCAGCTTTCATTGCTGGTCCGGCTAATTCTGCATAAGCGGAAAGTTTTTCTTCGTCAGATATAGATTTATAAATGACAACCTGCAGTACTTTAGACATATAAACCTCCATATAAATTTATTTGGAAGTTATTTAAACTATAACTTTGTGTCAATAATAAACAATTTTTAATATTAGAAAAATGACTTAATTTAAAAAATACGATTAAATATTTCTATACCTGTAACCACCACCTTGTACTAAAAAGAATGTAGGGTCCCATTGATTTTCCATTACATTTGAGATTAGGGTATTTACAGCTTTTTTAGGTGCATTAGCTTGCGCTAAAAGTGCCAAGGAGGTTTCTTTGATCATAGAACTTACAGTAAAAGTAGTAGTTTCAATCGCATAATCTGTTGATAATAAACTACTAAATTCTCCTTCTGCATTAATTAAATTATTTAAAGTACTTGTAATAGCACTGCTTATTCTAGAAGCATTAACAGAAATTTCATTACTTACTTTAACAAATCTGTCGATACCTGCATCAATATAGTCTAAAGATTTTCTAGCACTTGTTATGGTAGATATGTCAACATCATTTACTGTTTTGGTTGGTGATAATGTCGCGAGATTAGTATTTCCCGATGCATTTCCCTCAGCATCTTTGTAATTATAGGCAGTACCAAAAAATCCAGTCTTTTCAGTTGGTTTATCAGATGCAATTCTGATAACCTTAGGACTTTCCAATGTCACAGTACCAACTATTAAGGCTGCTCTTTCATAATCTTGGGTAATATCATTATAATAAACTGGATCAGGGACATCATCTTCACCCATAACCGGAGTAGCAGTAGCTGTCCTCCCCTGGAATGTTTGAGCTGGGGTATTGTGTCCAGCATATTGAGTACTCTTAAAACTGTGGTTTTCTGATGGACCAGCATATTCATTGGTGAAAGTATGTGTTTCATTTTCACCAGCATAAGCACCATTAAAAGAGTGTGTTTCTGAAGAACCTGAATTTTGACCTGTAAGAGTATGTGTTTCAGATGATCCAGCTGTAAGAGAAATTGCAGGCCCACCACCTAAATTTTGTAGTCTTACTATACTTCCAGATACATACTGAATTTTATAATTTGTGTTATCTACCAAACCACCTATTGCTGTTCCAGATCCGGCAGAATAAGTTACAATATCACCAACTGAAAACTTATTGGTTGTAAAAATATTTAATCCAGAAACATTGGTAGCAGCATTAAATGAACTTTGCTCTGGAAGTAGGTCTACAATTGAACCTGCTGGAGTTTGAGATACCTGAAAGGTATTACCAGATACATTTCTTACATAATATGTTTGTCCTGCAGTTAGACCTCTAATAGCAGTACCACCACTATTTGTAGTATACGTGACTTGATCACCATTAGATAATGAATGACCTGCTGCTGTTATTTTATTATTTAAAAGATCAACATTGCTTGATGCATTAAAACTTCCAGTATCTCTGGCAATAATGTCAATTGCTGAACCAAAAGAAGTTGCTGAAAGTTGAATGGTGTCCCCTGATATACTCCTTACATAATAATCTTGACCATTGACGAGGCCACCAATAGCTGCCCCACCTCCTGCGGAATAAGTAACCTTGTCATTATTTGTAAAATTATGACCCGTAACACTTATTCTATTTGTTGTATGGTTTACATTATTTTGTGCATTAAAGCTGTCTTGCATTCCTTCTATGTTTACAATATTTCCTGATGTTATATTTTCTAATTTAAATGTACTCCCACTTACATTTCTAACAATATAGTCGTCACCATCAGTGAAATTCCTTAAAGTTCTGCCACCACTTGTATATGTTACTCTATCTCCATTTGCAAAATTATGGTTTGACGCCTGTATCGTATTATTTGTAACATTTGCGTTTGATCTAGCATTAAATGTATGACTAGCCGGTGCTAAATCTAAAGAATTATTAGCTAATGCATTGGCTTTAGTAGAAGCCAAACTTATCGTATTATTATCATGCTTAATAGCAAAATATTCACGCCCATTTACAAGGCCTGATAAAGTAGTTCCACCGCCATTTCGATATGTCAAAGGATCTCCAGTTTCAAAATTATGGCTATTTAAAGTAATTCGATCATTTGCAATATTAATAGAAGTTCTTGCATTGAAATTTTGAACTGGTGGAGCTGATATAGCTATAGTTGGAGGCGCACCCAAATCATAACCCCTTCCACGATCAGCTAAAGTAGCTCTAGTAATGGTATCTAATTTACCATTTACTAAATTTGCGGAGTAATTAGCTCTAGCACCAACTGCTCCTGATGCATCTGTTGAAAAACTATTTCCATTAAAGGTTACAGATGGTGCCGAGGAATATCCAGAACCTTTTTCAGTTACTGTTACACTTACTACTCCTCCTTCTTGATCAACATGAATATTACGATCTTTGTCAATAAATCTTACTATCTCGTCAGTTCCAATTTCTCTTGATAGATTAGCATTGGCAATATCTGCTCTAACCCCATCTTTATCCAGAGATCTAGCAAATATTTCATTTTGGTTTGAGGCTGCATTATTGGAATGAGACGGTCCATCGGGAGTAAAATCCATGTGAGATATGAATATATCATTCCCTGTAGCATCTGTTAAGGTAATAGCAGATTTATCTTCGCTACCAGCAATTATTGATATTTCAGCGCTAACACCAGTTTGTAAAGTTTTTAGATTTATAGCCTCAACTAAAGGATTTAAATCATTTGGATCTATAATTGTAGCTGAAATCGTCACTCCAGAAGCATCACTATTATTTGCACTATTGGCGCCTAATTTAAAAGAAATGTTTGATGCCTGTGCCATACCAAACAATTGAGCTTTTGTAACTGCTGATGCTTCAATACCCAAACCAGCAGCATGAACACGACCTGCAAATTGAGATGCTTGCATACCTGAATCGATAGCAATTGTTGCATTATTTTGGAAACCATCAATGAAGATACTATTGGCTTGAATTTTATTTTTGTTTGAAGTTTGTAAGGAAGTTTCCGTTTGACCAATAATATATGGAGTTGAAAAAACTCTTTGTGTTAGATCATTTCTTACAAAAATCATATCAATACCTGCAACACCCCCAATACTGATGTCTATGGTATCAAAAGAATTTTTTCCTACTTGGATTGATTTATTCTGGTAAGAACCATCTAATAGTTTAGTATTACCAAATTTAGTATTTTGAGCAATTCTGGAAATTTCAAGTTTAATAGCATCTGACTTAGCAACAAGAAGTTCTCTCTGAAGATTGTCTAAAGTGTCAGTTTGTGATTGTACTGCTAACTCTCTCATATTTTGAAGTAAATCACCAATTTTTTTGATACCACCTTCCGCTGTGTAAAGAGCAGTTAATGCATCCTTTTGATTTGAAATAGTTACTGTTAAACCTTTTACATGAGAGTCAAATTTACTAGCTAAATGCATACTTGCAGCATCGTCTGCACCTTTATGAATTCTTACACCAGTTGTTAACTTTTGAATAGATTCTTCAATATTTCTTTGATTAGGGGTTAAATTTGCTGAAACTAATTTCCCCAATCCATTTGATACAGAGATAGGCACTATAATTTCCTTTAATTGAATTCAATTTTTAGGAAATTTGCAAAAATTATGCCATAATATAAATGTTCATGAGACTTATATCCATACTGTAATTATGATTAATTAATTTCCACTATTTTATATGGTGCTCTGCTTGTAAGTAATTCTGCACCATTTTCTCTTATTACAATATTTTCTTCGTGAACTAGCATTTTACCAGGTGTAAATTCAATAGATGGCTCTAAAGTGAGGACCATATTTGGTTCTAATTTCATATTATTATTAAAAGTAATCGATGGAGGTTCTGTTAACTGTAACCCAAAACTATGTCCAAATCTTCCTTTATTAAAATTATTTGGTAAATACTTATTTAATGAATTTGCCATCAGCTTCCAAAGATCTGATAAAAACAATCCAGGTGTTGCCCCTTCAATTGCATTTTGTGTTGCTACCCATAAAATTTCATAAATATCATTTACATTTTTTGATGCTTTACCAATTGAATAATTTCTATCAAAATCACAAAAATATCCATCATAAGTTGAGCCAGTATCTATGAATAGAATATCTCCACTTTTTAAAACTCTATTAGTAGGTTCATAAATTATCTGTGAAACCCCTCCTACTCCAGATATGACAGGTAAATAAGGTATACTATCCGCCCCTTGAGAAATTAAATCCATTTTCATTTTTTTTGCAATATCTCTTTCAGAGTCACCTTTATTGATAAGAGAAGGTAAATTCTCAAAAGAGTTACTTGATATTTTGCAAATATGTTTAATTTTATCAATTTCTGCATTTGATTTAATTAATCTTAATTCCCATAGAATACTAGAAGCATCTATGATTTTTCTAGAAAGAGTTGATTGTAAGAAAAAAAAATCTGTTAAAGGCATTCTTAATGACATCTCTTTTCCTAATTCAGCTCCAACATAATTAAATTTCGAAGGAAATTCGTTCATTAACCTTGAAATTAGTGAAATACCTTCATCTTTGGGTCTTGGTGACGGCCATGTATAAATTTCTTTAATCCATGTTTTTTGCATGGCCGACAAACCAATATCTGGAATTACTGCCTTAGGTAATCCTTTAATTGGAATAATTAGGTACCAGGGTCTTGTAGGGCTTTGCCAAAATTGTGTTGAAAAGCCTGTGAAATATCGCATAAATTGTTCACTTGTTATCAACAAAATATCGATTTGATTAAGATGCATCAAGGATTGAGCTTTTTCTAATCTATTTTCATATTCTTTTAATTTGAAACCGTAATTTGACATTCTATTTATAGAATTTTTAGATGTTTAATAAAATTAATATAGCTACAAAAATCAGAAGTATACCAGAAACAATATTAAGTCTCATTATGGCTTTATCTGATGAAATAAGTTCTTTAACCTTTATTAGGAATAAAATTAGAAGCAAATTGCCTATAAATGGAACTGAAAATGTAATAACAGAAATTACTATCAAATCTAAGATATTAATATTTAAAAAATTAAAAAAACTTGGTAATAACGTAATGTAAAATAAAGCTGCCTTAGGATTTGCAGTAACTGCAAAAAAACCAGCGATAAATCCAGAAAAAATACCAGTTTTTAGTAACTTGTCATTATTATTTATAGTTTTCTTATAATTTAGAACTATCTGGATTCCCATCATTGCTAAAATTATTGAACATAATACCCTAAAAATTATTAAAAAATCATCATAAACTGATAGTAGAAATCCTATACCTAAAAAAACAACAATAGGCCATAACATATCACCTAAACAAACACCTGAAACCAGTGATAGGCCTGATTTGGCTCCACCTGAAATTGTGCGTGCTATGATAGCAATCCAAACAGGACCAGGAGTAATAAATAAAATTATTAATGCAGTAATATAAATAAAGATTTCAGTAGAAGTAACCGTCATAAAATGATATTCTTATTTTAAGTTCTTCCATAAAACCTTCCCCATTTTATTTTTGGGAAGGCTTTTTCTAATCTCAAATATTTTTGGAATTTTATATTTAGCCATATGTTTACTACACCAATCTTTTAGATCCAAAAAATGGCTTTCTGAAAAAGATCCTTCAGGAACTATTACAGCTTTAACTTTTTCTCCTGTTCTTAAGTCAGAAATACCTATTACACATACCTCCCTTATACCTTCATAATTATGTAAGATTTTTTCAATTTCCGATGGCCAAATTTTAAATCCAGATGAATTAATCATTCTTTTCAATCGATCAACTACAAAAAAATATCCGTCACTATCATAATAGGCCAAATCACCAGTCTTAAAAAAAAGTTTTTCATTATATTTAACAAAATATTTACTATTATCTTTTCTATTCCAATAACCTAAAAAAAGTTGCGGTGATGATATAATTAGTTCTCCAACTTGGTTTACTCCTAATTCGTTAGAAGTCTCAATATCCAAAATACGTGCATCGACATTAAATAAAGGTAAACCAATTGAACCCATTTTTATGTTTTGTGGGGGATTTATGTGAGTAGGAGCCATTGTTTCTGTCAAACCATATGCTTCTACGTAATCTAAATTAGTCAACTTTTTTAATTTTGATGCAATTTTTTGAGGCATAGATGCGCCACCGCCACCTATAGACTTCAAAGAAGAAATATCATGGAGATTAGGGTTAAATGAATTTACTAAATCTATTATACAAGTAGTTATAGATCTCCACGAACTAATTTTATATTTTTTTATTAAATGAAAAGCTGTTTCAATATCCCACCTTGCCATTAATATAATAGTGTTCCCATTTAAAATTGGAACATTCATAGAATTCTGCATCCCAGTAACATGAAATAAGGGAAGTGTTGTTAAAATATTAGATTGAGGAGGAACAGGTAACCATCTCAGATAGGAATTTATAACTGAATTTACTGTTCTATTAGTATGCTTGCAGCCTTTTGGAAGGCCGGTTGATCCTGAAGTATATGGAATAATACATAGTGCGTCTGGATTATTGCTATGTGAAAATTGAAAATCTTTTATTTCTAAAATATCAGACCAATTTTTATGGTAATAGTTAGTACCTAAATTATAATTTTGCTTTTTGAATCCTTCAGGTAGTTTAACATTAAACTTATTTTTAATATAGTCCATATATTGGATGCAAATCAGGGGAACAGATGTATATTTAAGCTTTTTCAATGAAGTATTGACCACCTTAATTTTATCAGATGCAACAAAAATTGTGGTGATATTTGAGTCTTTTAAAATAAAACATATTTCATCAACCTCAAGCATTGGATTTATTGGAACAACTACACAATCTATTCCCAAAATTGCATAGTAAGTTATGATAAATTGTGGACAATTTTGCATAACAATTCCGACACGCTCACCATTTGAAAGATTTAATTCTTTTTTTAGATAACCTGCAATTTTCTTAACTTCCAAAAATAATTCACTGTAGGTGATTTTATTTCCGTAAAATATTATAGCATCTTGATTAGGATTTTTTTTTGCTGAAAATTTTAAATTATTAAAAACAGTTTCATTATTTAAATCTAAAGAAAAAGGAAGTCCTTTTGGCCATGATTTTTTATGCCTTTTCCTTAATGACAAAATAAAAACTTATTCTATTTTTTTAATTGGTTTCCAACGATTAATTTTAATTTAGGGTTTTGAGTATATTTTTCACATAATCTATCACAGCCTTCATATGTAGCATCAAATGGACCCTCTTTCCAACCTGTCAGCTGTAAAACTACACCATTACCCGTTTTAGGACCAACTAATGATTCAGGAAATTTTTTATCACTCATTTCAGTAGTATCAACTTTCACACCTTTTTTTTCTAAATCATTCACATACTGTTCAATATTATCAATTTCTAAACCAATATGCTGTATTCCGTTTCCATGCTTTTCTACATATTTATAAATAAAACTCTCAGGATCATAACTGGTTATAAAACTCATAATACTAGTCCCAAACTTAACACAGGCACCCTCATATTTATCTTCTAAAGATTCAAATTTCATCATGAGTTCGCCTCCTAAAACTTCAATAGCGTTATGAAGTGATTCATTCAAATTTTTTACAGCGAAGGCTATATGATTAATTGAAGTTATTTTTGCCATTAATTTATCCTTTTTCTTTAACTTGAATAAAATTTTCTTGCTAAATCCTCTGCATTTACCGTCTGTTTTTTTTTCATAAAAGGTAAAGGAACAATCTCTGAGTTAACTAATTCATCATAGGCTTCAATGTTAAATTTAGTTCCAATATCAGAAAATTTAGTTTCAACAAGGCCTAATCCAATATTATATTTCAACCTCGGAGAATAAGATACACTAGTTAATTTACCAATTATTTTTTGATCCTTTATAATATTCCAAAAAGTTTCATTATTTAAAAAATTTTCAGAATTAAGTTTTATTCCTACTAAAACTTTTTTGTTTTCCTTTTTTGATAATTTCTGTATTGCTTTTTTTCCAATAAATTCGTCTTCAGTTTTGCTTTCAACCAATCTACCAAGCCCAACTTCAAAAGGATTTTCATTTTGGGACATATCAACTCCCCAAGAAAGTATACCTGACTCAATTCTCCTAGCTTGATTTACTGACCCCACTTTTAAAGAAAATTCATTACCTAATTCTAGAATTTTATTAAAAATATAGGATCCTTTTGAATAGTCTGACAAATAAATCTCATAACCTAATTCTCCACTCCACCCTGTTCTAGAAATAATTAAATTAATATCCTCAAATATTATCTTTTTTAACCAGTAGTATTTTAATTTTGTTATCTCAAATCCAAACATTTTTGTAAGTAAAGCAGAGGATTTTGGCCCCTGTATTTGTAAAAGAGAAACATTTGCATCTTTAATTTGAACATTAAATCCTGAATTTATTTGGACACCTTTTATCCAAAGCTCTAAATCGCAGTCAGATGTAGATATCCAAAATTTGTTTTCTTCAAGTCTTAACAGGATTGGATCACAAATAATTCCACCCTCGTTGTTTAACAAAAGAGCATACTTACATTGATTAACTGAACAATTTGAAATATCCCTACAAGTAATATATTGAACAAATCTTTCAGCATCATCACCAGAAATTTCAATTTGCCTTTCTCCCATTACTGGCCAAAGAGAAACATGATTAATGACATGCCAGTATTCATCTACAGGATTAGAGAAAGTACTTGAAATATATGTCCTATTGTACACAGAAAAATTTCTGCAACCATGATCCCAGCACGCTTCAAAAAATGCACCTCTTCTTATTCTTGGTTGAAAAGATATAGATGCTCCATCATGTTTTCTGTTCATTATATTTTTCAAAAATTAACAACTTCTTTTATTGTTAACCTTTAATATAAAAACTTCAAATATTTAATAAGATTTTCAACAAAAAAGTTAACTTGCAATTTTTTGATTTCTTTTTCTTTCATGAGGATCAAGAAAAACTTTTCTTAATCGAATATTTGACGGAGTCACCTCTACTAACTCATCATCATTAATATATGAAATAGCTTGCTCAAGATTCATACGAGTGGGAGTTGTCAACTTAACAGCTTCATCAGTACCTGATGCTCTTATATTAGTAAGTTTTTTACCTTTTAATGGGTTAACTTCTAAATCGTTATCTCTTGAATGTTCACCAATAACCATTCCTTGATAAACTTCTTCACCTGCACCAATAAAAAACTTTCCTCTATCTTCTAAATTAAAAATAGCATAAGCAACTGATTTCCCAGTTTCCATTGAAATTAAAACTCCTTGTCTTCTTCCTAGAATAGACCCTTTAAAAGGTTCCCAGGAGTGGAATATTCTGTTTAAAACACCTGTTCCTCTCGTATCAGACATTAACTCTCCATGATAACCAATTAAACCTCTTGATGGTACTAGTGCAACTATTCTTGTTTTATTTTGTCCAGAAGGTTTCATTTCTAAAATTGAGCCTTTTCTGGTTGATAATTTATCAATGACTGATCCAGAGTATTCCTCATCAACATCAATGGTAACTTCTTCAATTGGCTCGTTTTTAATGCCGTTTACATGTTTATAAACAACTCTTGGTCTTGAAATAGATAGCTCAAAACCTTCTCTTCTCATATTTTCTATTAGAATACCTAATTGAAGTTCACCTCTTCCAGAAACATCAAATTTTTCAGCTCCATCTACATCTTGCATTTTAATTGCTACATTACTTTCACATTCTTTTAATAACCTTTCTCTTATAATCCTACTTTGTACTTTGGAACCATCCCTACCAGCAAGTGGGCTGTCATTTATACCAAATGTTACGGTTATGGTAGGTGGATCAATAGGTTGTGAAGGTATTATTTTATTAATTGATATGTCAGATAAAGTGTCAGATACGTTTGCTTTGTCCATTCCTGCAACTGAAACTATGTCGCCTGCTTCAGCAATATCAATAGATTGTTGCTTCAAGCCTCTAAATGCAAGCACCTTGCTTACTCTAAAATTTTCTATTTTATTTCCCTCTATATCTAATGCCTGCAGCATTTGACCAGCTTTAAGAGACCCTGACTCGATACGGCCTGTCAATAATCTTCCAATATAATTGTCTGCATTGAGGGTAGTGGCCAACATACTAAAAGGCTCCTCAATTCTATTAACTTGAGTAGGTTCAGGAACGTAATCTATGATTAAATTAAAAAGAGCATCCAAATTTTGCTTTGGCCCATCAAGTATGTGGTCAGCCCATCCCGCCCTTCCTGAAGCATACAACACTGGAAAATCTAATTGAGTATCTGTTGCTCCTAAGTTGTCAAAAAGATCGAATACTTCATTATGAACGCGATCAGGGTCGGAATCTTTTTTGTCTACTTTATTAATTACTACAATAGGACATAATCCTAATTTTAATGCTTTAGAGGTGACAAACTTAGTTTGTGGCATTGTTCCTTCTGCAGCATCTACAAGTAAGACTACACCATCCACCATATTCAATATACGTTCTACTTCTCCTCCAAAATCAGAATGGCCAGGAGTATCGATAATATTCAACCTTACATCGTTCCAAACTACAGAAGTTGATTTGGCCAATATCGTTATGCCTCTTTCTTTCTCTAAATCATTATTATCCATTACCCTTTCGACAAATTTTTCATTGTCTCTAAAAGCTCCTGACTGCCTCAAAAGTTGATCTACTAACGTAGTTTTCCCATGATCAACGTGAGCAATGATTGCAATATTTCTTAACTTCATATGTGTACCTGAATATTGTTTGATTGAGATCTTGAAATGCATTACTTTTGAAATGATTAAAAATCAAGCAAAATCTAAAAGATTCAAAGAATAAAAAAGTTAACAATTTTTTTTCGTTAAATTATTTTAATTTTTGTAATAGGTATTATTGTATAAAATAGATTTTGGTATTTTAGTATCTGTGTTTTTTTGAAGGGATTAATAATGGAAAGGCAATTAAGAGCAATTCTAGCAATGGATGTTGTTGGTTTCAGCAAAATGATGTCAGAAGATGAAGAAAATACATTAAGAGTTTTAACAGATCGACGCCAGGTAGTAGATCAGATTATAAATGAACATGGCGGTAGAATTTTCAATACTGCTGGTGACAGCGTAATTGCTGAATTTGCTAGCCCGGTAAAAGCAGCAGAATGTGCTGTTCAAATTCAAAACAAAAATTCAACTATAAATAAAGATTTAAATGAAAAAGAAAAAATGACATTTAGAGCTGGAATAAATATGGGCGATATAATGATTACTGAAGATAATCTATATGGAGACGCTATCAATATTGCGGCCCGTTTAGAATCATCGGCTTTACCGGATGGAATTTGCATATCACAAAACGTGTTCGATATGATAAATCTTAAAATAAAAGTATCTTATGAAGATGCCGGAGAATTAGATTTAAAAAATATAGGTCGACCCATAAGAGCTTTTCATATTGTACCTTGCAAAGGTGCTACAAGAGGACTTCAACATTCAGCTGAAAAGCCTGCTATAAAAGTAGAAAAAGCGGAAGCAGGATCACTTGCTGTAATGCTTTTTAAAAATTTGAGCAATGATGAAGAACAAGAGTATTTTTGTGAAGGACTATCTGAAGATCTAATTTCTGCGTTGTCACGTTACAAAAAATTAGTAGTAGTATCAAGTAATGCTAGCTTTTCATATAAAGATAAAAATAAATCTCCAAAGGAAATTGGGGAAGAATTAGGTGTTAGATATATATTGGAAGGCAAAGTTAGAAAGTTGGGTCCAAAGATGAGAATTACAGCTTCTTTAGTAAGTGCAGAAAATGGGACCAACCTTTGGTCGAATAATTTTGATACATCAATTGACGAGATTTTTGATATTCAAGATGAATTGGTTGGTACAATAGTATCAACAATAGTGGGTAATGTTGAAAAAGATCATATTAAACAACTCTCTAATTCTAAACCAGAAAATATGAAAGCATATGATTTAGTTTTAAGGGGACTAGAATATCATAGAAGAAGCTCTATTTCTGCAGAAAATAACAAGAAAGCTTTGGATTTCTTCAATAAAGCTATTGAAGCTGATCCAACTTATGCTAGAGCTCATGCATGGAAATGTTGTTCATTAGGAAATAATTCTGAATGGTTTCCTGACGAAATGCCTGAAAACTGGATGAATGATGCTTTTGCTTCTGTTCATAAGGCTTTAGAGCTAGACCCTAACGATCCAGAAGCTCATAGAATAATGGGAGCAGTTAAATTATTATTTGAGGGTGATATGGATACTGCAATCTTTCATCATCAAAAAGCTATTGAAATTTGTCCAAGTGACACATATCACATCGCTCGATATGCTCTTCTGTTAGTTTATTTAGGTGACCCCCAAAAAGGAATGGATGAAATAAAAAAAGCCATGAGAATTGATCCTTTTTGTTCCGATCTCATGTTTGAAGTAGAAGGAACATGTCATTTTTGGTTAGGAAATTATCAAGACTCCATAAATTCATATAAAAAACTAAAGATAGATACAAGAGATAGCCTTTTTTATAGTGCTGCATGTAATAAAAAAATGGGTAATAATGAAAAAGCAACCGAAATTTTAAAACAAGCTACAAACACACTAAATATGACAACAGATAAGTTTTTGAGTTCTCAACCTCTTAAAAACGAGGATAGTAAAAAAGAGCTACAAGAAATAATTAAAGCAATTTAACCAAGTTTAACTTAATGACAAAAGATCTGAACTTTTCAGAAAAAGAGTACAGTGAAATCATTGAAATGGCTTTAAGTGACCATATTCCATTCTCTACAATTAGAAAATTATATGGCTTGAGAGAAAAAGAGGTAAAAAAAATTATGCGTACAAAACTAAAACCAAAAAGTTATAAAAATTGGCGAAAAAGAGTACACGATCTTGGATCACAAAGAGCTACCTATAAATAAATTAAAGAACGTCATGATTGAAGAAAATTTTGAATATAACAGAAAAGACGCTTTTTGCAATTTTTGTTCTAGAAAAAAAAATCCTCATCCAGATTTTGATGAACCGATAGTTGTAAGGGATTTAAAACTTAATAATAAGAATCTTTCTATATGTATTAATTGCCATCACGAAATTTTAGAAAAATCACATGGGAAAAAAAGTATTTTTGATAAAATTTTATCCAATAAATATAATCTGATTTGCCTTTTAAAAAAAGCTGACATTTTTAAAATCAACTTAAAATTATAGAATTATTCATATGTTAAATAAAATTAAAATATTTGTTTATTATACCCTATTTTTAACCTTTTTATTTATAAATCCCAATATACTTTTTTCACAGAAAAATTTAAATGTTGAAAATCTATTAAATAAACTGCAAATAGCTGAAACAAATGAAGAAGCTAGAATAATAAGAGAACAAATTTGGAATAAATGGATATATGCTATTCCTAAAAATGCACAACAAAATCTTAAGTACGCATTGAATGAATTTAATTCTGGAAGATTATTATCTGCTGAAAAAGCTTTTACTGATTTAATAAAAAAGTATCCAAATTATACAGAGGGCTGGAATAAGAGAGCTACAATAAGATATATGCTTAATGACTTAGAAGGATCGTTAAATGATATAGATAGTGTTCTGAAACTTCAGCCTAGACATTTTGGAGCTATAGCTGGATCTGGATTAATTTACATTAAGAAAAAAAATTATGAAAAAGCTTTAAGTTTCTATAAAAGCCTAGATAAAATTGATCCTATGAACGAAGAAAGTGAAATGTTTATAAAGTTAATAAATAAAATTTTACTAAAAAACTCAGCATGATATAATTTTTTTAAAATAACTTTCTTTATTCAAATTAATCATTTATTTTTAAAATTTAATACACAGCTAAAATTTATAACATCTATATCTAAATCTTTAGTTTTAGTTAAATCAAGACCTTTTTTTGTTGAATAAATGACCAGTTCTTTTAAAATTTCTTGTTTAAGATTTTCTGAAAGATCTTTGTTTGTAAGTACAATTTCATCTAGGCCAGAGGAATTGGAATGACTACTTGTTTTTAAACTATCACCCAACTTCTTTCCTCCCCAAATACGTTCCCAGCCTTCTCTATATTCTGGAGTTGACACACTTGAAAAGTGGCTAATTGATAATTGAGATGCAGACTTTTTGGCAGATCCAACTTTAGAAGTTTTATCAGTTGTTTCTTTTTTATTTTTCTCAATACTTTTAGGACTATCTTTTTTTGTTTGACTGATATTTTTACTCTGAGTTTTTTTATCCATATTTTTAAATCCAGAATTATGGTTGTAAATTTTTTTGATTATTTAATAATTAAAAAATTAAATTAAAGGTTAAAATATTTATTAATGGCGATAGTTGATTTTTGTTCTACATATTGGTGAATTTGTTCTGAAAGATAATGATTTTAATTTACTTTCAAAAATATATGTAACCTTAAAATCGTTTTTATAATTTTTCTAATGCATTTTTTTAAAAAAATCTTTGCATTACCTCCTTTACCCTATAAGAAAACTTTCATTCTAATTTTACTATTGATATGATAAAGATATTCTTACATTACAACATATCTAAATATCGATAAGTTTTTTTTTACACTCAAAATTTGAACAATTTTTATTAATCCAATAACAATGTGATTTTTTATAATCTAAAAAAGAAACCAACCTGAAATAATCTTATATAATAATAAAAATTGTAAACTCTGAAATGAACCCCTTTATAAATATAGAAGAACAAATAGATGCCAACTTGAAATTGCGAGGTTATACAGAATTAACATCTATCCAAAAAGCTATAATTGAAAAAGAAATTACTGGACGAGATGCAATTGTATCAGCTCAGACTGGCTCTGGCAAAACGATAGCATTTGGCTTATCTATTGTGTCAAATATACCAAATAATAATAAAGTTAAAAAACCACCCTCTGTATTGATAATAGCTCCTACCAGGGAATTAGCTTTACAAGTTCAAAATGAATTAGATTGGCTCTATTCAAAGACCAGTATTTGTATTGTGTCTTGTGTAGGTGGAATGGATATGAGAACTGAAAAACGTAACTTAAAAAAATTTCCAGATATTATTCTTGGAACACCAGGGCGTTTAAAAGATTATCTTGAAAGAGAAGTGATTAATTTATCTAAAGTAAAGGTTGTAGTTTTAGATGAAGCCGACGAAATGTTAAACTTAGGATTTAGAGAAGAGCTAGAATATATTCTTAGCCAAACTCCAAAAGAGAGAAGAACTTTATTATTTTCAGCAACTTTTTCAAAACAAATAGAAAAGCTTGCTTCAAAATTTCAAAATAATGCGCTCAGAATTTCTACTGTTGAAAAAAATAAACAGCATATTGATATTGAGTATCATGCTATAAAAGTAACTTCCAACAATATTGAATATGCAATCATGAATACTTTAAGATATTACGAAGGTAAGAAATCTTTGGTATTTTGTGGAACAAGAGCAAATGTAAATCATTTAACATCACGACTTAATAACCGAGGATTTTTAGTTGTTTCAATATCAGGTGAATTAAGCCAAAAAGAAAGGTTAAATGCTCTTCGCTCTATAAAAAATGGTCATTCTAAAGTATGTGTAGCTACTGATGTAGCTGCAAGAGGAATTGACCTTCCAAATTTAGATTTAGTTATTCATGCAGACTTGCCAAAAACAAAAGAGTCTTTAGTTCATCGCAGTGGAAGAACTGGAAGAGCTGGGAATAAAGGAATTAGTATTTTAATGGTTCCACAAGATAAAAATAAGCAATTACAAAGACTTCTAAATAATTCTGGAATCATAGCTGAGTGGAGAAATCCTCCAAATCGTGACGATATTATAAAACAAGATGATTTTAACATTATGCAGGATCTTAAGAATTTAGACAAACCTTCAGAAGAAGAAAATATATTAGTTGAGAAGATTCTAAAAAAATATAATCAAAAGGAATTAGCAACTGCTCTTATACGCAAATTTAGAGAAAATAAATATACTCCTGATGATTTAGAACCTATTAAAAACAGTAATAAAGAAAAAACCAAACTCCTAAAATTTCAAAAAAGTGTATGGTTTAAACTTAAATTAGGTAGCCGTCAGAAAATAGAAAAACATTATTTATTACATAAAATAACAGAAGTTGGTAAAATTAATAAAAAAGATATAGGAATTATTAAAATAGAAAATGAAAATTCTTTTATAGAAATAAACTTTAGAATTTTGGATAAATTCCTGAGTTCTCTTGAAAATAATAATAAATCATATCCTGAATTAGATTTAATTTTATTAAAAAATAAACCAAATATATCAATTCAAAAAAAATCTACTTATCTTTCCAATAAATTTAAAAAAACAAAAAAATAAGAGAAAAAGTACTTAGCACAATCAAATATTAATATTTGATTCTGATAAGTCATGACGCAAGGTAATCGGATTTGTTTATTGCACTTTAAACAAAAATTTTATTTCATCAAATTTAATTTCAACATTTTTTTAAAAAGGAGTAAAAATGAAAATTATGAGAAGAAAAATTTCAATATTATTAACGCTTGTGTGTTTATTAACGTCAACAAATTTTGTTTCTGCAGAGGCTTACTGGTCCCGCACTGCTGAAGTACGGGACGGAACACCGTTACCAGTAGCAGTTGAACATGCTCTTGGTTTCGTCAAAATATGTGCTGAAAATGGAGTAGAGCTAGCAGTTACATTACCTATCTCAGGAAATCCTAATAGAATACGGTGGACAAGCAGTGGTGCAGATATAGCATCTGTACAAGCAGATTTTAGAAAAATGCAACAAGTTCCCGCATTCCAAGAACATTGGATGAAAGGTCTAGAAATGTACGAAAACCCAACAGATGATTGGTGGATAAGTCCTCAGTAATGATTGCATTATACTAAATTGCCTGAAAACCTAATATTGATTGGGTTTTCAGGATTGATTTTAAATAATAGTCGATTAAAAATTACAAGAAAGTCATTTCTTAAACCTTGGAAAAAAGGTGTTATTGAATAACTAATGTAACCTATAAAGTTTCATGTTTTGAATTTTAATAGAATGTTTTTTATTATAATAAGATTTTGTGCTTATTGAGTGCTATTATAATGTTCTTTGGAGGATAAAATGTATATATTTTCAGGCAACTGTTTGTGCGGTAAAGTTACTTATAAGTGTTACGTTAAACCAAAAACTATATTTAATTGTCATTGTGAAGATTGTCGTCGTGCCACTGGTTCTGTTTTTGGAACAAACCTTTTTGTTCCAGAAAATGAAGTAAAAATATCTGGTAATCTCTCTTCTTATTCACATAAATCTGATAGCGGAAGTACTATGACAAAAATGTTTTGTAGTAATTGTGGGTCACTAATGTTTGGAAGGAATAGCGCTAAAGAGAATATTATGTCAATAAGAGCTGGTACCGTAATCCAATTAGATTTAATTAAACCAGAGATAAACGTCTTCATGGATAGTAAAGTTCCATCCACTAGTATTGATAACAATATTAAAAAAGCTGCTAGAATGCCGTTATAAAACTTGAAAATATGCAAAAAAAATTAGAAAACAAACGAAATGTAGTTACTTCCCATAATGAGCCTGGGTTTAACTATGGTTATATAAATTCCCCATTCATCCAATTTGATTATGCTAGGAAAGCTACTTTTCTTGTTTATAATGGTCGGCTAATGCCTATTTCTTTTGAGGATTCTAATCGGATCGATGACTATTGGAGTTTAAAAAAAAATGCAGCAATGTACCCTACTGGAGAATTACCACTAGAAATCAAGGGAGCAGACTCAGAAAAACTATGTGATAATATTTTTACTAAAGACATAAAAAAGTTAAAGGTTGGAAGATGTTTGTATGGCATTGCCTGTTATCCTGATGGAGGTATAATCGTTGACGGAATATTAATGCGTTTAGATCAAGACCACTTCTGGTATGTTCAAGCTGAGGGACAAATTTACTCTTGGTTAATAGCTAAGTCTGAAGGTCTTGATGTAAAAATTTCCAACCCCAATATTTGGGTTAATCAGGTTCAAGGACCTTTATCACTTGATATACTTTACGCAGCATGTGATGAGTTTAAACCTAAGCCATTCAACTACTTTGATACTGCTAAAGTAAAAATGGCTGGTCAGGAAGTAGTTATTTCTAGAACTGGATTCACTGCTGAAATTGGATGGGAATATTATGTATCTCCAAAAACTGATACTGATCTACTCTGGAACCATTTGATGTCAATAGGAGAAAAATATGGTCTAATTCATAGTGGTCTTGACTCAATGGACATTAGAAGAATTGAAGCAGGTATCATGAACTCAGGTTCTGATTTTGATCTTACAATGAACCCTTATCAGGTTGGTCTTGGAAAATTTGTTGATTTAAATAAAGATCACTTTATTGGTAAAAAGGCTTTAGAAGTAGCACCTAAAGATAAGCTAATTCTTGGTGTGCTTTGTGATAAATCAGAACCAATGGTCTTAGGAGAAGTATCGGTGAATGGTGAGAATATTGGTCTTATCACTGCGGCTGCTTGGTCTCCTTATCTAAAAAGTGGGATAGGTTATGTGCGTCTAGTTGATAAAAAGCATAAATCTGTTGAAAAAATTGAAATATATGGGATTGATGGTATCAAACATACTGCAAAACTTGTAGAATTACCATTTTACGACAAAGAAAAGAAAATACCTAGAGGTCTGAAATTTAGAGAACCTAATAATTAAAAAAAATTTTTAATAGTTATTTTCTGATAAATATCTTATATGTTCTGTTGTTATAGTACAACAACCTTCTACTTTATTTATACCTCTTTCAATCCATTCTTTAACATATTTTGAGTATTGTTCTGGAGATATTACTTCTTCAAATGTCCAATTTGTTTTTTGCATCACTTCTGAATGAGTATATACACCAAAGCATTTCCAATTATTTTGCATAATATCTAAGCAAGCATTTATCAAAATATGGATTTTTAAAAAGTTTAATTTTTTAAATATTCTAAATGACTATTTTTTTCAATTAGGTTTCTTTTTTCTAATTCCAAAATTAAATGAACACAAAGATCAATACTTTTAAAACAATAGTGAGATAACAAAACAAATTTTTTTAGTTCTTCATCATGAAAATTAGTTAAATTTAATGGGTTTTTTATATAAATAATATCTGACTCCAAAAGTTGGTTCCCAGGAATACGAAAGTTATTGTTAAATATAGTTGGTTTGATTGACCACCTTTTAATTTTTAAAAACTGGTGAGGAATATAGCCTTTACCCCTTAGATATACATCAATTTCTCCAAAACTAGGTTGATTTTCATAGAGACAGACATATGAAACCTCCAGTTGCATCCCAAGACAATTTTTAAGACTTTTTTCACCATTGCTAATTATATTTAACTCAGATCCTTGAGCATCAACTTTTAAAAAATCAATACTTCCAATATTTTCTAAGCTATCTAATTTTTTTGTATTTATTTTTTCAGTTTTAATAACTTCTCCAAATATTTGAAAACCATTAAAAAAAGTGAGTGCATTTATGTCAGGTTTAAGCAATGATGTCATTCCAGATTCTTTTGCACAAAGATATAAGTTATGTTCCTTCCCATCTGATAT
>CACHDI010000011.1 GCA_902578545.1 uncultured Alphaproteobacteria bacterium
TTTTTTTGATTTAAAAAGATTTGGAATCCCTGTTTCCATTCAAGAATATTTAACTTTTTTAGAATGTCTACAGAATGATCTTCCTGAATTTGAAATTGAAAAATTTTATTTTTTAGCTAGGACAACTCTTGTTAAACATGAGAAATTTTTTGATACATTTGATCAAATCTTCAGTTCCAATTTTAATGGGTATGAAAAAATAAATGTAAAAGCCATTATTGATAAAATGGAACTCCCTAATGAATGGCTAGAGAAATTAGCTGAAAAATTACTTACTAAAGACCAAATGAACGAAATTAAATCGTTAGGTAGCTTTGAAAAATTAATGGAAACACTAAAAAAGAGATTAGAAGAACAGAAAGGGCGTCATCAAGGAGGAAATAAATGGGTTGGAACAGCTGGAACATCTCCTTTTGGTGCTTATGGTTATAATCCAGAAGGAGTAAGGATAGGGCAACAAGAAAGTAGACATAAAAAAGCAGTTAAAGTTTGGGATAAAAGAATTTTTAAAAATCTTGATGAAAATAGTGAAATTGGAACTAGAAGTATGAAAATTGCTCTAAAGAGACTTCGTATGTGGGCTAGAAATGGCTTAGATGAAGAATTTGATCTAGAGAATACTATTGCATCAACTGCTCGCTCAGGTTTTCTTGACATTAAAACAAGACCAGAAAAGGAGAATGCCGTTAAAATACTTATTTTCTTTGATGTGGGGGGATCAATGGACGCCTATGTTTCGAAAATTCAAGAATTATTTTCTGCCGCAAGGTCTGCTTTTAAACATATTGAATACTATTATTTTCATAATTGTTTATATGAAGGTGTTTGGAAAAATAATAGTAGACGCTGGGAAGAACAAATATCTACTTTTGATTTAATACATAAATTTAATAAAGACTATAAGTGTATTTTTGTTGGTGATGCCGCAATGAGTCCATACGAGATAGAGATGGTTGGTGGAGCAAATGAACACTACAATAATGAAAGTGGGAGGACTTGGTTAGAGAGAGCAAGAAGTCAATGGCCAAATAATATATGGATAAATCCTACTCATGAGGATTATTGGCAGTACACTCAGTCTACTTTAATGCTGCAGGAAATATTTGATAATAAAATGGTTCCTTTAACACTCAATGGATTAGACGAAGGGATGAAATTACTTAATTAAATATGTTAAAAATATTTTCTATACTACTTCCGATTTTCTTGGGTATCATAGGGTACAAAATTTCTTCCAAAAAAATGTCAAAATATTTGGAACAAAATTCATTTTCACTCAAGGATCCTATTATTAATTCCTTATTAAAAAAGGTAAGCTTTTCACTTAATCTTCCCAAAATAGAAGTTTATATTCTAGAGGATGCAAATATCAATGGTTTAGCTTCTAATGACGGGAAAGTTTTTTTAACAAAAGGTTTTTTGGATAAATATTACTCAGGAATTGTTTCGGCTGAAGAATTAATTGGAGTTATTTCACACGAACTAGGTCACTTGGCTTTGGGCCATACAAAAAAAAGAATGGTCACTTATAGCTTGCAAAATGCTTTTCAAATGGGTTTAGGATTTTTGATATCTAGGATAATTCCTTTTGTTGGAATATATATATCATCTTTTTTTACTAGCTTGTTAACTGCAAAACTATCTAGATTGGATGAATACGAAGCTGACAAATATGCAACTGCATTAATGATTAAAGTGGGTTTAGGTATAGAACCTTTAATTTCTTTATTTGAAAAACTTGATAAATTTACTTTAGGAAATAACGAGAATTTAAATTGGTTAAAAAGTCATCCAAGTTCATCAGAAAGAATACAAGAAATTAAAAAGAATGCAGAATCCTGGAAATTATCAAATAATATTTTTGAATGAAATTAGAAAAATTTGTTAATTGATTTTTCATCAGCAGCATTGCATAGCCATTTAAAGAAAAAATTTTTATATGATTGTCCACATAGGACATAAATCTCATCTTCTTTTATCATCCAAAAAGCAGTACTTAATTGCCCCAACCTTGTTCTTCTAAATGAATCAGAGTTAAATTCACTTGGAAATAAATTGATAGGAGATCCTTTAGCTAATAACTCCCTCCAAAAACAACCTTTAATTGAGAAAATAGTTCTAGAACTTGAAACATCTAGCACAAGTTTTTCCATTTGCTCTAAATCATTTTCAATACTTGATTTAATAGTTTTAATCTCATCTTGATTTTTAGTAATTACCATTATTTCATTGGGAGACATCCAGGCTAAATAAAAATTCTTATTGGTACTAATTTTTAATCTGCTTGGAACCTTAAGTTTAAAAAAATCTTTAATAATTTTTTGGAATTTCCTGTTATTTATATCTGCTCTTATAGTTAACATACCGAAATGATCTAGAGCAGAAATATTAAACAAACTATTAGAATATACCATTTTATCAGACATTTTGTCTTTTACCTTCAATATCATAAAATTGAGGTTCAACTACAGTAGCTTTAAGTATATTTCCATTTTCTATAGGTATATCAACTATCTGTCCCTTTAATGCTTTCCCATTTTTTAGTAATGCCATAGCAATTGGTTTATCTAAAGTTGGAGAAAAATAAGAAGATGTAATGTGACCAAGAACATCCTTAGCGCCTTTTCCACCAGATTTTAAAGCATATGCTCCATCTGGTATTTTTTTTGTACTATTCTGAAGGGATAATCCAACTAATGTTTTTCTATTTATATCTTGCATAAAAATACGCTCATGCGCTCTTTTACCTATAAAATCTCTCTTTTTTTTAGATATAGCCCATTCTAAATTTAAGTCTTGGGGAATAACTGTACCATCGGTTTCATCACCTATCATAATAAAACCTTTTTCTGCTCTCATAATGTGTAATGCTTCAGTACCATATGGAGTAAGATCTAGATCCCTACCTAATTCCAAACAACGCATCCAAAAAGCTATACCATCTTTACTGGGTACAGCAATTTCAAAAGATAATTCACCTGAAAAAGAGATTCTAAAAACTCTTGCTTCAAAATTTCCTAGTTTTCCTTCAAAAAAATCTAGTGGTTTAAAATTAACATTATCTACTTTAAGACCACCTAACTTCTCTAACAGTAACCGAGCTTTTGGTCCAGCAATTGTTATTTGAGTATACTCCTCTGTGACATTTTGAATAAATACTTTTTTATCCCACCACTCTGTCTGGTGCCACTCTTCCATCCATGAATAGACCCTATCTGAACCTCCTGTAGTTGTATGACACAAAAAAGTTTTTTCATCTAATCTTACCACTACTCCATCATCAAAAAGAAAACCATTTTCATTACACATTAATCCATATCTACATCTTCCAGGCTTTAAAGAAGACATCATATTAGTATAAATTAAATCTAAAAATTCACCTGCATCGCTACCACTAACAATTATTTTTCCTAATGTAGAAGCATCTAACATACCTAAAGCATTTCTAGTATTTTTGACTTCTCTATGAATTGCCTCTTCTAAAGTTTCATTATTTCTTATATAAGCGTATGGTCTTTGCCAGTCCGCAACTGGCTCAAAAATTGCTCCATTCTCTTGATGCCAGTTATGAATTGGTGTTCTTCTTATTGGTTTAAATAATTCTTTTCTTGCTTCACCAGCTATAGATCCAAGAGAAATAGGCGTGTAAGGTGGCCTAAAAGTAGTTGTGCCAACTTCATTTATTTCTTTTCCAAGTAAGTTAGCTAGGATTTTTATCCCATTTATATTTGATAATTTACCCTGATCAGTTGCCATTCCAAGTGTTGTATATCTTTTTAAATGTTCAACACTTTCAAAACCTTCCTGAGCTGCAATCCTTAAATCGGTTAACTTTACATCGTTCTGGTAGTCAACAAAACTCTTTGCTTTTAAATTTTCATCAGCTGCTTCTGGCACACAGAAGATAGAAGAAGTTTCACCCTTTATGCTTTTATCAATATCATAACGAATGGTTTTAGTCTTTTTTAAATTAAGTTCACTGTACAATATATTTAATTTTTTTTCTATATTAGCAAATAAATCTCTTGGCCAAAATTTCCCATCAGCAGATCCTAATACAGTAATAAAACTTCTACCAAACTCATTAATAGATGGGAAAGATTCATCTGGCACCAATGTATTTAGTTTACTGTCCCACTTTATCTTACCACCGCAATGTGACCAGAGGTTTAAAGTAGAGGTCCATCCACCCGACATTAATACTGAATCACAAATTATAGTTTCTAAAACAGCTCCCTCACCAACCACAGAGCATAACTCTACAGCTTTCACTTTTTTCTTCCCTATTACTTTCGAGATGGCCTTACTAAACTCAACTCTAATTCCTAATTTTTTAGCTTTTAATGGAAGATTTCCATCGCTTTTCTCTCTAACATCAATAACAAGGGGTACACTGATACCAGCATTGAACAATTCTATAACTGATGAATACGCTGAATCATTATTTGTCAAAACGACAACTCTGTCACCTGGAGACACACCATACAGTTTGTAAAATTCAAGAGCAGCAGAACATAACATAACTCCAGGTATATCATTACCTGCAAAAACAAGAGGTCTTTCTATAGCTCCTGTAGCTAAAATTACATGTTTAGCCCTTATTCTCCAAAGACGTTGTCTAATTGAGCTTTGACTATTTCTTTCCATTTGTTCCATATTTTCAGAACCAATCAAATAGCTATGATCATGAATTCCAATTATTGAAAAATTTTTCTTTACTCTAATATTTTCAAAATCAGATAATTCATTTTCTAATTTTTTGATAAATTCGAATGAATTTGAATTATCAATTTTGAATTCTTCTGAAAGAGCATATCCACCCAAAAAATGCTTTTGTTCAACTAAAAGTATTTTTAAACCTGATTTAGCTAAATTCTTTGCAGCTACTAATCCAGTTATACCTCCACCAATAATTACCACATCTAAATGGGCATAAAAATAATCATATGAAGAACTATCTTCTTCCTTTGGAGCTTTACCTAAACCAGCAGCACTTCTTATTGTGGGTTCAAAAATATGTTTCCATGCAAACCTTGGATAAATAAAAGTTTTATAATAAAAACCAGCAGGAAAAATTTTTGAAATTAAATTATTTACTGAACCTACATCCCATTCTAATGATCCTAAATGATTTTGGGATGTGGCTTCAACTCCATCAAATAATTCTATGGTAGTAGCTGACCTGTTAGGTTCAAAATTTCCACCAGAACCTAAACTGACTAAAGCATTTGGTTCTTCTATTCCACTTGAAACTATACCTCTCGGTCTATGATACTTAAATGATCTACCTATAAGTACCTGATTATTGGCTAACAAAGCAGAGGCTAATGTATCTCCACCATAGGCAAATAAATTTTTACCATTAAATCTAAAAGAAAGTCTTTTAGTTCTGTCGATTAATCTACCACCTTTTGAAAATCTTGATGTCATTTTATTTTCTTTCCAAAGGATATTCTTTGTTTAACAATATCCAATATTTTTTTTGGTGGGTTAGTTTCTTGAGCACTATAAGTTCCAAATACTTCCATTGTTTTAGTACATCTTACGACATGAAACCATTTACCACAGCCATATGAATGCAACCATCTTTCAAAATGAATGCCCCTAGGATTCTTTCTTTCAAAGAGATAATTATAAAATTCTTGATCACTACTACCTGGCCCCATTCTCTTTAAATGAGCTTCTCCGCCAGGTGTAAGCTCTGTTTCATCAGCTTCAACTTGGCAATAAGGACATGTGAACTTTAACATAAATGATCAACCTTTTACTAGTGAGCTACTGCTGCTGCGACACTTTCATCTATCATCCGACCCTCTTTGAATCTTTCTAAAGAAAATGGTGCTGCTAATTTTCCTGGTTCACCTTTTGCTATAAGTTCCGCAGTAGCCCAACCTGAACCTGGTATTGCTTTAAATCCACCTGTTCCCCAACCACAGTTTAAATAAATGTTATCTACTGGGGTTTTGGAAATAATAGGGGAGCGATCACCAGTCATATCAACAATACCACCCCACTGTCTAAGTTGTCTCAGTCTACTTATAAAAGGAAATGTCTCAATGAGTGCCCTCACAGTTTCTTCTATATGCTGAAAGCTTCCTCGTTGACTATAATTATTATATCCGTCTGCACCACCACCAATTACCATTTCACCTTTATCGGACTGACTCATATATCCATGAACTGTGTTAGCCATAACAACACAGTTCATAACTGGCTTAATGGGCTCTGAAACCAAAGCTTGAAGAGCCACAGACTCTACAGGTAACCTAAAACCGCATAATTCTGCCAAAACACTAGAATTACCTGCCACTACAAAACACATCTTTTCACAACTAATATCGCCTTTTGTAGTTTGAACAGAAGAGATTTTATTTTTATTTTTTTTAATTCCAACAACTTCACAATTTTCAATAATATCTACACCCCAACTTGAAATAGCACGTGCATACCCCCAAGCAACTGCATCATGTCTTGCTGTACCTCCACGAGGCTGCCATAATCCACCAAGTATTGGGTATCTTGGACCTTTAATATTTATTATAGGTATCATCTCTTTCATTCTAGCTGGACTAATCATTACTGTATCAACACCATATATACGATTTGCATGGCATGTTCTTTTCATAGCCCTCAGTTCATGTTCCGTTTGACATAACATCATGACACCTCTGGGGCTAAACATTACATTATAATTTAATTCTTGAGATAGAGTTTCATACAATAATCGTGATTTTTCATAAATAGCTGCAGATTCTTCTTGTAGATAATTTGACCTTATAATTGTTGTATTTCTTCCAGTATTACCTCCGCCCAACCAGCCTTTTTCTATAACTGCAAGATCTTTTATTCCAAAGTTCTTACCCAGATAATATGCAGTTGCTAATCCATGACCCCCAGCCCCAACAATAATAATTTTATAATTTTTTTTTAGATGACTTTTTTTCCAAGCTTTCTCCCACCCAAGATGGTTATTAAAAGATTCTTTTACTAATGAGAATGCAGAGTATTTTTTCATAATAGATAGAATTGATTTAATTGATTGATTGGGATACGAATGATTTAAACAAATACTATTTTACAAATAATAATAATATTCAATAGAAAAATTTAATATGTTTTTATTGAAGCATTCCTTTTGATTATATAGTAATTATAGATATTTATTTCCAAAAAGTACGAATGATATGCTTTTCTTCTTTTTATTCATCATTTTAATAATAATATTGTTAGTTTATATCTTCAGAAAAGCCATCTTTCTGGTTAAAAGTGAAATTTTTTATGATGATTATCCCTTATTAACTGAACTCAAATTACAACTTAAAAATTTGGATGTTGAATATAAAAAAAATGAGATAGATGAGGATGAATATAAATCCATCAAGTTTGAAATAGAAAAAAGAATATTAAGAGAACTTAAAAATATTGATGAAAAAAAAATATTAAAATCATATTCTTCATATAACTTCAACAAAATATTCTTAGCATTTTCTATAGCTATTGTTTTTATAACTACAGGTCTTCTTTATTGGCAATTAGGAAACTATAATATAAAGGATAAGCCTTTTGATGATATCAAATTTGTTTCAGATGAGCTTACTCAGAGTAGATTAAATCAAATTAATGCTGAAATTCTAACTGAACAAGAAGATATTAATCTACCCGAAAATAATCAATTAAGAGAACTAGTAAATCAACTTAAGGAAATCCTGAAAAATCGTCCAAACGATTTAAAAGGTTATAACCTTCTTGTAGAAAATTCTGCCAGACTCGGAGACTTTCAAACTGCACACAAAGCCTTAAAACATATTATAGAAAATATTAATAATTCAGTTAATGCCTCAGATTACAGTAAACTAGCTGAATTAATGATAGCAGCCTCTGATGGTTATGTTTCTATTGAAGCTGAAAATAATTTGATAAAGTCTTTGCATTTAGATGGATCTAATAAGAGAGCTCGATATTATTTTGGATTACTCAAGCTTCAGAAAAATGAGTTGGAAGACGGATATGAAATCTGGAAAAATCTTTTGACTGAAGAATCTGATGAAAGTCCATGGTCAATACTAATAAATCAAGATATTGCTAGGTTAGAAAATTTAATTGAATCTAATAATAATTTTCGTTCTTCAAAACAAATTAAAAAACCTACTGATTTAAGTGAAGACGAACTAGATATGATTTATGGCATGGTATCAAATTTAAATGATAGAATTGAAAGTGAAGGTGGTTCATTTGACGATTGGTTTAAACTTATTAGATCTTATTTAGTCTTGGGAGAAAATGAGTTTGCTATTGAAAGATTTAATAAAGCTAAGGACATCTTTAAAGAAGATAACGAATTAATTAGACAATTAGAAAATTTAATCAAAGACTTTAATAATTAATTTATTATGAATATTTCAGTTACACAAAATGTACAAAAATTTCTAGACTGTATAAATAAAAGCGGTCCACTTGTTGGTTTTGATCTAGGAACCAAAACAATAGGTGTAGCCATATCTGATGAATCAAGAACAATCGCTAGTCCAGTAGTAGTAATCAAAAGAAAAAAGTTTTCCGAAGACCTTGAAAAAATTAAAGATTTGGAAAAAAAATACCAATTTACAGGCATTATCCTTGGTTTACCTATTAATATGAATGGAACAGAAGGTCCAAGATGTCAATCTACCAGATCTTTTGCTTCAAAAATCTCACTATCTACGAAGAATTGTATATGTTTGTGGGACGAGAGATTATCTACAGTTGCAGCTGAAAAAAGTCTTATTTCTTCAGAAATTTCTAGGAAATCTCGAGCTAAGATTATTGATAAAATCGCAGCTTGTTTAATATTACAAAGTTTTTTAAATCGATTAAATCATTTATAATTTCTTATATTGCTCATTGATAAATCCAATCATATGGATCTGAAAAAACTGGCCTAAAATAAACTACAATTCTTCCATTTGATAAATTATTTACTGAGTGTTTGTGTTTAATAGCATAACTACCAAAATTTTGGTCTTTCCATTGATCAATGCCGTGAAGTAAATGTCTATCTAGTAAGTATGGTTGTTTAAAATTAGGAACAATTTTTTTAACATTACATTTTGTGAAAACTTTATTTCTGCATTCATTATATAATTCTGTTATGTCAATATCAGATATTTTATTACTAGATACACCTTCATATATATTCCTAAAAAAATTTCTAAAGATTTTATGGGATCCCTCCCATACTACTAATGAAGCATTATTTTCAAAATTATTCATAATGGGTAATCCCAAAATAAAAGCATGATATTCTTTTGCAAATCTTCTTTTTTTTGAACCTAATGGTATTATTCCATCAATATGAGAGGCAAATCTTTTAATTCTAAAATTAAAAGATTTTTCGCTCTCTAAATTATCTTTTTTCGGGTAGCCAGGCCAACAAATTGAAACTTGTCCTTTATCCCAATATTGAATTTTAGTTCCAAAATAACTTGATATATTATTGATAATTTTTTTACTCAATTGTCTGGTACCAATCTTACCTTGAGAATTATTATCAAGAAAGTTAGTTCCTACAAACCATGTTGAACCAGATCTAAAATCTTGATCCTTAATTACATTTTGAGAAAATTTAAATTTTATTTGCTTTTTAGCCTCATTTATCCAATCATAGTGGTCATTGTCGGTGTTTAAAAAACACCATCCATTTTCACATAAATTTAACCAATTCTGTATCAATATTTATTCCATTTACTTATAATTATTTATCAGAAAAATTTACTGAGTTTATGGCTTTTTCAAGTATCTCTGGCTGATTGATTTTATTTATATTTTCTGAAATTGTCTTCCTAAATAACTTAGCACCTTCTAACCCATAAACAGAATTAATAAGGTGTCTTAAAACACTAGACGCTTTTCCTCCATCTAAAAGATGCTTTTCTAAGTATGGTATCATTGTTAATAGTGCTTTACGTAACTTTTTATTTTTAGACATATAAGAATTTTCAACTTTATTAAAAATTTTTTCATCAGCATTTTGAAGAATTTTACTTGGATTTTTATATACCTCTCTACCTATCATACATCCATCCATTCCATAATCTATGAATTCAATTACTGTATTTAAATCTTTTATCTCTCCATTGATGCAAATTTCTAATTGTGAAAATTTATCTTTCATTCTTTTGACTATACCATAATTGATTGGTGGTATGGTTCTATTATCTTTGGGGCTTAGCCCATTTAAGATTGCCTTTCTTGCATGAATGATAAAAGTAGATACACCAGTATCAGATACAGTCTCAATGAAATCGGGTAAAATAATGTTTGGATCTTGATCATCAACTCCTATCCTACACTTTATGGTTATGGGAACTCCGCCAGAGAAATTTATCATGGCATCAGTACATTTAGCGACTTGCTCTTTTCTTTTCATAAGGATTGCACCAAAATCTCCAGAGCTTACTTTATCTGAGGGACATCCTACATTTAAATTAATTTCGTCGTATCCCCATTCAGCACCCAGTTTTGTAGCCTCAGCTAATAGTTTGGGATCACTTCCCCCTACTTGAAGTGCTAAAGGACGCTCAGCTTTTGAGAAATTTAGTAATTTCGATTTATTACCTTTTACTATAGCTTGAGCAGTTATCATCTCAGTGTATAATAAAGTTTCCTTAGATAATAGTCTTAAAAAATATCTAAAATGCCTATCCGTTCTTTCCATCATTGGTGCTACCGAAAGAAGTCTACTAAAACTCATAATTAACCCCCGGGAGTTAAAGGATGTTGCATTATTTATTAATTTAATTAATGTTGATAAATGTGATATATTAACGTGTTAATTTAATACTATGTTTCTTTCCAGAAGAAAATTTTTAAATTATATTAATTGTACTGGTTTAACTGCTATTTCAACGCCACTGTTTGGTTCAATTCAATCAAATGATAATCATCATCTACTTAATTATTTTAAGTTTTCAGTAGGAGAAATTAAAATAACTATTGTTTCAGATGGAGGTTTCCAACTACCCATATCTTCAATTGATATCAATAGTTCAGAAGAAAATCTAAAGAAACACCTAAAACATTATCATATGCAAGAAGACCACATTTATATGAATACTAATCTTGCAGTTATTGAGGTTGAAGATAAAAAATTATTAATTGATGTTGGCTCTGGTTCCCGTTTTATAGGTAATACAGGCAAACTTTTTGATAATTTATCCAAAGCAAATATTGATCCAGAAAGTATTACAAATGTTTTTTTAACACACGCACATCCTGATCATATTTTGGGAATTAGAGACGATTTTGATGAAACTATTTTTCCAGATGCTGAATTTATGATTTCAGAAAAAGAGTATGGTTGGTGGACTAAGAAAAATAGAGTGAATGAGGTTGATGAAACATTTATGCAGATGGTTTTATGGGCTCAAAATTCACTTAACGCAATACCTGAAATCTCTTTATTTAAAAATGAAAAATCTATTCTGCCTGGTGTTACAGTATTTGAAACCTCTGGGCATAGCCCTGGACATTCGAGCATTTTGATAGAGAGTAAAGGATCAAAATTAATCATTGGTGGAGATGTTATTAGAAATACTTATACAAGTTTAAAAAACCCAGATTTCATCCCTGATACTGACATGGATCCGGTTTTAGCGCAAAAAACAAGATTTAACATTTTAGATTTAATAACTACAGAAAAAATTCCTTATCTAGGGTATCATTTTCCTTTTCCAGGAGTGGGATACATAATTAAAAACGAAAAAATATATGATTTTATTCCAGCATCAATTAGATGGTAGTCTAAGATTTTCACCAAAATTTTGAAATAAAGGTTTAGAGACCTTGTCAGAAGAAGCATTCCACTCAGGATGCCATTGAACTGCTAAACAGAAACCAATTGAATCTTTAATAGACAAGGCTTCAGGTGTTCCATCATTTGCATAACCATCTATGATAACTCTCTTCCCTGGTTTTTTTATTCCCTGACCATGAAGAGAATTGACCATTACTTTGTTAGTTCCAAAAATTTGTTCAAAAATACTATTTTTATTTATAATCACCTCATGTCTTAGAGCAAATTGTTCTTCTAAAGTACCTTCTGGGGGCATTCTATGATTCATTCGACCTGGAAGTTCTCTTATTTCTGGATATAATGTCCCACCAAATGCAACATTGAATTCTTGGAAACCTCTACATAAACCTAAGATTGGTTTACCTACCTTCTCACATGCTTTTATTAATGGTAAAACTAATTGATCACGGTCTATGTCAAAAAAACCGTGAGCATCCGTTGCTTTTTCTCCGTAGAATGAAGGATGTACGTTGGGTCTTCCACCAGTAAATAAAAATCCATCAAAAGAGTATAGTAATTCAGCAATAGTGAAATAATTTGGTAAACTTGGAATAATTACTGGTAAAGCACCTGATACCTCAGCAATAGCCTCAATATTTATTGTTCCAGATCCTTGAGCAGGATATTTATTATCAATTTTATAACTATTACCTATAATTCCTACTAACGGTTTTTTCACAACTTTTTATTCAACCTCTTTTAATAAACTGTATGATACTGTATCTAATAAAGTGTATCTTTTTTCAATATAAAGGTCAAAAATGAAACCTATCGAAATCCATTTATCAGATTATAAAAAACCTGAGTTTGAATTTGAACGGGTGTATCTATATTTTAAACTTGATCCTGAAAAAACCATAGTAAATTCAGAAATTAAAATAAAACGTATTGTTAAAAATGGAAATAAACATTCAGCTCTTGTTTTAAATGGAAAAGAATTAAAATTAATTTCGTTAGCGATAAATGGTGTTTTATTGAACCAATGTGAATTCAAAACAAATAATGATTTTTTGGAAATTTCCTCTGATAAAATAAAGAATTCTACATTCACATTGAATTGCACGACTGAAATAAATCCTAAATCCAATACAGCTCTTGAAGGTTTATATCTATCGAATAGAATTTATTGTACTCAATGTGAGCCAGAAGGATTTAGAAAAATAACTTATTTCCTTGATAGGCCTGATGTAATGACAAAGTTTAAAGTTAGAATTGAAGGAAACTACAACTTTTTACTTTCCAATGGCAACTTAATAGATAGCGGTCAAGGTTGGGCAGAATGGAATGATCCTTGGCCTAAACCTTCTTATTTATTTGCTCTTGTTGCTGGAAATTTGAAAATTATTGAAGACGAATTTTCAACAATGAGTAATAAAAAAGTTCTTCTTCAAATTTATGTGGAAGAAGGAAATGAAGAAAAATGTCAACATGCAATGGATTCAATAAAAAAATGTATGAAATGGGACGAAGAAGTTTATGGAAGAGAATATGATTTAGAGCGATTTATGATTGTTGCGATTAATGACTTCAATATGGGGGCAATGGAAAATAAAGGATTAAATATTTTTAACTCCAAATATATATTAGCTAGTAAAAATTCGGCTACTGACATTGATTTTGAAATGATTGAGAGAATCATTGCACATGAATATTTCCATAATTGGACAGGTAATCGTATAACCTGCCGAGATTGGTTTCAATTATGTTTAAAAGAAGGATTAACTGTTTTTAGGGACCAACAATTTTCAGCAGATATGCAAAATAAAGATATTGTTCGGATTGATGATGTCGCTCTTCTTAGAAGCAGACAATTTAGAGAAGATTCTGGACCACTCAGACACTGTGTGAGACCAGAAAAATATTCAGAAATCAATAATTTTTACACTGCGACAGTATACGAGAAAGGTGCTGAAGTTATTAGAATGTTAAGTTTGATTATAGGAGAAAAGGATTATTATAAATCAGTTCAAGTATTTTTTGATAGACATGACGGGGAAGCAATTACCGTGGAAGATTGGATCAAGGTTTTTGAGGACAGCACTGGAAAAGATTTAAAACAATTTTTTCTATGGTATACGCAATCTGGCACACCTATTGTTAAAGTTACAGGAGATTTCAAAGCAGGTAATTATACCATTAAACTCTCACAAAGTTTACCCCTTCAAAATAATAATGTTACAGCCAAACCAATGGTAATACCTATAAAAGTATCATTTATCGATAGTAAGGGTAAAAAAATAAAAGAAGGGAAACAGATGATACTTCGTGAGAAAACACAAAATTTTGTATTTTCTGGTTTTAAAGATAAACCAATACCAGTTTATTTAAACGATTTTTCAGCACCTATTAAATTAGAAACTAGCCAAACTTTGGATGACCATATAAATATCATGAATAGTGACACAAATACGTTTTGTATTTGGGATGCAGCTCAAAATATATACCTTAACTTAGCCAAAGATATAGTCGACGGAAAAGAATCTAATGTTGCATTAGATAAAATTGTGAATAATTTATTATCACGCTTTGAAAACAATCCAGGATTTTTAGCTAAACTAATTACCCCACCATCTGAAGAAGATATTGCAGTTTTTATACTAAAAACAAAAAATCATATAATGCCGGAAACTATTTATGATGCTAGAGAAAAAATTAATCAAATGATCGCTAATAGCTTTAAACAAGATATTATTCAAACATATAATGATATCGGAGTAATAAATGATGAATTCAACAAGGTTAACGTAGGTTTTAGACTTCTGAAAAATAGGTATCTAGACCTTATGGTCATCTCGGGAAACCATCTAGAAATAGCCCATCATGCTTTTGAAAATTCTACGAATATGACAGAAACTCTTAATTCTTTAAAAATTTTAGTTAAAAATGACTGCGCCGACAATGCTTTATTATCTTTCTACCAAAAGTGGAAACATAATTCCTTATTAATAGATAAATGGTTCTCTATACAGGCGATATTTACACCAGCTTCAAATATATTACAAACTATTGAAAGACTATCTTTGCATCCCGACTTTAATTATAAAAATCCCAATAGATTTAGAAGTTTAATTGGTTCATTTGCTTTTAATAATCAAAAGGCCTTTCATTCTAAAGACGGAAGTGGATATGAAATTGTTTCAAAATGGATAAAAAAAATGGATAAAATAAACCCACAGATAGCTGCTAGATTATCAACTTCCTTTGAAACAATAAATAGAATAGAACCTAAAAGAAAATCAATCATGGTTAGTTTATTAAATAACATTCGAAATTCTATGAATTTATCAAAAGATACTTTAGATATAACTGACAGAATCCTTAAATTGAATTAATTGAAACTAGAATAAGATATTGAAATGACAGATATTGATAACAGTTTACCAAAAGCTCAAGTCATAGAAGGAAGGAAGCATAGCTGGGAGTTAGTTGTTGGCATGGAAGTTCATGCACAAATTAAATCCAAAGCTAAGCTATTTTCCTCTGCATCCACAAACTTTGGCAGTGAACCAAATTCTAATGTTAGCATAGTTGATGCTGCAATGCCTGGAATGTTACCCGTTTTGAATATGTTTTGTATAGAACAAGCAGTAAAAACTGGTCTTGGTTTAAAAGCTGAGATAAACCTTTTTTCACAATTTGATAGAAAGAATTATTTTTATCCAGACCTTCCACAGGGTTATCAAATTAGTCAACTCTATCATCCTCTTGTTGGTAGAGGTCAAATTACTATTAATATCAAAAATAAGACTAGAAATATTGGGATAGAAAGAATTCATGTTGAGCAAGACGCTGGTAAATCTATTCATGATATGGATCCCAATCTATCATTTATTGATTTAAATAGAACAGGTATAGGGCTTATGGAAATTGTATCTCTGCCTCATATAAGAAGTTCAGATGAAGCTACAACCTACCTAAAAAAACTACGTCAAATACTTCAATATTTAGATACATGTGATGGAAACATGCAAGAAGGATCTCTTAGAGCTGATGTAAATGTATCTGTTCTTAAGAAAGGAAATTACGAAAAATATTTCGAAACAAAAGATTTATCATATCTTGGAACCAGATGTGAAATCAAAAATATGAACTCCATTCGTTTCATTCAACAAGCCATAGATTATGAAGCCAAACGACAAGTTGGAATTTTGGAAGATGGTGGAGAAATTGATCAAGAAACTAGACTTTACGATCCTGATACGGGGAAAACAAGATCGATGCGCTCTAAAGAAGAAGCCCATGATTACAGGTACTTTCCTTGTCCTGATCTTCCACCGCTAATCATTAAGCAAAGCTGGGTTGACAATATTAAGAAGAATTTACCCGAATTACCTGATGATAAAAAAAATCGCTTTCTTGCTGAATATGGAGTTAATGCTTATGATGCAGATGTTTTAACTTCAGATAAGGAAACTGCTGAATTCTTTGAAAAAGTTTCAACAAAAGAGACAGGAAAATTAGCAGCTAATTGGATTATTAATGAACTCTTTGGAAGATTAAATAAAGAAGATATTCCTATAAAAGATAGTCCCGTTTCAGCTAAAAATTTAAAAGAGATCTTATCATATTTAGAAAAAGGAGAAATCTCATCTAAGATCGCTAAAGAACTTTTTGATCATGTTTGGAAATCAGATAAATCACCATCAACTTTGATAAATGAATTAGGTTTAAAACAAGTCACGGATGAGGATCTTATAGAGAAATTAGTAGAAAAAATAATTGCTGATAACCCTGCACAGGTAGAGAAAGCAAAATTGAATCCAAAAATATTAGGTTGGTTTGTCGGACAAGTTATGAAGGAAAGCAAAGGGAAGGCTAATCCTAAATTAACGAATCAACTTGTAGCAAAAAAATTAAAATAATTGTTGGAAAATAAAAAAATTGACTCAAAAGTTTAAAATTTTACCCACTCCTAAGTTCAAAAATAAATTTTTTAATAAAAAATCAATTAATAATCAAATAGCAGAAATGCTTGAGAAAATTTTGAATGAAGAAACAAGAAATGGGTGGGAATTTGTTGATATTAAGACAATACTTGTACCAAAAAAAAAGTCTTTTTTTAACTCTTCAGGTGAGGAAAAAGTTTCTCTACTTATTTTCAAAAAAAATAAAAACTCTTTAACATCAACTAGCGAACTTAAAGTAACTAATGATAAATTTCCTAGTTTGGGACCAGCTACGAAAGATTAATTAACTTGATAATTTTAAAGATAAAGCATGAATTTTATTTTTCATTTCAAGTTCTAAAGTTTTATACACTTTTTTTTGCATATTAACTCTACTCATCCCTAAAAATTTATTACTTTTCATTTCAACCTTGAAATGCGTTTCACCTTCAGGTTTTGCTCCAACATGGCCTTTATGTAAATGACTTTCATCAATAACATTTAACTGATAAGGATTAAATTCTTCTTCTAACTTCTTTTTAATTATTAATCTTACTTGCATTGTATTTATACATTTCATAATGTTCGTTTTGATGTTTAAAAATAAAAGATTATTTCAATATGACAATAATTAATTTTTAATTGGAAATTATAAATGAGCAGCAAAATTCCATTTGAATTCGACATATCAGTTTCTGCTGATAAGAAAAGGCGAGCCAAAAATAAAGGCTCTAGCGGCGCCTTTGAAAATTCGTCACGCCAATGTGATGTAGATGGGTGTGAATTGATTGGAAAATACAGAGCCCCAAAATCACCCAAAAATGTTGATGAATTTAATTGGTTTTGTTTAAAACATGTTAAAGAGTATAATAGAAAGTGGAATTTTTTTGAAGGACACTCCCAACAAGATTTAGAAAATCAATTCAAAGCTGATAGTGTTTGGGAAAGAAAAACATCTCCTCTTAACAGTGATGTTAATAAAGACAAAGTACAAGCTGAAGGTAAAGCTTGGGCAAGACTTGGATTAGAGGATCCATATGATCTTTTTTCTAATAAAAAAAATCCAAACTTAACCCAAAGAAAATTATTTTCAAGAAGACTTCCAGCTAGTGAGAGAAAAGCTCTTGATATCCTTGGCGCTAACGATACTACTACAAAAAGTGAATTAAGAAAAATATACAAAGAGATGGTTAAAGACTTACACCCTGATAGAAACTCTGGTAGCAGAGCAGATGAAGATCGTTTATCAGAAGTCGTTTGGGCATGGGATCAAATAAAATCAAGTAAAAGTTTTAAAGATTAATTAATTTTAACTAATTTAGTTTTATAAAATGGGGCATCATTTATGAGTGAAGTAATTCCAACTAAGACAATAGATATAGAGAAAACATTCAATATAGAATCAAAAATGAGCGTTAAAGGCTTTGAAAATTCAACCGATAGGGTTCCTGAGATAGATAGTTCATATAGATTTTCTAGAGAGACTACTTTAGCAATTCTTGCTGGTTTTCAATATAATAGAAGAGTTATTATTCAGGGTTACCATGGTACTGGAAAATCCACCCATATTGAGCAGGTTGCTGCAAGACTTAATTGGCCATGTGTAAGGGTAAATCTAGACAGTCATATAAGCAGAATTGATCTTATAGGAAAAGATGTAATTAAATTAAAAGAAGGTAAACAAATTACTGATTTCCAGGAAGGTATATTGCCCTGGGCATTACAAAACGCATGTGCTTTAGTTTTTGATGAATATGACGCAGGTAGACCAGATGTAATGTTTGTCATACAAAGGGTTTTAGAGACTGATGGAAAACTTACTTTACTTGACCAGAATCAAATTATCTCTCCTAATAAACATTTTAGATTATTTGCGACATCAAATACTGTAGGGCTAGGAGATACAACAGGACTATATCACGGGACACAACAAATTAACCAAGGACAAATGGATAGATGGTCAATTGTTTCAACCTTGAATTATCTACCAAATGATCATGAAATGGATATAGTATTGAGCAAATTACCATCAATGTCTTCAAATGAAGGAAAAAAAATAATATCACGAATGATTGCAGTTGCAGAACTTACAAGAAATGCTTTTGTCAATGGGGATATTTCAACTGTAATGTCTCCAAGAACAGTTATAAACTGGGCTCAAAACCTAGAGATTTTTAAAGACATTGCTTTTTCTTTTAGAGTTACATTCCTGAATAAATGTGATGAGTTAGAAAGAACAACAGTAGCAGAATTTTTTCAAAGGTGTTTTGATCAAGAATTACCGGAGAGTTTAATGAGCTCAACAGATATTAATAGTAAAGCTCAAGATGAATAAAAACAAATCCTCTACTGAAACAGTTAAAAAAGCATTAAGTGAAACAACAAGAGCTATTTCTAAGAAAAGTGAATTAAATGTTAGTTTTGAAAGTGAAACTAACAAACATGACCAAACTAATGTTCAATTATCAAGAATCTCAAATAAAAAAACCAAAAATGAGATCCTAAATGCTAGAGGTGAATCTGATGCTCAAGCTCTGTTCATTAGATATCATGATAAAAAAATTGATCAAAAATATGCTCCACAAGGAGATATAGCATTAAATTTGTTTAATGAAATGGAGCAAGCACGTTGTGAAGCTATTGGCGGAATTATTTATCCAGGTGCTGCTAAAAATATTGAAAATAATGTTGAAAAAAAAAGCAAAAAGTTTTTTGAGAATTCTGAGCCAAACAAAAAATTTCCTCTGCAAGATTCTTTAACACTTCTAATCAAAAAAAAAGCTTCAAACTTAAAGCTCTCTGAAAACTCTGAAAAGGGCTTAAAAATGTGGGAAGATTTTATATTAAATGAGAGTAAAAGTAATTTTACAAAGATTATAGGATCAATAGCAAACCAAGAAGAATTTGCCAAATTAAGTAGAAATATAATCAGAGATTTAGGCTACGGAGATCAATTAGGAGATGATCCAAATAAAGAGGATAGTGCAGAAAATGATAATCAAAAAGATGAAAGCAACAGTACTGACAATCCTGATGAAAATGATAATGCTGAACAACAACTTCCAGATGAAGTTGAAGAGTTAGTTTCAGAGAGTACTACAAGTGATGATCTTTCTGTAGAAGAGGAAGTTAATGAAGTTGAATCTCAGGAAGAAAGTAATGAGGACGAAAATAATAGAAAAATAACTAATGCTTTTTTTTCCGAGGCTGATCCTAATTATAAAGTTTTTACTAACATATATGATGAAGAAATTTTAGCAGAGAATCTTGCAGATGAAGAAGAACTTACAAAACTTAGAGTTTATCTAGAGCAGCAGCTCGATCAAGTAAAAGGAGCCGTTTCAAGACTCGCGAACAAATTACAACGAAGACTTCAAGCTCAACAAAATCGATCCTGGAAGTTCGATCTTGAAGAAGGCTTTTTAGATGCTTCTAGACTGGCTAGGATAATTACAAATCCAACTACACCCTTAACTTATAAGCAAGAGAGTGAAATTGATTTTAAGGATACAGTGGTTACTCTTTTGATTGATAATTCAGGTTCCATGAGAGGTAGACCAATTTCAATAGCAGCAATCTGTGCGGAAATAATCGCTTCGACACTAGAAAGATGTCAAGTGAAATGTGAAATATTAGGTTTTACAACTAGAGCTTGGAAAGGCGGAAAATCAAGAGAGGATTGGCTTTCTAAAGACAGACCAAATAATCCTGGCCGCCTCAATGACCTTAGACATGTTATCTACAAACAAGCAGATGTTCCTTTGCGAAGAGCGAAACTAAATTTAGGTTTGATGATGAAAGAAGGATTGCTAAAAGAAAATATCGATGGAGAAGCATTAGAGTGGGCAAATAAGCGATTATCTAAAAGAAGTGAATCTAGAAAAATTTTAATGGTTATTTCAGATGGAGCTCCAGTTGATGATTCTACTCTCTCAGTTAATTCTTCAAACTACCTAGAAAATCATCTCAAAAATGTGATTACGATGATTGAAAAACGCGGTATAATAGAAGTCATTGCAATTGGTATTGGACACGATGTAACGCGATATTATCAAAATGCTATTACTATAACAGACATAGAACAGTTAGCTGGGGCCATGACAGAACAATTAGCAAGACTTTTTGATAAAAAAGAAAAAAAGCTTAAAGTAGCTTAGAATAAAAAAATATGAATATTTAGAAATCATGAATAGTTTTACGATTACAAGTACTGAGGACATTAAAAAAAAGAATAATTCTTTGTCATCTGCTACAGCTAAAATAAAATCTGTAAGAAACTTAATGTCAAAATATAAAATTGGGGCTTATTTAATACCCAGAGCGGATTGCTTTCAGGGTGAATTTATTTCAGAAAATGATAATAGACTAAGGTGGATAACCAATTTTTCTGGCTCAGCTGGTTTATGCATAGTCACTATGAAAACTATAGCTCTTTTTGTAGATGGCAGATATACCATACAAGCAGAAATTGAAAAAAATAGCTCAAAAATTATAGTTTATAAACTCAATAAAACTATCATAGCTAACTGGTTTAAAAAAAATGTCATTAGTCATGATAAAATAGGTTTTGATCCCTGGTTACATACATGGAATGAAATTCAAAATCTAAAAAGTGAATTTAGGGGTAAGTATAAATTCAAAAAAGTTAAGAATATTATTGATAAAATATGGATAGATAAACCTAAAGAAGAATATCATAAAATATTCAAACTTTCCGATAAATATACAGGACATTCATATACTGCAAAACTTGCCCAAATAAACAAGTTAAAAAACAATTTTAAGGTAGACTATATTATCTATACTCTACCTGAATCCATTTGTTGGTTAGCTAATATAAGAGGTTTTGATATTCCTAACACTCCAATTGCGCAATCATATGCGATCCAAAAAAAAAACGGTGACCTTAATATATTTATAAAAAAAGAAAAATTAAGTGAAGATTTAGTTGAGAATTTTGGTCCAAAGGTTAAATTTTTTGATATAAGTTTTTTCTCAAAAAAACTTAAAAAATTAAAAGGAAAAATTTGGTTAGATGGAAACAACTGCCCTACAGCAGTTAGAAGTTTAATATCATCAAAAAGAAATAAAATTTTTAATGAATTAGACCCAGCCTTATCAATAAAATCTATCAAGAATAAAGTAGAAATTCGAAATAGTAGAATTGCTCACAAAAAAGATGGGTTAGCTATAATCAATCTGCTTTATTGGATAGAACAAAACAAAAGAAGCCGAATTTCTGAAATAGATATAATTGAAAAAGTAGCTGAATTTCGAAAAAAAACTTCAAATTATTTTGGACCATCCTTTGATACAATTTGTGGCTCAGGACCAAATGGGGCTATAATTCATTATAGAGCTAATTCAAAAACAAATAGAATAATTAAAAGTGGTGATTTGGTTTTAATTGATAGTGGTGGACAATATCTTGAAGGTACCACTGATATTACAAGAACTATAGGATTTGGAAAAGTAAATTACTTGAAAAGAAAACAATACACACTTGTATTGAAAGGTATGATTGCTGTTTCTAATTTGAAATGGCCATTAGGTTTAACTGGAAAAGACTTAGATAGCATTCCTAGATACCATTTATGGCAAGAAAACTTAGATTATGAACATGGAACCGGACATGGTGTAGGATCATTTCTTTCGGTACATGAAGGGCCACAAGGATTATCAAAAAGAAACGAGGTAGAACTAAAATCTGGTATGATAGTTTCAAATGAACCAGGATATTATTTGCAAAATAGTCACGGTATAAGAATCGAAAATCTACTTTTAATAAAGGAACCAACAGAACAATCTCAAATTGAAAAAATTAAAACTTTATCTTTCGAAACATTAACTTACTGTCCATTTGATAGATTTTTAATAATTAAAGATTTACTTACTATTCAAGAAATAGAATGGATAAATAGTTATCACCAAAAAGTAATTAAAAAATACGAAGCAAGATTAGATGGTGAAAAAAGATCTTGGTTAAATAAAATCTGTTCAAAACTATAATTTTATTTTTTTCTAATCTTTATTTCTTTACCAATTTGTAATGGCAATTTAAATATTTTAGAGTTCTTTTTATAATCTTCTATCCTGTTTATGACATCGATGTCATATTCAACTGATTTTCTTATATTCAAATCAACATTAATCAATAGAGTTTCGCAAACAGCAACTTGCTTATTTGTATTAAAATTTATCATTTCTAAAACTAGGTGAATCTTTTTATTATCTGAATTTATTAAATAAATCTTAGTAAAAAATTCGTCAGTTAGTCTTAATTCGTCTAAATAATGGTAGTTAGCCTGAAGAGAATAAGGTCCTTTTTTCTCTCTTTTAACATATGTGGGACCAATTTCTAAATTTTTCTCTAAGAAGTCATCCAAAGCTTTATCAAAAGCAAGTGTATAATAAGCAACATTCATATGACCATTATAATCAATCCACTCTTCACGAACACTTTGAACGCTACTTTCAAAAAGTTCAAAATTATTTTTTTTGGTATACATATTCTAAGCTCTTCACTTTTTCCGAAATAATGTCAATATAAGATTATTAATACACAATAATATAACAACCTTATGAAATAAAATGACAATAGAAAATGCAATAGAAAAAGTAGGAAAAATTCTTAACGGACGTTTGAGTACTGGAATTTCTATAAGAAAGCAACATGGAACTAATGAAACTTATTTTCCAGAGATCTTACCAGACGCAGTAGCTTTTGTTAATAACTCTAAAGAAGTATCAGATATTGCATCTATTTGTAATCAAGAAGAATGTCCTATTGTAGCGTGGGGGACTGGTACATCATTAGAAGGAAATGCTTTGGCAAAAAGAGGCGGTATATCTTTAAATATGATGAATATGAATAAAATCCTTAAGGTTAATTCAGAAGATATGGACGTAGTTGTACAACCAGGTGTTACTAGAGAGGACTTGAATTCTTTTATAAAAGACAAGGGCTTATTTTTTCCTGTTGATCCCGGAGCAAATGCCTCACTTGGAGGTATGGCGGCAACTAGAGCCTCAGGTACAACGGCTGTCAGATATGGTACAATGCGGGAAAATGTCTTAGGTTTAGAAGTTGTATTAGCAAACGGAAAAATAATTAGAACTGGTGGTAGATCAAAAAAATCAGCAGCTGGATATGACTTAACAAAACTAATCGTTGGATCCGAAGGTACTTTAGGACTAATAACAGAGCTTACTTTAAAACTACAAGGAATTCCAGAATCGATATCGGCTGCTATATGTTCATTTCCCTCTGTTGATAATGCAGTAAGAACTGTTATTCAAACTATACAAATGGGAATTCCTATGGCTAGAATGGAGCTTGTAGACTCTCAAACGATAGAAGCATGCAATGATTATTTCAATGAAGATATGCATGTATCACCGCATTTATTTTTAGAGTTTCATGGTTCAGAAGATTCAGTAAATGAACAATCCAAATTAGTTTCTGAAATAGCAGAAAGTTTTTCAGGTTCAAATTTCAAGTGGTCTTCAAGACAAGAAGAAAGAAACAAACTTTGGAAAAATAGACATAATGCATTTTATGCCGTAAAATCAAAATACCCAGAACATAAAGCAATTGCTACTGATGCTTGTGTACCTATATCAGAACTAGCCAATCTAATTGATCAAACAGCAAAAGATATTGAAGAAAGTGGAATTCCAGGCCCAATATGGGGACATGTAGGAGATGGTAATTTTCATGCAACCCTACTTATTAAAAAAGGAAATTTAAAAGAAAAAAAAATAGCACAATCCATAATTCATAGAATGTGTGAGAGATCTTTAGAACTTGGGGGTACAGTAACAGGAGAGCATGGTATTGGGATGGGTAAACTTAACTTTATGGAAAAAGAGCATGGTTATGCTTGGGATATTATGACTACAATTAAAAAGACTTTAGACCCAAATTTAATTCTAAACCCTGGAAAAGTTATAAAGTCCAATTAAATAATAATAAATAATTCCAAATTCTTAATAATGTTACTTAATAAAAAAAATGATCTAACCAAAAAAAAAATAGGGTTTATTGGTGTAGGCATCATGGGTGAAGGTATGGTGTATAAGCTAATCGAAGCTAATCATAAACTATTTGTAAAAAAAAATAAAAATCCCAATCCTATTAACAGAGTAAAAAAAAAAGGTGCATTCGAACTTAAAACAATCAAAGAGATTGTAAGAAAATGTGAAATAATCATTTTATGCCTACCTAATTCAAGTGTAGCAAAAAAAATAATTCTTGAAATAGGTCAAACATGTTCAAAAAAGAAGCTAGTAATTGATTGTACAACAAATAATTATAATTCTGTTTTGTATTTTAAAAAGCTATCCAAAATTTATAATTTTAATTACGTTGAAGCACCTATATCAGGTGGTAGTTTACAAGCAAAAAATGGAAACTTAGGCGCCTTTATTGGATCTAACAAAAAAAATTTTAGAGAAGCAAAACAAATACTAAAACCTTGTTGTAAAAAAATTTTAAGAATAGGTAAGATAGGTATGGGGACAAAAGCAAAGCTAATCTCTAATTTTTTAGCACTAGGAACATCAACTCTTGTTATAGAAAGCTTAAAAATTGCAAAAAAACTAAGTATTAACTGGAAAAAATTTTATAAATTATCTTCTCTTGGATCCGGTTCTTCAAAATCATTGGATAGAATTGCTCCAAAAGCTTTACAAAAAGATTATGATAGTTATTTATTCACGATTGAAAATACCATAAAAGATCTCAATTATATGATAGAAATATTTAAAGAATATAAGGGTATAAAGAAATTAACACGAACCTTACTTAAATTCTACGTCAAAGACAAAAAGAAATATGGAGGCAAAGCTTTTATAAGTAATAGGTTGAAAGACTAGATTTATTTTTTAAACCTATTACGTTATGGCATTAACTTTTCAGCTGCTGCAATCGCTTCTTTTGTAACTACCTTTCCTGAAATCATTCTAGCTAATTCCTTTTTCTTATTATCTTCGTCTAACTCTCTAGTAAAACTAATTGGAAATCCATCTTCACTAATTTTTTTACTAACTTTCCAATGCTTATTTGCTTTAGCGGCCACTTGAGGGGAGTGTGTTATAAGTAAAATCTGTTCAGTTTTTGACAAAATTGATAACCTTTCACCTACAGACTCAGCTGTAGCGCCTCCAATGCCTCTATCAATTTCATCAAAAATTAAAGTTAAACCTTCTGTTTTCTTTGCCAGAGAAACTTTTATAGCTAAAAGTATTCTTGATAATTCACCACCAGACGCAATCTTTTCTAAATCTTGAACTGCTAAATTATTGTTACGCATAAGAAAAACAATTTCATCTTTTCCAATAATTGTTTTTTCTTTTTTCTCATTACAATTGATTAAAAACTTTATTCCATCCATTTTCAAATGTGACAATTCATGATTAACAATTTTACTAAGTTGTTCACTTTTTTCTTTTCTAATATTAGAAATTAGATTAGCAATATTATCATAATTATTTTCAGTTTCTAATAAATCCTCGTTTATTGATTTAATTTCTTCATCAAAATTGTCAAATTCATGAAGATCCTTTTCTAGTTCTGTCTTCAACGATATTAATTCATCAGCAAAAACATTATGCTTTCTCGACAATCCTTTTATTTCAAATAACCTATCCTCGATATCTTCCAGGCTCATGTCACCATAAGAAAAGTTTTTAAGTAATTCTTGGATATTTCTTTCAGCTTCATCTAAGTTATTAATAATGAGATTTAAACCATCTATAGATTCATCTAGTAATTTGTTTTTGGAAAGTAATTCAGATATTTTTTCTAATTTAATAATACTAGTTGTAATATTTTTATTTGTTTCATTTTGAGTAATTAAATCATATGATTCCTTGAGATATTCTATAATTTTATTTGATGATTTTAATGTTTTTCTTTTAATTTCTAATTCTTCAAATTCTCCAGGCATTAAATTTAATTTTTTCAGTTCCAAAAATGACTTTTTTTTAAACTCTAATTCTTCTAAAGATTTATTTTTGAGTTTTATTAAGTTAGATAATTTTTCTTTGTGACCATTTAATTTGGACCAAATTTGTTTTAGTTCATTTATTTTTTTTTTATTCGAACAAAAATCATCCAGTAAGTTAATATGATTTTGTTTTCTTAAAATTTTGGAATTATTTTTTTGATCAACAAATTCAATTATCTTTTCGCCCAAGGATTTCAATATCTCAGTCGTACAATTTATATCATTAATGTAGGACTTTTTCCTTCCATCACTAAACTCAACCCTCCTCACAATTAAAGTTTCCAAAACTGGAATGGATAGCTCTGAGATAAAGTCTACAACATCACTCATACCATCTATTCCAAACTCAACAGTGACTTCTCCTCGTTTTTCGTTTTCTTTCAAAAGGCTCCTTCTAGTTTTATTTCCCATAACAAAATCAAGACAATCAAAAATTATCGATTTTCCTGAACCAGTTTCACCAGTAAAAACATTTAGACCACTAGAAAAAAATATTTCTGCTTTTTCTATCAATAACATATTCGTTATGGAAAGTGATTTTATCAATTTTAATCAGCCTTGATTCCGTATTCCTCTTTAAGATTTGACGCAAGAATGTTCCATTCACTATTAGGAAAATCTTTTTTAAGAATTGCTGAATAATCCAACACCTTATTATTTACACCTAACATAACATAAGCTTCTATAGATCGAAAAATTGCTTCAGGATAATATGGAGTATTTTTATGTTCATTAATAACGGTTTTAAACCTCTTAATTGCAGATATCGGATTATTTCTTTTTAAATAATATCTTCCAACTGCAACTTCTTGTCCAGCCAATTGATTTTTGGCAATTAAAATATTTTCTTTGGCTTTTAAAGTATATTTACTTTTTGGATAAAGTGTAATTAGTTCACTAAATTCTCTTATTGAATCTCGAGTAGCACCCTGATCCCTTTCTACATCTATAATTTGTTCAAAATAGCTCATTCCTACCATGTATTTCGCATATGCTGCATTGTTGTCATTTGGATAAAGATTTAAGTATTTTCTAGATGTAGTTCTCAGTTCATTAAATTTTGAACCTTTATGAAATGAGCGAATGGCATTTACGAGAGAATTCCTTGAAATATCTGAGTATGGATAAAATTCCTCAACCTTTAAATATATTTCAGCCGCTCTTGCATAGTCTTTCTTATTATATGCTTCCTGAGCTGTTTTGATTATATCATCTGGGGACGAGTTGGCATCAAAATCACTAGGAAGCTTTGTGCATGAATTTATTACAAATGTGAGTACAAGAACTATAAAATAAAAATTTTTGATTTCAAATTTTTTCATGATGAATCTATATCTTGGACAAGAGAATAATAGTTTTTTGTGAAAGATCAACTTCTTACAAAGAAACTAAATTGCAGCACTATAATTTTGATCAGATGATGTGAAATTTTTATTAACAAATTTATGAGGGTTATCATTCCCAGCCATAACATTTTCATAATTTGATTTATCAGAAAATAACTTTATGATTAGTTGATTATTTAATCTATGGCCCCCACAAAATGAAATATAATGGCCTAATAAAGGCAAGCCTGATAAAGACAGGTCCCCTAATGCATCTAGCATTTTATGTCTAACAAATTCGTCTTTTCTTCTTAAGCCTTTTTGATTTTTTATAGTAAACCCGTCAACTACAATTGCATTATCTAAACTACCACCCAATGCATAACCTCTTTCTCTCATATCTTCTATATCTTTTTTTAAACAAAAAGTTCTATTATCACAAAGTTCCCTTTGAAAAGTGTCTTCAGTAACTTTAAGAGAAAATTTTTGCTTACCTATACATGTATTTGGATAATCAATTTCTACTGTTAACTTAAGATCGGAGGAAGGCTCAAATTTTACCCACCCATTTTTATTTTTTACTTCAATCGTTTTTTTAACAGAACATAGATCTAAAGGTGAATTTTGTTTGCAAATACCTGCCTTAACTAAGGGATTTACAAATTTTATGGCAGAACCATCAAGAATGGGAATTTCTTCATTGTCAATCTCAACTAGGGCATTAGATATTCCAAGACCAGAAAAAGCAGCTAATAGATGTTCAACAGTCTTGACTGATACCCCTTTATCGTTTGTCAAAGTTGTACATAATTCTCCAAAAAGTATGTTTTTAAAATTGGCTTTTATTAAAGATTTATCATCATCGACATCTAATCTTTTAAATACAATCCCATGATCGGCTGGAGCTGGTTTAATGTTAACTCTTACGGGCTTACCAAGATGAACACCAACACCAAATATTATAACATTTTTTTTTATTGTTTGTTGCAAAATTAATCTCAAATACAGTAATTTGGACTATTTTAGCTAATGAATAAAAATATTCAATTCACACTTTGTTACAAAATAATACAAAATTAATAGATTAGCTCTATATCATTAATTAGCCTGTCTTCTTAAGAAGGCAGGTATGTCTTCTTTTAGATTGTCTTCATGAGTTGTAACATTTTGGCTTTTTGTTAAGTCTTTTTCCTTAATCGCAGAAATTGGCCCATTAGGATCTTTAAAATTAGGTTGTAGCCTTTTATCAGTATTTTCTTCTGTTTTTCTCACGCGAAAACCTGTCATTTTTTGCAAAAAACTATTCAAAGTACTTTTACTTGTATTAGAAATTTTATTATTTTGATAATTTGGCCTATTATATATACTTGGATCTGGCTCTTTGTTAACCGCGGCTTGCAATCTTTCGTTAGTTTTTGCAACATTCAATGAACTTAGGTTTTCTCCAGACTTTCTGACTTTAAAAATATTAGGAATATCCGTATTTTTCATAAATTCTTCGTCTTTTGATCTTACAGATTTATTATCATGATCACTTTTAATAATATCAACAGAATTATTTGTTTTAGTTATATCATTTCTAAAGGAATCTGGAGTATTTTTACTTAAACTGCTTGTAAATCGACTCTCTATATTCGTTCGATTATTTTCTCTTACAATTGCCTTATTAGTAACTCCTAATTCATTAATATTTTCTATAATATGATTATCTGCTTCTATCCCAGTTGCTACTACAGAAACCCTTAACAGCCCGTCAATTGTTGGATCAAGAGTAGTACCAACAAGTATTTTAGCATCACCATCAATTTCATCTCTTATTCTGTTAGCTGCTTCATCTAACTCAAACAAAGTCATATCATTGCCGCCAGTTACGTTAATCAAAACACCTCTGGCTCCAGAAAGTGAAATTTCATCCAATAGAGGATTTGCAATAGCTTTTTCAGCTGCTTGTTGTGCTCTATTCTCTCCACTAGCTTCACCAGTTCCCATCATTGCCTTTCCCATTTCATCCATCACGGCTTTTACATCAGCGAAATCCAAATTTATTAATCCTGGTCTAACCATTAAATCAGTTACACCCTTGACTCCTTGATAAAGGACATCATCTGCAAGTTCAAAAGCCTGAGTGGCAGTTGTTTTTTCATTAGCAAGTCTAAAGAGATTTTGGTTTGGAATAACGATTAGAGTGTCTACTACATCCTGTAGACCTTCAATCCCACTTTGTGCTTGCTCCATTCTTTTCACCCCCTCAAATTGAAAAGGCTTTGTTACTACACCAACAGTTAGTACACCTAACTCACGAGCCGCTTGAGCTATTACAGGTGCAGCACCAGTACCAGTACCTCCACCCATGCCAGCTGTAATAAAACACATATGACTATCTTTTAGTGCATCAACTATTTCTTCTAAACTCTCCTCTGCAGCCAAAGCTCCTCTCTCAGGATTAGAACCTGCTCCAAGACCTTCAGTTATTTTAACTCCCATCTGTATTTTTCTTTGTGCACTTGATTGCTGTAATGCTTGAGCATCAGTATTTGCAACAACAAAATTTGCTCCTTCTAGGTTTTTGAGAATCATATTATCAACTGCGTTTCCGCCTGCTCCGCCAACACCAAATACAACGATTCGGGGTTTCAGATCCTGATGCTCAGGAACTCTTAAAGTAAAAGTCATGATATTTGCCCGTTTTTTTTGCCTAATTAAATTTTTATTTTTTTTATGATTCGTTATGATAACTCAATACTTCTTTTAGGTCACTAAAAAAATAAATTTAAAAAATTTAAATAAATTCTATATTACCAGTTTTCCTTTAACCAATTAACTGCAGATTTTAATCTTTGTCCTGGCTCCAACATAGTAGGGATCTCAAAATCCCAAACTTCGTCTTGTAAATTACTAATTTCAATAGCTAGCCCAATTATGGCTGAAAATTGAGAACCTTGTAATGCCTGAGGTAAGCCTTGTACCCGCATTGGTCTTCCAATCCTAATTCTAGACCCAAAATATTCACTAGCAAGTTCATATAAGCCAGGAAGTTGACTGCCTCCTCCAGTAAAAACAATTCTCTTTGATGATAGTTGTTCAAAACCAGATTTATCCAAACTAATTTGTATTTCTTCAATTATTTCTTCACATCTTGGTCTTATAACTGAAATTAACTCAGCTCTACTTATGAACGGCCTATCAAAATTATAATATTCTTTATTTGCATCACTGAATGAAAGTTCAATTAATTCATTATCGTCCAGATTTGTAACTATTAAACCACCATACAAAGTTTTAATGCGTTCAGCCTCATTAAAAGATAGTTGGAAGGCTTGCATTATATCAGAAGTAATATTTTCACTTCCAAATCTAATATTAGAAGCAAATATCAACTGATGATTATAAAAAATTGAGATACCTGTTGTACCAGAACCCATATCTATGCAAGCTGCACCTAACTTTAGTTCATCCTCAACCAAACTTGATTTAGCAGATATGTAAGGTGAAAAAAAGATACCAGCAAGACTCAGTTGACAATTTTGTAAACATTGATGGATATTATCCAATACATTTTTTTTAACTGTAACTAAATTGATATCTAAACCTAATGTATGGCCAACTAAACCACGAGGGTCTGTTAACCCTGTTTTTTCATCTAAACTAAAATTGATAGGCATTGCATGCATAATCTCTCTATTATCTGGATAAATTTGAAAGTTATACTTGGAAAGTAAATTATTTATATCCTCAGTGCTTACAGTTTGATTTTGGGTTCTAATTTCTTGATATAAATTTTTGGAGATTGGCTGACCTCCGGAAAAAGTGACAACAACTTCATCAATAAGGGAAGCAGCCATTTTCTGAGACTGTTGTACAACTAATCTAATAGTTTTTTCAACTTCCTCTGCAATTATGATTTCTCCTTTTTTTATCCCTACAGATTTTTTTGTTGCAACACCAACTACCCTATATGCAATTCTATTATTTTCGTCTATCTGATCCAAATTTTTTGGATTTTTACTAATCTCAGAGAATTTTATAATGATACAAACAATTTTTGAAGAACCTATATCGATGAGGCCTAAAGTACCTTTTTTAATAGCAGATTTTAATTTTTTTCTTATCTCTTTATGTTTTTTGAAATTTTTCATTTCTAAATAATTCTTTTATTCAATTTCTTGGACACTAAATTATTGTTTTTGCTCAGTTACTTTTCTTAATACTATTCTATTTATAAATCTCAAATCAATGACAGAAAATTTATTTGAAGAAATAAGATAATTTAAATCACTATTTAGAAATTTTTTTAATGACTTCTTTGGGTTTTTTTCTGGTAGTTTTATTCTTTTATTACTTTTTAAAATTACATCCCATCTTCTTTTGCCTATTCTAATTAACCCTCTAATTTCTTTTATATTATCTGACAATATTTGATAAATTTTTAGTGCCTCTTGAACATTAAGGTTACCATCGATTCCAACTATGAGAGGTAAATCCTTTCTATCAGATCTGGAAAAAATATTATTTATTTTGAAACCTTTTATATCAATTAAAGTTAACTGATCAGCCTCCCTGAAAATCGCAACTGGCTTTCTTTCAACAACATCAATTACTAATACTCCTGTATCATTAATCCTAATATTAGCAGTCTCGACTAGGTCTATATTATTAATTATTTTTTGTAGATTCTTAATATCAAGCTGTATTGAGTTTATTGGAAATGAAAGTTGTAAAATGGCATTGATTTGATTTACCAGATCAGAATTTGCATTATTTATTTTCAATTTTGAAATTGATAATTCAGGTCTTTCAAATATATTTTGTTTGAAAGTCTTTAGTTTAGTCAAGTCATAAGACGATATTACAACAAACAAACTAAAAAGTAATAAAATTAAAGTAATTAATGTAAATAACACTAATTTCCTAAACCATTGCCTTAACCATATTCTCTCAAGTCTGTATCTAATTTTAGATGGAGTTGGATAACTTTTTATTTGACTCATTTTAATAAATCTATTTCAAAATATATTAATTTTTATCAATGCAAGCGTCTTCTATTAACCAATCACAAAGATCTTCGAATGACATACCAATAAAATTCGCCTGCTCAGGTACTAAGGATGTGGGTGTCATTCCAGGCTGAGTATTTAATTCCAATATAAATAGCCCTTTTGAACCCAATTTTTCATTCCACCTAAAATCTGTCCTAGTAACTCCACGACATCCTAACTTATCATGAGCAATTAAAGCATAATCCAAACATAATTTTTCAATATTAACAGGAATTTTGGCAGGGATTATGTGTTTAGAAGCTCCAATTTTATATTTAGCATCATAGTTATACCAATTGTCTGAAATAATATCTGTAACAATTAATGATTTATTACCTAGTGTTGCAACTGTAAGTTCTCTCCCAGGGATATAAGGTTCAACTAAATATTTTTTATTTTTGATTACACTGTTTTTGATCAGTTGCCAATCATTGGCATTTTTTAAAATCTTTACATCTACAGAGGATCCTCCAGCTAGAGGTTTGATTACATAAGGCAATTTAAAAGGTATGTTTTTTAAAGAAAAACTTTCATCTAAAATAATATGCTCAACTACTGGTATTCCTGCTTCTTTAAAGCAAATTTTTGCCAAATTTTTATCCATGGCAATAGATGAAGCTTGTACCCCGGAATGGGTGTAAGGAATTTTCAAAGTTTCAAGTAACCCTTGAATGATCCCATCTTCCCCATACTTTCCGTGTAATGCATTAAAAACTACATCAGGCTTAAATTTTATCAATTCGCCAATAAAATTTTCTTTTGTATCTATCGACTTTACATTGTAACCCAACCTAATAAGGGCTTTAGAGCAAGATTTACCTGTAGAAAGAGAAACTTCTCGTTCTTCTGAATTACCACCTTTTAAAATAGCTACCCTTTTTTTCATAACTGTCAATAAATCTAAATTTAAATAAATTTGGTTATCAGTTTTAAGTTATACCCACTCTTTTTATTTCCCAGATAAGCTCAATACCACTATTTTTCTTTACTTTATTTATTACTAATTCTCCTAAATCCTCAAGATCTTTGGCAGTTGCTTTTCCTGTATTAATAAGAAAATTGGTATGTTTTTTTGAAATCATTGCACCCCCAATCTTATAACCTCTTAAACCTGCATCATCAATTAACTTCCAAGCTTTTAAGGAATGATCATTATCTAACTTATTTCCTAATGAAGAGCGGCCTATTGGATTTCTAAAAGTAGATCCACAGGATAAATCTTTTATTGGTTGAGTTACATTTCTATTGTCTAGTGCTTCAATCATTTTCTTTTCGATCATTAATGGATCATTTCTATTTTTTCTAAGTTTTATGTTTGTAATTATAGCATCATCAGGTATAGAAGAGGTTCTATATCCAAACTTAAAATCACTTGCTTTTAAATCAAATTTTGAACCATCTCTTCTTATTAAAGTAAGCCCAATTAAATAGTCTGAAAGATAGGAACCATAACACCCAGCGTTCATTTTGACAGCACCACCGATATTACCCGGAATTGTTCTTAAAAAAGAAAAGTCAAATCCATCTTTTGCACAAATTTGTGCAAAATAGGAATCTCTACATCCTGCTCCAACTGAAATATCATTTATATTATATTTTATTTTAGAAAAATTTTTGCCAAGTTTTATAACGATACCAGGAATACCACCATCTCTTATAATTAGATTTGAACATGCACCTATTACAAATATAGGGATACTAGAATCAAGGTTACTTAAGAAAAAACATAAATCCTCTTCATCTTCAGGCTGAAAAAAAACTGAAGCTGGACCACCTACTCTTAGCCAACTTAATCTAGACAGCTCAAAATTCTTTTTTATTACACCTCTAACTTCTGGAAGATTAATGTTGAATTTATTTAATTGAGAAAATTTATTTTTCATTTTTTTAAGTTTATAAAGTATCTGGTAATTTGTTAACCCATTGACTTATAGATCCAGCTCCTAAACAAATAAATATATCTCCAGGTTTGCCATAAAATTTCAAAAATTTAAGTAAATCATTTTCATTATAAACTAAATTTGCATTAATTGACCTATCATTTAATAATTTAATTAGTTTTTCAGAGTTTATTCCTTTTATGGGATTTTCTCCAGCTTCATATACGGGTGTTATTCCAACTATATCGGCCTCGTCAAAGCATTTGGAAAAATCCGTCATCAAATTGGCTAATCTTGAATATCTATGTGGTTGATGAATTGCAATTACTCTTCCTGATGCATATTTTCGAGCAGCTGATAAGACTGCCGATATTTCAACAGGATGATGTGCATAGTCATCAATTATATCAATACCATTCCAAGTATAAACTTTTGTAAATCTTCTCTTAACTCCCTTAAAATTTTCTAATCCCTTTTTTATATCTTCTAGAGGTATTTTTAAATGAAAAGCAACAGTTATTGCTGCAGTTGCATTTGCTACATTATGATCACCATACATTGGCAATTTAAATTTGAAATATTCTTCATTTTGTTTTTTATATATTTGGAAGTGGGCTTTATTTTTTTTATACTCCAAATTTATTATTTGAATGTCTGCCTCACTACTATAACCATACGTAATGACTCTTCTATCTTTTATTTTTGAGATTAATTTCTTTACTTCAGGATGGTCAATAAAACAAATAGCCACCCCATAAAAAGGAATATTATTTATAAATTTTATAAAAGTTTTTTTCAGAGCAGCGAATGAACCATAGTGATCAAGATGTTCTGGGTCTAAATTTGTGATTATTGAAATAGTAGAAGGAATTTTTACAAGCGTTCCATCACTTTCGTCAGCTTCTACCACCATCCAGTCACCTTCTCCTAATCTGGCATTAGAACCATAATCTTGAATAATTCCACCATTTACTACTGTTGGGTCTAAATTACCTGTTTCCATTACTGCAGCAACCATTGAAGTTGTAGTTGTTTTTCCATGAGTTCCGGCTACTGCAATATTTGATTTCAATCGCATAAGTTCTGCCAAAATCTCTGATCTTCTAACTACTGGAATTTTTTTTCTCTTGGCCTCTATTAATTCAATATTTCTAGAACCAACTGCTGAAGAAATAACAATAATTTCAGCATCCTCTAAATTTTTTTGATGATGACCAATTTTTATATCAATACCCAATTGTATTAATCTACCAATAATAGGAGAAAATTTTAGGTCTGAACCAGAAACTTTATAACCTAAATTATAAATTAATTCTGCAATTCCAGACATACCAATTCCACCGATTCCTATAAAATGTAATTTACCTAAATCTAGTGGTAATTTTGTTCTAATTTTTAAATTCAATCAGTTCACCATTTAAATTTTTAAGAATGATTTCTTTTAATTTAACAGAGGCATCTGGAACAGCCATACTTTTAGCATTGCTCGATAATTTAATAGCTAATTTATTATCAGTTAAAATTTCCAAAATTTTCTTAGTCAAATAATCATTTATACATTGATCCTCATTGATACAAAAGGCTGCTTCTTTATTTGAAAGTAAACTTGCATTAAGCTTTTGATGATCAAATATTGCATTTCTAATTGGTATTAAAATCAAAGGTCTTCCAAAAAATAATACTTCAGAAATGGTGGAAGCTCCTGCTCTTGCTATAATTAAATGAGCGTCTGAAAAAATATCCTCTATATTGTGAAAAAAACTTTTTACTTCTGAATTGATACCTATAATTTCATAATTTTTTTTTAAATTTTGACAATCTAAACTTCTAGCTTGATGAAAAATATTTATTCTCTTTTTTATGGAAATTGGTAATTTTGATATAGATTCAGGAATGATTTTTGAAAATAAAGTTGCACCTTGAGATCCACCTATAACTACAATTTTTAATCTACCCGTTGAGGGAAATTTGAATGGTTTTATTTTTTTTGATATAATATTCATCCTAATAGGATTACCTGTAAAATAAAGTTTTGAACCATTAGGTGCAGTAGTTGGCCAAAAACCACATGCAATTGCATCTACCTTTCTAGAAAAAAATTTATTTACTTTTCCTAAAACAGCATTTCCTTCATGTAAAATAACTTTAAATCCTAAAAATTTGGCTGAAAAAATTGTTGGAAATGTAGGATATCCTCCGAAACCAACAACAATACTGGGCTTATATAATAAGAGTAAATAGGACGAATACAAAATGCCTTTAATTAGCAAATAAATTGAATAAATAAAAAAAAATGGATTTTTAAAATTTAAAGATATAACATTTTGGGTATATACTTTAATATTTTTGGGAAATGTGTTTAAAAAATTGCTTCCTCTAAGGTCTGAAATAAGAATAATATTCCAACCAATTTTATTAAACTCCCAAACTAAAGATTCTGCAGGATACATATGTCCACCAGTTCCACCAGCAGTAATAATGATTGTATTTTTTGAAGAATACTTTAAGGAATTAGGATTATTTTTGAACAATATTAACTTTCCTTTTTCTTGTACATGCCAATAACAATCCCATTAAAAATCCCGATGCTATAAGTGAAGAGCCACCATAACTTACAAACGGTAAAGTCATACCTTTAGCCGGAAGTAAGCGCACAGAAACACCAAGATTAATTATTGCTTGTAATGAAAAAAATGATATTGCCCCAACACCACAATTCTTAATAAAAAAATCTTTTTGATTTTTTAATAAAATAAGTGACCTAATCGTAATCAAACAAAAAAATAAGATAATAAGTAAACATAAAATTGCTCCAAACTCTTCTGCAGCAACTGCTATAATAAAATCGGTATGAGCGTCTGGTAATCTCCATTTTATTACACCTTCTCCGATTCCAACTCCAAATAACCCACCATCGTTAATTGCATTAACTGCAAAACTCAGCTGAGAACGGGGTTCAATTTCAGGGTTTAGAAAAGCATTGATTCTTCCAGCAAAATGAGAAGATGTTGTATACGATATAATGCCTAAAATAAAAGTGATAGTTAATATTAAAAATAAAACCAGAAAGGAAGCCCCAGCTAAAAAGTAAAGTATTATCCAAATTGACAAAAATAGCGCAGCTTGGCCATAATCTGGTTGTTGTACCAATGTAAAAACAATTAAAGTCATTAATATAAATGATATAGCTTTACCTGGAATGTTATAATTACTGTAACTTGAAGACATTATCCAAGTTATGGCTACAATATAAAAAGGTTTTAAAAACTCGGAAGGTTGAAATGATATACCTAAAAGAGAAATCCACCTTACAGCTCCTTTCCCATGATCAGTACCAATAAAAGGTAAAAGGAAGAGAGAAATAATTGATAAAATAAAAAATATCAAAAAAATTCTTCGATTTTCTTTTATTGACAGAATTGACAAAAAAATAATTATAAAAAAGGAAAGTGAGCCATAAAATAATTGTCGTTTTACATAGTAAAATGACTCTTTCCCATTAGATTCAGCCAATGGAACAGACGCCGCCATACTAAGTAACAAACCACATAAAAAAAGTCCTAATAAGCAAAAAATTGACCATTTATCAATTGTTTTCCACCACAAAGGAAGTTCACTCTCCTCAATTAATTGAGACCGAGGCCTGAAGATTATATCTGTCATATTTAAATATTGCCTGTATTTTTAGTATGAGGATATCATTAGTATGTATTTTTTTAAAGAAAAATTAAATTCGTTTATACCATAAGTACAATTAAATTATAAAAAATTAACTAACTCACAAAATTTTTCACCTCTTTTTTCAAAATTCTCAAATTGATCAAAGCTAGCACAACCAGGAGCAAATAAAATTGTGTCACCAGGCTCTGAATCTTTAAATGCTCTTTCAACAGCATTATCTAAATTAATACACATAGAATAGTCCATGCCATCAAATGATTTGGACAATTCAAAAGAAGAAGAACCAATTAAATAAATCTTTCTGATTTTTTTCTTTTGAGACTCAATATTTACTTTATCCCCATCTTTTTTTTGACCACCAACTATCCATCTAATTCTGTCATAAGTCATTATTGACTTTAGTGCAGAATCCATATTTGTCGCTTTGCTATCATTTATGAAAGATACTTCATTTATTTTTCTTACAAATTCAGCTCTATGAGGTAACCCTTTAAAATTAATCATATTGTTGAGGATTTGAGTAGAATTTATTTGTAATAATTTACAAGTTATGAAAGCAATGCATGAATTCATTAAATTATGTTCACCAGGTAAATTTACATATTGATGTATATTATATCTAAATGTTTCCAAGCCATCTTTTCTCTCTACTATAAGATCATCCTCTAGTGAGATAGACCATTTAGAATTTGTATTTGTTTTATTTGAAGAGAGACATATTACTTGAGTATTCATATTGCTATTTTTTTCTAAAATATTCGCTAAATACCTTCCCTCAGGTTGATCTATATTTATAATACTAAATTTAGGCAAACCATAGTAAAAAAGTCTTGCTTTAGCATTAAAATACCCCCCAATTCCTCCATGCCTTTCCAGATGATCACTCGATAAATTTAAAAAAATAGCAATATCTGGGGACAAAAAATTAGCAATTTCAATTTGGTAAGATGATAGTTCTAAAACATTAAATTTTATGCTTTTATTATTATTCAATTCTAATACTGGTCGCCCAATATTCCCTCCTAGTTCTGAATTATTAGAAATACTATTTAGGATATGGTTAATTAATGAAGTAGTTGTAGATTTGCCATTTGAACCAGTAACACATATTGTTAAAGGTTTTTTATTTTTATTAATCATATTCTTAAAAAATAAGCCTATATCGTTATCAATTCTTACTGAATTCTCTAATGCATTGATAACTGCAGGATGAGCCTTTGGATACAAGTAAGGAATACCTGGTGAAATGAGTAATGTGTCAATATCTGCCCAGATTTCAGGATCAGATAAATTATGAAGTTTAATTTTTTGGTTTATTAACTGTTTTCTCTTAATTAAGTCATCATCCCAGCAAATAAGCTCAATTTCAGAATTTTTAAAATAATCAATTATAGATTTTCCAGTTATTCCTAAACCAAGAACTGCAACTGTTCTTTTTTTTGTATTAATTTTGTAATTCATTTTTATCGCAGTTTAAGAGTTGCTAATCCTACTAAAGCTAATATTACAGAAATTATCCAAAATCTAATAACTATTTGAGGTTCTGCCCAGCCTAACTTCTCAAAATGATGATGGATTGGTGCCATTAAAAAGACTCTTTTTCCTGTTAATTTATATGCAGCAACTTGAATAATTACTGATAGAGCTTCTAATACGAATAAACCTCCAATAATAGCCAAAACAATTTCATGTTTTGTACAGACAGAGATTGCACCCAAAGCTCCACCAAGTGCTAATGAACCAGTATCTCCCATAAATACAGCAGCTGGAGGAGCATTGTACCATAAAAAACCAAGTCCTGCCCCAATAAGAGCTGCAGAAAAAACAGCAATTTCTCCTGATCCTGCAATATAATGAACTTCTAAATAATTTGAAAAATCAACCCGACCAACTGCATATGAAATAATACCTAGAGAACCACTAGCTATCATTACTGGCATAATAGCTAATCCATCAAGACCGTCTGTTAAATTTACTGAGTTTGCTGATCCAACTATTACAATCATTGAAAAAGGGATATAAAACCATCCTAAATTTAATAAAACATCTTTAAAGATTGGAACAGCTAAAGATTTCGAAAGTGAAGGGTCTTGTATACTGATAACCCACATTGTAGCGCATGCTGCTATTAGAAAACCTAAGAACAATCTTATTTTTCCTGGAATACCTCGAGTGTTATTATTATGAAGTTTAGAGAAGTCATCTATAAAACCAATTAATCCAAAACCTAATGTAACAAAAATCACTATCCAAACATATAAAATATCATATCTACACCAAATAAGAGTTGAAAATAATAAAGAGCCAATAATGAGCACTCCCCCCATTGTAGGTGTACCTGCTTTTTTTATTTTATGTGTTTCTGGTCCATCTTCTCTTATTGGTTGACCATCTTTTTGTTTTTTTTTCAATAAATTAATAATTGGTTTACTAAAAAGAAATCCAAAAGCTAATGAAGTAAAAAAGGCTCCACCTGCACGAAAAGTAATGTACCTAAAAAGGTTAAAAATATCGCCACCATCACTTAAAAAATGAAGGAAATAAAGCATTGGGAAAGTTCCTTATACATATGCATTATTTAATTTATATAATTTATTAGCTATAAAAGATAGTCCAATAGAATTAGATCCTTTTATTAAATAAATATCTCTATCTTCTGCGTTAATTAATATGTGAGACAATAAATCACTTGGGTTTGAAACAAGCAATCCTTTTTTTTCTTGTGGTAGTTCTAAATAAAGCTCTTTCATCAAAGAACCTACACAGTGAACAGTATCAAAAGAAAATATATTTGAATTATTTGCAATATCTCTATGAAATTCTTTTTCTTTAACACCAAGTTCTAACATATCACCCAAAATTGCAATTTTTCTGGATGATTTTTTTGTATCAAATTGTACTGATTTTAAGATTTCCAAGCTTGCATTA
>CACHDI010000012.1 GCA_902578545.1 uncultured Alphaproteobacteria bacterium
CTTCACCCAACAAACAAATGGAGTTGAATTTAATTGGATTATTAAAAGAGGATATAAATATTTTTTTCAATTTACTCTCTATAAGTTTTTTTTCATTATCTTGCAAATGTCCTGTCAATGTCATGTGAAATTTAAATTCTTCCATTACATAAGGATATCCCCACTCTACAAGATTTTTTTCTTGCCTTTTTGTAAGACCAATTTTCCTTCTTTTTTCAAGCTCATTTTGAGAAGGATATTTTCGATATTTGTGAAAGAACTTGATACAATCTGCCGCAAAAAATTTCAATTTTTTTTCGGACTCATTAAAACAAATTGCAATAAATTGATCCAGATTTGTAATTTTACCTTTTCCCATATCAAATGCTTTTTTATTTTTAGCAAATTGATCAACAGATTTTTCAAAATCATTAAAGTTTATTTTAGACTTCAACTCAAATGGGGGGTACAAAGTACCATGAAACCCATAACGCCGAGCATTTTTAGTAATATGATCTTTGTTATTTACTATTTTCTTTCCCGTAAAAACATCCCAACCCAACCATTTAGTTCCAGATTTATAAAACTCAGCATCCATTTCTGGAATATAGTAAATTGCATACCTTTTAAATTTCATAATTCTTTTCTAAGATATTTTAATTTTAATAGGATTATGATAAATGTCTGAACATGTTTTATCAAATGCCAAATTAGTTTTTGAAAAAGAACAATTTAAAGGTTCCATAAAATTTAATAATGGCATAATAACAGCTATAGATAAAGGAACTCAAACTTCAAAAAAATCTATTGATTGTAATGGTGACTTTGTATGTCCAGGGCTTATAGAATTACATACTGACAATTTAGAGAGGCACATGGAGCCAAGACCTGGTGTCACTTGGCCATTAGATGCTGCACTTCTATCTCATGATTCAGAACTTGCAAGTGTAGGTATAACTACTGTTTATGACGCATTAAGGGTCGGATCAATAATTTCTGAAACAAAAAAAAGCTACCCAAAATATGCAAAAAAAATAGTAAAGCTTTTTCTTGAAATGCTAAAATTTGATTTTTTAAGAGTATGTCACTTTATACATTTAAGAGCTGAAATATGCTCTGAAACATTAATTGAAGAATTAGATGAATTTTCAAAGGAAGATAGAATAGGTATTTTAAGTATGATGGACCATACTCCTGGACAAAGACAATTTAGAGACATTAGTAAGATGGCAGAATATTTGAAAGGTAAATATTCAATGTCTAAGAATGAAATTAATGAACATTTCAATCTGCTCTATCAACTACAAGAGAAAAATGGTAAGATACACAAACAAAAAATTTTAGAGCGTTCTAAATACTTAAATACTGTTCTAGCTAGTCATGATGATACTACCTTAAATGATGTCTTGAGTTCAAAAAAAATGGGAGTTAAATTAGCAGAGTTTCCAACCACATTAGAGGCTGCAAAAGCTTCTAATAAAAATGGTTTAAAGGTTATTATGGGAGCTCCGAATCTTTTAAGGGGAAAATCACATTCTGGAAATCTTTCCGCTATTGATTTAGTTGAAGAAAAAACTTTATCTATTTTATCCTCAGATTATATGCCGTCTTCCCTATTATTAGGCGCTATAAAATTAGGAATCATTTCCGAAGATATGTGTTATGGTATTGCTACAGTTACTTCTAATCCTGCAAAAGCAATGGGATTGAAAGATAGAGGTGTGTTGGAAATTGGAAAAAGAGCTGATTTATTAAGATTCTGTTTATATAAAAATAGGCCAATTTTAAAGCAAAGCTGGCTTAGAGGGAATAAAATTATTGGTTAGATTAACTTAATGACAAGACTTTCCCAATGCCTTTAGCCTCCAATAATTATAAGGGAGTGGAGTGATAAATCCAGCTAGAAGCATTATAGGGACAACCCAAAACACCAGTTTAGCTTCCCCTACTAAAATATAATCTACAAGGTTCATACTTATTTCCATACTAATCATTGATATAAGGGACATACCTAAGCTCGTCTTTAAGGCATCAGAAAAAGGCATTTGACGTGATAGAATGATAGTTTCTAAAATGATAGATGTGATTATTCCATTTATGATCGCCAGTGAGAAAATTAATAATGGTGGCCATGGAATGCCGGTATATTGAAAAAAGGCAATCGTTCCCAAATCACCAATAGCACAACCTAATAAACACCAAGATGTATTATAAGAAGCTCTTTTCCAAGTATGTTTACAAGTCCAAGATATTCTAGATTTTAAAACTGTTGTAGACATAAATTTTGTTCCTATATTAATGACATAAGGTCTCCATAAAATGGAGAGTCAAGTGGAGTTAAAAATGAATATTGGTGAAGCTGCGAAAAAATCAAGTTTATCTGTTAAAACTGTGAGATTTTATTCTGATATCGGTTTAATTAATCCTAAAACTAATGAGAATTCTAATTACAGAATTTTTACACCCCAAGATATTGAAAAGCTATTATTTGTAGGAAAAGCTAGAAAATTTAATTTTTCAATTGAAGAATGTAGAGAACTTTTGAGCCTTTACGAAAATAGAACCAGATCAAGTAGTGAAGTAAAAAAAATTACCTTAAAAAAAATAAATGAAATTGACCAAAAATTGTCAGAATTAAATTCCTTAAAAAACGAACTCTCAAGAGTAGCAAAAAGTTGTAATGGAGATCAAAGACCTGAATGCCCAATCATTGGATTTTTAGCTAATAAAGAAAATCAAAATAAATATTAAAAACCTTCTAATAAAACGAAAGTGCCTACAGAGTTTTCAAGCCTTATTTTTTTCACTTCTGCATATTCAGGACTATTAAGCCATTCCTTTGCTTTTTCTAAATTAGGAAACTTAACTAATACCAGTCTAGTTGGAGACCATAATTCATCTAAAATAACTTCCATATGTCCGCCTCTGGTTAAATATTCTCCCCCAAATTTTTCAACAAGAGGTTTAGCTAATTTTTTATATTTATCATAATTTTCATCATTCTTAATTTTTACATCTGCCAATATGTAAGCTGGTTTTTCATCTGACATTAAAACTTCCTTTTCTTTAGTTGCAAACCATCTAATCTAATTATAATCTTTATTAGATATTGAACTGTCAAATTTTTTAATTTCGAATGATTGATTTAAGAAGTGATACTGTAACTAAACCTTCAAAAGAAATGCTCCAAGCCATGTATGAAGCAGAAGTTGGAGATGATGTCTATGGAGAAGACCCAACCATTAATAAATTGGAAAAAGAATTCTCAGAACTCTTGGGTAAAGATAGGGCTGTTTTTATGACAAGTGGAACTCAGAGTAATTTATCAGCAATTTTATCTCATTGTGGTAGAGGGGAAGAAATGATTGTTGGGAATGTCTATCATACTGCACTAGATGAGGCTGCGGGTGCATCTGTACTTGGTGGGATAGCTATTAGCACCATAGAAGTGGAAGAAGATCTTTCTATTAAAGATGGTACTATCAAGAATGCTGTAAAACCCGATGATCCTCATTATCCGATTTCAAAGTTACTGTGTTTAGAAAATACATCTCAAGGTCGAGCAATACCTTTCGAAAATTTAAAAAGAAATCACGCTGAAGCAAAAGAAATGGATTTGAGTATACACTTAGATGGAGCCAGATTATTTAATGCTATTGAAGACTTGAAATGTGAACCAAAAGATATTGCACAATATACTGATAGTGTATCAATTTGTTTTTCAAAAGGTTTAGGAGCACCCGCAGGATCAATATTGTGTTTTCCAGAAAATATGGAACATAAAGTTCGTCGTCAAAGAAAGATTTTGGGAGGTGCTTTAAGGCAAGTTGGCGTATTAGGAGCAGCTTGCTTATATGCAGTCAAAAATAATATCAAAAGATTAAAGGAAGATCATGAAAGAGCCTCTTTTTTGGCTAAAGCTCTGAACCCATATCACTGTAAAAAAAATGGTAAAGATTTAGATAGTTTTACCAATATGGTTTTTTTTGAACCAATTGAAAAAAAAGGGTCTGATTTATTTTCTTTTTTAAAAAATAAAGGGATTATAATTTCTAAGCCTTCCCCTGAAACTAGATTGGTAATGCATTTAAACATCACTGACGAAGTTTTAAATAGCTTTATAAAAGCTGTTAAAGAGTTTTATGGGGATTAGATTTTAAACCAGATTAGTAATTTTTTAATTTTGATTAGGGAAATAGTCCTCACATTTTCCCTCTCTATATACATCAGCGGTGCAACAATGAAGACCACCTCCAAAAGCATATGCATCTCTTAAATCTACTTCTACTACTTCCATGCCCAAACTATCTAACTGCTCAGCTTGATAAACTTCAGACTTTTCAACACAAACTGTTTTAGGATTTAAAACTAAAACATTCATACTTAGCCAAACAGATGAATAGCAAAGAGCTGGTGGGGAATTATGTGCCGGAGGTGCCGCATCTATAATTTCCCAATCATTTTTTTCAAATAATTTTTTTTGATCATCTGGCAAACGCCTTTTTGGGTTATTTAGAATTAGACCTGGTTTTATTGGAGTAAAAGTAGCGTCTATATGAATAGGATAAGGATCACCTGGAAAATTAACTGCATGTACCCTATGATCAGAATAATGTCTTCTTAACCATTCAATGCCTTTTTTATTAGTTGTAAATCCATGTTGTACGACTAAATCTTTTCCAAAACGTAAAACATCAGCAGCATCAAATAATGGTTCTTCTTCTGTAGTTACAAAAAATTTGTCTGCCGTCCATTCTAGTCTTTTTTGTTCACCAATTTTTTCTGAAAGATAATCAGGACGATAATCTTCATCAGTTAACCTAGGCTTGGGTGCAGATTCATGCTTAAAATTAGGATCATCTTCCCAATATTTTTTTAGTAATGGTCTATAGCACAAATATTCAAACCATCTACATCTGTAAGACATTGTAGCTTCCAAAATTTCAGAGCCTACAGTCAAAAGAACATCTCTTGGCGGCATACAGCCAAATTGACTTGCCGTAGTAAAATCGGGAGTGCTAACTGGTAATGAAAAGTCAACTGGGGTCGGTCTATCAACTTTTATTCCACGATCCTCCAGCATCTTTGCGAAGTCATCTAGTAATTCATTTCCTTTATCAATGGTTTCTTGAGGTCTCTTACCCCAATGACCTTTCATATCACTATTTTCAGGTACTTTTGCATCAAGAGCTGGTTCTGGAGGAGGAATATGACAATTATCTGCTTTACCTACTATGACATGTTTTAGTGGGTCCCATTCATTCCAACTACTTACTTTAAACTTGTTTTTTTCCATTTACATAACGCTTTCCTTCCTCATCAAACAAATGCATTTTGCCTTTTTGAATTTGAAAAGAAACTTGATCTCCTTTACTTATCTTTGGAGTGCCTAAGACTTTAGCAATAATATCGTGATCAGAAGATGATCCTTCAACAGAAGCATAAACTAGTGCATATTCTCCTAATGACTCAACAAAAGATACTCTTGCAGAAAATGAGTTTTCATCTTTTTTTGAAAGTATTAAATTTTCAGGGCGAAAACCTAAATATATCTCTCTGCCCATATCGGAAGAATTAAAATTGGTTTCCAAGCTTATTTTAAGCTTTTCACCAATTTTACCAAATGAATTTATACCTTTTGTAAAGATTTCAATTGGAATAATATTCATAGCTGGAGAGCCAATAAATTTTGCGACAAATAAATTCTGTGGTTTTTCATATAATTCTAAAGGAGAACCAATTTGTTCAATTTGACCTTCAGAAAGTACAATTATTTGATTAGCTAAAGTCATAGCCTCAACTTGGTCATGAGTTACATACACCATCGTTGCATCAGGCATTGAATCATGCAAATTGGCTAATTCTATTCTAGTTGCAACTCTCAAAGCAGCATCTAAATTAGACAAAGGTTCATCAAAGAGAAATACTTTTGGGTTTCTAGTGATTGCCCTTCCAATTGCTACACGCTGTTTCTGGCCCCCTGATAGTTGCTTAGGCTTCCTATCTAATAAACTTTCTATCTGTAAAATTCTCGCAGCTTCTTTTACTCTTTCTTTTATTTCAATTTTAGATTTTTTTTCTAATTTCAAACCAAAAGCCATATTATTAAAAACAGTCATATGCGGGTACAAAGCATATGATTGAAAAACCATTGCAATATCTCGATCTTTAGGAGGTAAATCGTTAACAGACTTACCAGCTATTTTTATCTCTCCTGAATCGATTTTTTCTAAACCAGCTATCATTCTTAATAAGGTTGATTTCCCACAGCCACTTGGACCTACTATAACAGTAAAAGAACGACTTTTAATACAAAGTGATACATTTTTAATAACTCTAGATTTTCCAAAAGATTTATTTAACGAGTTTATTTGTATTTCAGCCATTTTATAAAATTACCAATGTATTAATTCAAATAAGATAGATACTTATGTTGAGCTGAAATCATATTATTTAATAATTTCTCAGCATTATTAACACTTGTAACAACTGGATCCGCTAATAAAGCTAAATAGGCTTTATGTTTTGATTTCTCTAAAACTGCTTGTGTAGTAAGTTGAATAACACCAGTTTGTAAATTTAATAAGCTTCCAAATGTTTTAGGATAATTTGAAAGTTTAATACCTCTTATACCTTTTTTATTTATAATGGCTGGTACTTCAACGACAATATCTGAAGGCAAACAGTCAATAAAATCACTGTTAGGTATATTTACAGACGCCTCTTCTATTTCTTGATCCTCAATAATAGCTTCAGCAATAGGTACAAATCTTTCATGAAAAGTATGACTGTCCATATCAAAAAAAGAAGAATATAGCTTATCACTTTCAAAAAATGTTAAGCATTTTTCTTTGTAACTGTCATAAAAATGTAAAATTCCTCCATGATCAGCTACACTATATGCCCATTGTACATATTCACCTAAATGACTATCCGTAGTAATAGGCAAATAATTAAAATCTTCATATATTTTAAAAAAAACACCTCTTTCTGCACCAGGATCAGACACAAACCCTTCATGATCATTAACAAGATCTTTAAAATAATCCCTGAAATTTCTTCTAATTGACGGATAACCGTCTTCCCCATTATTTTTATATTTAGCATCTAATAATATGCTGAAATGATTCAAGCCACCTGCTCTAAATTCTATATTTGATAATTCTGTTTCCATTAATGAAGGTAGTTGTCGACGCATAGATTCGATTTCATGGCACAATCCTATAAACTTTAGATCTGGAAATTTTGTAGTAACAGCATGACAGATACGTTGCATAGGATTTGAATAATTAAAGACGTAAGCATCAGGACATATTTCTTGTATATCTCTACAAATTTCTAAAATGGGAGGGATAATTCTAAGAGAATGGAATAGCCCACCTGGTCCTCCGTTTTCACCATAAACTTGTTTTACTCCATATTGAAGTGGCATTTTCCAATCTTGATCCCATAAGTCAAACCTATTTCCAACTTCTATAGAGATTAAACAAAAGGAAGCTCCTTTAAGCGCTTCCTTTCTTGAAGTAGTCGCTTGAATTGAAATATTTTTTCCTAATTTTTCTTTGTATTTTTTTGCAATCTTGTATGTATTATCTAATGCTTTTGGATTTATATCATGAAGTACAATTGTCGATCCGTCTAATGATTTAGATTTAAAAATATCTCCAACAACTCCCAAACCAAATATTGTGCTACCAGCTCCAATTAATACAATTCTTTGCATAGCTTTAACCTTTATAAAATCGTTAATGAATTACTGATATCATCTAACAAAATAAATTTTAATCTAGCAAGTATCTTATTCAAATAAATAAAAAAAATTTTAAGTTTTTATCCTTTAACAGAACCTGCAACTAGTCCTCTAATGAAAAATCTCTGCAGAGAAAAGAAAATAAATAAAGGGACTGTCATGGATATAAATGCACCAGTCGTTAAAATTTCCCAATTTTCACCATAAGAACCCAATAACTCTTTTAGTTTTGCAGTTAAGATTATTTCACTTGGGTGCTTATCCAAAAATACTAACCCGACTAATAGATCGTTCCAAACCCAAAGAAATTGTAAAATAAAAATAGATGCAAATGCAGGAATAGATAATGGTATAACTATCCTCACAAAAGTATCATAATGAGAGGCACCATCTACCTTAGCTGCCTCTAGCATTTCGTTAGGTAGAGATTTCATGAAATTCCATAATAGAAAAGTAGTAGATGCTAAACCAAAACCAGTATGTGCCATCCAAATACCAGGAAATGATTTTGCCTCAATATTAAAAAGTGCTCCCAAGTCATTATAAATAGTTAAAATTGGGATTAAAGACATCTGAAGTGGCACCACAAGAGATGCTATGATAGTGGCTAATAGTATGTCTCTCCCAAAAAAATTCATCCAAGTAAGAGAGTATGCGAAAAAAGAGCAGATTATCAAAGGAATCAATGTAGCAGGTAATGCAACTGCAATTGTATTCAAAAATGCTTGACCCAAACCTGCTTCAAATAATACTTCTTTATAATTGTCTAAAGTAAAACTAGGTGGGCTTTTTGCAGTAATAAATATTCTTCTTCCTTTTTTCTTTTTAAATTCATTTTCTGATCTCCATTCATAATCTCCATTTTCAAAAACAACTATTTCAGATTTATCTTTTAATACAGCTTTTTCACCAACCATATAGGCATTTATATTTTTTGAAGTTACACCAAAACTTAGTATTTTCTTCCCTTTGTCCTCTTTAAATAAATTACCCCTTATGAAATAAACTTCATTTTCTTTTGATTGTTCATTTTTACCCTTAGTTCTATGAATTTCACTTACCTCAGTATTAATTAATGAAGTCCACCAACCGCTAATAGCCAGTTGATCTTTATCTCTGAATGAACTGATCAAAAGTCCAAAGGTAGGAGTAATCCAAAGTATAACAAAAAATAATAACAGTAATTGCGAAAAAATAGACGATAAATTCAATTTAAATTTCATTTTTTTGCTCTTGCCTATGCCTATATAAATTCCAAACAAGAATAGGAATAACTCCTATCATTATACAAAAGGCTAATACACTACCCCTTCCAGAATCCCCTCCTCCTCTAAACATCCAATCATACATGAGGTTAGCCAGAACTTCTGTTTGCCACTCCCCATTGGTCATTGCATAGATAATATCGAATACTTTTAAGACTAAAATTGTGATTATAGTCCAAATAACTAAAATAGTTCTTTCTAAAAAGGGTATAATTATAGACCAAAAAATTCTGAATTCGCTTGCCCCATCTATACGTGCTGCTTCAAGTGTTTCATTTGGAATACCTCGAAGAGCAGCACTAAAAATCACCAAGGCTAAACCAGTTTGTATCCAAATCATAATGGCCATTAAAAAAAGATTGTTCCAAATTGAAATTGTGAGCCATGCTTGTGGCTCCATCCCCAAAGAAACAACAATTGCATTTAACAAACCTATTTGCTGATCACCTGTTCCTCTATAATCGTAAATAAATTTCCATATTACTCCAGCTCCTACAAATGATATGGCCATTGGCATAAATATAATAGATTTTGCGATAGTTCCCCACCATATCTTGTCAGTTAAATTGGCAATTACTAAACCAAAAAAAGTACTGAGTGTCGGAACTATCAAAAGCCAACCCAAGTTATTTAAAATGCTTCTTCTAAAGTTTGGATCATTTAATGCCCATAAATAATTGTTCCAACCAACAAACTCACGACCAAATTTGTCATAAAAACTTAATCTCACTGTTTCAAAAACAGGATATAAAATAAACATAAACAAAACCAAAAAAGCTGGAGCTATGAAGATTATAGCTCTTACCGAATTTTCAAGAGCTACGGAATTACTTTTAAATTTACAAACTAAATCTAAAATAAAATTTGATAAACCAAAGTAAATGACAAAAAACAAAACGCCAACTATAACAGTTGATATTAATGAAAAAAAACTCATGATGATTTTTATTATAAAAAAATAAGGCGAACAAGTTTATTGTTCGCCTTATTTACAAGATTTATTTATTTAATTGCATCCCAGCTGGATTGAATGGCATCTGCAACATCTTTTGCTGATTTACCATTGGTATAATCAACCATACCAGTCCAAAAAGAACCCGCACCAACAGCGCCTGGCATTAAATCTGATCCATCGAATCTAAATGTAGTCGCACCAACTAAAATATCGTGTAATCCTCTAAATGTATCACTCGCATACTTACTTTTATCAACACCCTTATGTGGAGTTAAAAAACCTCCCTTACCCATAAATCTTTCATGAGCTTCTGGATGCATTAAAAACTTCATTAGTTCTGTAGTTGCTGGATCATTGTTAGTAGCTGTAACAACAGTACCTGCTCCTAGCACTGGACGTCCGAGATCCTTTGAAGAATAAGCTGGAAAATAGAAAAAATCATAATCTACACCTGCTTCAACACCTTCTGGAAAGAAGGCAGGAATAAAACTAGCTTGTCTATGCATCATACACTGTGGTGGTGATGTAAATAATCCTTTTGGAGAATCTCTAAAACCAGTTGTTGCAACTGCTTTTGAACCACCTGCTACATAATCATCATTCAATGCAAATGTACCAAAAAATTCCATTGCATCTATAACTTTCTGATCATTAAACGGCATTTCATTAGATACCCATTGGTCATAAACTGATGGTGGATGAGTCCTCAACATTATTTCTTCCATCCAATCAGTTGCTGGCCATCCTGTTGCTCCACCAGACTCGAGACCAATACACCAAGGTGTGTTACCGTCAGAAGCCATTTTTTCTGTTAGTGATAATAACTCCTCCATTGTTTTAGGAACTTCATATCCATTATCTTCAAAATTATCAGGTGAATACCAAACTAGGCTTTTCACATTAACTCTGAAGAAAATACCATAAAATTGGTCCTTTCCACTAGCGTCTGCGTAAGTTGTCAAATCAACCCATGATTGACCAGCAGCATAATTATCTAAAACCATTTGCTTTAAATCATTACCTTGTGGTGCTAAACATCCAGTTGCGGCAATATTTGCAGCTAAACCAGGTTGTGGAAAGACTGCTATGTCAGCTGGATTACCTGCTTTACAGTCAATATTGATGATCTGCTCAAATTCGTCTGATCCACCATATTCAACTGATGCACCTGTTTCTTTTTCAAAAATAGATAACACATCTCTGAAGCTTTCATCTTCAGGTGCTAACCAAGGTCCAAAAATTTTAATTTTGGCTCCAGAAATATCTGGACCATCATAATGATAATGTCCACTACCAGCAAATATACTTGTTGGAAAAACCAATAGTACAGAAGCTAATAGGAGATTTTTAATTTTTAAAATGTTCATATTTCCCCCATTTTATGTAATTTACTTAACGTAAGCATTGAATTACTACATATATAATCACACAGATACAGCTAAATTACACTTAATAAGTGAAAAAAAATAAATATGCCTGAAAAAAAGGCAATTTTTGAGTTTCAAGAAATAGCCTGAAAAGATATAATATATTTAGATGGTTTTAAAACTATAGGCTTTATTATAATGGTAGACCTAAAAATAATAAATAAATTCCCTGATGATTTTACCTTTGGTGTTGCAACTTCAAGTTATCAAATAGAAGGAAATAGTTTTGGAAAATCAGGGCTAAGTCATTGGGATAATTTTTCAAAACAAGATGGGAGAGTTTTTAATAATGAATCAGGTAACATCGCTTGTGCTCATGTTATCAATTACAAGGAGGATGTTAAATTAATTGCAGACGCTGGATTTTCTGCATATAGATTTTCTTTTTCATGGCCTAGAATTCTTCCTGAAGGGAAAGGTACTATTAATAAAGAGGGGATTTCGTTTTATGATAAATTAATTGATGAGCTTCTAGAAAATAATTTAAAAACATATTCAACACTTTATCATTGGGATTTGCCTGAAATTTTTATGTCAAAAGGTGGATGGAAAAATCGCGATACAACTAAGTGGTTTGCCGATTTTACAGATATCATAATGAGAAGTTTTTCAGACAGGTTAGACTCCATTGCAACAATAAACGAACCCTGGTGTGTTTCTTGGCTTAGTCATTACCTTGGGGAACATGCTCCTGGAGAAAGAAGTATAGAATCAGGCGTCAAAACAATGCACATGATATTGGTTGCTCATGCTGAAGCTATGCAAGTAATAAGGAGTCATAATTATAATAACGCTGGAATTGTATTAAATAAACAATATGTGCAACCATTTAACGACATACCTGAAACTTTAAAAGTCACAAATTTAGCAGACGAAATTCATAATCTCTGGTTTGATGAAGCTATATTTAATGGTGTTTACCCATCTCAAACACTTGATCTCTTTTCTCAATATATGCCAATCAATTATGAAAAAGATCTAGCACAAATATCGCAACCATTAGATTGGGTGGGAATAAACTATTATACAAGATCATTGATCAAAATCGATCCAAGTGAATCTTTTTTGGGTTACAAATCCGTTAATGGTGATTTAGACATTACCGATATGGGTTGGGAAATTTTTCCTAAAGGGCTTAGAACTCTTATTGAAAGGTTACATAAAGAATATTCAAAAAAAATTCCAATTTATGTCACAGAAAATGGTATGGCCAACAATGATGTTATTGTAGATGGAAAAATTAATGATTCTAAAAGAATAAAATTCTATAATGATCACCTAATTGAGTGCTTTAAGCTTTTAGAAAATGGAATTCCTTTAAAAGGATATTTCGCTTGGTCATTATTAGATAATTTTGAATGGGCATTTGGATATAGTAAAAGATTTGGTCTCGTCTATGTTGATTTTGATAATTTAACAAGAGTACCAAAATTATCGTGGGAAGAATTCAGAAGGTATTTAAAATCGTAATATTAAGAGATTTTTCATTAATTGAATACTTGTAATTTTTTTTCAGGATGCCTATCCTCTCAGCTGAGATTGCTTGTTTCTCAATAAATTAAACTAATCATATTTAGGAGGAAAATATGATCAAAAAAATTAAATCTTTTGCTGCTGGATTGTCAGTTTCATTCTTTGCAGCTACAAGTTTGTTTTCAGCTGAATGTATAGCACCAGCTAATCCTGGTGGTGGTTGGGACTTTACTTGCAGAACTATTACAAAAATTATGTATGATATTGGTGCTTATGATTCACCTATTCAGGTAACTAATATGGCAGGTGGAGGCGGAGGCTTAGCCTATGGTCATGTAGTAAATGAAAGAAATACAGATGACAACTTAATAGTAGCTGCTTCTTCTGCAACAGCCACAAGGTTAGCACAGAATGCCTATTCTGGAATGACCTATGATCAAGTACGTTTTCTTGGTGCTATTGGTGCAGACCCGGGAGTTATAGTAGTGGCTGCAGACTCACCTTATAAAAATTTAAATGACTTACTTGATGCTGTTATTGCAGATCCTGCAAATCATGCTTTTGCTGGGGGATCTGCTGCAGGTGGTTTTGATCACTTAAAAGTATTAATGGCTTTAGGAAAAAAAGGGTTTACCGATATTGCTAAGGTAAAATATATCGGTGTTGATGGAGATGCTGACGCTATTACTCAAACAGTAGGTGGTTTTACCGCTGCTATGACTGGTGATATTTCCGGGGTTGTTGGATTTATCAAATCTGGTGATGTAAGAGTACTTGCTTCATTTACAGACGAAAGAATTCCTGGTTTTGAAGATATTCCTACTGCCAAAGAACAGGGAATTGATGTAGTTGCTGTTAATTGGAGAGGTTTGTATACTCCAAAAGGTGCATCTGAAGCTTCATATAAAAAATGGACTGAGGCCCTTAGAAAAGTTGGTGATTCCGCAGAGTGGAAAAAGGCCATGGAAGCCAACGGATTAGCACCATTTAATAAAGTTGGTCCAAACTTCCAAGATTATGTTGTTGGAGTTATGGCTGAAGTCCAAGCTTTATCCAAAGAACTTGGTGTAATGAAATAGTGTCAGACCGAATATTCGGCTCTATTTTAACTATATTAGCACTGACATTTTTTGTCAGTGCTACCCAGTTGGAATCACCTTTTTTTGCTGACCCTTTAGGACCAAAAAACTTTCCTTTTATAGTTTCTGGTGCTGCTTTGATTTGTTCAATAACAATGATAATAAAACCAGATAAAGACCCATTGTGGCCAAATGTTAAAACTTTAATAAAATTATTTACAGCTTTAATTGTTTTAATCTTATATGCTTTTTCTTTAAAAACATTTGGTTTCCTTTTACCTACAGCATTGGCATCTGCTGCTTTATCCTACTTAATACAACCCAGTATTTTTAAATCATCAGCAACTGGTTTAATCTTATCTTTATCGTTATTTACAATATTTAAATTTGGATTAGGACTTAGTCTTTTTCCTTTCCCAAAATTTCTTTTAGGTTAATTGCAAATGGAACTTTTTCAAAATTTGGCCCTTGGTTTTGGCATTGCACTTACATTAACTACTCTTAGCTTAGCTATTATAGGATGCATTCTTGGAACAATTATTGGGGCTTTACCAGGACTTGGACCTTCCAATGGCGTAGCAATTCTCATACCTCTTGCATTTACCTTAGAGTTAGATGCAACACAAGCTCTCGTTCTCATGACTAGTGTGTATTATGGCGCCATGTATGGAGGAAGAATATCGTCGATTCTCTTAAATATACCTGGTGATGAACCTGCAATGATGACTACTCTTGATGGATATCCAATGGCAAAAAAAGGAAGAGCTGGTGATGCCCTTGTACTTTCGGGCGTATCGTCTTTTGTTGGAGCTTTTCTTGCTACAATAGGACTAATGCTTCTAGCACCAATCTTAGCAAGAGTAGCATTTTATTTTGGCCCAGCTGAATACTTTGCATTATATCTTCTAGCATTTTGTACACTTGGTGGAATAGGCGCTGAAAATCAAGCGAAATCAGCAATTGCTGTATGTTTAGGATTAGGTATTTCAATGATAGGTGTAGATAATTCAACTGGGATGACAAGATTCACTGGAGGAAACCTTCATTTATATGATGGTGTGGATTTTTTAGTAGCAATTGTTGGTCTTTTTGCAGTTACTGAAATATTTGTTTTTATCGAAAGTAGAGGAAAAGACTCCGCTATTGGAGTAAAACTAGGAAAAATTTCCATTCCTATAAAAGATATATTGGCGACCAAATGGACAATGCTAAGAGCAACTACTGTTGGCTTTATAGCAGGAGTTCTTCCTGGAGCAGGAGCTTCTTTAGGTAGTTTTCTTGCTTATATGAGTGAAAAATCTTTAGCTAAAGAAAAAAAGACTTTTGGAACAGGCGATATCAGAGGCGTAGCTGCTCCAGAAGCTGGAAATAATGCCGCTGCTGGAGGTGCACTTGTTCCAATGTTAACTTTAGGAGTACCTGGTTCTGGAACAACTGCTGTTTTACTTGCTTTATTGATGACATTAAACATAACACCAGGACCACTCCTTTTTAATGAAAGACCAGAGGTGGTTTGGGGGTTAATAGCAACGCTATTAATAGCTAACTTTGTTTTATTAATTTTAAATGTTCCTTTGGTAAAAGTATTTACAAAAATTCTTCAAGTACCAGCATCATTTTTACTACCTGGAGTAGCTATGGTTTCTTTTGTTGGAATCTATTCCTTATCTGGAAGCTATTTTGATCTTTTACTAATGATAGGATTTGGTGTTTTAGGTTTTACTTTACGAAAATTAAAAATACCTGCAGTTCCTGTTATACTTGGAATTTTGCTTGGAGGACACATGGAAGTAAGTTTAAGGAGAGCAATGGTTTTGTCCAATGGTGACTGGACCTATCTATTTAATTCTTATATTTCGGTAGGGTTGTGGATTGCAGCCTTTATAGGTTTTATTGCACCAATTTTTTTAAGATCTTATCTAAAAAAACCAACACCAATTGGATAGTTCAATGAATATAAAGGTTCTAGTTCCTACTGGTGCTTTAGGAATTACTTATTGTAAGAAAGCATTAGACAGGGGCTTAAAAGAAAAACCAGATATAATAGTAGTAGATGGTGGATCAACTGACTCTGGTCCTGCTTACCTTGGAAAAGGAAAATCTAAATATTCAAGATCTTCTACTAAATCTGAATGGAAGACATTAATGGTAGCTAGAGAAAAATTAAAAATTCCCTTATTAATTGGAAGCGCTGGAACTTGTGGAACGGATAAAACAGTTGATTGGTTTTTAGAAATTACAAAAGAATTAGCTAAAGAGTTAAATCAAAATATAAAAATCACCTTATTAAAATGCTCTCAATCAAAAAAAAATATTAATAAAGCTTTTTTAAATAAAAACCTTTCCCCTTTAAATAATGCACCTAAAATTTCCTCAAAAAAAATTATAAATTGTACAAATATTGTTGGCCTTGCTGGTGTTGAACAAATTACAGAAGCAATAAATACCAAGGCAGATATCATAATTTGTGGAAGATCTACCGATGCATCCTTAATTGCAAGCCTCCCTATTATGAAAGGTGTTGACGAAGCAATCGCCTGGCATGCTGGTAAAATAGGGGAATGTGGAGCTTTTTGTACCACAAATCCTAGATCAGGTGTTATCCTTATTTCCTTTCAAAAAAATGGTTTCTTTATCAAACCAGTTAGCAACAACACCAAGGTAACACCTTATACAGTATCCGCTCATATGGTTTATGAAAATTCAAACCCTTTCACTTTGATTGAACCTGGAGGACATCTAGATGTTAAAAACGCAATTTATGAAAAACAAAAGGATGGTTCAGTATATGTTACAGGAGCTAATTGGGTTAAGGACAATAATTATAAGATCAAACTAGAAGGGACATATGTTGAAGGATACCAATCCATTTCAATAGTTTTGATAAGAGATGAAACTTACGTCACGAGTATTAAAAAATGGTCAAAACAGGTCGAAAATAAAGTAAAAAAGATTGTTGAGAGTTCCTTATCATTAAAGAAGAAAAATTACAAAATACAATTTAGATTTGTTGGGAAAAATGCAACTTTAGGTTCGTTGGAAAGAAAAACCGTGGAACCAAATGAAATAGGGGTCTTAGTTGTAGTAACAGCAAAAAAACAATACGAATGTGAAGAAATAAGTAAAATTCTCAATCCTTTATTATTGCACCATTCACTATTTAAAAAAACTGAGTTACCAACCTTTTCTTTTCCATTGTCTCCACCTTCATTCAATATTGGCAAAAAATACGCATTTTGTTTAAATCATGTTATAAGTGTAAAAAATCCTATGGATATTTTTAAATTAGAAAAATATTCAATATGAGATTAAAAGAGTTAGTAAAAAAAATTAGAAGTAAAAATGCAGGGCCATTTTTATTAACAATCGATATTTTTTGTTCAAATAGAAAGACATTTGAAACAATAATTCAAAAAATAACAAAAATTGAAATTTCGAGACTATATAAAATACCAAAAAAACAAATAGAAATTTTCCCAATAAAAGACTTATTTATAGTCAAAATAACTATTCCAAGACCTAATATCCAAGGATCTTCAAAAGATAGGGACCTTCATGGTGCATCCTTTGGTATTATTTTAGAGGAATTAAAAATAAAATAATGCTTTCATCAAGAAATAAAAAGTCCACAATTGAATTAATTGTATCTATTATACTAGGATCTTTGGGAGCTTTTTTGGCATGGCATATGAAATTACCAGCGCCATTTCTTCTAGGTCCTACCATAATTTGCTCCGTTAGTGCGATCCTAGGATTAAAGTTCTCAATTCCAATTTTCCTTAGAAATTTTGGGTTTACAATTATTGGTATAACGATCGGTTCAAATATTACACCAAATTCATTAGCTCAAATTTCCACTTGGCCAATAAGTTTATTAATGATGGTTTCTACAATCATTCTAATCACTTTATTTGGAATGCTTTTTTTGTCCTATTATTCATTGGACAAAAAAACTTCCATATTAGCATCTTCTCCTGGTCATTTAAGTTTTGTATTAAGCATTAGCAATGATATCAAAACAGATACTCCCAAAATTGCAATAATTCAGTCCATCAGAGTTCTTAGCCTAACCTTGCTTACACCCATATTAGTTGTTATAACTTCTGATACTGAAATCTCTAATAATTTTGAATTAAATGAAAATACTATATCTTTCATACAATTAATCTTAATTATTATTTTTTCATTGTTAATTGGACTAGCAATAATGAATACTAAAGTTCCCGCTCCATTTCTAATGGGTGGTATGATCTGTACAACTTTTAGTCATGGCAGTGGTATTACAGAAGGGTTAATGAATCCTATTTTTTCTATTTTTGCTTTTATTACTCTTGGAGTTGTAATAGGCGCCAGGTTTGTTTCTGTAGATTTAAAATTATTAAAAACTTCATTTATCAGTGGATTTTCACTAACTTTAGTGGGGGCATTATTTTCTTTATTTTTTGCATTCCTTACATCAAAATTTACAAATATTGAATTAGTCGATGCAATAATAGCCTTTGCTCCTGGCGGATTAGAAACAATGATTGCAATGGGAAGTATAGTTAATGCAGATCCAACTTATGTAGCAATACACCATGTGATAAGAATTATTTTTTTAACTTTTTTTGTTCCTTTTCTAATTTTTAGAATTAAATAATTTATCAAAAATGTAATGTTTTGAATTCTTGAAAATCCTCCAATCCTAAATCACCACCCTCTCTTCCATTTCCTGACTGTTTGTATCCACCAAATGGAGAACCATAATTAAGGGATCCTCCATTAATATGTACAGATCCAGCTCTTAATTTGGATGCAACTCTTTCTGCTCTTTCAGTATCTCCAGTCTGCAAATATGAAGCTAGACCATAAGGTGTATCATTTGCAATTTCTATAGCCTCTTTTTCGTCCTCAAAAGGAATTATTACCAAAACTGGCCCAAATATTTCTTCTCTAGCAATCTGCATTTTATTATGAACATCATAAAAAATGGTTGGCTTTACATACCAACCTTTATCAAAACCATCTGGTTTACCTAATCCCCCAATTAGCAGTTTTGCACCCTCATTGATTCCTAATTGAATCATATTTTGTACACGATCAAATTGTATTTGATCAAATAACGGTCCTATATGATCTCCATCTTTGTGTGGATCATCAACTTTTTGATTTTTTGCAGCATTTTCTGCGATTTTTAAAACTTCATTATAACATTTTCTTTCTACAATTAATCTAGTAGGAGCATCACATGACTGACCTGAATTAGAAAAACATTCTAAAACGGATTCATTAACTCTTTCTTCTAAATTACAATCTGAAAAAACAAGGTTTGGAGATTTACCTCCTAATTCTAAAGTAACTCTTTTTACTGAATCTGCAGCGTTCTTTGAAACTAAGACCCCTGCTCGAGTTGAACCTGTAAATGAGACCATATCTACATCTTTATGTTTAGAAAGTAATGTACCTACTGTTGGACCATCACCATTTATTAAATTAAAAACACCAGGTGGGTAACCTGCCTCTTCTATAATTTCAGAAAATATTTTAGCAGATAATGGAGTATGTTCAGAAGGTTTTAATATACATGTACAACCAACAGCTAATGCGGGTATTACTTTAAGTGTAATTTGATTTATGGGCCAGTTCCAAGGTGTAATTAATGCACAAACCCCAATTGGTTCACGAACCAATATATCTCCATTAGAGATGACCTCTCTCTCTGATTGCTTCTTTAATGATTCAATAAAACCTTTTAAATGACCTATACCACTGTCAGCCTGAGAATTTCTTGAAAATTTAATTGGTGCTCCCATTTCTTTCGTCATTGATTTGGCTAAATCTTCAAATCTTTTTTCCATAACCGAAAGTAGATTTTCTAATAGCTTTAATCTATCACCCTTTGAAAAACTGGAAAATATATTGAAAGCTTTTTTTGCAGCATAAACAGCAGCTTCTACATCTTTTTCGTTGCCCAAAATTATTTCTGCAAAAATCTTTTCATTAGATGGGTCAATCACAGGAAATATGTTTGTAGAATTTGGTATGATCCATTTTCCGTCTATAAAAAATTTTTTTAAATCTTCCATTTTTAAACCTCCATCAAAATTACAGACATTAAATAATAATTATTAAGAATAATTTAAAGTTTCATAAGAATTTTATTATTAAATATCCCATAAGAGTTTGGTTATGATTCAAGCTTAAAAAATAAAATATAATTTCAACAAACTAATTAATTTGGAAAAAATTGTGGTTTTGATAAATTACTCCACTTATCATATTTAATTTGAATGCGATTAAAAATCTCAGAACTAATAAATATGTTCAACCACTTTTTTACATTTGGCCAATTTTGTTTTTCAAACCACTCAAAATCAGTGTTTGCAAATTGTCTAACAAAAGGTAAAATAGCCATATCAGCTAAAGACGGATCATTACCAAATAAATAATTATTATCCATCATATTTTCTAATTTAATCAAAAAAATTGATGCTTTTTTTCTACTTTCTTCAGGGTTAATTTCTGGATATCTAGAATGGTATTTTGTCTTATCTAAGTAATGTTTAAAAGGTCCATCATTTTCTTTTATAAGATCAAAACCTATTTTTGGCATTTTTAACCAGTTTTGTGGATCGTTTTTCTTTAGAACCCACAGCATTATATCCAAGCTTTCATCTATAATTTTCTCCTTATAAACCATGCAAGGTACCGTAGCTGATACAGATGAAGCCAAAAATTCTTTGGGTTTCTCTTTCAAGTAGACTTCCCTTATTTCAACTCTGGTTTTTGAAATAACTAAACTTAAACGAGCCCTCATTGCATAAGGACATCTCCTAAAGGAATAAAAAATGGGAGGAGATTCTTTTAATATTGACATTTCTTTAATATATTATTTTTTTGTAATACTTTTGTTAGATGTATCTATAACAACTAAGTAAAATAAATAGTAGTTTGATCAATCTTTTTTTAAAAATAAACCCTAAACCATATTTAAATGGATTGATTATTGTTATATTAATTTCTGCTATTTCATTATTTTTATCTACTTATTACTCCACACCTAAACTTTTATTTGCCATTCTCATTGGAATGTCAGTAAGTTATCTATCAAATAAAAAATCCTTTGAAAAAGGTATCTGGTTAGCTTCTGATCCAGTTTTAAAATTAGGTGTTAGTTTTTTAGGTTTTAGATTGAGCCTTGAAAACATTACACAACTTGGTGGAGCGTCTTTATTTTTAATCTTCATTCTTATTTTTATAACTATTTTATTTGGTTATTTTTTTTCACTTGTTCTTCTTAAAAACAAAGACTTTGGCCTTTTAAGCGCAGGATCAGTTGCTATTTGCGGTGCATCTGCCGCAATTGCAATATTTTCTATTCTCCCAAAAAATAAAATTGGAACCAAAGACTTATCCTTAGTAATTATCTCAGTAACATTATTATCCACAATAGCCATGATTACTTATCCAATCATTTTTGATTTTATAGGAGCCAACGAGAATCAAAAAGGTTTCCTGATTGGTTCAACTATACATGATGTTGCTCAGGTTATTGGAGCAGGATACTCGGTTAGTGAACAAACTGGAATTATAGCTACTTTTGTTAAAATGATAAGAGTAAGCATTCTACCTTTTTTAATTTTATTTTTGTTGCTTTTATCAAGAAAAGAAAATGAAAAGTTTTTTTCAATTCCCTGGTTTTTAATTTTGTTTTTTATTTTTTGTATAATAAATAACTTATTTAGTATTCCAGATAAAATCATCATTTTAATCAATCATTTTTCTAATTTATGTATACTGTTAGCAATATCAGCAATTGGTGTAAAAACAAATTTTTCACTATTCGCAAACATCAGCTACAAATACTTTACATTAATAGTTCTAGAAACTTTTTTCCTTTTATTTATTTCAATTTTAGTCATAAAGACCGGATTCATTCTCTAGGTAGAAATAAAAGGTTGTAACAAAAATTATTTGTAAATTATTGTCATAATTTTTCATATGTATGCTATTGCTTTATTCGTAAATTCTTCTAACATTCATTTACAGAGTTAGATATATAATTAAGTTTGGAGGGAGATTTTTATGAAATTTTATTATAAGATAGGATTAGCTATATCCTTATTTATCTCTAGTTTATGTTTCAGTTCTATTGCCTCTTTTGCCGAAGATTGTAATAGGGGTACATTGGATACTGCTTACTGCGACAGAAATTTTGATCAAGTAGCTGATTTGCCTTTAGATTCTAAAGATTGGGTAGATCCAAAAACAATTATCTTCACCTATACACCTGTTGAAGATCCAGCTGTTTATGCGAATATTTGGCAAAATTTTGTAAAGCATCTTGAGAAACATACTGATAGAAAAGTTGTATTTTTTCCTGTTGAATCAAATGCTGCTCAATTAGAGGCCATGAGATCAGGTCGTTTACATGTAGCCGGTTTCAATACTGGGTCCAATCCCATAGCTGTTAGCTGTGCTGGTTTTGTACCATTTGCAATGCACGCAAAAGATGATGGTTCTTATGGTTATGAAATGGAGATAATAGTTAAAGCTGATAGTCCCATTCAGTCTCCAAGTGAGATTAAAGGCAGGACTCTTGCATTTACTTCCCCAACATCAAATTCTGGGTTCAAAGCACCATCAGCAATATTGAAAGGCGAATTTGATTTAATTGCCGATAGAGATTTTACACCTACATTTTCAGGCAAACATGATAATTCCATTCTAGGAGTTTATAATGGAGATTACGAAATTGCATCTGTTGCTAATTCTGTTCTTCAGAGAATGATAAGAAGAGGTGTTATTGAAGAAGGAAAACTTAGGGCTGTATATCGTTCGCCTACTTTTCCCACTACAGGATACGGACATGCTCATAATTTACATCCGGAGTTAGTTGCAAAAATCAAATCAGCTTTTTTTACATGGGATTTTGACGACGACCCACTTTATAAAAAAGAATTTGCAAAAGCAGATCGTTTTATAGGTATTCGCCATATGAATGACTGGGCTGTAATTAGGCAAATTGATAAAGCAAATGGAGTTAGCTACGACTGTAAGTAGCATTTCTATTTCTATTAAATTAAGCCAGGCTTTTTAATGAGCCTGGCTTTTTAAAAATGAGTAATTGATGTTAAAATTAGAAAATTTGACGAAAAGGTATAATACTGGTGATCTTGCCTTGCAAGGTATTGATTTAAGTATTCCTAATGGGCAAGTGCTTGCACTTATTGGGCCATCAGGAGCTGGAAAATCTACCTTAATAAGATGTATTAATAGATTAGTTGAGCCTACAAATGGTTCAGCCATTCTAAATGAAGTAAATTTAACTAAATTATCATCAAGAGCATTAAGAAAATCACGTAGAAAAATGGGCATGATTTTTCAGGAATATGCCTTAGTCGAAAGACTTACTGTAATGGAAAACGTTTTATCAGGACGTTTGGGGTATGTTGGATTTTGGAAAAGTTTCTTAAGAAGATTTCCTAAAAAAGATGTAAATGAAGCGTTCAGACTTTTAGATAGGGTTGGTCTTTTAGAAATGGCTGACAAAAGAGCTGATGAATTGTCTGGGGGACAAAGACAACGAGTAGGGATTTGTAGAGCTTTAATTCAGGACCCAGATCTTCTACTAGTAGATGAACCAACTGCAAGTTTAGATCCTAAAACCTCAAGACAAATCATGAGACTAATCAATGAGCTTTGTCAAGAAAGAGGTCTTACGGCAATCATTAATATACATGATGTTTTATTAGCTCAAATGTTTTCACAAAGAATAGTAGGTCTCGCTTTAGGAAATATAGTTTATGATGGTAGCCCTGAAGGCCTAACTCCAGAAGTTTTAACTAAAATTTATGGAGAAGAGGATTGGTCTGCAACTATTGAAAAAGTAGATGATGAAGATGAGGAAGTTTAATACTTAATGAATAATGTAAGTAAAACATTATACCCAAACAACTGGAAAAAACCCCCTTTTATAAAGAGAAGTTGGTTAAGATGGTCGATAATTATTGGTTCTATCCTTTATTTGATTGCTGCTTTATCAAGTATGGATATTAATATCCAAAGAGTTTTAGAGGGTATTCCCAGAGGACAACGATTTATAGAATCATTTTTTCCACCTAACTTTTCAGATAATCGTGGCGTGGTATGGGAAGGAATTCTTGAAAGCATATGGATGGCTATCATTTCTACAGTAGCCGGTATAGCTCTATCAATACCAATAGGGCTTGGAGCAGCAAGAAACCTAGCCCCATTATGGGTTTACATGACCTGTAGATTTATTATTGCAGCTTCAAGAACATTTCCTGAAATCATATTAGCTATTTTTGCAGTTAAACTTTTTGGATTTGGTCCTTTTGCAGGATTTATTGCTTTAAGTCTTGGAACAATTGGTTTTTTTGCAAAATTACTTGCAGAAGATATTGAAAATAGCAGTCCTGCGCAAGCTGAAGCCGTCAAAGCAACAGGAGCAAATTGGTTTCAATGGATTAATTATGCTATTCAACCTCAAGTAATGCCTAGGATGATAGGTTTGTCAGTATACAGATTAGATATAAATTTTAGAGAGTCAGCAGTAGTAGGTATAGTTGGAGGAGGAGGTATAGGGGCTACATTAAATACAGCATTTTCACGTTATGAATTTGATACTGCTGCAGCTATTTTATTAGTAATTATAGGAATTGTTATGGTTCTAGAATATGCATCCAGCCATCTTCGAAAGTGGGTGCAATAATGGTAGTCCAAAAAAAACAAGATGAATTAATTTGGAAAAAAAGAACTACACGAGAACAATGGATTAATTGGTTTTATTGGTTAATTGGTATTTCTATTGTTTTATTTGCCTGGAAAATAATTTCAGACAAAACAGTATGGTTCTTTGTACAAGATGCACCAAGGCAAGCCGCAGATATTGGCTCTAGGATGGTACCTCCCAAATGGTCTTATTCACTTGAATTGATTAAACCTGTTTGGGACACTATAAATATAGCTACTTTAGGTACCGTAATAGCTATGATCATAGCAGTACCAGTTGCATTTTGTGCAGCTAGAAATACAACTCCTCATAGTACCGTAAGAATAGTAGCTTTATTTATAATTGTTGCTTCAAGATCGGTAAACTCACTCATCTGGGCGCTTATGTTAGTATTTATACTAGGGCCTGGTGTCCTTGCCGGAACTGTTGCTATAGGGTTAAGATCAATTGGTTTTTGTGCAAAGTTAATTTATGAGTCAATTGAAGAAATAGATGCTAATCAAGTCGAGGCAGTTAAAGCAACAGGTGCAAGCAATTTACAGCAAATGATATATGGAATAATTCCTCAAGTATTACCAACTATTGCAGGCGTAGGGATCTACCGTTGGGATATAAACATAAGAGAATCAACAATATTAGGTCTGGTAGGTGCGGGTGGAATAGGTTTACAATTAAATGGATCTATTAACACACTAGCATGGACACAAGTTTCTACTATTTTGCTTGTAATTTTGGCTACAGTATTTGTTTCCGAATGGGTATCAGCCAAAGTGCGTGGGGCAATTATATAAATATTAGTTAAATAAATTTAAATAATCATAAAATAATTACTCTGAATCTTCTTTAATTTCTTCTTGTGGAGGTTGAACGGGCACATATATGCTCTTAGAAGAACTTACTATGCCTTTTGAAAAATTAAATTTTAGTAAAATTTCTTCGTCAGAATCAAGTTTTTCAAAAATTGGTAAATAATCAATTTTTCTAATGGCTAACTTCATTGCCTTACAAGCTACTCTATGAAGTTGCTCGTTTTTCATTTTTGCCAGTTTGTTAAACTGGCGCCTTTGATCTAGGTTATCTACTTCAACGCATCTGCTTCTTCCTATAATTCTTCCATCTGATGCAGTTTTTAAAGCAAGTCTTGGTTTTATTTGATCAATTAAAGGAATAGCCCAAAAAGCCTCGTATGGCCAATAAGGTTTAAATATTTCTGTTAACGACTTGTTTGAATTTTCAGCTAATGTACTAGAAAGAGATGACATTAAACAGAGTAGTCCAACAAAAAAACTTAATATAATTTTTTTTATTATGGAATAATTCATGATCTTATTTTTATTTAACAAATTGTAGAATTATTTATTAATAATTGATATGCAATCAATAACTTTTTTATTTATAGATTTCCACTGAAAAATGAAAGTTCCTTTTTTAACTTAAGTAAGGATTAAAAATAATTCAAAATGCAGGAAGTTATAGAAATTACCGCTCCATTTTTTGGTTTAATATTCCTAGGAACATTTTTAAAAAAAATTAATTTTTTAAACGAAGAAAAAACTACTTTTCTTTCTAGGTTTGCTTTTTATGTTCTGATGCCAGTAATGCTATTTTCAAATATTGCAAAAACTTCTTTTGATGGCAGCTTTGATTTCAAATTTATTGTTAAATACGAATTTGCTACTGTATTAATAATTTTGCTTTTTTTATTATTTGGTTTGTTGTTAAAAAAGGATCTTCCTAAAAGTACTATCATGGGTCTCAATGCAGCTTATCCTAATTATGGATATATAGGAATTCCTATGTGTATTATTGCATTTGGGGTTGAAGCTTCATTACCATTGGGGTTAATTTTACTTGCAGACACCATAGTTTTATTATCAATTACTTCTTTCTTTATTTCTTTTTCTGAGAGAAAAAAAACATATATCGAAATCGTTAAAAACTTAATTACTAGAATAGTATCTCAACCTCTTTTAATTGCTGTTTGTTTAGGAATGGTTTTTTCACAACTTAACGTAAAACCTACATTTACAGTTAATAAGTTTGTTGAAATGATAGCATCTTCAGCTGCACCAGTAGCATTAATAGCACTTGGAGCATCCATAAAGTTTAAATTCCAAAAAAGTGAAAATATTGAATTATTTTTTATATCTTTAGGAAAATTAATTGTTCACCCTTTTTTACTAATATCAATTTTTTTATTTTTCCCTTCTGGAAAAAGTGTATGGGTTCAAACAGCAGTATTATGTTCATGTCTTCCAATTGCTGCCAATGTATTTGTCCTAGCCCAATTTTATGGTCACTTTCAAAAGCAAAGTGCCAACGCAATTGTTTTATCAACAGTTATTTCCACGTTTACTGTACCATCTACTCTTTATATAATATTTTTATTAAACTTTTAGGAAAAATGAATGCAAGAAGTTAATATTTATAAAAATCTATTTAGTGTTGAAGATAGAGTTGCACTAGTAACTGGTGGTGGGACAGGAATTGGAAAAATTATTGCAGAGGTGTTAGCTAAAAGTGGATCAAAAGTTTATATCACAAGTAGAAAATTAGATGTTATCAAAAAAACTGCAGAGGAAATAAATTTAACAAAACCAAAATACAACGTTAATTTTTTTAGTAGTGACATCTCATCAGAAAATGGAATAAACGAACTTGTTGATGAATTTATTAATAATGAAAAATATTTAGATATACTAATTAATAATTCAGGCGTTTCTTGGGGAGCACCATTAGGTAATTTCCCTTATCATGCCTGGGATAGGGTAATGAAGCTTAATGTTGCTGGTTTATTTCATTTAACACAGTGTTTACTTCCATACTTGTCAAAAAAGGCGTCATTAGATTATCCTTCAAGAATCATAAACATTGGGTCTGTAATGGGTACCGCACCATTAGGTGACGGACCTTATTCTTATTCAGCATCGAAGGCTGCTGTACATCAAATTACAAGAATACTAGCTAAAGAATTAGCTAAAAAAATGATAACCGTTAATGCTTTAGCCCCTGGGCCCTTTTTATCCAAAATGACTGAATTTGCCGTAGGAACAGAAGATAAAGAAAAAAAAATAGCACAAAATGTTCCAATTGGCCGAATTGGTAAAACTAAAGATATTCAGAGCTCTATACTTTATCTTTGTGGTTTGGGTGGTAGTTATATCACTGGGGCAATTTTACCAATTGATGGTGGCATTCACATTGCAACAGGACCAGAAATATTCGAATAACCTTAAATAGATTTTTCGCTCTCATCCACTCCTTTATAAATTTCATGTTTAATTTCTTCGTTTTTATTCCCTTCAAAATTGAAGATTTTTTTATCTAAAACAAAGGGAAGTAAAACTTTACTATTATAAAAAATATTATTGATTTCAGGACTTCCCCAATGCATGGAATCAAAACTTTTACATTTTTTACAAATAGGAGACCAATATTCAACAAAATAGCATTTTTCACAAAACCAAACAGGTGGACTTGGCATATTATAAGCTTTTTCAATCCAACCTTGAATAATTTCATTTGAAGATCCCATACCTTTCTCAACCGCAGCCATCAACATAAAATCACTGCTATTTGGTTGATCATTAATTAAAGTTTCGATTGTTCTTTTTGCAGAAGGAAATTCTTCATTAGCAATCAATAATTCTGCTTTCAAAGTTTTTATAATTTTAGCTGTATTAGAATTATTCAATAGTGGGGAAAAGCGTTTTAATCTTTCCTTAGATGTCTCATCAGGATAGAGATTGGCAAATGACTTAGCCAAGTCCGGATGAGGTTTTATTTTCCAACATGTCTTAATATATTTTTCAGCATTTTTTATTTTTCCTTTAGATTTCTCCAATTCACTTGCTAAACATACTGCAGGTATTAAGTCTGGACTTTTTTTAATAGCTTCTTTTATGATTTCTAACGCACTATCTTCTTCTCCTTCTGACTTTCTTTTGAATGCTTCAGCATAAATAACTAAAGCTTCTTGTCTTTGCTTAATACTTCTAGTTTTTTTATCTAAATTTTGTTGTAAAACTAATGTTTTTCGAGCTCCAATCCAGTCTTCTAATTCACATTGAATTTTAAATAGAGTAATTAATGAATGAATGCTTTTAGGTTTTAAAATAATTAACCTTTTTGCAAGCTCTAATGCTGTTATTAAATCACCACTAGAAACTTTTGACCTTATAAGGCCATCTAATGCTGCTAACCTAGTTTCTTTGAATGATAGAAGTTTCTTATAAATTTTGTCTGCTTTATCTTGATTACCTAAACTTTCTTCAGCTTTAGCCTTAATTAGAGAAACTGATTTTTCAAAATCTGGATTTAAAAGAGCTTTAGATGATTCTGACAAAACCGTCTGATTTTCTCCTTCTGCTAATGCAATTATTGCATTATTAAGCGCCTTCTGGCTCTTGCGATATTTGAGCTTATTAAAAAATCTTAAGAAAGCAGTCTCTTTACCCATAAAAAAATCAGTAATAGCAACTAAAAGTTGCAAAACTCTTATTGAGAAAAAAAACAGAAAACCAAAAATTAATAGTAATAAAATAAAAATAAAAATTGAGAATTTTAATTCCTTGTCTTTGATTTCGACAATAATAGAACCAGGAATTTTTTCAATAAACGAAAAAAAATATGTTATAACTACTGCAATAAATAATATTACAAATCCTCTGATAAGAGTGAATATCATTTTGAAACTCTAACTATTATTTGCCAAGTAGCCTTCAAAAATTTTTCTCCATTTATCCATAACTTCTGATGCTTCTTTTGGTAAAGTATTCAATTCTTGAAAAACTTTATCATAATTATCGTTATTCAATGCATATTCTGCTCTTGATAAAATAGCATCTACAGTATCACCCTCTTGAGGCGATAAAGACCTCTGAACAAAGATTAATTTAAAATTATTAATTATCGAATTTAAAAATCCTGAATCTCTATTAACCCTTAGATCTTCTTTTATGGCATTGTAGGCAAAATCAGAAAATTGCTTCATGATTATAGTTAGATCTTCTTTCATATTAATATTATCAAACTGATTATCCTCAGAATTAGACAATGAGCTATTTTGTATTTCATCTGTATTTTTTTGTGATTTTAATTCTATAATTTCTTGAGTTAAAGATTTATCAGTTTTTTCAGATCCAATAACTTTAGAAATATTTTCTAAAGATAATTGGAGATTTTTCAATTCAATTTTAATCTCATTAATTATTTCCAGGTTTTGCTTTGAAATTAAAGATGGTCCTTTTTCTGAAGATAGGTTTTTTTGAATTTTATTTTCAAATTCACTATTTATTTTTTGAATTTTTTTATCGATTATTAATCCAATTTTTCCTTCACTTATAGGCTTTGGATAAGAATTTATAAAATTTTCAATTTCCTTTATTTTATTATTTAAAGATGAATTCTCCTTATTTATCTCTAACATTAAATCATCATTATTTTTTTTAATAATGAGACCTAACCTTCCTTGGCTAATAGGTGTTGGCATCATTTCTATTTGTTTAGACAATTTAGCCAATAATTGGTCTTGTTTCAAATTCGAATTATAAATCCAAAAGATGATTAACACTAAGAAAATTAAATTCAGAATTGAAATTAATATTATAAAAGTTGAGATCTTATATTTTTTTAGGGTCATATTTATGAGACTAAATATGTTGAATTCTTTTTTAGTGTTTAAGATATTAGCTTTAGAATTTTTAATATCTTGGTTATTATTTTGTGGATTATTTTTTTTATTTTCTTCTTTATTACTCATTAAAATATTCTCTTACAAATTACTCAACACAAAATATCTTCTTTACAAATTAAATCTATCATACTTTGTTGGGTTGGTTTTTTTGAAACCTTTACAGTAAATTTACCCTCTGTATTTGAACAGTTTATAATATTTGCAACCCTATCACTAATACAAAAAAACAGGAACCCATCAGGAACTTTTTTTAAATTATCACAAAAATATTTGGCAACAGAGGCCGAAAAGAAAGTACTTCCTAAAACTTTACCATCCATGATTAATTTTTTTTGTTCAGAAGATAATTTATTAAAAACTTGATCATATACTATTGTTTCTTTTATTTTAAAACCTAAATCAGAAAGCTCTTTTTTTAAATTAAATGATACTTTTTTTCCCCTTATATAATGAAATCTTTGAGGATTTTTTACCTCTTTAGAAATTAGCTTTATTAAGCTCGAAACATTACCTTCTTCTGAAAATTGAACATTTTGATATCCACATTTTATAGCAGTATCAGCAGTTGATTTTCCAACACAATAAACTTGTTTTAGTTTTAGATTTTCAATTCCAGTTAGTGCTTTAACTCCATATCTGGAAGTAAATATTATATTCATTTCGGGAATAATAAGTTTTTCAAATTTTATAAATGAAATATTAAGTAGAGGTGTTGATACAAATAATTCTCTTGCGTCTACTTTTTTTTGGACTAAATTAAAATACCTTTGAAATTTCAAATTGTCTTCATCTGATCTAGTAAGATAGATCTTCTTTTTTAAAAAAGGAATCATCTATTTTTTCCTTAATTTCATTACCCGCCATTGTTCCTAAATCTATTGGATTATCAACTGTACCTTCCCAATTCCCTGAAATAATTTCTGATCCATCAGGTCTTAATACCTGACCTGATAGGTAAATCTTTTTGCCATCAATTTTTGATATAGAACCAATGGGAGTTCTACAGGATCCGTCTAAAACCTTTAGAAAGGAACGCTCGGTAAGAACTTGTAACATAGTTTCATTATGATTGAGTGGGGAAATCAAATCTGTAATGTCATTATCAGAAAGCCTTTGTTCAATTCCTATGATGCCTTGAGCAACTGCAGGCATCATTGTTTTTGGAGAAATAGGATTTACCAAATCTTCCATACCTAACCGGAGTAATCCAGCACAGGCTAAAAATGTGGCGTCAGCTATTCCATTTTTAAGTTTATCTAACCTGGTTTGAACATTCCCTCTGAATTCAACAACCTTAAGATCTGATCTAATACTTAATAGTTGCGCTTTACGCCTAATACTAGAGGAACCCACCACTGCACCATTGGGTAATTCGTTAATTGAGTTATATTTTAAAGAAACAAATGAATCTCTAAAATCTTCTCTTTTTAAGAAAGTATTTATTCCTAACCCATTTGGAAATTCTGTTGGCATATCTTTCATCGAATGGACAGCAATATCTATTTCATGATTATATAATTTTTCTTCAATTTCCTCAGTAAAAAGACCTTTCCCACCAATTTCTGTAAGAGGCCTGTCTAGAATCCTATCCCCTTTTGTACTTATAGTAATTATCTCTATGGATTTATCATCTAAATTATGATGATTTGTAATTTCTTTTTTTACTTCTAAAGCTTGAGCCAAAGCAAGAGGTGAACCCCTTGTTCCTATTTTAAGCTTATTTGCTCTAAAATCTCTTTTATTTGACTTAATATCCATATATAAATGGATATCTTGAATAAAGAGAAGATACAAGAACTCCCTTATGAAAAAAAATTCAAATGAACATGTATGGCGAGTTTTAGGATTAGAAAGCAGTTGTGATGATACTGCTGCTTCTGTTTTAAAGATTGTAGATAATAATAAAGAAAAAAAAGTTGAAATATTATCTTCCATTGTATTCAATCAAAATAAACTGCATGTCAATTTTAATGGCGTAGTACCAGAGATTGCTGCAAGAGCTCATTGTGAAAAAATTGATATATGTACAAAAGAGGCACTTAAAAAAGCCTCCTTATCCATAAAAGATATTGATTTAATTAGTGTTACTTCGGGACCCGGTTTGATTGGTGGTCTTTTATCAGGAGTAATGTTTGCTAAGGGTTTAGCAAGAGGATTGAAAATACCCTTAATCGGAGTGAATCACTTAGCTGCTCACTGCTTTTCTGTAAAAATTTTTCATAAAATAAATTTTCCTTATTTAACTTTATTAGTGTCCGGTGGTCATTGTCAGTTTTTAATCGTGAAAAATGTAGACAGTTTCGTTCGAATTGGAGGAACAATAGACGATGCTCCAGGCGAGTGCTTTGATAAAATAGCTACATTTCTTGGTATTGGGTATCCAGGAGGACCATTAGTTGAATTTAAATCAAAAAATGGGAACGAAGACCGTTTCTCTTTTCCCAAACCACTCATGGATAATACCTGTAATATGTCTTTTTCAGGGCTAAAAACTGCTGTAAAACGTGAAACTGAAAAGTTGATTGCTAGTCAAGGTGGCCTATACAATGAGGATGTTAAAGATATATGTGCTTCATTTCAAAAAACAACATCGGAAATTTTCAAATATAAAACTATAAATGCTATCAAATTTTTTAATAATAATTTTGAAGGTGATAAAAATTTAGCAATAGTTGGTGGAGTTGCGGCTAATAAAAAAATTAGACACGAACTTCAACAGGTTGCATTTCAAAATAATTTTAAGTATTTAACTGTGCCAGCTCAATATTGTACTGATAATGCAGCTATGATCGCATATCTAGGTTTTGAAAAGTTTATCTTAAAAAATCATAATAATCTTGATTTAGTTGTTAAACCTAGGTGGCCTTTAGATCAAACATCCACACCAATATTGGGTTTTGGGAAAAGAGGGGCTAAAGCTTGAAAATAGGAATCATTGGTTCTGGAAAATTTGGTACTTCTTTAGCATTTAATTTTTCCAAAAACTTTAAAAAAGTTTATCTTTGGAACAGAACACAAACAAATAAAAATGAACTTGTAGAAAAAATAAATAACTTAAATAGAGATATTTTAATTAATAAATTAAATGCTAATTTGAAAATAGTTAAATCTTTAAAAAAAATTGCAGAAAATTCTGATGTCATTTTACTTTGTATTAATGCACAAAGTATGTTTGATTTTTTAGCAGAAAATTTTAACTTTTTTAAAAATAAACCATTAGTTTTTTGTTCCAAGGGTATTGATACGAAATATTGTTTATTTCAGACTGAAATTGCCGAAAGGTTTCTAGACAAAAAACTATTTTCTGTTCTCTCTGGACCTGGATTTGCTTCAGATATTGTGAGAGAAAAACCTATAGCTCTTTCACTTGCTTGTAAAAACGTAAATTTAGGAAAAAAATTACAACATATGCTTTCTTCTCAAAGTATTAGAATTTATTTAAATAATGATTTAATAGGAACACAATTAGGTGGCGCTCTTAAAAATGTAATAGCTATTGCGTGTGGAATTGCAGATGCAAACGAATTAGGGGAAGGTGCAAAGAGTGCTATAATTACAAGAGGATTTTCTGAAATAAGACAAATTGGTAAAACTTTTGGGTGTAAAATTGAAACTCTTTTTGGTCTTTCTTGTTTAGGTGATCTTACGTTAACATGTAATTCTAAACTTTCTAGAAATTATAATTTTGGATTAAAAATTGGAAATAATATAAAAAATAAAAAAGACAAGAAAGAAACAATAGAAGGAGAAAAAACAGCAAATGCTGCTGTTTTAATTTCTAAAAAATATCAATTAGATTTACCTATAATTAAAACTGTAAACAAATTAATTATAGAAGATATTGATACAAAAGAGGCTATAAAAAAGCTTTTAGAAAGACCTTTAAAAAAAGAATATTAATCAATATCGATAATGATCTGGCTTAAAGGGTCCTTCCGTACTAACACCAATGTATTCAGCCTGATCTTTCTCTAGTTTTGTTAAATTCGCACCAACTTTTTTGAGATGTAAATATGCTACTTTTTCATCAAGATGTTTTGGCAAAACATAAACTTTCTTCTCATAATTTTTATTATTTTTCCATAATTCAATTTGTGCTAAGACTTGATTAGTAAAACTAGCAGACATTACAAATGATGGATGACCTGTGGCATTTCCTAAATTTAATAGACGTCCCTCTGACAAAAGTATTATTTTATTACCTCCAGGCATTTCTATAAGATCAACTTGATCTTTAATATTATCCCATTTGTGATTTTTTAGAGCTGAAACCTGAATCTCATTATCAAAATGTCCAATATTTCCTACAATAGCCATATTCTTCATCTGCCTAATGTCATCAATTTTTATTACATCTTTGTTTCCAGTGGCTGTAATAAAAATATCAGCTTTTGAAATTACTTGATCAAGTGTAACTACATCAAAACCATCCATTGAAGCTTGAAGTGCACAAATCGGATCTACTTCTGTAATTACTACCTTAGCACCTGCACCTCTTAGGGAAGCTGCTGAACCTTTTCCAACATCACCATATCCACAAACTACAGCGGTTTTTCCACTTATCATGGTATCAGTAGCTCTTCTAATACCATCAACAAGTGACTCTCTACAACCGTACTTATTATCAAACTTTGATTTTGTTACACTGTCATTAACATTAATAGCTGGAAAAGGAAGTTCTTTATTTTCCATCATTTGATATAATCTATGAACACCAGTAGTAGTTTCTTCAGACACACCTACTATAGCTTCTCTTTGTTTTGTAAACCAACCCGGACTATTTTTTAATCTCATTTTAATGGTTTCAAATAAAAACTCCTCTTCTTCAGAATTTGGAGAATTTAAAAATTCCGTATCTCCATTTTCAGCTCTAGCTCCTAAAATTATATACATAGTAGCATCTCCACCGTCATCTAATATAAGGTTAGCAAAATCGTCTTCAAAGTGAAAAATCTTATCTACATATTCCCAGTATTCTTTTAAAGTTTCACCTTTTTTTGCAAATACTGGTATTCCCTGACTAGCAATTGCCGCAGCTGCATGATCTTGAGTAGAAAAAATATTACAACTAGACCATCTTACCTGTGCACCCAATTTAACTAATGTTTCAATTAAAACGGCAGTTTGAATTGTCATATGAAGACAACCGGCTATTCTAGAACCTGCTAAAGGTTTTTGTTTGCCTAATTCATCAACAATAGCAATAAGACCAGGCATTTCTGTCTCAGCTATTAGAATTTCCTTTTTACCGAAATCTGCTAATTGAATGTCTTTAACTATATAAGAACTGCTCATCTTAATCTCCTAATATATCTTTTAATTTAAAACTGATAAAACACAGTAGACAATCATTTTCAAGCATTTTAAGTTTACAATAAAATTATTAATTTATTTTTCTGATGCAAAGAGCTTGGCAAAAGATGCTTTCCGGGAGAAGGCTTGATATTATTAATCCGTCACCACTTGACATTGAGATTGAAGATATAGCACATGGTTTAGCCTTTCAAGCTAGATGGAATGGACAAACAAGAGGGAAATATGTTTTCTCAGTAGCAAATCATTCAATATTGGTATGGAATATTTTGCTTCTAGAATATCCAAAAATTAAAAAAAAATGGCAATTAATTTCTTTGTTACATGATGCCCCAGAATATGTTATAGGTGATATGATATCCCCTGTAAAAAAACAAATTGGCAATAGTTACATAGATCTGGAAAAAAAATTACAAGAAGCAATTCATATTCGCTTTGGTTTACCCGCTATAATACCAAAAAATATTAAATCAAAAATAAAAATTGCCGACAGAAAAGCTGCTTGGATAGAGGCAACAAAAATTGCGGGATTTGACTTAAAAGAGGCAAATAAATATTTTCTTGAACCAGATCAAATAATAATTAAAAAGTGTAAGATAGTTTTAAAAGATCCTTTAAAAACTAGAGAAGAGTTTTTAAATATATATAAAATATTGGACCAATAATTTCTTACACGTGAAATCGAGGTATAAATTGAACAAATTAGAAAATATTATAAAAGATTCATGTGATGATGATTTTATAAGTGATGTTATTGAAGCTAGCAATGATGTTCCTGTATTAGTAGATTTTTGGGCTCCCTGGTGTGGCCCATGCAAAAAACTAACTCCAGATCTTGAAAAAAATGTAAATTCCTTCAATGGAAAATTGAAATTAGTAAAAATAAATATTGATGAAAATCAGGGTATTGCATCCCAATTACGAATACAATCAATTCCTGCAGTGTATGCTTTTTTTCAAGGAAAACCAGTTGATGGTTTTATGGGGGCACAAACTGAAGCCCAAATAAAAGAATTTATTTCAGGAGTTTTTTCTAAGACTGGCGTCGAAGGTGATAATGAAGTCGATAAAATTCTTGAAAAAGCAAATCAAAGTTTAAATGATGGTTTGTTTGAAGATGCTAGGGATTATTTTAATGAAGTTTTAAATCTAGACAATAATAATATAGAAGCGAATGCTGGTGTTATAAAAAGTTATATTGCAGAGAAAAATCTAGATGAAGCTTTAAATAAATTAAAGTCTGTCCCAAAAGAAATAGAAAATGACAATGTTTTCCGGAAATTAAACAGTGAAATTGAACTTAACAAAAAAACCTCTAAATTAAGACCTCTAGATAATATCAAAGATGATCTTGAAAAAGATCCAAATAGTTTAGAACTAAAATATGAATTAGCTTTATTTCAAATCGCAAATGAAGATTATGAAAATTCTATTGAAAATCTTTTGAATATTTTTATAAAAGACAAAAATTGGGAAAATGGTAAAGCTAAAGATCAATTGATTCAATTATTTGAGACCTTAGGTGACAAAAATATCCTAGCCTTGAAAGGTAGAAGGAGACTCTCTTCAATTATTTTTTCATAAAGTAAGACTTAAAATGAACAATCCCAAAAATACTAATGATTTTCCAGAACATATACCACTTTTTCCATTGTCTGGTGTTTTGTTACTACCAAAGTCACGTCTTCCACTAAATATTTTTGAACCTAGATATTTAAAAATGATAGAAGATGTTCTTGCAACAGAACACAGGTTAATTGGAATGATTCAACCTAGACCAAATAAAAATACACAAGATTCTAACCTTAAATTTAATAACGTGGGCTGCGCAGGACGACTAATCAGTTTTACGGAAACCGAAGACTCTAGATATTTAATCACCTTGTCTGGTGTATCTAGATTCAATTATGTCAAAAATGTTGATACTTTCAAACCCTATATAAACGCAGAAGTAGAGTGGGATACCTTTAGAGATGATGGCATTTTAGAAACCTTGCCAAAATCTTTTAACAAAGATGCGTTTCTTGAAATAATTTCAAAATACTTTACTCTTACTAATTTACAAACGGACTGGGAAAGTCTTAAAAAAGCGGATGACGAGCTTTTAATAAATTCTTTATCCATTCTCTGTCCTTTTGAAAACGATGAGAAACAAGCATTACTAGAAGCAAAAACGATAAAAGAAAGAGTAAAAATTTTGACTACTTTGATGGAAATGAGTATTAAAGCTGAAACCACATTTGGGCCACTTCAGTGAATAAAGTAAATCAAGATTTTGATACTAGTTTACTACGAATCCTAGTTTGCCCAAAAACACATACACAACTAACTTTTGATAATATTAAATTAGAACTCATTTCTAAAGCAGCTGGCCTTGCTTATCCAATTAAAAATGGTATACCAATTTTACTGGAAAGTGAGGCTAGAAAGCTGAATGAAGATCTGTAATATTTAATGTTTAAAAGATCTTATACCTGTAAAAACCATGCTAATGTTTTTTTTGTTAGCCAATTCTATAACTTCATCATCTCTAATTGAACCTCCTGGCTGAATAATCGCTTTAACTCCATTTTCAATAGCCTCTTCAATGCCATCAGAAAATGGAAAAAAAGCATCTGATGCCATAACTGCATTATTGAGATTTTTTACATTTTTTAAATTAAGTGCCTTTTTAATAGCTAGTTTAGAACTATCAATCCTGCTAGGCTGACCTGATCCGATACCAATTGTTTTCATATTTTTAACAATAACAATCCCATTAGATTTGACTGATTTTACAACATTCCAAGCAAAAATTAAATCTTGAATTTCTTTCATAGTTGGAGCAATTTTTGTTACAACTTTAAGATCTCTAACAGAGATAAATTTTGTATCAACTTCTTGAATTAATGTACCCTGTAAAACAGATTTAAATTCATATTTATCAATTCTATTATTTCTCCATTTTTTATCTAATGAGATGAGTCGCAAATTTTTCTTTTTTGAAAAAACTTTAAGTGCCTTTATTTGAAATTCAGGAGCAATCACCATTTCAAAAAAATTATTAACTAATTTTTTTGCAACTTGCTCATTTACCTTTTTATTAAATATAACAATTCCCCCAAATGCGGATATTGGATCACAAATTATTGCATTATTAAAAGCTTCTAATTGATTTTTTCCATTTGAAACTCCGCATGGATTTGTATGTTTTATTACTCCTGCTATATTATCTTTATATTTGATGAAATTATTTAGTAAATTTAAGCTTGCATCTAAATCTAAATGATTATTGAAAGATAAAGGTTTTCCTTGCAGTTTTCTAAAATTGCCCCAATTCTTTTTTTTATTTTCATCCTGGTAAAATGCAGCCTTTTGATGAGCGTTTTCTCCATAAGTAAGGATATCTTCCAATTTTTCATTGGGAAAAATAAATTCGCTAAACTCTTTTTTGTTAAATTGGTTAAACCATTTTAAAATTTTGAAATCGTAATTACTAGAAGACTTGAATGCTTGGTTTGCTTTTTTTAGACGAAATTTATATGTAGAATAACCTTTATTCTGTTTAAGATGATCAATCACTTCTTGATATTGGGATATATTCGTTATTACAGTAACGTATTTAAAATTTTTCCCTGCCGCACGTAATAAAGTAATCCCTCCTATGTCTATATTCTCAACACAATAATCAATATCCTTTTTTTTATCAACTGCATCTGAAAAAGGATACAAATCACATACAACAAGATCAATTGTATCTATTTCCATTTTTTTTAAATCTTTAATATGATTTTGGTTACCTCTATCTGCTAAAATAGAAGAGTGTATTTTTGGGTGAAGCGTTTTAACTCTTCCCCCAAGCAACTGTGGAAATCCTGTTATTTTTTCAATGTCGATAACATTAAATCCATTGTCTTCAATAAATTTGGCTGTACCACCACTTGCAATAACTTTTATGTCTAAAGAATTCAGATCGGAAACAAATTTTTTAAGACCCGATTTGTTTGAAACAGAAATTAAAGCCTTTTTAATTTTGACCATACCATTTTTCATTTTTAATTCCTGCCTAGTATTTTTATTTTGTTTAGTCCTATTTAATCGATATTATAGGTATAGCTTCCAATTGAAAGTAGTTAATTTCTGATGGAAATTATTAAAAAAAACAATCCTATATGCATTTTTAATTTCTAAACTGAGAGGATCTAAAAAATCATAATCTTCAAGCACTGCATTTTTTTGATCTGTCTCAAATCTCCAAATTTCATTATTTTTGCTTTTTAACAAAAAATTACCCAATTGATCAGACTTCCATAATTCTATCTCAGGATGAATATGAAAAGGTAAATAAAAAAAGTGACTTTTTTCAGATGTCTGATTTAAAGAAATAATTTCTTTACCAATTATTTCTCTTCCTGAAAAGGAAATTGTTATTTTTCTTTTATAAAATACTAATTTTTTGTCAAAAGAAATTATTTTTTCTGCTTCGATATAGTCATTTTTAAAATCTCTATGATGAGAAACTTCTATTATTTTACTCTTTAAATCAAAAATATTAGAATTATTGTTCTCAGTACTTAAACCAAGAGTATTCATTTGGTTTCTTAGAAAAAGCACCTGATCACTTTTACCAATATGGCAATAAAATGAACTGTTATTTTGCATTATAGTATTATTATTAGATGCAAGTTCAAATGAAAACCCAGAGCACATAAAATCATTGGCATATTCAAATTCTAACTCCTTTTTTTCATCAAATAAAAAAGTTAAATGACCTGATTTAATCCTTATAAAACCATTTGGATTTTTCATTGTTGAAAAATCTGAGGTTTCTGCATCCGATAATTCTTTTTCTAATTCACAATAGATAGAACAACCACTACTATAATGTGATCTTACCAATAGGTTATTTCCTATACTCAACCCTCTAATTAGAGGACAAATAATATTTAAAAAACGTTTAATTTTTTTATCTATTTGTCCATTTGAAAGATCTGATGTGGATGAGAATTTTATAATTCTATTTATAAAAAAAAGTATTTCTAAAAGGTCACTAGAATTTCTAATTTTATCTATATTGCTAAATATTGTATCTAAATCATTTAAAATATCCTTTAAGATCTTATTTCTTATTAAAAATTTTTCTCTTAATAAAAATGAAGAAAAAAAGATACCCATATTCACTCTTAAGCGTAACAACCCTCTTGAAAGGAACATTTTGCAAATGCTTAGATATAAA
>CACHDI010000013.1 GCA_902578545.1 uncultured Alphaproteobacteria bacterium
ACAAACAATACATTAAAGAAACAACAGGCCAATTCTATTCCCGAAGATTTGTAATGACTTATCCTAATGAGCAATTACCAGCAGGTCGCCCATTGAAAATGTCTCCAGCTCATGATGCAATGACAGAAAATGGATGCCAGTGGGGAGTGAGTTGGGATCTTGAAGTTCCACTATATTTCGCACCTAAAGATTTTAGAGAAACACCATCTTTAAAAAGATCCAATGCTTTTGAAATTGTTAAAAATGAATGCTTGAATGTTAGAACTGGTGTTGGCCTCTTAGATATTTCGGGGTTTTCACGGTTTGAAGTAACAGGAACAAACGCAGAAGATTGGCTTGATAAAGTTTTTGCGTGCAAACTTCCAAAAAAAGGGAAAGCTTCATTAGCACCAATGTTAAGTCCATCTGGAAAATTAAAAGGGGATCTCACAATCTTCAACTGGGGTGACGGATCCTGGTGGGTCATGGGTTCCTATTATCTTAGAAATTGGCATATGAGATGGTTTTCAGAAAATTTGACTCCCAACGTTTTTATAAGAGACCTAGGTGAAGATTATTGTGGATTTTCAATATCTGGTCCTAGATCAAAGGAACTTATAAAAAATCTTACCGATAGTGAAATTGGAAAACTTCCTTTCATGGGGTGTGGAAATTATGATATTGGTTTAATTCAAACTAAAATTGGAAGATTATCAGTAGCTGGTGAATTGGGATATGAAATCAATTGTAGAATGGGCGATCATATAGCTTTGAGAAGATTGCTTTTAGAAAATGGAAAGCAATTTGGTATCCATGAATATGGCTTCAATGCACTTTTATCAATGCGTTTAGAAAAAAGTTTTGGAATTTGGTCTGCTGAATATACACAAGGTTACACTCCTGGGATGACAGGTCTTGATAGGTGGATAAACTGGCAAAAAAATGATTTCATTGGTAAAAAAGCTTCATATCTTGAAAAATCGGGGAACGGACCAAATCAAAAGTTGGTTACATTAGAAGTAGACTCTAGTGACTCAGATGCAAGTGGGTTTGAACCAATATGGAAAAATGGAAAGAGAGTTGGATTTATTACCTCTGGTGGTTACGGACATAGAGTACAAAAATCCCTGGCAATGGGATTAATAAACACTGACCTAGCGGAAAGTGGCCAAGAAATTGATGTCCATATTGTAGGAAAAGAAAAGAAGGCTAAAATAATTCCTGTATCTCCATATGATCCAAAAGGTGAACTGATGAGAGCTTAATTATTGTTTGAATAATAAAAAATATTCAAACAAAACTATTGGGCTATTTTTTTGACTTTCTCCAACCATTCATTTTTGCTTCTTCTTCAGAACAAAACCACCTTTCCCCTTTATTTTCGTTAATCTTGGTCATTTCATAATTTAAGTTTCCAGGGATATGATAAATTTTTTGACCTTTAGAGGATATATTACCTTTGATATAACATTTTCTATTGTCTAAATTATTGTTGCTTTTAAATCTTTTCCCACGACGCCATTCCCAAGGATAAATAAAATTACCTTGCCATACTCCTAACCCTTTTTCTTTTGCTTTTTTTTCGTCAAAAAAAAATTTATCACTATATCGGAGATATGCTAGGGCTAATCCATTTTTAACTAACCAAGAATTTATTGAAATCTCACCAATCCAACATTCACCTATAAATCTTCCATATTTATCAATTTCATAATGACTGCATTTAATAGATTTATATTTATTTTTTTTTATAAATTGAACTAATGCCTTAGTAGAATTTAAACCACAGCTATATTCGATTTTTTTTTTGTCAAAACAATATTGATTAGTTTCTGGGGCATCAATGCCAAAAAGTCGAATTTTTTTTTCATTAACTATTATTGTGTCACCATCAATAATCTTAATATCCGCATAAACATTTTGTAAAAAAAACAACCATATGAGAATTAATAATTTAAAAAAATACACCGACATAGTTTATAATAAGATTTTTAAGTCTATTCTACTCTCATTAATTTAATAAATAAGAATTTTAGGCTACTGATATCACCCCCCCCATACCAGAAGCATGATGCTCCAGCATATGGCAATGAAATAACCAGTCCCCTGGATTATCAGCTTTAAAGATAAATTCTGCTTTCTCTCCACGATCCATCAAATATGTATCTCTAAAAAAATATCGTTTCTCACTACCAAACTCTTGTGAGTTTACCCAAAAATGTTGCCCATGAAGATGCATCGAATGAGGCCAATTTGTATCATTCCAAACTTTTAAAATTATTAAATCACCTAAATTAACTTTAGCAATTTGAAAATCGTAATTACCAATGTGTCCATTGAAAGCCCAAAGTTTGGAATTATCTAAAGCAAGTTCTCTTAATTCTTTTTTTTCACCTTCAAAAATAGCTGAAGAAAGATTACCCATAGCTCCACCTTGCATATGAATTTCTATTATTTTTGCAGAAGTTAATGGTGGGACTTCATGATGTACAATGGGATCTATCAAATTTAAGTGATCTTCAATTACAAGGTCAGTTGTTATAAAATCTGCTACTTTTAAGGGCTCTTTATTACTGACTTCAAATAAACTTTTCAATTGAGAAGAATCTTCTATCAGAAGATCTACTCTTTGAGCTGGTCCTAAGACAATTTTCTGAGTTTTAAAAAGCTTACAAGAAATTCCATCAATAGAAATAACATTTAACGAATTTTTATTTAGTAAACTAAAACTTAGAATTCTTGCATTAGAAGTATTAATAAATCTTAACCGTAATGGCCCATAGCTAGGTATTTCTATTTTTGGACTAAATTGTCCATTTATTGAAAGTCGATTTCCATATCGACCCGCGTGAGACCAATGCATTAAATTACCAAAGCTTTCTTCATCAACTTGGTTGTTTTCATTTATTAGCCAATCATCAGCTACTACTAAAATGTCCCTTCGACCTAAACTATTATTTAAATTGTTGGTAATAATTAATGGACCATACAATCCTCTTGCAACATGCTCCCATGCCTTATTATGAGCATGATACCAATAAGTTCCAGTTTCATTAATAGGAAATCTGTAAACAAATGTTTCTCCAGTCTCAACAAGTGGTTGAGACACATAAGGAACCCCGTCCATAGAATTTAAATTTCTAATACCATGCCAGTGTAATGTTGTTGGTTCACCAAGTAAATTTGTAAATTCTACTTCTAAAATATCTCCTTTTTCTGCAGTAATTAAGGGTCCAGGACATGAATTATTTAAAAGCCACAAGTTAGTCAGATTTTGATTATTACTGAACGAATAATCTGTTGGTTTAGCCACTAATTTATATCTTTTAATTATTTTTCCTTCTGCATATGTTTCTTTGGAAGACATCATGATGAATGTTGCTATTGAAAGATTTAAGAATTTGCGTCTACCAATCATCTTAATTCCTTTAATTTTCCTTGAATACTTTATTTAGTTGATCATGCTTAATGCGTATATGACTTGGCCATTTACTTTTTATGTAGGATAAAACAGAAATAATCTGATCATTAGAAAGTAAATTTTTATAAGCTGGCATATTATTTGGATAATCCATATTTAAAAATTCTTCGATACCATATTTAGTAAGCATAAAAAGATGGTAATCTGTGTGATGCCAAGTATGTCCTTCTTCATTATGTGGAGGAGCTAATCTTAAACCATCTACTAATTCATCTTGCCACCCTTCTTGACCTTGCAAATTAATACCATGACAAGATGCACATTGATCATCATAAATTAGTTTGCCAGAAGCCAATATTATTTTGTTTTCGGGAAACAATGTAATATTATTTTTGGATTCTTGATTGTTTATTAAATAAGAAAATCCAATACAAAAAGATACTAGAATTATAATCATAATTAATAAGTAGTATTTCTTTGTTGCTAATGTATCCATGATTAAAGATATGAGATCTCCACTTTATGGAGAGTCAATATTAATATATTTTTTTGTTTTATTGACTCTCCATAAGATGGAGGCCCTATATAACATAAATCCGAGAACTTAAATCATATGAGGAAACATGATATCTTTAACTCTAAAAATTTCTTTAGTGGTTATTTTTTTTAGCTCAACATTATTACTTGCTCATACAGGTGTTAAAAATGAGGATGTTATGAAAAGAATGAATTTAATGAAGTCAATGGCAGAAAATTCAAAAATTATTGGTGAAATGTTAAAAAAGAAAATACCTTTTGATTTGGAACAAGCAAAAAATTCACTTGTTGAAATTTCTAATTTATCAAAATCTACGCCTTTAGTATTTGAAAAAATGGCTATGGATCCAAAGTCAGAATCTAAAATAATCATTTGGGAAGAATTTGATAATTTTAGAGATCTATCGAATAAACTAGCCGATAACACGTTATCTGCTGCTGAAAATTTGTCTGGATTTGAAGATTTAAAACCTGCACTCATGACAACTGCATCGGGTTGCAAAGAGTGCCACACTAGATATCGAGAATAAATGAAAGCTTTGAATTTTAACAAAACTTTACCTATTTCTTTTTTTTTGGTCATCATTGCAATAATTATTTACACTTTTATCACCCAACCAAAAAAACCAACTCAAATTGATATATCATTACTAAAAGGAAACATTGATAACGGAAAAAAAGTATTTTTAGCTTCTGGCTGTAATAGTTGCCACATGTCTGATGGTTCAAACAATAAATATTTGTTATCTGGCGGACAAAAATTTGTAACTAATTTTGGAACATTTGTTGCTCCTAATATATCAACTAGTAGAGAACATGGAATAGGTTCATGGAATTTTTCTGACTTTTACAATTCCATAAAATTTGGTCAAAGCCCATCTGGCAAACATTATTTCCCAGCTTACCCTTATAATTCATATCAACATATGCATGATGAAGATATTTATGATCTATGGACATTTTGGAAAACTTTACCAAGTGATGAAACACCAAGTCAAATACATGATTTATTTTTTCCATTTAATTTTAGACGTAATATAGGAATCTGGAAAACTTTTTTTATGAAAGATAATTACTTCGATCAAAAACTTGATAGATCAACTTACTTAGTAGAGGCATTAGGTCATTGTGCAGAATGCCATACACCAAGAAATTATGTCGGTAGCTTAAAAAAGTCAGAATGGATGCGTGGTGGAATAAATCCGAGTGCTAAAGGAAAGATACCTAGTATTCATCCATCAGATTTAAAATGGACAAAAGATGAAATAGTTGAATACCTTTCATCTGGATTTACTCCAAACTATGATATGGTAGGTGGAAAAATGGCGTCGGTTGTTGAAAATATTTCACAATTAAGTGATTTAGATCGTGGATTAATAGCTGATTATTTATTAAGATTACAATAAGGTGTTTAAAAAATTATTAATAATATTTTAATTTAGATATCAATATTTGGAGAGCCTATAAATAAATGCTCATTAATAAAAAACCACTTCATCCAAATTTTGGTGTAATCATTGAAGATATAGACCTCAATCAAGTATCACATAATTTCCTTTATAAGGAAATACGTGAATTATTCGAAAATTACTCAGTTATTCTTTTTAAAAATCAAAAAATTTCTGATGATACCCATATCAACTTTGCAAAATTATTTGGACAATTAGAAAATAGAGAGGCAATGGCAACTAATTCAGATGTAGAATTTGAATTATCTTTAGTCACTAATCAAAAAGAAGATAAATCTGTTTACGACGAATATGATATAAAAACACTAGATTTAAAAGCTAATATGCTATGGCATACAGATAGCACTTTTTTGCCTATACCAGCTCTTGCAAACATAATTACTGCTAAAATAATTCCTTCTTCAGGAGGACAAACAGAACTGGCATCGACTAGAGTAGCACTAAAAAAACTACCTAAAGATCTTTATTATAACATAAAAGATAAGAAAATTTGGCATAATCTTTCTCACTCAAGAAAGCAAATAAATAATCAATTAGCTAAAGAATCCTATATCAATAGGTGGCCATCTAAAAAGTGGGATGCTATTTTAAAAAACCCAACGACTGGTGAGGAATCGATATATATAGCCTCTCATTCTTATCAAATCGAAGGAATGAGCGAATTAGAATCTCAGAAAATTATTACTGAAATAATTAATTTCTGTACTCAGTATGAATTCATATATTCACATAGTTGGACACTTGGCGACGTTTTAATTTGGGATGAAAGATCCATACTTCATAGAGGACGTCCATGGCCCTATGAAGAACCAAGAACAATGGCGAGTATTTGCGTATCGGTTGGAAAAAATGATGGTTTTAATATTTAAAATAATGCAATAATCATGCTATAAATAATGATTTATAAATCACTTTTTTGCGTGATCTGCTACAAATAACTCACCTCCATCTGTTTCAGCTATACCAAAAAGACGAAGCATTTTATTTTTTTGCATTTCTTTTAACCAAGAGTTTAATGAACTAGATTCTAATCCGTTATTTTTAAACAAAGTTACAACAAGGCCTTCTTCCAAACAAGAAATCGTTAAGTCGTCATCATTTCTTATTTTTTCAACAGCCTCAGCTAACAAGTCCACTAATTCTAATCCTGTTGGTGAAGCATCTGGTCCACTAGCCAAATAACCTGCCTTTGCTGTTGGATGTTCAATCCCTCTTAATAAAGGAATTTCTGCATCATATATGTTTGCTAATAGTCCAGGAAAAGCAACTATGGTATTTATTTCACAATCTAACATCATATCTTTAACATTTTGATCATTATAAGGTAATTGAGATTCAATGAGATATGATTTAATAAATTCTTTTCTAAAATTAAAATTTGTGAATCTAGATCCTAACCACATCATATAGGGTAAACCAAAGTCCATAACAGCAGCACCCACTTGAACTAAATCATAATCTATTGCAGTAAGTTCTTTTGTTTCGGGATCATATAATATGTTATCAGGCTTAAAATCGTTATGAACAACAACTTCCCTTTTTGCTGCATCTGATTTTGGAAAAAAAGCTGAACACTGCATTATTTTTTTATAAACTCCGGTTTTTAATTCTAATTTGAATATTTTTTTTGCAGTCTCTGGATTAGGATTACCTACACCTAAAACTGGCATTTGCGTATCAAAGCCTGACCAAGGTAAACACCAGCATGGAGCAAATGGTGGCATAGGCTTAAGTATTGAAGAAATATTAAGATCTTGTTCTAGAAATTCATTTTTTAAATTTTGATACCAATCTATTGGTATTGAATGTAATTTAGCTAGTAATTTAGCTACCTTTTCTGGAGGAGCTATTTTTTGATTGAAATGAAAAAAATCTTCCATAACTGAAATACCTGCCGATCTCTCAATATGAAAATCTGCCCCATGTAAAACTATAGGGGGAGCAATTCCATTAGATCTAAGATTTTCTGTTGCGGCTAATACACGTTTAAAAGTATTTGGGTGTGAACTCATAATACTTTCATTTCCTTTAACTTTAACTATACATTTTGGAATTTCCCCCTCTGAGCAAATAAATGTTTTTGCACCACTATTCCCAGAGACATCTTTTATTGACAGTATTTTTTTTTCAACTTTTTCCTGATATATAATATCACTAGCGATCTTAGCTATTTCTTCAATGGGTGCATTTTTTAAGCATAATTCTGAATGAGACATTTTTCCCCCTTGTCTAATTACTCAACTTTCAAAATTGATAAAAATTATAGTATTGTAATAAATCTGATCCACATCCATACGACTATAGCCGTGGCTGGTACCCAAATAAAAGATCGTGCTGGATACCCTCCTTTAATGATCAAGTTATTAAAAAAGATATGATAAATTGAGTGAATTAGTCTTAAATAAAAAAACCAATAAGCTAAAGTTATGAAATAATCATCAACTTTATTAGTGATGAAAATGCAAATACAAATAACATAAAACAAAATTGGAAATTCTAATAGGTTGGCTAGGTTTCTCTGGGTATTTTTTAAAGTAATACTACCTGTTTCAAATGGAGGATGTCTAAATTCCTCTCCATCTAATCCTTTTTTATTTAGTATTTTGTCAAGATATATTTCCTTTAATCTCAGAGATGTTGCTAAAAGAAAAACAACAGTTGTTAATAATACCAGATAAAACATAGGTAAAAAAATTTCAGTTCCCATAGAATTCTCCTATTAAATCAGATCAATATAAAAATTCTGATCCCGTTAAACATAAATCAAGTGAACTACTAGATTGGCGCTTTTTCAAAAATATCACCAGAAGCTTTAATGACAGCATCCATTTTTCCAACTTCATTACATATTCTAAGTATAGTAGGACAATCTTTGAATGGTTCACCCCCACAAGATTCTCTAAGAATACCAAAGCCAGCTGTCTCTTGAACAGTTCTTACACAAGTATATAAAAAAATATCTGCATAAGAGCACTTAGATCCAGTTAAAAAAGATCCATTTTGTTTTGATGACAAATGCTTTTCAAGGAACCCTATCCTTGAATTGTGAAGCTTTGTTAAATTAGAAACCCCAGTTTCCTTTCCACCGTCAGCAAGCGTATCCGTGAGCCGTAAATTTCTCCAAAAAGGTTCATTGTGCCCTGTAATGATGTCATGAAAAGGAGATAGTACGAAAGAATAGTAATCTTGTGCCCAGGCCCAATACATATTTATAATCGCTGCCTCATCTGCATTTTGAGGTGTTAATGGTCCTGGATATTTAGATACAAGGTATAAAACTATAGCCATTGAATCATTTAATTCTATACCACTATTGTTATCTTTCATCCACGGAATAGTACCAAAAGGTGCCTGACTATCTTTATCAAAATCCTCGCCCATAGGATTTGAGAGCATATAGTTGAAATCAATATTGTGCATTTCACAAATAATTTTTATTTGCAAACCCCTACCTACCACAGGAAGATATGCTAAGTCTATATTACTCATATTTATTTCTCCTTGATTAATTTATTAAAATTCTAGTTTTTAATTTATTCATTATCAATGAAAACCTTCATTAATTAACCTAAGGTAAAAATGAACATTGGTGCACCGAGAGGGATTCGAACCCCCGACCACCTGATTCGAAGTCAGGTGCTCTATCCAGCTGAGCTACCGGTGCATTATTTAAAAACTAACTATAGCTTGAAAGTATAAGCAAGAAATTTCTATAGTTTAAGTAAATTAAATTTTTTTAAAAAAATGGGCAGAGTTGAAATAAGACTTAGTATTAATAAGCCAATAAACAAAAATTTATGATCAGAAAAATTCCAAGTGAAATCAACTTTTTTATTTACAATATCCTCAACTCCAGACCCAATCAATATGATTGATAAAGAACCAGGCATGATCCCAAAAAAAGTAGTTACTGTATAAGGAAGAAGTCTCACACCTAGTATTGCTGGAGCAATATTTACAAGCCAAAAAGGAAATATAGGAAAAAACCTAATGAAAAATAAATAACTCCATATATTTTTATTAATTCCAAATTTAATTTTATTTATTAATTCAGACTTTTGATGAATACTCCCTATTGTTTTTAAAATTCCTACTTTAATGATCATAAATAAAATCAAAGCCCCTACGGTAGCTCCAATAATCACAGAAAAAAAACCATAATAAGCACCAAAAATATAACCACCAATGAATGTTAGAAAACTTCCAATTGGAAGAGATATTGCAATAGAAACTACATAAATTATTGTAAATAATATTAAAGATGAAAAAAATTTATTTTCAATAAAATCAAATAATTCTGTATGGTATTGGGTAATTAAATCTATAATAAAGCCCCAATAATCAAATAAAAAACTTGAAGATATTGCTAACAATAAAAAAATTAACAGAAGTAAATATCTAATCATATATTATAAAGAGCTTTTAGGATTATAAGTAAAATTGTTCGGATTTTAAATTTATATAAATCTTTCAATTTATATAGTTAATAATTGACACAGCACAATATGCATAATAGATATACGCGAGTCTATTAAACGTAAGGTACAAAATGAAAAGAACTTATCAGCCTAGTAATCTTGTTAGAAAAAGGAGACATGGTTTTCGTTCTAGAATGGCTACTTCAAACGGTCGTAAGATAATTAACAAAAGAAGAGCACAAGGGCGTAAGAACCTCTCAGCATAACTTTTTTGTTAATAACTAAATTAAAATGATGAATTAAAGCTAGCTAGCTAATCATTATTTACAAAAGTTGGGTGGCTAATATGAATAGCAGAAAACCTAAACTAATAAAAATAACAAAAAAAAATGAATATTTAAGAATGAGATCTGGGCTTAAAATATCTACGCCAGGATTTATTTTGCAAGCTAGGCAAAGAGAAAATGAAGACACAGTTGATCGATCCTCAATTAGGTATGGTCTTACTTGCTCAAAAAGAGTTGGAAATGCTGTAAAAAGAAACCGAGCAAAAAGAAGACTAAGGGCTTTAGTAAATGAAATTATTCCAACAAAAGGATTTAAAGGTTGGGATTATGTCTTAATAGGAAAAGAACAAACTACCGAAAAGCTCTCTTTTAAAATACTAGAAAAAAATTTAACAGAGAGTTTAGTAAAATTACATAAAATAGGAATAAAAAAATTTGAAAAAAATTAGATACTTTATAATCATACCAATCTATTTATACCAAATTTGCATTAGTCCCTTTTTAGGCCGTAATTGTAGATTTGAACCTACTTGCTCTCAATACTGTAAAGAAGCAATTCTAATTCACGGTATTTTTTTTGGTTTAATATTAAGTCTAAAAAGAATTATAAGATGTAACCCATTTGGAGGTTTTGGTTATGATCCCGTGCCAAAAAAAGAAAATAAAAAATGATTGAAACCAAAGAAGAAATACATCCCATTTTTGATAATTGCCCAAAAAATCTTGAATTTAAGAAATTAAGAAAGCGAATTATCCGACTAACTAAAGAGACAATTCATAATTTTAAAATGATAGAAAAGCAGGCAAAATGGCTAGTTTGTATATCAGGAGGGAAAGATAGCTTCACATTACTTGCAGCTCTTATTGAATTAAAGTGGCGAGGTCTTTTACCTGTTGAAATACTCGTTTGCAATCTAGATCAAGGCCAACCCAATTTTCCTAAAACGATATTACCTAAATTTTTAAAAAAATTAGGTATTCCTCATCGTATTGAATATCAGAACACCTATTCTATTGTAAAAAATAAAATTCAAATAAACAAAACTTATTGTTCGTTGTGTTCAAGATTAAGGCGAGGCCACCTTTACAGAATAGCAAGAGAAGAGAAATGTACAGCAGTAGTTTTGGGGCATCACCAAGATGATATTCTTGAAACATTTTTTCTTAATCTCTTTCATGGTGGGAAACTGTCATCAATGCCTCCAAAATTAATCAACGACGAGAAAGACCTTCTGGTTTTAAGACCTTTGGCAAGTGTAAGTGAAAATGATTGTGAAAAATTTTCAAATTATATGAAATTTCCAATAATTCCATGTGATCTTTGCGGTAGCCAAGATGGTTTAGAGAGAAAAAAAATAAAAGAAATGCTTAAACAATGGGAATTTGATTTTCCTGGAAGGAAACAAGTAATGTACAAGGCATTATCAAACAGTAACCCAAGCCACTTATTAGATAGATCACTATTTAATTTTTCAAATCTTTATAGAAACAGGTTGTAAATTTTTATTAAAGCTTTATTTCGTAGTAAACAAAAATATTAATGAGTATTTTATGGATGAACAAACAAAAAATCTTATTCTAGCTACAGCTTTAAGTTTTCTCGTTTTATTAACTTGGATGTTTTTATTTCCACCAGCTCCTATCCCTGAAAATAATGGGTTAAATGAAAATCAGACTGAGCAATCAATAAATGGAAAAAATAAAAAGTTATCTAATGAAGAAATTTCAAATCTTGAGCAAAGCACAAATCAGAACTCTGAAGATACGTTTGCACCTAGAGTAGAAATTTTAACAAAAAACCTTAAAGGATCCATTTGGCTAAAAGGTGGTAGAATTGACGATCTTAGCTTACTAAAATATCGAGAAACATTAGACTCCAGTTCTAACAATGTATCTTTGTTATCACCTGATGATAGTAAAGATCCTTATTATGCTTTTCACGGCTGGGCTGGAATGGAAGGGTTAGAAGAAAATGATACTCCTAATTCCAATACTATTTGGACTTTAAAATCAGGAAGTGTTCTTACTGAAAATTCTCCAATAACTTTGAGTTGGAAAAATGAAAAAGGTATTATTTTTGAAAAGACTATTTCTATTGACGAAAATTATATGTTTGAAATATCTCAATCCGTTATTAATGGGAGTTCAAAAAATATCAAACTATATCCTTATGGAAATCTTACAAGAAATGGACAGCCTGATACAATTGGTTTCTATATTCTACATGAAGGTGTTGTTGGAATGCACGATGGAGAATTAATAGAGACAAATTATGGAGATATCCCTGAACTCTCTAGAGACGAAGTGACTAGAGAAATTCAACAAAATGGATGGATTGGTTTTACTGATAAATATTGGATGTCCACACTAATTCCCAGAGCTGGTCAAACATTTAAAATGGATCAAAGGTATTACCCTTCATCTGATAATTTTGAAGTATGGATGCGATTACCACCTATAAAAGTAAATAAAAATGAGCGTGCTTCTGTAAAAACTAACCTCTTTGTTGGCGCAAAGGAAGTAAATACAATTAAACTTTATCAAAGTTCTTTAGATATAGAAAATTTTGTAGACTCAGTTGACTGGGGATGGTTTTTTTACCTGACCAAACCAATTTTCTTCCTTTTGGATTGGTTTAATAGTTACACTCATAATATGGGATGGTCCATAATTTTACTAACTTTGTTCATTAAAACTTTGTTATTCCCACTTTCCTATAAATCTTTTGTATCAATGTCTAGAATGAAACATTTGCAACCTCAAATGGAACAAATTAAAAAAAATGCTGGAGATGATAGAGCCAAGTTACAACAGGAATTAATGGCCTTATATAAAAAAGAAAAAGTAAATCCTGTAGCTGGTTGTTTACCAATTTTATTACAAATACCTGTTTTCTTTTCATTGTATAAGGTTTTATTTGTAACTATAGAAATGAGACATGCACCCTTTATCGGATGGATAAAAGATTTATCTGCTCCTGATCCTACATCTTATTTGAATTTATTTGGGTTACTACCCTACTCACCCCCAGATCCAACGAGCTTATTTTCTATTTTTTCTATAGGTGTATATCCAATTTTGATGGGTGTAACAATGTGGTTACAACAAAAACTAAATCCTGCTCCTACAGATAAAACCCAAGCTATGATTTTTGCTTGGATGCCTTGGGTCTTCATGTTTATGCTTGGTCAATTTTCAGCCGGATTAGTTATATATTGGGTAGCTAATAATTTGATCCAATTTGGTCAACAATATATAATAATGTACTCTCAAGGAGTGAAACCTGATATTTTTGGAAATATAGTAAAATCATTTAAAAAAACAGAGTAATTTGACTAGTGAAAAACAAGAATTCAATTTCTATATTGGAAATGAAAGAAAAATAGAGGACTTAAAAAGCAACCATAAGCTTTTTACAGGGCAAATTAGTTTTATTAAAGGAATAAAATCGTTTCAAGATATACCAGAAGGTGATTTTATAGAAATATGCTTTTCTGGAAGATCAAATGTTGGAAAATCCTCATTAATTAATTTTTTGACAGGTAGAAAATCAATTGCAAGAACTTCAAAAACTCCTGGGAGAACAAGGGAAATAAATTTTTTTAGAATAGATTACAACAAACATTTAGTGGATCTACCGGGTTATGGCTATGCACAAGTTTCTAAAAAGGAAAGACAAGCTTGGTTTAAAATGGTTAAGGATTATTTTTTTTATAGCCATAATTTAAGAAGAGTATTTCTTTTAATCGATAGCAGACACGGATTAAAACCAAGTGACATTGATCTTATGAAAATTTTAGAAGAAGCTGCAATTTCTTTTCAACTTATATTTACAAAATATGATAAAATAAAACCAATCGATTTTGAAGAAATTAAGAAAAATACATTTAATAAGTTATCTTTATTTGCTAATGCTTTTCCTGAAGTTATAGTAACATCTACAAAGAAAAATATAGGAATTGAAAATTTGAGAGCATCGATTAGTAAAATATTCGTATGAGCACAATAAGATTTTACTAGGAAAAAAAATGAAGGATTATGATAAAACTGATTGGATAACCTCAGCAAAAACTCTGTCAGAAGCACTTCCCTATTTGAAAAGATATGACTCAGCTACAATAGTTATTAAATTAGGTGGAGCTGCAATGAGTAATATCGAAAATTTGTCTTCATTTGCTAGAGATATAGTTTTAATGAAACAGTGCAAGGTTAATCCTATAATTATACACGGTGGTGGTCCTATGATTAATAACGCCCTTAACAAGTGGGGGATAGATTTTAATTTTGTTGACGGAAAACGAGTAACCGATAAAAAAGCTGTAAAAATTGTTGAGATGGTTTTATCAGGAGATTTAAACAAAAATATTGTTTCATCCATTAATAATCAAGGAGGAAGTGGGGTTGGAATATCTGGTAAAGACGCCTCTTTAGTAATCTGTGAAAAAGATAATCCAGAATTAGGCTATGTCGGAAAACCAATTCATATTAATACTAAATTAATAACCACTCTAGTTGAAAATGACTTTATTCCGGTTATATCACCAATAGGAACAAATGAAGAAGGTGAGACTTTTAATATTAATGCAGATACAATGGCAGGTACTATAGCATCTGCATTAAAAGCAGATAGATTGTTATTATTAACAGACGTATCAGGTGTAAAAGATAACAGCGGTAATAAGATTGAAAAGGCTTCAACGCAAGCAATAAAAAAATTAATTAAAGAAAATGTAATCAAAGATGGCATGATACCGAAGGTAAATACAGCAATTGATTCTATAGAAAAAGGTGTTAGAGCTGTAGTTATACTGGATGGAAGTATTCAAAATGCTTGTCTGTTAGAGCTGTTTACAGATCATGGAGTAGGTACATTAATCCGAAAGGAATTGAATTAGTGGCCTAGTATTTGACTCAGAAATAATTTAGTCCTATCAGATTGAGGTTTATTAAAAAAGCTTTCTGGTTCATTTTGTTCAACTATTTGACCATCGTCCATAAATATAACTCTATCTGCAACTTGTCTGGCGAAACCCATTTCATGGGTAACACAAATCATAGTCATGCCATCCTCTGCAAGTTGTATCATTGTATCTAAAACTTCTTTTATCATTTCAGGATCAAGTGCTGAAGTAACCTCATCAAACAACATTATTCTTGGCTTCATACACAATGATCTTGCAATTGCAACCCTTTGCTGTTGTCCACCTGATAACTGTCCAGGGTATTTATGAGCTTGCTCTGGAATTTTCACTTTTTCTAACATCTCCATTGCAATATCTTGTGCATCTTTTTCAGGAGTTTCTCTTACCCAGATTGGAGCTAAGGTACAGTTTTCTAATGTAGTTAAATGAGGAAACAAATTAAAATGTTGAAAAACCATTCCAACTTCTGAACGGATTTTATCAATGTTTTTTAGATCTGTCGTTAATTCAGTACCATCTACAATTATACGACCCTTTTGATGTTCCTCTAATCTATTAATGCATCGAATAAGGGTTGATTTACCTGAACCAGATGGACCACAGACAACAATTCTTTCACCCCTCATTACTTCGAGGTTAATATCACGAAGAACATGAAAATTACCATACCACTTATTCATATTGGAAATATGAATAGCAACCTCATCAGTAATATTTATTTTGGTTTTTTCCATTTTTAATATCCCCTAAAAGCACTATTACTTATTTGTCTGTCTTTAATTTACGTTCTAAATATTGTGAATATTGTGACATACCAAAGCAAAAAATAAAAAACATTAGTCCAATGGCCACATATAACTCCCAATAAATTCCATTCCATGTCTGATCTGCTCTAATAGTAGAAGCTAAACCAACTGGATCTCTTAAACTAATTATAGATACAAGTGTAGTATCTTTGAATAATCCAATAAATGTATTAACAATTCCAGGAATAGAAATTTTTAATGCTTGGGGCATAATTACTAATCTTTGAGACTGCCAGTATGTTAACCCCAAAGATGCAGATGCCTCATGTTGACCTAAAGGTAGACCAGCTAAACCTCCACGAATGACCTCTGCCATGTAAGCTGCAGAAAAAAAAGTAACCATTATAATAACGCGAAGAACTATATCAAAATTTGTACCTGGTGGTAAAAAATAATTAAGCAAAACCGAAGCTACAAAAAGTAGCGTTATCAAAGGTACGCCTCTAATAAACTCTATAAAACCAACGCAGATCATTTTTATAATTGGTAGATTTGACTGCCTTCCAAGTGCTAAAAGTATACCGATTGGAAAAGAAGCAACAATTCCAGTTATACCTACTATTAAGGATAAAGTAAAACCACCCATTTTAAGAGATTCGACAGGGGGTAATGCTATTGGTAGTATAATATTTAAAAAATTAACTAAGTAATTTGAAAAAAACATAAAAAATACAATTAAAAAAATTAGCGCACCAATCCCAGCAAGAACAGTGTTTTTAGAAACTAATTTTAATAACAATATAAAAGTAAAGATCCCTAAAGATAATCCAATGTAAACTATCCCAACACCCCAAATAGAACCACCCCATAGTAACCAAATAGCTAAGCCTGGATAAATTACAGAAAACCAAAAAAACTTAAAATACTTAGGAAACAAAATAGGAATCATTGATAAAATCAAAAAAATAAAAGTAACCGTTGGTCGCCAATATTCTTCAGCTGGATATAATCCAAATAATAATTGCTTCCATCTAGCTGTTAAAACAGAAAAACAGGCTACGTCTGGATTTAGGTCTAAACACTCTCTTAAAGATTTTGTATTCCAATGACCTCCCCATGCCCAAGGAATAAAATCTCTCAATATAATAAAAATGAAATAAATAGATATTAAAGTAAGTAAAGTATTAAACCAACTTGAGAATAAATTTTGTTTTAACCAACCAATAAACCCCACTTCTGATATTGGTGCTGGGGAAGGAGGGATTTTATTTTTTTGAACAAACGCAATTTTTGACACTTATCTCACCACTATTTGGAAGGATCGATTATAGTAATTAATAACGGAAGATATGAGAAGAGATACACATAAGTAAAAACCCATCAATAATAACATTGACTCTAATTCTCTACCTGTTTGATTTAAAGTAATTCCACCAAGAGTACCTCTCACATCCATATAACCTACTGCGATTGCTAATGAGGAGTTTTTAGTTAAATTTAAATAGTTTGATATTAACGGAGGTACAATAATCCTTAATGCTTGGGGTAATATAATTAAGTTCATAATCTTATTTGGACGTAATCCTAAGGAAGAGGCTGCTTCCGTTTGCCCCTTTGATATTGCCATAATACCAGCCCTAACTATCTCAGCTATGAAAGCAGATGTGTATAATGCTAGAGCTAAGGTAAGAGCAAGAAAAGAATTTCTTAAGTGGATTCCATCTTTAAAATTAAATCCTTTTAAATAAGGATATTCAAGTGAAATAGGACTTCCAAGAGCGAAAAATAAGATTGTAGATGGAAAGATTAAAATAGCTATACTTACCAAAAATGTAGGGAAATCTTTTCCTGTTTCTCTCTTAAGCTTATCTGCATATCTCTTTAAAAAAATAACAGCAAATACCGATAGTATAAAAATGAAGATTACCCAATAAGCACCTTCATTTAAAATTGGCGCTGGAAAGTATGTACCTCTGTTCGTAATTGCAACACTATCAAAAAATAACATAGTAGCCTGTGGGTCAGCTCCTTTAAATGCTTTTGGAGCAGGTGTGAATTCAGTAAGAAGAGCAAAAACCATTACAATCCAAAGCAATACTGGAACATTTCTAAAACCCTCAATATATGCAGACATAAGTTTGGCTACTAACCAATTTTTAGAAAGTCTTAATATACCAACAAATAGTCCTAATATGGTAGCTATTACACAACCAACAAACGCAACAAGTAATGTATTTAAAATTCCTACTACAGCTGCTCTGCCATGAGTGCTGTCACTTGAGTAAGGTATTAAACGTTGATTTATATCATACCCAGCTCTTAGAAACAAAAAGTTAAAGCTAACATCCTTACCTAGCAAAGCTAAATTCTTCAAAGTATTATCAACTAACCAAAAAAATACTGCTACAAATATTATGAAGGTGATTACTTGAAGTGATGTACCTCTATAACGAGTATCACTAAGTAACATTCCAATTTGAAATTTTTCATCTGTTGATGGGGAGGAGGCTTTCATAATAATGATAATTTCCGAAATATGAAAGATAGTAAAGGGGCGTCAACAAATGACGCCCCTAATAATTTAAATATTATCTAAATGGTGGTGAATAAAGAATTCCACCTTTAGTCCAAGATGCATTTACACCTCTTTCAATATTAATTCCGCTAGTAGCACCTAGGTTATTTTCAAAAATTTCACCATAGTTACCACCTGCTTTAATTGCATTATACATAGCATTCTTTGGAAGACCTACCATTGCTAGAATATCGTCGTCACCTGTTCCAAGTAATCTATGTATTTCAGCATCTTTAGTATCTTTCCAGCTATCAATGTTGGCTTGAGTTATACCCTTTTCTTCAGCAATAATTAAGGCGTTTAATACCCATCTACCAATATCAGCCCAATTATCATCACCATGTCTCACGAGTGGACCCAATGGTTCTTTAGAAATAATCTCAGGTAACACAAGATGGTCATCTGGATTTTCTAAGTTAACTCTAGTACCATGAAGAGCAGATGCGTCAGTAGTATATGTATCACAAGCGCCTGCTAGATATTGCTGTTGAGATTCTGCATTATCTGCTGTTGGTACTGGCTCATAGCTCATACCATTTTCTTTAAAGTAGTCAGCAAGGTTAAGCTCAGTAGTTGTTCCAACTTGTATACATACAGTTGCTCCGTCTAATTCTAGAGTGGAGTTAACACCAAGGTCTTTTTTCACCATAAAACCTTGACCATCATAGTAATTTACACCTAAGAACGTTTGTTTTAGGTCAGTATCTCTACTGTAAGTCCAAGTTGTATTTCTTGCAAGAATGTCGACTTCGCCAGCAGCTAAAGCAGTAAATCTAACAGCAGAGGTAAGCCCAACAAACTTAACAGCCATTGGATCACCAAAAATTGCTGCAGCTAATGCACGACAATAATCAACGTCAAAACCTACATCTTTTCCAGAATCGTCAACTGTAGCAAATCCAGGAGCACCAGTTGATACACCACATAACAGATTACCACGAGCTTTGACATCATCTAATGTCACAGAATGACCGCCAGAAAAAGCGGCTTGTCCGCCTACAATCAAAATAATTGAAGACAAGATCATAAAAAGTGATTTTCTCATAATTTCCCCTTATTAAATTAAAAAAATCTTGATAATTTTGATACCAAAATAATTCGTGAAGTATATGCATTAATCAAACTTTTTCTACCCTTTATTTAATATTTAATACGAAGAAAAAAAACTGTTATTTATCAATATGTTAAAAATATAATAAGTTTTAACAAAAGCTTTTATTAAGTTTTATAACTACTTTTTACCAATTAAGTGATTCTTAATTAAAAACATCTAAACTAATTAATTTAAGGTGTTTATAAATTCACATGATACCAAAAACTTTTCTTTTTTGTATTTGTCATCTTCTAATTGTTCTGGAATTGTGCCCCATTTTGAACGCTGCCACTCTTCGTCAACTTTTGACAAAGACCATGCTTGATTTGGTAAAATTTTTTTCCTTAAAATTAATAATCCAATTATTAAAGAGCCAGTGAGTGTTACTATTTCATTTATAGCTGTTAGAGAGAAACAATCTAATTTTTTTATCTCATTAGAAAAAATTTTTTGATTAATTAAAGGTTGTTTAACTGGCATTAAACTATTAGAAATCTTAAAATTTAATTTAAATTCGTCTTTTGTCCAATCTAATAGCTTATTCCATTTTTTTGATTGTAATTGTTCAAGTTCTGTGCCTAAACCATCTCTATAAAATAATAAATCGGTCATTCCATATTCTGTAAGTTTTTTTTGAAGAATAACTTGATCCTTTACCTCTCTATCTATGGATGCAAAACAAATTTGAGTGATTGGCATATTATGAAAATTAATATCCTCATCTATATTGATCCACTCTTTACATAAATTTTCTGCAATTGTTTTATTTGAAATTAAGAAATCTTTTTTTTGGGGAGTTTTAAGTAGATTTTTATCTAAAAGGATACCAAACTCTGCTTTAATCTTAATTACTTTAATAGATTTCCAAAATTTTTTTTTCTTCCATACCATTTTTATTCACAATTAACTTATAATTGGTCGATTTCATCAACATGTAAAAATTTTTTCATATGTACAGGTGGTGGACATTTCACATTGATTAATTTGCCAGATATTGGATTTTGAAAAATTATACCCCTCGCATGTAATTGAAGCTTTTCTTTACCATTATCTGTAACTAATTGTGATTTTATAGTATACTTCTTATCTCCAATAATTGGATAACCAATAGATGCTAGCTGTTTTCTTAATTGATGTTTTCTCCCGGTAACAGCAAAAAGATTTAACAAAGAAACGTTTTCATTATTTACCTTTAATTTTTTGTAAGTTGAGACCATTTCCTTATCCTCTGCTCCCAGAAAATAAAACTTAGCATTTAAGTAGTCTTTGTTAAGGTTATATTTGTATATTATATTTTTTTTTAGAACAGATTCATCTTTTTGAGGAGAATATAAAATTCCAGTTTTATGTTTTATTGATTGATTTACTAAAGCCCAATATGATTTTTTAATCCTTCGCTCAATCATTAATTTAGAAAATGCACTTGCACTTTTTGGGGTTTTAGCAACAACCAAAATCCCAGACGTATCTTTGTCTAATCTATGAACTAACTTTGGGATTGGATAATCTCTTTCTGAAAAGAAAGGTAGTATTCCATCCAAATGAATTGGACCTAATTTTGATCCACCTTGAACAGCCAAACCGAAAGGCTTATTAAAAATAAAAAAATATTCGTCTTCATATACTATACTTTTTTTTATTTTATTAAATAGTTGTTCTTTTTTTTTGGTGAGAAATTTATCATTTTTTTGATCTTTTTTTCGTATAAAATTTGGAATCCTAATTATTTGATTTTCTATTAATTTAAAATTTGGTTTTACCCTAGAACTATTAACCCTGATTTGACCGGTTCTACATAATTTTTCCATCATAATTTTTGAAACATGATTAAAATGGAAATTAATCCATTTATCTAGTCTTTGACCATCTTCTTCAAAAGTAACAACAAATGGTTTAATTTCATCTGTCATTTTTTGGTATATTCCGTTTTATATCATTATCCGATTGCTGTATCTTATTTCTTAATCTTGAAAAATATAATACTCTTTTCTTTAGTTCTCTTTCATAACCTCTTTCTATAGGATGATAGAATATTGGTCGCTTAATTCCATCTGGAAAATAATTTTGACCTGAAAATCCTGCTTTGAAATCATGATCGTATTTATAACCAAGACCATACCCAAGTGAGTCCATTAATGCAGTTGGAGAGTTTAAGATATGCCTAGGTGGTTGTACTGCATTATGTTTTTTTGCAAACTTCTGAGATTCTTTTTCTGCTAAATAAACAGAATTTGATTTTGGTGATAAAGACAAAGCAATTACACTCATTACTAATGCAATATCACCTTCTGGAGAGCCTAATCTTTCATATGATCTCCATGAGTCCAATACCTGTTTTTGAGTATCAGGGTTTGCAAGACCAACGTCTTCTATAGAAATTCTTAGTAACCTTCTAAAAATAAAATGAGGATCTTCACCAGCATTAAGAGCTCTTGCTAACCAAAAGAGTCCTGCATCTGGATCAGAACCTCTTATAGATTTATGAATAGCCGAGATTAATCCATAGTGATTATCCCCAGATTTGTCATGTTTGGGAATATTCAAAGAAAGCACTTCTTTCAATTCATGAATACCAATTTTCCTATTAAATGAGAAAATTTGTTCTACAAGATTAATTAAAATTCTGGCATCACCACCACTCATCTGTATCAATAGTTTTTTACCATCATTTTCTAGAAGTAATTTATTTTGAGATAGTTTTTCAGCTCTTATAATAATTTTTTTTAAAGATTCTTCTGATAATACATTTAATTGATATATTAATGACCTTGATAGAAGAGCTGAATTTATTTGAAAACTTGGGTTTTGTGATGTAGCACCAATTAATCCTAGAATACCCTCTTCAACAAATGGTAAAAACATATCTTGCTGAAGTTTGTTAAAGTAATGAAATTCGTCAACAAATAGGATTAATTTTTTTTCTTTTTTTAATAAATCTTTACCTAACTTAAATATTTCTTTTAAATCACTAGTTCCTGAGGAAACAGCACTTATTTCATGAAAATAAACTTGTTTTAATTCTTTTGGAATAATCCTAGCTAATGAAGTTTTTCCCGTGCCAGGGGGACCCCACAAAATTATTGAAGATAAATTATTATTTTTTATAATATTATTTAGTGGACCTGTTTTACTTGTAATATGATCTTGACCAATAAGATCTTTCAGTTTTTGAGGACGTAATCTATGTGAAAGGGGTTGTGATTGATTATCGGCAACTCTCACATTATTAAAATCAAATAAATCACTCATTAAAGATCATCACATAACCAAGAAGTGAATATTTTATTTTCTAAAAAATATACTTCAATATAAAAATTATTCTTCAGATTTATTTTCTATATTTTCTTGTAGCTCTTTATCTTTGGCCCCCTTAGCTGACACATCCCGATCAACAAACTCTATAACGGCCAATGGAGCAGCATCTCCATATCTAAAACCAGCCTTTAAAACTCTTGTATAGCCTCCATTTCTCTCTTTATATCTGGGAGCTAAAGTTTCAAAAAGCTTGATAACTGCAGAATTTTGCTTCAAACGAGATATGGCTTGCCTTCTTGAATGTAAAGAGCCTTTTTTACCAAGTGTTATATACTTATCTACAATTTTTTTTAATTCTTTTGCTTTTGGAAGTGTGGTTTGAATTTGCTCATGCTCAATTAAAGAACACACCATATTTGCAAACATAGCTTTGCGGTGTTCATGAGTTCTGTTTAATTTGCGGTTACTATTTCCATGTCTCATTTGATCGTACCAATTAAAAAATCTTATCTAGTGTTTAGTTTTTAACACCCTTTTATATATAATCAACCTCAAAACTGATCTTCATATTTTTTGGACAACTCTTCTATATTTTCTGGTGGCCACTCAGTCACATCCATACCCAGATGTAATTGCATACCTGTCAGAACTTCTTTTATTTCGTTTAAAGACTTTCTACCAAAATTAGGAGTTCTTAACATCTCTGCTTCTGTTTTTTGAATTAAATCTCCTATATAAACAATATTATCATTCTTTAGACAATTTGCAGACCTTACAGACAATTCTAGTTCATCAACTTTTTTAAGAAGTAATGGATTAAATTCTAACTCATCTTCATCTTCATCACGTGTATCAGTTTCAGGCTCATCAAAGTTAATAAATACATCTAGCTGATCTTTCAAAATTCGAGATGCGAAAGCTAGTGCATCTTCTGGGGATACTGAACCATCTGTTTCTATATCCATTGTTAATTTGTCATAGTCTAGGACTTGACCCTCTCTAGTAGGTTCAACATTATATGAAACTTTTTTGATAGGTGAAAATAGTGAATCAATTGCAATAACACCAATAGGGTTATCTTCCGAAACTTGTTTATCAGCTGCTACATATCCCTTACCTGTATTTACAGTTAACTCCATCTTGAAAGCAACTCCATCATCTAAATGACATATGATATGATCTTTATTCAAAATTTCTATACCATTAGTTTCTTCGATATCACCAGCAGTTACAATACCAGGTCCTTTTACATTAACCGATAATCTTTTTGGACCTTCAACTTCCATTGATACAGAAACTCCTTTGAGATTAAGTATAATATCAGTAACGTCCTCACGAACTCCAGCTAATGAAGAAAATTCATGCAAAACACCGTCTATTTGCACTGAAACTATAGAGGCTCCTTGTAAAGAAGATAATAAGATTCTTCTGAGAGCATTTCCTAAAGTTAATCCAAATCCCCTTTCTAAAGGTTCGGTCACAATTGTTGCATTACTCTTTGGGTCATCACCTGATTTAATTGAAATACCAGAGGGTCTAATTAATTCTTGCCAATTTTTGTGGATCATATTTTCCTCCATTCCTGTGAAAAACCTAATCCAAAAGTCCTTCACGCCCGAGGGTTTGAATTTTAGTTACACTTATAAGTGTAACGATTTGGTAAAAAGCACTAAACTCTTCTTCTCTTAGGTGGCCTACACCCATTATGAGGCATGGGTGTTACATCTCTAATAGAAGTCACAATCATGCCTACAGCTGACAAAGCTCTCAAGGCTGACTCTCTTCCCGATCCAGGCCCTTGAATTTCAACCTCTAGAGTTTTCATACCATGCTCTTGAGCTTTTTTTCCTGCGTCTTCAGCTGCCATTTGTGCAGCATAAGGTGTAGACTTTCTTGAGCCTTTAAAACCCATTGTACCAGCGGAAGACCATGCGATGGCATTACCTTGAGCGTCAGAAATTAAAATTTTAGTGTTATTAAAGCTTGAATTTATGTGAGCTACTCCTGTTGAGATGTTTTTTTTATCTTTCTTTTTAGTTCTTGATTTATCTACGGCCATTATAAAACTATCCTATTTTTTCTTACCGGCTATTGTTTTTGCAGGACCTTTTCTAGTTCTAGCATTTGTATGGGTTCTTTGACCTCTAACTGGAAGACCACGCCTGTGTCTTAAACCACGGTAACAACCAAGATCCATTAGTCGTTTAATGTTCATAGATTTTTCTCTTCTTAAATCGCCTTCTACCATTAAATTAGCGTCAATATAATCTCTAATGGATGATAACTGAATGTCATCAAGTTCGTTAAGCTTTGTTAATAGAGAAATTTTAAGTTCGTTGCATATTTTAATTGCAGTATTTATACCTAAACCATGTATGTAAGTCAAAGCAACGGGAACCCTTTTACCTGTGGGTAGATTTATGCCAGCAATTCTAGCCAAATTTAACTCCGTAATTTATGATGTTTAATGAAATTTATAAGTTAAAAGTAATTAGACGTTTTTATTGGGCGGATTATATCCATGGAATCTTCTTCGTCAAGTTGATAGTTAAGAAATCTTTATAAAATCATATGATAATATTTATTTGATAATATTTCTGATATTATTTTGAATTTCATCAACACTTCCAAGACCATTAATTTTTCTTAACTTATTTAATACATGATAATATCCAATCAATGGAGAAGTATCTCTATAATATGCAAGAAGTCTGATTTTTAATGAAACTTCATTGTCATCTTGCCTAAAGTTAAATTTATCCTTACTACCGCACACATCACATATTCCTGCATTTTCTGGTGGTTTGGTAATTTTATGATAAAGTTCCCCACAAGAAGAACATGTAAATCTACCTATTATTCTTTGAACTAATTTTTCGTCGTCAACAAATAGTTCAACAACGTGATCTAATGATTGTCCAATAGAATCTAGCAAATTACCTAAAGCATCTGCCTGTGCTAAAGTTCTGGGAAATCCATCAAAAATAAACCCAATTTCATTTTCATCGTTGGTAAGTTTTTTTTCTATAAGTCCAATAACAATTTCATCTGTTACTAATTCCCCTTTTGCCATAATACCAGCAACTTTTCTTCCAAGATCAGTTTCGTCTTTTTTAGCTTCTCTTAACATATCTCCAGTAGATAATTGAACAAATCCGTATTTTTCACATAAAGTCCTTGCTTGTGTTCCCTTTCCCGCACCTGGTGGTCCCAGCAAAATTAAATTCTTCATCTCCTACCTTTCTTATTCCTTTTACTGGATCCTCTTATTTTTGATCTTTCAATCAATCCCTCATATTGATAAGCAAGCATGTGGGATTGTATTTGTGTTATAGTATCCATTGTTACGGAAACAACAATTAATAGTGAAGTTCCACCAAAATAAAATGGTATTGCAAACTGAGATCTTAGGACTTCAGGAAGTAAACATATTGCAGCAAGATAACCAGAACCAAGAACCAAAGTTCTAACAACTACATACTCCAAATATTTAGATGTTCTTTCACCTGGACGAATACCAGGAACAAATCCCCCTTGTTTTTTTAAATTATCTGCGACTTCATCAGGCTTAAAAGCAACATTAAGGGTATAGAAATATGTAAAAAATATAATCATTCCACCAAAGAAAATATAATATAATGGCTGACCAGGTCCTAAATATGCTGCTACATATGATAATAAACCACTACTATCATCTTGTGCAAATGTAACAACAGTTGTTGGCAGCAACAATAAGGATGAAGCAAAAATTGCAGGTATAACACCAGAAGGATTCAATTTTATGGGAAGATTTGAAGTGTCTCCACCATACATTTTCATACCTACTTGTCTTCTTGGATATTGAATATTTATTTTCCTTAAAGCCCGTTCTAGATAAACCACCAAACCGATCACTATAATGACCATTAATATAACCGAAAGTATTACAATAGGACTTATAATCCCAGATCTTCCTGAAGCAAAAAATTGAGCAAGAGCTGATGGAAGCTCAGCCACTATACCTACAAAAATAATTAAAGATATACCGTTACCAATCCCTCTTGCAGTAATTTGTTCACCAAGCCACATCAAAAACATAGTTCCTCCAACTAAAGTAATTATGCAAGATGCTCTGAAGTACCACCCTGGATCTGATGCTAATCCTTGACTTTCCAGACCTACTGAGATGCCATATGCTTGAAAAAAAGCAAGTACGACAGTTCCATATCTCGTGTATTGATTTATTTTTTTTCTTCCTTGTTCACCCTCTTTCTTAAGCTGTTCTAATTGAGGGACCATTGATGCTAAAAGCTGCATAATAATAGACGAGGTGATGTAAGGCATTATACCAAGAGCAAATATAGCCATTCTTCCTACAGCTCCTCCTGTGAACATATTAAGCATACCGCCAATACCTGTATTGGCTTGTTCAAAAAAAGATCTTAATTGAGATGCATCAATACCAGGTACTGGTATATATGTTCCAATTCTGTAAACTATTAAAAGCCCCAAAGCATAAAAAATGCGCCTTTGTAGGTCTTTTGCTTTACCAAAGGAATTCCAGCTTAAATTTGCTGCCATTTGTTCTGCTGCTGAAGGCATATGTAATCCTGTTTTAACCTTTTTTCTTTCTAAATCCTATAAAAAACGCAAAATCTATAGATCTATATCTAGGAAAGTTTTGAAAATGTTCCACCATGCTTTTCAATGGCGGAGATAGCATTTTTTGAAGCTCCAGTCAGTTTTACAACAACTTTGGTTTTAAGTTCTCCCTTTCCGAGGAGTCGCACACCATCAAACTTTCGAGAAATTATACCTGAGGAACTTAATAGATCTTCATTAATCTCATTTTTTGGGTCAATTTTTTTTCTGTCTATAAAGTCTTGTAGCTGTCCAATATTTAAAACGGAATATTTCTTTGCATTAGGTACATTAAAACCCCTCTTAGGAAGTCTCATATATATAGGCATCTGACCACCTTCAAAACCATTTATAGATACACCAGATCTTGATTTTTGCCCTTTAAGGCCTCGACCACAGGTTTTACCAACACCAGATCCTGGTCCCCTACCTAATCTTTTTTTTGTTTTATAAGCACCTTTATTTTCTTTCAATTCATTTAGTTTCATATCGATATCTCAAAATTAAAATTTTTAAAAACTATTAATAAAATTATAGTATAATTACTTTTACTTTTCTAAAATTTGAACTAAATGCGGGATTTTATTAATCATACCCCTAATTGAGGGAGTATCACTTAATTCAGAAACTTTATTCATTTTATTTAATCCAAGACCTTTAAGAATCTTTCTTTGTACTTCAGGTCTTCTAATAGGTGATCTTATCTGTTTAACATAAATCTTACTTGCCATAATTTTTCCCATATTTTAGCTATGCTGGTAATTCTTTTAATTCTTCATCTTTAACTACAATCTCAGAAAGTTTTTTACCTCTTCTACGAGCAATAATCCTTGGACTTACTTCTTTTTTAAGACCATCAATGGTAGCTCTAACCATATTATAAGGGTTTTGAGATCCAATTGATTTTGCTACTACATCTTGTATACCTAACATTTCAAAAACTGCCCTCATAGGGCCACCAGCAATAATACCCGTTCCCGGTGGTGCTGTTCTCATCACTACCAAACCAGCTCCATGCCTACCACGAACATCATGATGGAGAGTTCTACCTTCTTTGAGAGGTACTCTTAAGGTTTGAGTCTTAGCCTGATCTGTAGCTTTCCTAATAGCTTCTGGTACTTCTTTGGCTTTACCTTTACCAAAGCCTACTCTGCCCCTTTGGTCACCAACTACAACAAGTGCTGCAAATCCAAACCTTTTTCCTCCTTTAACTGTTTTCGAAACTCGATTGATTGCTACTAATCTATCAGAGAATTCTGATGAATCTTCACGATCTTTTTTTTCTTTACGATTAGAATCCCTTACCATATTTATTATCTCCTAAAATTTAAGGCCATTTTCTCTTGCTGCATCAGCTAAAGCCTTTACTCTTCCATGATAAAGAAATCCCCCTCTATCAAAATAAACTTCTGAAATACCTGATTTTTTTGCTCTCTCAGCAATTTCTTTTCCCACCAGCTTAGCTGTTTCCATATTATTCTTTAAATTTTTACCAACAGCAGACATTCTAGATGAAGCAGATGTAATAGTACTTCCAATACTATCATCGATAAGTTGAACATAAATGTTTTTTAGTGATCTATGAATACTCATTCTTATTCTTTTATTATCAGCGCTTTTAATCTTGTTTCTATTTCTTAATCTTCTTCTTTTAAACAAATTTAGTTTTTTGTTTGACATTAATTAATTCCCTACTTTTTCTTACCTTCTTTAGCAAATACATACTCATCTTTGTATCTGATACCTTTTCCTTTATAAGGTTCAGGTTTTCTTTTTTCTCTAATATTGGCAGCTACTTGTCCAACTATTTGCTGGTCAATTCCATTTATTATGATTTCTGTAGGCTTAGGGACAGTGATCTTAACACTTTCAGGAACCTCAAAATCAATATCATGTGAATATCCTAAAGAGAGTTTGAGTATATTTCCTTGTAAAGCCGCTCTATATCCAACACCATTCAATTCTAAATTTTTTGTAAACCCTGTTGTAACTCCCTCAATTAAATTTGCTATTTGGGTTCTATTCATACCCCAATGCTGTCTAGATTTTTTAGACAGATTCCTAGGCTTTACAACAATTTGGTTGTCATTAAGATTTATTTCAACTTCTTTTGAGGTAACAAAATCTCTAGAACCGTTAGGACCTTTTACCTCAATTTTTTGGCCAGTTATGTTGGCCATCACATTTTCTGGAAGAATAATAGGTTTTTTTCCAATTCTTGACATATTCTACCCTCTAAAACACGGTACAAAGAATTTCACCACCTACATTGGTAGCTCTTGCTTTACTATCGGACATTACGCCTTTAGGTGTCGAGATGATGGCAATACCTAAACCTTGTCTTACCTTTGGTATATTTTTTACGTTGGTATATACACGTCTTCCTGGAGTGGATATTCTTTTTAATTCTTTTATTACTGGTTCACCATCAAAATATTTCAGATTTATTTGTATATTATTTTTTCCATCATCACTTTCTATTGATTTATAACCTCTTATAAATCCTTCAGATTGAAGCACATCTAATACCCAAGCTCTTAATTTTGATGCAGGAGTTATTACTTCATCTCTTTTCCTCATTTGAGCGTTCCTAATTCTCGCAAGTAAATCACCAATTGGATCATTCATAACCATTCAATTCTCCCTATTCACCAACTAGATTTTATCATTCCTGGAATTTCACCTCTAGACGCTAAATCTCTCAAAGCGATTCTAGACATTTGTAATTTTCTGTAAAAAGCCTTAGGTCTACCAGTCACTTTACACCTGTTATGTAATCTTGAAGGTGATGAATTCGGAGGCAGTTTTGCTAACTTGATTTGAGCTTTAAACCTTTCTTCCATAGGTAAGTCTCTATTTTTGACAATCTGTTTTAACTCTAATCTTTTACTAGTAAACTGCTTCACTAGCTTTTGTCTCTTTATCTCACGATTTATCATTGACATTTTTGCCATTACAATCTCCTAAGTCACATTATATCAATTATAAAAGGGCATATTAAATTCTCTTAATAATTCTCTTGCCTCTTCGTCACTGTTGGCGCTTGTACATATTACTATGTCCAGTCCCCATATTGAGTCGACCTTATCAAAATCTATTTCAGGAAAAACAATATGCTCTTTTATACCTAGGGCATAATTCCCCCTCCCATCAAAACTTTTTGGAGAAATACCTCTAAAGTCTCTTATCCTGGGCATCGCAATAGTAATTAAACGATCTAAGAATTCGTACATTTTTTCTCTTCTTAGAGTAACTTTAACGCCTAACGGCATTTCTTCTCTTACTTTGAAGCCAGCAATTGATTTCTTAGCTTTAGTTATTAAAGGAAGTTGACCAGCTATGATCTTTAGATCTGCATGAGCACTTTTAATTTTTTTACTATCCCCAACTGCTTCACCCACGCCCATATTAAGAACAATTTTTTGTAATTTGGGTATCATCATTTCATTTTTGTAAGCAAATTTTTCTTTTAACACACCACGGATTTCGTCTGAATACTTTGCTTTAAGCCTAGGTACATAATCAACCATTGATCAATTCTCCAGATTTTTTTGCAAAACGAACTTTTTTTCCATCAACAACTTTAAAGCCAACCTTGGTAGCGTTATTACTTTTAGGATCAATCAACGACAAATTTGATAAATGTATTTGAGATTCCTTAGGTATTCTTCCACCAGGATTTTTTTCTGATTGTTTAATATGTCTAATAGACATGTTTATTCCAGTAACAAGAGCTCTGTTAGATTTAGTAAAAATTTGAGTGACTTCTCCAGTCTTACCTTTATCTTTACCATTCAAAACTATAACTTTGTCTCCTTTAATAATTTTTGACGGCATCACAGAACCTCCGGAGCAAGTGAAACAATTTTCATAAAATTTTTAGATCTTAACTCCCGTACAACTGGACCAAAAATTCTTGTACCTATCAACTCACCAGCGTTATTGAGTATTACAGCTGCATTTTTATCAAATTTAATTGTGCTACCATCGGATCGTCTAATCTCTTTGGCAGTTCTGACAATAACTGCTCTTCGAACGTCGCCCTTTTTAACCCTTCCCCTTGGGATAGCATCTTTTACTGAAACTACTATGATATCGCCAACTGATGCATATTTTCTTTTAGCACCACCCAAAACTTTAATACATTGGACTTTTTTTGCGCCAGAATTATCGGCAACATCCAAATTTGTTTGCATCTGGATCATTTTTTTTCTCCCGACCTTCGAGGTTGTTCCTCACGGTTTCGTAAATAAACTAATATAAGTAAATTTTAATTTGTCAATACTTCCCATCTTTTAGATTTAGAAAAAGGCGAACATTCTTGTATTCTTACAATATCTCCAATTTTAAAAGTATTTTTTTCGTCATGAGCCCTATACTTTTTTGATTTACGAATTGTTTTTTTTAGCACAGGATGTGTAAAACGTCGTTCTACTAAAACAGTAATGGTTTTGTTATTACTATCACTCGTTACCTGACCTTTTAATATACGTTTAGGCATATTATTATTTCTCCAGCTCTTTTTTAGACAAGTTATTTATAAGAGTTAATACTCTAGCTACGCTTCTTTTTACCACCTTTACTCTAGAAGTATTTTCCAACTGACCGTTGGCTTTTTGGAATCTGAGATTGAAGGATTCCTTTTTTAAATCAATTAATATACTTTTCAACTGATCTATGGTTTTATTTTTTAGTTCATCAATTTTCATAAGTTTTCCTAAAATTACCAATCTTCACGTTTTACGAATCTAGATTTTACAGATAGTTTCATGGCAGCTAATCGTAATGCTTCCACTGCCACATCTTCAGTTACTCCGTCAACCTCAAACATAATTCGGCCAGGTTTAATTTTTGCTACCCACCTATCAACGGAACCTTTACCTTTACCCATTCTTACTTCAATAGGCTTAGCAGTTACTGGGACGTCAGGAAAAATACGAATCCAAACTCTTCCTTGTCGTTTCATGTGTCTAGTCAAAGCTCTCCTAGCTGCTTCTATTTGCCTTGCATTTACTCTATCTGGTTCTACGGCTTTAAGTGCATAATTTCCAAAATTTATCTCATAACCACCCTTAGCTTTACCATGAATTCGGCCTTTGTGTTGTTTTCTAAATTTTGTTCGTTTGGGTTGAAGCATTATCTTCTCCTATCGCATTAAGCTTGACTTCTGATACCACCTGAATTTTCCTGAGATTCATTTAACCTTTTATCTCTTCCAGCTGGATCGTGTTCCATAATTTCACCCTTAAAAATCCACACTTTTACTCCAATAATTCCATAAGCAGTAAGTCCTTCAGCTAAAGCATAATCTATATCTGCCCTTAATGTATGTCTGGGAACCCTTCCTTCAGAATACCATTCAGTTCTAGCTATCTCAGCTCCACCAAGTCTTCCAGCAATATCAACGCGGATACCTAAAGCACCCATTCTCATGGCATTTTGAACAGCCCGTTTCATAGCTCGTCTAAAAGATACTCTTCTCTCCATTTGAAGGGCTATACTTTCGGCTACCAGTGCTGCATCAATTTCAGGCTTTCTAACCTCAATAATGTTAAGGTGTAGTTCACTGTTAGTGAGTTTAGAAACTTTGTTTTTTAAAGTTTCTATATCTGCTCCCTTTTTTCCTATGATAACACCAGGCCTTGCAGCATAAATAGTAACTCTACATTTTTTATGTGGTCTTTCTATAATAACTCTGCTTATTCCAGATTGTGCACAATTCTTTTTAATAAATTTTCTAATTTCAAGATCCTCATGAAGCAAATCACCATACTCTTTACTATTAGCAAACCATCTACTTTCCCATGTTCTGTTTACCTGAAGTCGAAGACCAACAGGGTTAATTTTTTGTCCCATTAAACCTTCTCCTCTTTATCATTATCCTGTAATACTTGCCTTACTTTAATAGTAAGCTGACTAAATGGTTTCAATATTTTACCATAACGCCCTCTTGCTCTTGGCCTACCTCTTTTCAAAACAAGGTTTTTCCCAACAAATGCTTCACTTACTATCAATTCTTCTATATCTAAATCATGGTTATTTTCAGCGTTAGCTACCGCTGACTCCAAGCATTTTTTTACATCTAAAGCTATTCTTTTTCTTGAAAATTTTAGCTGAGCTAAGGCAACATTAACGGGTTTATTTCTTATCATCTTTGAAACTAAATTTAACTTTTGAGGACTGGTTTTCAACATCCTAACTTTAGCTATAGCTTCTAGTTTTTCTTCGTTTTGATTTTGTGACTTATCTGACATCTACCTAACTTCTCTTTGCTTTTTTATCCGCAGCATGACCGTAATATGTTCTTGTAGGACTATATTCTCCAAATTTTTGACCTATCATTTCTTCACTTACCATAACTGGAATATGTTTTTTTCCGTTATAAACACCGAAAGTTAGTCCCACAAACTGGGGAAGTATTGTAGATTTACGTGACCATATCTTAATAACTTCATTTTTACCTGAATTTCTTGCTTTTTCAGCTTTTTTTAATACATAACCTTCAACAAAAGGTCCTTTCCAAATAGATCGTGCCATTTATTTTCGCCCTTTCTTATAATGTCTAGACCTTAGTATATATTTATCTGTTGATTTATTGATTCTTGTTCTTGCTCCCTTAGTTGGCTTACCCCATGGAGTTACAGGATGTCTACCGCCAGATGTTCTACCTTCACCTCCCCCATGCGGATGATCTATAGGATTCATGACAACTCCTCGAACTGATGGCCTAATGCCTTTATTACGATTTCTTCCAGCTTTACCTAAATTTTGATTTGAATTATCAGGATTTGAAACCGCACCTACAGTTGCCATACATTCTTGACGAACTAATCTCATTTCACCCGAAGAAAGTCTTAGCTGTGCATAATCACCGTCCCTACCTACAAACTGGGCATAGGAACCTGCAGCTCTGGCAATTTGTCCACCTTTTCCTTTTTTAAGTTCAACATTATGAACTATTGTACCTATTGGCATTCCTGAAAAAGGCATTGCGTTACCAGGTTTGATATCAGAGCTTGCAGAAGATACTATTGTATCTGATATCTTTAATCTTTGAGGTGCAAGGATGTATGATTTATCTCCATCCTCATATTTCACTAAAGCTATAAAAGAGGTTCTATTAGGATCATATTCAATTCGTTCAACTGTTCCTTTAATATCGGTTTTATTTCTCTTAAAATCTATAATCCTATATAAACGTTTAGCACCCCCGCCTTTTCGCCTCATTGTGATTCTACCAGAATTATTTCTTCCACCTTTTTTACTTAATCCAAAGGAGAGTGATTTTTCTGGTCTACCATTCCAAAGATCAGACTTGTCAACCAAGACTAAGTCTCTTTGACCTGGGGAAGTGGGTTTATACGATTTTAACGGCATGATAATTCACCAACTTTTACTATAATCCTGTACTAACATCTATGGTATTACCTTCAACAAGAGTCACATAGGCCTTTTTTAAGTTACGCCTTTTGCCTAATTTACCACGAAATCTTTTAACTTTTCCTTTAACTATCAAGGTATTAACTGATTCAACTTTTACGTTAAACAGATTCTCAATAGCACCTTTTATCTGTTTTTTTGTACTTTTGATTGAAACCTCAAAAGCTATGGTATTATTTTCTGAAGCTAAAGTTGCTTTCTCAGTTATTATTGGACGTCTTATAATATCATAAGAGTCAGTAGCAGGCTGTTCTTTCATGATAATCTTTCCTCTAATGCATTTACAGCTGATTTTGTTAAAACTAATGTATCCTTTCTTAAGACATCGTAAACATTAATACCGTTTACTGACAAAACATCTAACCGTGGTATATTCTTACTAGCATTAAAGAAATTTAAGCTTTTTGGGTTATCTTCCCTACCGATCAAAAGCGTACGTCCCCATTTGAGCTTTTGTAATTTTTTTGAAAAATCATTAGTTTTTTGATTATCTAACTCAGCTTTATCTAAAACAATAAGATTACCTTTAGAGAATTTTGAAGAAAGAGCGTGACGTAATCCAAGATTTCTAAATTTTTTTGTTAATGAGAAAGAATGACTTCTTGGTTTAGGACCCTTATAAACACCACCTTTTCTAAAAATGGGGGCTCTTCTTGAACCATGACGTCCGCTACCAGACCCCTTTTGACGAACAATTTTTTTTGTTGAATAAGAAACTTCAGATCTTGTTAAAACAGAGTGAGTTCCTTGTTGCCGCTTGGCTAGTTGCCACCTTACAATTTTATTCAATATGTCAGCTCTTGGTTCTAGGCCAAAAAGTGAATCATGTAATTCAATTGATCCAGATTTTTTATTATCTAAGGTAATTACATCAATTTTCATTTTTCTGATCCATATCATCATTTTTTGTATTAGAAGATTCAGAAGTGGATGTTTCTGCTACTT
>CACHDI010000014.1 GCA_902578545.1 uncultured Alphaproteobacteria bacterium
GCTAGCATCTGCAGAAGTTCCTAAAGTTTCAGCAGATATTGCTCCAGTCCATTCATTAGTATCAAAAGTTATGAATGGATTAGGTAAACCTTATTTAATTATTCCGGCAGAAGCTTCACCGCATGAGTATCAACTTAAACCGTCTGAAGCAAAATCTCTTCAAGAATCAAAACTTGTTTTTTGGATTGGAGAAGATTTAACACCTTGGCTTGAAAAAGGGTTATCTACTTTAGCTAAGAATGCAACAATTACGACCTTATTAAAAGCTGAAGGTATAGAGTTACTTGATTTTAGAGAGGGTGCTTTATTTGAAGCACATGATCACAGTGACCATGATGATCATGATGACCACGACCATGGTAAGCATAAGAAAAAAGATGACCATGATGATCATGATGACCACGCAGGACATGAAGGTCATGACCATGGTGAACATGACCCTCATGCTTGGTTGTCGCCAGGTATAGCCAAAGCTTGGTTAAATTTAATAGCAGCTAAATTATCTGAAGTAGATCCTAATAATGCTAGTACCTATTTCTCAAATGCTAGTTCGGCCATTAAAGATTTGGATACTTTATCAGATGAAATCAATAAAATCTTAGATCCAATAAGAAAAGAAAAATTTGTCGTCTTTCATGATGCTTATCAATATTTTGAAAATTACTTTAACATTAGTGCTTCTGGAGCAATCTCTTTAGGAGATGCTTCTGACCCAAGTCCAGCACGTCTTAAAGAGATTAAGGATAGAGTTGAGAAAGAGGATATTCATTGTGTACTTGCTGAGCCACAATTCAATGAAGGTTTAGTAAAAGCAGTAATAGAAGGAACACATGCTAACAATGCTATCATAGATCCCCTTGGTGTTAGTTTGGAAATTGGTCCTAATCTATATGATAAACTTATTCGCAATTTAGCAATAAATTTATCTAATTGTTTTTAAATCAATCAAGAATTCAGCCTACTTTTTAGTGGGCTGATTTTGAAATTTTTAGAATTTTAGATGAATATGAATTATCAAATACCATTAAAAAAGTTATCTAATTTAGTTCATACAGTCTCTGATACTTCTTTTTTATCAGATTTTGTTAATCAGTCTTATTATGGTGTTGTATGGGATAGGCAAATACCTGCAAATATTCAAGACTGGCTAAATAAAACTGATCCAAGTTTACTTCCAAGCTTTAGAGAAATTTGCCATAAAAATGAAGCAAGAGAAAAAATAGTTAATATTTTTGAGAACTCACTTCTGATTAAACAAATAGAGACTGAATGGTTAATACAAGATATAACAAAATTAACCAAAGTTTTTTCTAACTTAATGAAAGTTGATTATATTCGACTGAGAATGGAAGTTGTTTCTACTAATTCTTGTCGAAAATTTCATATGGATGCTGTTAAAAGTCGATTAATATGTACTTATCGTGGGCAAGGCACACAGTATGGTATCTCTATGGATGGTAGTGATCCAAAAAACTTTAAGACTACACCTACTGGTTCACCTATTTTACTGAAAGGCACACTTTGGATCGAAAATAATCCCAAAATAATATTACATAGATCACCACCTATTGAAGGAACTGGAGAAACACGATTTGTTTTTGTCATAGATCCAATATTTGATCTTGAAAACGAAATATGACCCAAAATCTAGGGGAGACAAATCTACGTCGAAGGAAAAGAGTTGGTAATTCGATGTATGAATTTGACCACTTACCTAAGCAATTGAGAAAATGGATGAATAGTGCCATCTTACCATGGTCACCTGTTTCTGTGAGGAGATTGTGGTGTAAGTCAATAAACAATGGATTATCTTTCGAGGAAGCACTCCATGTATTAGATAACGCTGAAGCGTATAAGATAAAAAAGGAAAAATCTAAAATAAAAAATAAAATATTAAGGTAGTAAAAATTTAAAGTTTCTATGTTACATTTTTAAAATTTTATTCTTGTGTTTAAACTTCCAGGCACCAACTATTGATATTATTGCGAGTATAGGAATTAATATTGCAATTTCAATCACACTATCATAGCCACCATATACCCAAATAATTGACCCCAAAATTGGTCCCATGGCAGAACCAAGAACAAATCCTGTAGCTAATATTCCTGAAATAATTCCAAAATCTCTTCTACCTAATATTTCTGCAATAACAGTTGGACGGATGATACTTAAAACACCATAACCACATCCTTGAGTTATAACAAATAGGAATATAGTGGTTGTTATTATATTAGAAAAATATAAAGACCAACCTGCAATAAATATTGAGCCAAAACAAACTAGGCAAATTGTGATAGTAGAAACTTTTTTCTCAAAAACAAACATAATAAATCGCCCAATTACTTGCATAGGACCAATTGATGAAGCAACTAAAATAGCAAAACTATTGGAAAAGCCTCTTTCAAATAAAATTGGAAGAATATGGCTTAAAACAATACCATGATTAAATGCTAACAAAGTGAAAGTTATTCCTATTAACCAAAAAGACAATTTTGATAAAGATCCAAGTGCTGTAAATATTTTAAATGAAGTTTTTGGGGCATTTACTTTAGACTGTTGTTTTGCATGTTGAGTACTGTAGATAACTAATGGAGTGCAAATTAATCCTACAACAAAGCCAAATACAATAATTGCAAACCGCCAGCCAAAATTTTCTATTAAAAAATGAGAACTTGGAAAAGAAATCGTTCCTGCAAATCCTGCTATAAGGGTAACAATAGTAATAGCTCTTTTTGCATTACCACCCAAACTATGAGTAATTATTGCAAAACATGCCTCATAGAGTGATCCTGACATTGCTATACCTAGTCCAAACCAGACAGCATAAAATTGCCACACTTCAGTAACTTTAGATAGCAAAAGTAACATAATAACGGCTAGTATTGTTCCTCCTGAAAAGACCTGCTTACCAAAACCTTTATCAATTAAGCGCCCAATTAAAGGTGCACATAATGCGGAGACAATAAGTGAAATAGTGAAAGCTCCAGTGAGCACAGTTCTTGAAAATCCAAGATTAGTTTCCCATGTTGGAAGAAAAGATGGAAACGAATAGAAGTATGTTGCCCATACTATTGTCTCAACGATAGCAAATGGAATTACAATTTTAGTATAAATTTTATTCATTATAATAATTGAAGTGGTGGAAAGTATGGAATCTTTTTAAGTTAACAAAATTCCAATTTAGTCTTCTAAAATTTCTTTCATATGAACTACTCTTTTTTCAATGATTGACAATTCTGCAGCCTGACCAATTGCAACTGCTTTCAGTCCGTCATCTAAAGATACTTGTGATCTTAAGTTTTCTGTAATGGCCTTTTGCAATTCTAAATGTTCGTAATAAGTTGAACCATGGTGATGACCAGCCTTTAGAATAGTTTCATCAACCTCTATATTCTCAATCAGAATATTATTTGACTTTCTTAACCCAATTGACAGTTCAGAGCTTGATTTTCCAGATAAAAATGAAGGTACACCTGTCTCTATTTTACCAATATTACCTACAGCACATAATTCTTCTTGGAGCTTAGAGTTTTCTGAGAACATACATAAGTCTAGCATAGAGCGTATCCCATTTTCAAAATTTACAATAACAAATGCGTTATCTATTATGTCGGGTTTTCTTCCTCTATATTGCTCATTTAAATGATTGACATCTTGGGCACCACTTGCATAAACGCTTACTGCTTCACTATTAGTAACCAAACGCATTAAATCAAAAAAATGGCAACATTTTTCAACGAGAGTACCTCCAGTATTTTTTGAAAATCGGTTCCAGTCATTTACTTTAATTAGGAATGGAAATCGATGTTCCCTTATTGAGAACATTTTTAGATCCCCAATTGTCCCAGATTGTATTTCCTTAATGAATTTGGCTACTGGTGGCATATATCTGTATTCCATAGCAGTCCAAATTATACCTGGATAACCTTTAGTTATTTTTTTAAAATGAAAACAATCTTTAACATTAGTACATAGCGGTTTTTCTATTAAAAGATGTGCTTTAGTTTTTATGACATCTTTGAGAATATCTATATGAGTAAAATTTGGAGTTGCTATTATATAAACGTCTGCAATTTTAGCCTCTATTAGGTCGTTATGATGAGAGAAAATTCTGGGGTTATTTTTTAAGTCCTTTCGTGATTCCTCTATGGAAGCTTCATGATCATCACATAACGCAACTACCTCAGCATTTTTCAGAAGATTTATATTTCTAATATGCTCTCTTCCCATAGTACCAGAACCAATAATTGCATATTTAAGGGATCCCATTTTTATCTTTATCCTTTTATTTTGTTTTTAAATTAAAAAAACTGATGTAATTTATAGTTAGATTTTTTTATTATCGTTAAAGGAGATCAAAATAAGTATTCTTTTATTTTTATTAAATATTTTGAAATATTTAAATACATTTTTTCTTCGTATCGGTAGACAATTAGCATGGATTGCTATTTTGCTAATGGTAATAGTTATTCTTCTTCAAGTTTTTTTTAGATATGTTCTTAATAATGCACTTCCTTGGCCAGACGAGGTGGCTCGTTTTTTAATGCTTTGGATGACCGCATTAATAGCTCCCTCGGCTTACAGATGGGGAGGTTTTGTGTCTATTGATATGATAATAGGTTCTTTCACTAAATTAATTGGAAATCTGATTAGTTTATTATTACTCATGCTTTCATTTTTTATTTTGATTATAGGTTTTAAATTAGGATTAGATCATATTAAAGTTGGTTGGATTTTTAATTCTTCATCCATCAAAATCCCACTTTTTATTATTGGTGAACAATCCAAACCTTTAAAACTTGCATGGATGTATATGTCACTACCCATAGGGATATTTTTGTTAATTTTGGTTAATTTAGAACTTATTTTAATTAGGGTAATTTCAATTTGTGATCCTCTTTTGAAAATAGAACCAGACCCTGATAAAGAAAGTTTAGAAGTGTAAGTATGCTAGTTTGGTTTCTTCCTCTTTTTTTGGTTTTTCTTTTAATTGGATTACCAGTTTTTTTTAGTCTTTTAGCAGCACCCGGCATTTTGCTTTGGTTGAATGGGCAAGCTAGTGATGCAGCGATGCTTTATAGAAATATATATAATGGTATTGATAGTTTTCCTTTAATGGCAATACCATTTTTTATGTTAGCAGGTGAGTTAATGAATAGGAGTGGTATCACTCTTAGATTGGTTGAATTTAGTCAAGCAATGATGGGACACCTGAGGGGAGGTTTAGCACAGGTAAATATTCTTTCATCAATACTCTTTGCGGGTCTTTCTGGATCTGCTGTTGCTGACACCTCAGCTATTGGATCTATGTTAATTCCTGCTATGGAAAAACAGGGATATTCAAGAAAATTTGCAGCTGCAATTACTGCAGCAAGTTCCGTAATAGGCCCTATCATTCCACCATCAGGTATCATGATAATTTATGCTTATGTAATGGGTGAAAGTGTAGCTGCCTTATTCTTAGCAGGGATTATACCTGGATTAATGGTTGGTATCAGTTTAATGGTTATGGTAAGATTGTTAGCTAATCGATATGAACTTCCCAAAGCAACATTAAAATCTTCTTGGAAAGTAAGGGGTAAAGCATCTCTAAAAGCATTCTTTCCATTGATGACCCCTGTTATAATATTAGGAGGAATTTTGGGTGGTATTTTTACACCTACAGAAGCATCTGCTGTAGCTGCTGCTTATGCATTTTTTATAGGTTTGTTTGTATTAAAGACACTTGAATGGAGAGATATCCCAAAAGTTTTAACCAAAGCTGCATTGGTATCATCTGTGGTTTTACTTTTAGTTGGGGCAGCCATGGCCTTTAAAACAGTTGTTAGCTTATCCCATGCTCCAGAACATTTAGCCGATTTTGTTCTAAGCTTAAGTGATAACCCATATATACTTTTATTTCTGATTAATATTTTATTATTTATTGTAGGTATGTTTTTAGATGCTGGACCTGCAATCATTATTTTGGGTCCAATATTGGGACCAGTTTTTACAGATTTAGGGGTTCACCCTGTACACTTCGCTATCATAATGTCCGTAAATCTTACCGTAGGATTAGCTACACCACCCATGGGTTTAGTATTATTTGTTGCTTCCTCTGTTTCGGGAGAAAAAGTTGAATCTATTGCACGTGCAATTTTACCTTTTCTAGCAGTAGAAATTGTGGTTATATTTTTAATTACATATTTCCCAGCTCTATCTATGAGTATTCCATTAATGACTGGATTTGCAAAGTAAGGCTGAGAAATATTAAACGTTTTGCTTATGAACTTATAATTAAGTATTAGGCAGAAAAAATAAATTATAAATCTAGGGAGGAAATTTTGTTTTTTTCAAAGTTACTAAAATCGATGAGTATATCTACTTTAATAGTAGGTTTTTCATTTGCAGCTTTTGCTGCTGATTATAACTTGAGATTAACTGCCAATTCAAACGATCAAGATGAAGATTATGACGGTGCAGTTGTTTTCAAAAATTATGTTGAAGCTGCTTCTAATGGGGCAGTATCCGTTGAACTATTTATTGGAACTCAGCTTTGTTCAAAGGGTGCAGAATGTTTACAGGGTGTATCTGATGGAAGTATAGATATTTATATCTCAACTTCAGGTGGTGCTGCAGGCGTTTTTCCTTATGTTCAAGTTTTAGATCTTCCGTATTTAATGTCTGATGATAGAATCGCTGAGGACGTGATGAGAAGTGATTTTGTTAGAACAGTTAGAAAAATGGCACTGGCTGATTCTGGAAATTCAATTCGTTTAATGACAATTGGAAATACAGGTGGTTGGAGAAATTTTGCAAATACAAAAAGACCAATTAAAGAACCATCTGATATGGAAGGATTAAAGATTAGAACAGTTGTAGCTGATTTACCTCAAGTATTAGTCAAAGCTTTAGGTGCAGCCCCAACACCAATTCCGTGGCCTGAGTTATTTTCTTCATTTCAAACTGGAGTAGTTGAGGGTTCAAAAAATGGTATCACTGATATTATGAATATGAAGTTCCCAGATGCAGGTCTTCAATATGTTACTTTGGACGGGCATGCTTATATGGGAGCCCTATGGTGGATGAATAATGCTAAATATCAATCCATGCCTAATAACATTAGAAAGGTGATAACGGATGGTTTTTATGCTCTTCAGCAAGCTACTTTTGCTTCTCCAAAAAGAAAATCAATCAAAGCTTATGAAGATTTTGTAGCTGGTGGTGGAAATCTTTATGTACCAAGTCCGGATCAAAAAGCGATGTTCAAAGAAGCCGCTGCTCCTGTTTATGATTGGTTTAAGGCCAATGTAAAAGGTGGTCCAGAAGTTTTTGATGCTTTGACATCTGCTGTTGCAGATGCTGAAGGCAGAATGTCTTCAGATTATGGTAAAGATTTAAATTAAAAACAATTATCAGGGGTGGTTTTTACTGCCCCTGACTACCTAAATGGATAAATCCAAGACTTATAATCATCGATAAGAACATGTGCTTGTTTAATTTCTTCAGGGGTCATTTTTTTAATTACTTCTTCTTGAGAAATAGCAGCATCAGGATCCCCACCAATAGCAGAAAGAACGTACCAAGTATATGCTCTGATAAGGTCTGGAGCAGGCATACCTCTACCTGTTTCATAGTACCAACCAACACCAGATTGGGCCCCAGGATGCCCTTTCATGGAGGATCTAAGATACCAATCAAAAGCTCTAAAATCATCTTTCTGAACCCCAAGCCCCATTGCGTACATAATTCCTATAAGTTCTTCAGCATCAGCATTTCCCGATCTAGCGGCTGGAAGAAGTTCTTTCATTGCCTCTTCAAATTTACCTTCTTCCATCAAATCACGAGCATGCTCAATCTCACCAAAAATGAGTGTTGGTATAAGTATAAAAATATAAATATATTTAAACATTCTATTTCCTCATTTATTTTGGTCTTTTCATTTTTTTATACAAATAGTTCCTATGCAGAAAAATTACCTGAGCCTATTTCATCAAATGATTTTCACTATTCAGATCCCAAAAAAGCAGCATTAGGAAGGTTACTTTTTTATGATAAAATTTTATCAGGAAATAATAATATATCCTGTGGTACTTGTCATCACCATGATTTGGGAGGAAGTGATGGATTATCTTTAGGTATAGGCGAGGGCGGATCAGGAATTGGTAAAAATAGAACACCTGGAGTCGGTGATAATAAGATTAAAAAAAGAATACCAAGAAACTCACCAGGTCTTTGGAATTTGGGAGCTAAGGAGATCCATACTTTAATGCATGATGGAAGAATAAGTAAATCAAACATATTTGGAAATGGATTTAACACACCAGCTGAAGAATGGCTTCCTTCTGGTTTAGATAATATTCTTTCTGTTCAAGCCCTATTTCCCATGACGAGGCAGTTTGAAATGGCAGGTAATTTTGGTGAAAATGAAATTATTGGTTTAGTTTCAAAAGTTGGTAAGGATAGCAGAAGAATAGATCGAGCATGGCCAGTTATTGAAAATAAAATAAGAGGTATTTCTGAATATCACCAAAAATTTATGAATGCCTATGAAGACATCAATGATCCTATGGATATCAAAATTATACACATAGCAAATGCAATTTCTGCCTTTATTATAAAAGAATGGACATCTTTTGATTCACCATTTGATGACTTTATTAATGGAAAAACTAATGCTCTCACCCCAACTCAAAAAAGAGGAATGGATTTATTTTATGGAAAAGCTCAATGTTCTTCTTGTCATTCAGGTATTTTATTTACAGACCAAAAATTTTATGCACTAGCTATTCCACAATTTGGTCCAGGAAGAACAAGAAGAATGGATCCATACACTAGAGATGTGGGAAGAATGGGCGAAAGTGACAACTTTGAAGATATGTATAAATTCAAAACACCTTCTTTGAGAAATGTATCGTTAACATTCCCATATGGTCATAATGGTGCTTACCCTACTTTAAAAGGAATAGTTAAACATCATTTAAATCCCTTACAAATGTATAAGAATTGGGAGCCAAGTATGGCTAATTTGCCAAAAGCTAAATGGTTGGAAAAAATTGATTTTGTTGTTTTTTCGGACGAAAGGGAACAAAAAAGACTTCTTTCCAGAATTGATATAAACCCTGTAAATATAGATGAAAATGAAATTAATGAACTGGTAAGCTTTCTTCATTCACTTACTGGAAAAAGTAAGAATGATAGACCACTAGGTAAACCCAATTCTGTACCTAGTGGAATAAAAGTTGATTAGATGTTTAATGTGTCAGTAATAAGGGTATTTAAAATGATAGATTTTTTTCCCCAGTAATTCTAAAGTTAAAGATTTTATGATGGAATAAATATGAGATTAAGTCCTGGTAAATTTTTGGGTATGAAAAGACTTTCTGACAATAATGGTATTTTTCTTATGACAGCTGTCGACCAAAGGCCTCCCATTAAAAAACCAATTGCAGATTATTTGAAAAAATCAGAAGCTCCATGGAAAGATGTTGCTAACTTTAAAAAATCTCTGGTAGATAATTTACAGGAGCAAAGTAGTGCATTACTTTTGGATCCTCACTATGCATTACCTATTTCTATGGATATTTTCAATCCTAGAAAAGGATTAATAGTGACACTTGAAGATTCTATTTTTGAAGAAAGAACTGGTGGAAGAATTTCTAAAAGTATTGATAATTGGTCAGTTGCTAAAATAAAAAAAATGGGTGCTGATGCCGTAAAGGTTTTGGCTTGGTATAGACCTGACGCTGACAAAAAGATTATTGAATCCCAAAAAGACTATGTAAAGAAAATTGGAGAGGAATGTGTAAAATATGATATTTTATTCCTTTTTGAGTTATTAGTTTATCCTTTTATTAATGAAAAAAACTATACTAATGAATATCTTGAAATGAAAAATAAAAAAACTGACCATGTTTTACAATCCATTCAGGAGTTCTCAAAAAATGAATATGCAGTTGACGTTTTTAAGTTAGAAAGTCCTGTAAATGTTAAGACCATAAATGATGATGATCTTATATCATTTAAAGAAATAGATAAATTAACTGGCCGTCCATGGGTCATGCTTTCAGCTGGTGCTGGTAAAGAGGAATTTAAAAAAGTTTTATCTCTTTCTTTTCAAGCTGGTTGCTCAGGTTTTTTAGCAGGTAGAGCAATATGGTTAGAAGCTCTTTCAAAATATCCAGACTGGAAAGCTATTAATTCTATTCTTAAAAATTCATCGGCTAAGTATCTGAATGAGATAGCCAGTTTAGCAAAAAAACAGGCTCTTCCGTGGTATGAAAATAAATGTTTTTCAAATGGAGGAAATCTTTTTCCCTACAGGGCTTCTGATTTTAGGCATATTTATGTGGAAGGTTTGGGAAAGTGAAAATTGGCATCCTTGCACTTGGCCGTCCTACATTTGATGTTCAATATGCAAAAGAAAGATTGGCTGCAAGTTTAAATTATCTAAATACTACCAATCATAATATTTTTGGAAGCTGTGAACTATTATTAGATGAGCAAGATGCACACAACGAGATAAATATATTAAAAAAGGAAGATCTAGATTTCATTATAATTATCCAAGTAACATTCACTGACTCTTCTACCATTCTTAAAATTGCTACTTGTTTGGAAAAACCAATAGGGATTTGGGCTTTTCCTGAACCACGTCAAAGCGGAAGATTAAGATTAAATGCATTTTGTGGACTAAATTTAGCCTCACATACTTTAGGATTGAATAATATCCCTTTTTCATGGATTTATGAAAACCCAGAAAATATTAAGGAAGCAAAATTTGAAATTTTTATTAATAGTAAAAACTCAAAAAGACCAGAAAAGATACTGGCAATTCCATCATTGGGATCTAAAAAAGCAAGATTAATAAAAGAGAAAATAAATAATTTAAAAATAGGAAAGATTGGATCTCACCCTGATGGTTTTGATACTTGTAAATATGATCAGAAAAAACTCATGGGCCTTTGTGGGATAAAAGTTGATGAAATTGACATAGATAAGTTTTTAAATAATTCTAGAAATGTAAAATCTAAAGAAATTGAACCTACTTTAAATAAACTAAAAAAAACAATTTCTTCCATAAAAGAAGTAAATCAAAAAGAACTTATACTTTCTTTAAAGCTAGAAAATTCATTAAAAAAATTACAAGAAGAAGGTGCATATAATGCATTTGCTCTTAGATGTTGGCCAGAAATGTTCACTAAATATGGAGGAGCTATTTGTGCTCCTGCATCTATTTCAACGGAAAATAAAGTACCTTGTGCTTGTGAGGCTGATGTATATGGAGCTGTTACCCAATTAATTTTACAAGAAGTTTCGGGACAACCCGTTTTCTTGACAGATATTGTTGATATTGATGTTGATGATGATACCGGAGTTTTTTGGCATTGTGGTCAAGCACCAATATCTATGTGTAATCCTAAGATTAAGCCAACTGCTACTATTCATTCTAATAGGAAAATGCCTTTATTATTCGAGTTCCCCTTGAAAGAGGGTATAGTTACAATGATGAGGATTTCTCAGTCTTTTGGGGAGCAAAAAATGGTTCTTTCTAAGGGTAAAATGATTGATAGACCGCTACCATTTACAGGAACTTCAGGGGTGATAAATTTTGATAATGATACAAAAGAGGTTCTCAATAACATCATTTCTTATGGTCTAGAACACCATATTGCCATAACTTATGGAGACCATATTGAGTTGCTATCAGAATTAGCTTCAGAATTGAAGCTACCCATTTTATATATTTAGTTAGAAGGGTCCAAATGATTTTAATTACTGAATTTATGGATGAGGTTGCTGTTAATTTATTAAAGAAAAAATATGATGTCTATTATGATAGTTCATTGGTTGAAGATCCAAATTCATTAATAAAAAAAATTTTAAAAATGAAAGCTCTTATAGTTCGTAATAAGACATTAGTAACTAGAGAATTAATTGAAAATGCCCCCAATCTGAAGTGTGTAGGTCGTTTAGGAGTTGGATTAGACAATATTGATCTTAATGCTTGCAAAGAACAAAATATTGCAGTTTATCCTGCTTTAGGCGCTAACTCTCATAGTGTTGCTGAATATGTTATATGTACCTCAATGTTATTATTAAGAAAAGCTTATTTTAAAAAAAATGAAATGATCGCTGGTAACTGGCCAAGACAAGAAAGTTCTGGTTCAGAAGTCTATGGTAAGACACTTGGTTTCATCGGATTTGGTGATATTGCAAGGAAAACTAGAGACTTAGCCATTGGTTTAGGAATCAATACGGTAGCTTATGATCCTTATTTAGATAAGGACAGTAATGTATGGAAAGATACTAAAAATCTAGATCTAGATTATCTTCTATCAATCTCTGATATTATTTCACTTCACATTCCTCTTACTGAGGAAACTAAAAATTTACTTAATGAAAATAAACTAAGTCTCATCAAGAAATCTTCCGTAATCATAAATGCTGCAAGAGGAGGGGTGATTGACGAAAATCAATTAGCTAAATTGTTAAAAGAAAATAAAATTGCAGGAGCGGCATTAGATGTTTTTAATAATGAACCAGTAAACAAAGAATATGCCAAAAAATTTGAAGGAATTGATAATTTAATTTTAACACCACACGTAGGAGGAGTAACGAAAGAATCCAATAAAAGAGTAAGTGAACTGATAGCAAAAAAAATAGATTTCCATCTATCAAAAAAATAATCAGTTTAACATTATTGGATATTTTAAACTCTCTTTAATAATTATTTTAACAATGAAAAGGCAAAATGTATGTCAAAAGAAACTAATTTTGTTACTCACTTAGAGTGCTCACTTACAGGAACAAAGTATGAAAAAAATAAAATTCACGGTTTATCAGAAGGAGGAAAACCACTTTTAGTTCGATATGATTTAAAAAAAATGGGTGAAGTCATTTCAAGAGACGAAATAGCTGAAAGTGATGAACCTGGATTTTGGCGATATTCATTTATGTTACCAGTTGAAAAAAAAGAAAATCGAATTTCTTTAGGAGAAGTCGTTACCCCACTTATCAAATTAGATAAAATTTTAAAAAATTTAAGTTTTAATTCTACAGTTCTTATTAAAGATGAAGGATTACTACCAACCTCTTCATTTAAAGCAAGGGGATTAGCAATGGCTGTTTCAATGGCAAAACAATTAAATCTTAACCATTTAGCTATTCCTACAAATGGTAATGCAGGAGCGGCCTTAGCGGCATATGCCACTAAAGCAGGTATGAAATCTACTGTTTTTTGTCCTGACGACACTCCAGATATTAATGTAAGAGAGATTGAACGTCTTGGAGCAGATACATATATGGTCAATGGGTTAATAAATGAGTGTGGTAAAATTGTTCTTAATGGTAAGGAGAAAACTGGATGGTTTGATGTTTCTACTTTAAAGGAACCTTATAGAATTGAAGGGAAAAAAACTATGGGTTTAGAGTTAGCAGAACAGTTAAATTGGAAACTTCCTGATGTTATTTTCTATCCAACTGGTGGAGGAACAGGCTTAATTGGTATGTGGAAAGCTTTTAATGAATTATTAGAATTAGGTTGGCTTAAAGGGAAATTACCAAGAATGGTTGCAGTTCAGGCAGAAGGTTGTGCTCCAATCTACAAAGCATGGAGTGAAGGAAAAGAATTTGCGCCATTATGGGAAAATGCAATTACTATTGCCGCAGGTATTAGAGTACCAATCGCTGTTGGTGACTTTTTAATTATACGTGCTGTAAATGAAAGTAAGGGATTTTCAATATCTGTTTCCGATGAAGAAATTATTAAAGCTAGAGATGAAGTTTCTCAAAAAGAGGGTACTCTTTTATGTCCTGAAGGTGCTGCTACATTTGCAGCTTTTAAAAAGTCCTTAAATTCAGGAACTATATCAAAGGATGAAAGTGTGGTTTTGTTTAATTGTGCAAGTGGATTGAAATACCCACTCCCAGAAGTTTCAAACTTTATAGATAAATCAAAGCCAATTGATTATACATTGTTTTAATTATTCTAATGATCTTGGAAAAGAAAGTCTAAATATAAATTGTGCGTAAACTGTTAAATTTTAATAAAAACTGGATTTTTGAAAATTCTGAGGTTTGTTTACCGCACAACGCTATAGAATTACCTTTTAATTATTTTGATGAAAAAACTTATCAAAGAGAGTTTATTTATGAAAAAATTATTATCCCAAATTCAACTTGGGATAATAAAGAGGTTTCTGTTGTTTTCGAAGCGGCAATGGCAAATACACAAGTATTTTTAAATAATAAAAAAATCATTTCTCATACGGATGGATATTCTCCTTTTACAGCTAGATTAACCGACGAACTTCAAAAGGGAGAAAATATTTTAAAAGTAAAAATTGATGGAAGTGAAAATCCCTCTATTCCACCATTTGGAGGTCGAATAGATTATTTAACCTATGCGGGGATTTATAGGGATGTAAATCTGCGTATTACTTCTCCGATATTTACTCAAAACATAAAAATTGAAACTCCAAATATATTAGATGAAAAAAAATCCTTAAAAGTAAATGTTAATTTATTTAATCCAAAAAAATTAACCTTGTCAGGTTTTTTAATTGCAAAGTTGAAAGATACTAATGGTAAAATATTATCTACCTCAAAATTCAAAATTACTAGAGAAGAAATTTGTTTTGAAATTGATAAACTTGAAAATATAAAACTTTGGGATATAGACAATCCTGTATTGTATACGTTGGATATTTGGGTTGAAACTCCATACGGTATTGATAATCTTTCTGAGCGTTTTGGTTTTAGATCAGCAGAATTTACCAAAGATGGTTTTTTTCTAAATGGAAATCCATTAAAAATTCGAGGTTTGAATCGTCATCAAAGTTTCCCCTATATTGGTTATGCTTTAGGAAAATCGGCACAGTACAAAGATGCCGAAATTTTAAAATATGATTTAAGGATTAATTTAGTTCGAACCTCTCATTATCCACAATCCAAACATTTTCTAAATCGTTGTGATGAAATAGGGTTACTTGTTTTTGAGGAAATAGCAGGTTGGCAACACATAGGGGATAAAGAATGGCAGAATAAATCAATTGAGAATGTACAAAACATGATTGAAAGGGACTGGAATCATCCTTCAATTATCTTGTGGGGAGTTAGAATTAATGAAAGTCCGGATAATCATGAATTCTATATGAGGACAAATCAAATGGCGCATCGGCTAGATGGCACCCGACAAACTGGAGGAGTAAGAAAATTTATTGAGGGTGAATTTATAGAAGATGTTTTTACTATGAATGATTTTATACTAGGTGAAGAAGAATTAAATGGTAATAGAGGAAGAATTCCTCTCAGGTCACAAAGAGAATGTACAGGATTAAGTTATGACGTTCCTTATATGGTTACAGAATTCAATGGACATATGTTTCCAACTAAATCTATTGATAATGAACTAAGGCAGAACGAGCATGTTCTCAGGCATCTTCAAGTTTTAAACGCAGCTTATGGTGATAGTAAGAATGCTGGTGCAATAGGTTGGTGTGCATTTGATTATAATACACATAAAGATTTTGGCTCTGGTGATCGTATTTGTTATCACGGAGTTATGGATATGTTTAGAGAACCTAAATTTGCAAGCTATGTTTATTCAAGTCAGGATAATGCAAAAAACGGGATAGTTCTTGAGCCAGTAACTGTTTGGGCTCGAGGTGAAAGGAATATACAGGGTGTTTTACCACTCATTATTTTAACAAATTGTGATTATGTGGAATTTCAATTTAATGATAGTGAGGAGAGGTTTACCATTACCCCAGATTTTAAAAACTTTTCAAATTTACCACATCCACCTATAATCGTAGAATCTGAACATTTTCCTGAAAATGTATTTGGAACTTGGGGAACTGATTGGCCAAATGTCACAATTAATGGTTTTATTGATAGAAAATTAGCTATAAGTAGACAATTTGTTGCAGACCCTGTTCCAACTAACCTTGAAATAATTCCAGATTTAGAGGAAGTCAGCATAGATGCAGATGTTCGGGTTATTGTTCGTGCTTTAGACCAGGTTGGTAATAAAATGAGATATCTGAATGAAACTATATCTGTAAATTTGTCTGGTCCTGCAATAATTTTTGGTCCTAATTCAATACCACTAAGAGCTGGCTCTGCTGGATTTTGGATACGTTCTTTAGGAATAGGAAAAATAAAAATCTCAATTATCAGTAATCGTTTTGCACAAAAAGAAGTCTCAATTATTGTAAAATAAATGTTTATTCACATTTGTATCGAGCTGATCATAATTTATATCAGAAAATTATGTTAAGATTATCTAATTCTTAAACCGGAATTCTGATCAAAAAAGTACAATGATTTTTCGTTTAGAGTAATTTGAATAATTTCTCCAGGGGCAAGACTTTCTTTATTATTTGATTCTGATAACAAAGAATGACTTTTATCTAACCTTGAGTGATAAATAGACAAATTTCCCAAATTTTCAACAAATTCTATTTTTTTACCTTTAGTAGATCTTTTAAATAATACATCTTGTGGTCTCACACCTATAGTTACTTTTGAGTTTTCTTTACTTAATTTTGGAAATTTCTTGATTTTTAAATTTTCTAAAGACGGTATTTTTAGATCTTTCCCATCAAATTTAGCCTCCAAAAAATTCATACTTGGTGATCCTAAGAACCCTGCTACAAATTTATTATCTGGATTAGCATAAAGTTCCAATGGTTTACCAACTTGTTCAACGCATCCATTTCGTAACACCACTATTTTATCAGCCATGGTCATAGCTTCTGTTTGATCATGAGTTACATAAATTATAGTCGCACCCAATTCTTTATGTAATCTGGTTAATTCAATTCTCATCTCTACTCTTAATTCTGCATCTAAATTGGAAAGTGGTTCGTCGAACAGAAATACTTTGGATCCTTTAACTATTGCTCGTCCTATTGCCACTCGTTGTCTTTGTCCACCAGATAGAGATGCCGGTTTTCTCTTCATTAATTCAGTTAATTGAAGGATTTTTGCAGCTTCTCCAACCCTTTTATTAATTTTAGTCTTAGGAGCATTATTCATTCTCAATCCAAAACTCATATTTTCTTCAACAGTCATATGAGGATATAGAGCATAATTTTGGAATACCATCCCTATCCCTCTATTTGCAGGATCCACTGTTGTAACGTCTTTAGAATTAATAATAATTGAACCATTGGTTGGTATTTCTAACCCTGCAATTATCCTAAGCAATGTTGATTTTCCACATCCTGATGGACCCACAATTACACAAAAATCTCCCTCGTTAATTTTGATAGAAACATCGTTTATAACTGTTGATTTTCCAAAGTCTTTTGTGACCTCTTTTAAAATTACCTCAGCCATTTTTATTTAAACTTTCTTTATAATATTAGATTTATTAGAATATAATTTGGATTTTAATTTCAAGTCATTGACAATACTCAATTAAATAATAACATCTGTCAATGTAGGTAAGAATTGGAGTTCTTACTAATTGCATTTATGATTGGAGGAGAAATGTATACTAAAATAAAGCTGATTTTAATTAGTTTACTGTCAGTAATTCTAATTAGTTCGGCATCTTTTGCAAGAGATCTTGTTATAACTTTTGATGACATGAACCCAGGACCAAAAGCTGCCTTTGAAAATGCCATAGCAAAATTTCAAAAAGAAAATCCAGATATTAATGTTATAGCTAATAATGGTGATAGAGAGGAGCATAAGGCTGCGATTAGAAATTTCTTAATTGCAGATGCTCCAGATGTTACTTCTTGGTACCCAGGCAATAGAATGAGACCATTTGTAAAAGCCGGTCTTTTTGAAGATGTATCTGATGTATGGGATGAAAATAACTTTCACGAAGATTTAGCTGCTATTAAACCAACTATGACTATCGGTGGAAGACAATGGGGTGTGCCTTATTCTTATTATCAGTGGGGTGTTTATTACAGAAAAGATATTTTTGATAAGCTAGGTTTATTTGAACCTAATACTTGGGTTCAATTTAAATATATCTGTGAAACGCTTAAGAAAAATGGAATAGCACCAATTACAATAGGGACTAGGTATCTTTGGACAGCAGCAGGTGTTTTTGATTATATTAATCTCAGAACAAATGGATATAAAGTTCATAATGATTTAACTGCTGGGAAAATAAAATATACAGACCCAAGGATAAGAAAAACTTTTGAATATTGGGCTGAGTTGGTTAATGCTGGTTATTTTATAGAAAACCATGCAAGTATGGCCTGGCAAGATGCAGTTGTCCCATTTGCAAATGGTGAAGCTGCAATGTATGTAATGGGTAATTTTTCAGTAGATGCTTATAAGAATGCAGGTCTGACTTATGACCAAATAGATTTTTTCAAATTTCCAGAAATTACAAAGGACATGCCTCGCGCAGAAGAAGCTCCAGCTGACGCTTTTTTTATTCCTACAAATGCAAAAAATAAAAGAGACGCCAAAAAGTGGTTGGCATTTGTAGCACGTCCTGATGTCCAATCTGAGTGGAATGAGACAATAGGTCAATTACCAATTAATTCTAAAGCAAAAGTTGCTGATGATAAATTCATTACAGAAGGTTTTGAAACATTAAATACTGCTGTTGGACTAGCTCAATTCTATGACAGGGATGCTATACCGGAGATGGCTGCCGCAGGAATGGAGGGTTTTCAAGAGTTCATGATGAACCCTGATAGACTTGATAAAATTTTGAAGAGATTAGATAAAATTCAATCAAAAGTTTATAAATAAAATTTTTTGGGTGGGGTAACTCCCACCCATTTAAAACTATCATTTATTGATTGGTTATTATTTTTGCAACAAATAGCTCTTTTTGATCAAAAAAAAAGAATTTATTCTGAGAATAAATTAGTTTTTGCTCCTTGGTATTTTTTACTACCAGCAATAGCTTTTTTCCTTGTTTATGTAATTATTCCCATATTCCAATCTGTTTGGATATCTTTTTATGAGTGGGATGGACTTGGTGAAGCTCAATGGGTTGGATTAGCGAATTATATTGAACTTTTTGATGACGAGTATTTTTATACCTCTTTAAAAAATAATTGTATATGGCTTATTCTATATTTGTTTGCTGTTCCAATCGGACTATTTATTGCTTTATTTTTAAATCAAATTGTTTTTGGAATAAGGTTTTATAAATCTTTATTTTTTTTTCCATTTGTTATTTCACAAGTAGTAGTTGGACTAATTTTCGCTTGGTTTTACAATCCTAATTTTGGATTATTAGCATATATTTTTTTATCTTTAGGTTTGGAACCTATCGCAATATTATCAGATGAAGAATTGGTCACTTATGGAATAATTTTTGCCGGTTTATGGCCTCAAATAGCCTATTGCATGATTTTATATTTAACAGGCTTAAGTAATGTTTCTAAAGATTTGATGGAGGCAGCAAGGTTAGATGGAGCAAAGGGTCTAAAAATGTTATGGCACGTGGTTTTGCCTCAGCTAAGGCCTGCAACATTTATCTCTGTAGTTGTTACTGTAATTGGCGCATTAAGATCTTTTGATATGGTTGCTATTATGACTGAAGGTGGGCCTTATGGCTCATCAAATGTTCTAGCGTACTATATGTATGAAACTGCTCTTTCTGAATATGGTTTTAGACTGGGATATGGTTCAGCAATAGCAACAGTATTATTTTTTATTATGCTTATTTATATAAGTTATTTTTTATGGCGCTTATATAAAAATGAAAGAGAAGCGTAAATCATGTTTCCAAAACCGATTAATACTTTCTCTCCAAAATATCAGTTGATATACAAAATCGTTTTACCGATTGTATTAATAATATGGCTCTTACCTCTAATTGCTATTTTCTTGACTTCAGTAAGATCTGCTGCAGATATTAACACAGGTAATGTCTTTGGTTGGCCTTCTCAGTTTCTACTAATTGAAAATTATTCTGAGATATTTAAACGTTCAAAGGCAATTTTATATTTAAAAAATTCTTTTTTAATAACTATACCTACAGTCATTCTTTCAGTATCTTTAGCTTGTTTAGCGGGTTATGCATTAGCAATTTATAGGTTTAGATGGTCCCTGCCACTTTTTTTTATATTTGTTGCTGGCAATTTTATACCCTTCCAAATCTTAATGATACCAGTAAGGGATATGTCGGTATCAACTGGTTTATATAATACAATTTCTGGCCAGGTTTTATTTCACGCTGCATTTCAAACGGGATTTTGTACTTTTTTCATGAGAAATTTTATAAAAGCCTTACCTTTTGAGCTTATTGAAAGTGGAAGAATAGAGGGAGTTAGTGAAGCAAAGATATTTTTATATATAGTTTTACCACTAGTTCGACCCGCCTTAGCTGCTCTAGCAGTATTAATTTTTACTTTTGTCTGGAATGATTTTTTCTGGGCTACGGTCCTAACACAAGGAGAAAGTGTAAAACCGATTACTGCAGGGATAAGATCATTAAATGGCCAATATGTTAACAATTGGCATTTAGTTTCGGCTGCTTCTTTATGTGCTGCTATACCACCAGTTGCAATGTTTTTTCTTATGCAGAAACACTTTATTGCTGGTTTGACATTGGGTTCAGTAAAACAATAAGATAATTAATTTATTTTCCTAAAAAATTATTTTTAATTCATCATCTGTATTCAGGTAGATAATCTGAGTGAGCTTCTAACATTTCATCTACTAAAGCGTAAATTTCTTCAATAGATAGATGAGAGGATGTTAAAGGATCCAGCATTGCAGCATGATATATATGCTCTTTTTTTTGGGTTAATGCAGCCTCTGCACTAAGTATTTGTACATTAATGTTAGTTCGCATAAGTGCTGATAGTTGTTCTGGTAATCTACCAATTTTTTTTGGATGAAATCCTTTTTCGTCAACTAAACATGGAACCTCTACACAACAATTGTTCGGCAGGTTCTCAATTAAGTTATCATTCATAACATTTCCATATACAGTATATTTATTATTGTTCACTATGGCATCAATTATATAAGAAGCATATTCGTGACTTCTTTTTATATTTTCATTTGTAATCATAGAAATATTCTTATTTAGGTTTTTCCATAGTTCTGAATAGTACTCACATCGTAAAATATATTCATCTAAAGGAATATTATACTTTTGAATAAGTTCTTTTTTATTTGGTTTGATAAACCATGGAACATATTCTGCGAAATGCTCACTTGACTCAGTCACAAAAAAGCCAAAACGCTTCAGCACTTCATATCTTACTTTTTCATGTAAATTTCTTCCAGGGTACTCTTGCTTTTTTGTCCTACTAGAAACAATTTTATCATTTAAGATTAGATCAGCTAAATTTTTTAATTTTGGATATAGATCTTCACCTGTTGAGATTTTCTCAAATTTTTGAAAAAATGCCATGTGATTGATACCTGCACATTGATAATTTATGTCATTAATTTTTTCATTAAGGTCTTCCGCAAGCATTTCTACAGTTCCTTGTACTGAATGACAAAGACCGATGCTTTTAATTTTTGGGTAAGCTTTATTTATGGCAATCATATTTGTGCACATTGGATTTACATATTGCATCCAAATGGCCTTTGAACAAATTTGATCTATATCCTCTGCAATATCTAAAAGTACGGGTATTGTTCGCAAGCTTCGCATAATACCACCTACTCCTAGGGTATCAGCAATTGTTTGATTTAATCCAAACTTTTTTGGTATTTCAAAATCAATAACGGTTGATGGTTTGTATCCACCAACTTGAATTGTCGTTTGAACAAATTCAGTATCAATCAATGCTTCTTTTCTATTTGTATGTATAGATATTTTGGGAGTTACTCCCATTTTTTTTGATATGATTTCTAAAACTTCTTTAGTTTTTATTAATCTATTTTTATCAATATCCATAAGAGCAATTTCCATGGTTTTGAATTGATCAATGGTTAATAAATCTACCACAATATTTTTTGTAAATACGGTACTGCCGGCTCCTATAATGGTTAACTTGGTCATATCACCATAGTCCTTTTTGAATAAGTATTTTTTTTAACAGTAGGCAATCATCTACTATTAAACCATCAACTCCGTAGTCAATTAATTCCATAATATGTGACTCTTTATTGATAACCCAAACAATTATTTTAGCTCCAGTTTTTTTAATTCTTTCAATTATTGATCTATTAAGGATCTTTATGCCACTATAGAAAAGTGGTAGCTCAAGGCAAGGAACATTGATATTTGAATTTATTTTAAATCTGCACGACATTATAATGCTCAAAGATTTAAATGTACCCGCACTAAAGCATACAGATCCCTTAATGAGCTTTCTTATATATGAGATTCTCGAGTCATTAAAACTAGCAATACAAATTCTATCAAAAGTTTTGGTTTTATTTATTACTTGAGCTAGTGGTTCTGTAACTTCCCAAGACTTGGCATCAATGTTAAAGCATATCGATGAGAATTCTTCTAGAGTTTCTTCTAATCTGGGTATGACATGGCTGCCTTTAAGACGTATTTTTCCAATGTCCTTTGAAGTCAGTTCTTTTAATGCTATATTTTCTCCAGTTAATCTTTTTAAAGTTGGATCGTGCATAACATATGGTACTGAGTCTTTGCTTGAATGAACGTCTGTTTCAATATGAGTAAAACCTAATTCAACAGCTTTGGAAAATGCTGAATGAGTATTTTCTAAATATTTGTTAGAATTATCTTTGGACAAAAAGTGTGCACCTCTATGAGGAAGTGCAACAAATTTTCTAGAGCTTAAAAAATGAAACTGCTGATTGAAAGATTTAAAATTGTTATTGATTTTTGCCACATTATTGACCTAGCATTATTTTAAATTAAATAAATCAATTAATACTTTTTTGTATAAATCATATATCAAATTGATTTCGTTATTTGGTGATGAATTTTCTCCAATTTTTCTTTAGAGAATTCCTATCTATTTTCCTATTATTATTTCTGGGTAATTCTTTTACAGTATGTATTTTTTTTGGTTTTTTATATGAGGCGACTTGTTTTGATAAAAAGTCTAAAATTTGGCTTTCAGATAGTTTCATATCTTTATTAAATACAACAAAGGCAGTTACAATTTCTCCCCAAATTTTATTAGGTATGCCTATTACAACAACTTCAGAAATTTCTTTAAGTTGCTGAATAACACTTTCCACTTCATTTGGGTAGATATTAAAACCTCCAGATATAATCATATCACTTTTTCTACCAGTTAAATATAAATATCCATCTCCATCCATCCAACCGAGATCATTTGTATGAAACCAACCATTTTTAATGGTTTCATTTTCTTGATTAATATTCGTATTCCAATATTTGAAAGAAGCGACTCCTTTGGCTTCTATACATATTTCACCAACTTGTCCTATTTTTACTTTTTTATCGAACTCATTAGTTATTTTAATGTTAACATTAATGCTAGCTCTACCACAGGATGATAGACGTATATTTTTATTTTTAAATTTTGATATTTTGTGTTCATGAGGATAAAGGACAGTAACTGGTTGTGGCACTTCAGTCATTCCATAATGTTGTCTGAAAATACAACCAAAGTTTTCTATTCCTTCTTTTAATACCTTGGCTGGAATAGGCGAGGCTCCATAAAAAATTCTTTTTAAAGACGATAAATCAAATTTTTTTTTATTTAAGTCCTCTATTAATCTTTTAATCATTGTTGGAACAAGGAATAGATATGTTACTTTTTTCTCACTAATCATTTTTTGTAATTTTTGAGTATTAAATTTATCACTTATTATATTTGTGGCTCCTCTTATAAAAAAAGGATGTAAAAAATTTCCCGATGCATGAGTTAATGGAGCCATATGAACAATTGAGTCTGAAACATCTAAACTACTCTCTAAAGCTAAAAAAAAATTATTCAGCCTATGTTGGTGTTGTTTCCAACTATATGTAATTCCTTTTGGGTTACCTGTAGTGCCAGAGGTATATTGTATCCTCATTACATCATGTTTATTCACAAGAATATTTGGAGGAGATTTTTTTGAATTATCAATTAAATTTTCATAGGTAATGAAATCTTCATATTGCCATCTTATTCCGATAACCTTAATAAAACACCTGACACTTTTCATGGTGTTTTTTATATTTTCCTTAAAATCCTCACTTGTGAAAATTATGTTTGGTTTGCAATCTAGTATTATCTTAGTTAATTCTTTTGAAGAATATCTTTCATTTAAGCCAACATATATCATACCAGCTTTTTGTATTCCAAAAAGGGTGATAACACTTTCTAAAGAATTCTTTAATAGCACCGCAACTCGATCAGCTTTTTGCAAACCTTGTTTTATTAATGCATTTGCTAATTGATTACTTAAAATATTTATTTCAGAGGCATTATATTTTGCACCATTAAAAATAATCATATCTTTTTTTTTGAATTGTTTGGATGCCCAATATATTTCGTGACCTGCTATCAAAAAACTCTCTCTATCAAAAGTTATAATTTATAAAAAAGTATTAAAAACTTTAATAGTTTAATATTGATGTTAAAATAGTAAATATAATTTTCCAAATATAATTGCTTATAAAAAAACATACTTTTTTTCTATAATAAAAAAACTTCAGGGTACTTTATGACTCATAAAAATAAAATTAAAGATTTAGAAAAACTTAGTTTCAAAATTGAGGAAATGGGTGGGTCTGAAAAATTAAAAGTTAGAAAAAAAGCAGGTTATTTAAATGCTAGAGAACGCATTGATCTTTTTTTTGATAAAGGAACTTTTTTTGAGATTGGTAAGTTTGTTACATCATCTAATATTCATGACAAAGATAAAACCCCAGCTGATGGTAAAATAACTGGTTTTGGAAAAGTCTCAAATCGAAGAGTTGCAGCAATTTCCAATGATTTAACCGTCAAAGGAGCTTCTAGTTCTGAAATGAATACTAAAAAAATATCATTTATAAAAAAATCAGCGGAAAAGCTTGGTCTTCCTATAGTATTTTTCGGTGAATCGTCTGGGGCTAGAATGCCTGATATTATGGGTGCTAAGGGTATGAGCCAAGCAGGCCAAGACAACACTCAATATATTAGAACAAGAAAAGTACCTTGGGTGTCTGCTATTTTAGGTCCATGTTACGGTTCTTCTGCTTGGTATAGTGTTTTATCAGACTTTGTCGTTATGCGTAGAGGTTCAGTTCTTGCAGTATCAAGTCCAAAAGTTTTATCTCTTGCAACAAATGAAACAATAGATCCTGAAGAGTTAGGTGGTTGGGAGATGCATAGTCAGATAACAGGCATTGCAGACCGAGTAGTTGATACTGATCATGAAGCCATTTCTTTGATGCAAAGTTTTTTAAGTTATCTTCCAAGTAATAATAATGAAATTCCTCCTCAAAAAAAAGTTACCGAAGACAGTTTAAAAAAAATCGATGAGATTCTGTCAATAATACCTGAAAACCCCAAAAGAACTTATGACATGAGAGAAGTAATTAACTTAATTGCTGATGAAGATACTGCTTTTACTATGAAACATGATTTTGCTAAATCAGCAGTTACAGAATTAGCAAGATTAAACGGAAAAACTGTTGGATTTATTGGTAGTAATCCTAAATTCAATGGGGGAGCTATGGATCCGAATGCTTGTGATAAAATAACAAGTTTCCTTGTATTTTGTGATTCATTTAATATTCCAATTATAATATTAGTTGATACACCAGGGTTTTTAATTGGTGTAGAAGGAGAAAAACAAAAGGCACCTGGGAAAATAATGAATTTTATGACTGCATTACAATTATGTAGTGTTCCTAAAATTTCAGTTATTTTGAGAAAAAGTTATGGGCAGGCCTATCTCAATATGGGGGGTGGAAGTAATTCTGACTTGGTAATAGCTTGGCCTTCTGCAGAAGTGAGTTTTATTTCTCCTGAATTAGGTGTCTGGGTAGTTAATAATAAAAAAATTCAGGATAATGATCCAAATTATAATAATTACCTCAAGAAGATGACATATGATAATTCAGCCCTTGAACTTGCCAGATCTTTTGGAATTCAGGATATTATTGATCCTAGGAATACAAGACAATATTTGATAAATGCTCTAGAAACTTTAGATAAAAAAATAGCTAAACATAACATGAGTAACTGGCCCACAACTTTTTAAAAGTTATATCATTTTATCATTGAGGTTTATTTAAATGAAAAAAACACTTATAAAATCTGATGTAGCAGGGATAGTAGCAGAAATATGTTTCAACAAAAGCGATTTTGTTAAAGAAGGTGAAAATCTAATTTTTATAGAATCCATGAAAATGGAAATTCCAGTAATAGCTCCTTTTGATAGTGAAATTGAGGAAATTTATGTCAAAAAGGATGAGGTTATCTCACAAAATCAACCACTTTTAACACTAAAATCTTAAATTCCATTTTACCTGAAATTATTTATCACAAATACAGATCAAGGATTTTAAATTCATAAAATCGATAATTAATGATCTTTAAAATTGAATTCAATTTAAAGATTTGAGTTTTAAAAAACTTGAACCAGATTTATTCTAATGTAAGCTTAAAAAAAAAAAGGGAGGAAAAAATGTTCAAATTTCTTAATATTTATAAGTATCTAATCTTAGTATTTTCAATAATGATTTTATCAGTAGGGTCTTCGTTTTCATCTGATTTTCCAAATAAGCCAATAGAAATGATAATAGGTTTTAAACCTGGTGGTTTTTCTGATGCAATGGCACGCAAGATTTCCGAACCATTAACAGAAAAATTAGGTCAGACAATTGTACACAAATATATGGGTGGTGCTGGCGGCGGTATTGCGGCTACAGCAGCTATGAGTAAAAAACCTGATGGTTATACTCTATTGGTTGCAACTAGCCTTACTTTTGCATTTAATCCTCATCAAGGTAAAGTAACATACAATAAGGAAGATTTTGATTATTTGCTTACTATGGCTCGGTTTGAAGGTGCTTATGTATCTTTATCAAACAAGCCGTGGAAAGATTTTTCTTCAATGATAGAATATTCAAAATCAAATAATTATCCCCTTCGATTTGGTTCTTTGGGTCCTGCTGATCGAGCACAAATAGATGCAGTTGCAAAAGCTACAGGAGCCCAATTTATTCCTGTTCCTATAAAAGGGGGTGCTAATATGATGCAATCTATTTTGGGTGATCACGTGGATTTTGGAATGAGCGGTGGCCCACATGTAAAGTATGTAAAATCCGGTGAAATGGTAGTTCTAGCAGCCTCTGGATCAGAGCCTTTAAATGCCACCCCAGATGCTCCAACTTTTTCTGATTTAGGTTTTCCAGCAGTTAGTTATAATTCTGTAATAGCTGCTCCAAAAGGTTTACCAAGCGAAATCAAAAATAAGCTTGAAAAGGCATTGTTATCTTCTGCAAATGACCCTAGATTTCAGGAACTAGTTCAAGGAAGATTTGTTGGTATACCACCCATGAATTCCATGGCAACTACTAATTCTATTAATGAAATATCTGATGCTATGAAAACTGTCTTAGAAAAAATGAGTAATTAGTCATAGAAAAATGAATTATTAAAAGTATGATTTTTTCTTTAAGAAATAAACTTTCTATTATCATCATATGTTTATCAATAATTGCTCTAATAATACTCCCCTATCAAGTAAATGATGGGGGATCTTCTTTTTTTGGCGGAGCACAACTTATACCCAATCTTACATTATCTTTAATTATAATTTTAAGTTTTGTAGATCTTGTCATAAATGGATTTTTTTCATTTATTAAAAAGAAAGATCATAACTTTTTAATTTCAAATGGAGAAAGTTTTGGGTTTTACGATTTTTTAGCAGTACTCTTAATAACAATTGCATTTGTTACTTTTGCATTAGCCCTTCCATTTTTGGGTTATTTGATAACTTCCTTTTTTTTAATTTTATTTCTATTTCTCATAAATGGTGGAAAAAATATTTTTAAGTTAGCAATTCTTTCTGCAATTTCAGTAATTTTTATGTATTGCACTATGAGGTTTCTATTTGGAATCTATTTGCAAACATTGCCTGATTTTTCTTTAATTTAGGTCTATCTATCTATGGAAAATCTTATTATTGGAATACAAAATGCACTTACATTAGGTCCACTTATTGCACTAATTGCAGGAGTTACAATTGGTATCTTTATGGGTGCTATTCCTGGTTTAACTGCTGCAATGGCAATAGCTCTTTTGGCCCCTATAACTTTTGGAATGCAGCCAATAACAGCAATTGCTTTTTTAATTGGAATATATAAAGGGGGAACTTTTGGAGGATCTATATCAGCTATTCTTTTAAATATACCAGGTTCACCAGAGGCCTCCGCCACTTCTTTTGACGGTTTTCCGTTGGCAAAAAAAGGAAGAGCAAGAGAAGCTCTCCAGATGGCACTATTTGCCTCTGTAGCTGGAGCTATAATTGCTGACATTTTACTATACGTTGTAGCGGCACCTTTTTCAAAATTTGCCCTAAAGTTTGGTCCTACAGAGTTAACTTTTGTAGTTTTGTTTGCCTTTACCTTTGTCGCTGGATTAACTGGGAAATCAATGATAAGAGGGTTAATTGCATGTTCTTTTGGTATTCTATGCGCAATGGTAGGATTAGATCCAATGAGTGCAACACCTCGATTGACTTTTGGATTCATTGAACTTTTTGATGGCTTATCACTTTTATCAATTGCAATTGGCATGTTGGGTTTAGCTGAGATAATTTTTGTTTTAGAAAAAAAATTCAGAGAGAAGTATGGTTTAAAAAAAGTAGAAATTGCTCAATTTGGTGAAAAAAGAGGACCAAATTTAAATTTGGTTATTTTCTTTCAATATTGGAAAACAATATTGCGTTCGAGTTTTATAGGGTCATGTGTAGGAGCTTTACCTGGAATTGGAGCATCAATGGCGGCATTTTTAGGTTATGGATCAGCGAAAAAATACTCAAAACAACCAGAATTATTTGGCAAAGGTAATTTGGACGGGATTGCAGGACCTGAGGCTGCTAATAGTGCTGTTGTTGGCGGGAGTTTTGTTCCACTATTAACGTTAGGTATTCCAGGGAATGTGACAACAGCATTAATGGTAGGAACATTTTTGGTACATGGGATTGAGCCTGGACCTCATGTATTTAATAATCAACCTATTTTAATTTATTCAATTTTTTCAATTCTACTTATAGCTAATTTTTTTAATCTTATAATAGGTTTATTAGGTAGTGGTATTTACAGTCATATTATCAGATTACCGGAATATATTATCTACTCGATTGTTGGATTAACTTGTTTAACAGGAGTTTTAGCCGCCTCAAGTACCATATTTGATTTATATATAGTGATAATCTTTGGAGTAATTGGATATTTTATGAAAAAATTTGATTACTCATTTGTAGCATTTTTAATCGGTTTTGTTCTGGCACCTGAATTTGAGTTGTCCTTTAGATCATACCTTTTGTTAGCTCAGGGTGATCCGGTTGGACTTTTGTTTAGTAGACCAATTGCATTATTCTTTTTTGGTTTAACAATATTAGCAATTTTTAAAATTTTATGGGATAGAATTATAAAGATGAATTGATTTTATTATATCAATAAGAATTAATTGAAGGTTTAAACCCCATTATTTTATGGAATCTTTTTTCATATTTTTCCCAAACATTTGGATTAATTAAATTTTTAGGGCGATTGCCACGAAATATCTCAACCCACTGTTTAGCAGCATCATATCCCATTTTTATCATTGATTGTTCTGTCATACCTGCACAATGTGGAGTAGCAATCACATTTTCGAGTTGAAGTAATTTATTATTTTTAGGTGTTGGTTCGATATTCCAAACATCAATTCCAGCTCCTGCAATTAAATTACTATTTAAAGCCCAATAAAGGTCATCTTCATCGACAATTCCACCTCTAGATGTATTAATGAGATATGCCTCTTTTTTCATTTTTTTTAAGAAACTTTTTTCTATCATTTTAAGGGTTTCAGAATTTTTAGGACAATGAAGCGTTATGAAATCAGATACAGTAGCAATCTCTGAAAGAGAAACTTTCTTAGCTCCTAAATTTTTTATTTCTAGATTTGACAGATAGGGATCATAAGCTAAAACTTCCATTTCAAAAAAATTTGCAATTTTAGCTACCTTTGATCCAATTTTTCCAATACCAATTATACCAATTGTTTTTGTAGAAATATTTTGACCTTCAACTTCATAGCGGTCAAGTCTATCAATCACTCTCATTTTTCTATCTGCAATATTTATTTTTTTTGATAGGCTAATCATAATACCAAATACGTGTTCAGAAACAGCTGTAGAATTAGCACCAGACTGATTACAAACAATAATTCCAGCCTCTGTACAATCCTCAACATTAATCACTTCGTACCCAGCTCCGGTAGAGCAAGCTGCTAATAAATTTGGCATTTTTGTTATTAAAGAACTATTTAGCTTAAATTCCGGATTTATTTCAGTAGAAGGTAATAACTGATAGCCATTAGAAGCGGAAAGTGATTTTTTTAATTTTGAAATACTTCTAGAAAAGTTTTCACGAATTAAATTGATACTATTATCATCTTTTAATGCCTTGATTGCGTGACCTTTCATCCAGCTTTCAAAATATAGCAAATTTGGTTTGTTATTATGTTTCATGAATAACTACAAACTCGTTCATTTGAATTAATAGAAAGATGATTATTTATTTTCATAACAACTACAACTGATTAATTTAGTTTCTTAGTTTTTGTATAGTTCAATAGAAGTGTCTGATAGTTTTTTTATTAAACTAATTAGGAATAAATTTTTTTGTTACGTTATCACAAATTATAATATATTTTTATCAAAAGACAGTTTACCACCTGCCCAAATTGGTAGGTTTTCTTTATCATCTAACCATATCTGTTCTGCCTCTGTATTCATCCTTCCAAATTCAGCATTTCTCTGTGGATATCGTCCAAATTTTTCCAAAACTTGTCGATGCTGATTAACTGCTTGTTTGTTTCTTCCTTTAAATAAACCAAAATCGGGATAAGCATTAATGGATTTATTTATAAATTCACATGCAAGATCTAAATCCTTCAATTTTTCAGAATGAGCTAAAGCCCATGGAAGTAAATAAAGAAATGCTGCTGGAAGCTTAAGCGTCTTCTCTATCATTTTTTGACTAAAAAGTTCATGAACTAAATTCTGAGCTATAATATCAAAAGAAAATGCTTCAGAGGTTCCTCGGAAACAAGATCTTGCTAATTGATCTGCAAGTAGAATTTTTGCTACTTTACCATCTAAACTATCCCACTCATCGCCTATTAAAACAGGAGGGTCTGTTTTAAGTTTTCTAACTACTTCTGCAAATGGTTGACAAAAAGTATCTAATGTCGTGCCACTAGCAAACCAAATATGAAGTAAAGGTTCTACTTTTGCTTCGGTATTTAAACTTTGACGAGCTTGTGGTTTAGAAGTATCGCATCCACACATATAATTCAAAATACTACGAGGTGAACAAGGATTACTTAAAGCATTCAATACTATTGGAATTTTTTTAAAGTTTTCTGGTGTCATTTTTAAAAGTATTTATTTCTTAATCTTAATAAATTATTTGGTTAATATAATGCATTTTTAATTTATAAAAAATCATTTAAAATAAAGTATACAATAATTAAAATATTAGGAGTTAAGGCTATAAAGTGCATATTAAAAAATTGAAAATAATTTTATGTCTAAACCACTAGATTTTTATTATTCCCCAACCCCTAATGGTTGGAAAATAAGTATTATGCTTGAAGAGTGTAATTTGCCCTACAAAACAATATTGATGGATTTAAAAAAAGGGGATCAATTTACTTCTAACTTTTTGCGGATAAGCCCTGGTAATAGAATGCCAGCAATTATAGATTATGACACAGACATACCCACAACTATTTTTGAGTCTGGTGCCATTTTACTTTATCTTGCTGATAAAACAAAAAAATTTATTCCATCATCTAAAATAGGTCGTAAACAGGTTATAGAATGGCTTTTTTGGCAGGTTGGAAATCTTGGCCCAATGGCTGGTCAGCATAGTCATTTTTGGAACTATGCCCCAGAGCTCGAGAAAAACAGCTATGCTGCAGTTAGATACGCAGAAGAATACGATCGTTGTTTTGAAGTTCTTGAAAGGCAATTAGAAGGTCGTCACTATATTGTAGACGAATATTCTATTGCAGACATCATTTGTTGGCCTTGGATTTTAATTGCTAAATCTATGGGTAGATCGCTCGATTCTTTTCCAAATGTTGCCAACTGGCGGCTACGAATTAAAGAACGTCCTGCCGTAAGAAAAGGTGTAGATTTAATGCGAAAAAAAAAGGATTAAAAGAATTAATATTAGAATTATATCGGCTATATTTATCCGTCTTTTTGCATTATTTATCTAATCAAGGACGAAATATTTGTTACAATCAATAAAATGATTTATAAAAAAAAAGAATTTATTTTACACAATGTTAACAGAAAAGTTAGTGAAATTAAGTTAGTTTGATTTTAAGTAATGTCATCGATTGTATTTCAATCTGCAAAATTGCAAGCTAAAGCAATTCGTAAAAGGGAGTTAAAACCCTCTGATTTAATTGAAGCGCACTTTGATCAAATTGATAAATTTAACCCAGAAATTAATGCTGTGATTTGGCAAGATCGTGAAACAGCTAAAGAGCTTGCTTTCCAAATGGATAAAGAAGTGGAAAGGGGAGAATTTAGAGGTCCCTTACATGGGATACCAATGACTGTAAAAGAGTCATTTAACATTTCAGGAGCACCTACTACTTGGGGAGATCCTGAAAATAAAAATAATATAGCTGAAACAGATAGTGACGCAGTTCATAAACTTCGAAATGCTGGTGCAATCGTTTTTGGTAAAACAAACGTACCACTTAATCTTGTTGAATGGCAAACCTTTAATGAAATTTATGGAACAACTAATAACCCCTGGGATGTAACTAGAACTCCAGGGGGATCCTCTGGAGGATCAGCAGCGGCACTTTCAACTGGGATGACTGCTTTAGAAGTTGGTAGTGATGCAGGATCGTCGATAAGAAATCCAGCCCACTATTGTGGAGTTTTTGGAATGAAACCTACATTTAAAGTTGTGTCATCCAAGGGACAAAGTATCTATGAATCAAACTCAGAGTCAGATATTTCAGTTGTTGGACCTTTAGCTCGTACAGCTGAAGATTTAAAACTCGCCTTTGAAACTATTGAGGGGTTGCGCAGTATAGAAACATCTGCTTTTAAAACTAATCTACCTAAAGACAACCGAATGCGATTAAACCAATTTCGTATTGGTTTAAAACTTGATGATAAAGAAAGCCCCGTTGAGCACGATTATCTTATAAAGTTACAGGAATTTGTACAAAATCTTGAGAAGGTTGGAGCTAAGATTATTAGAAATAAAACGCCAAAGTTAGATACAGAAAGACATTTCATGAATTATCTAAGTTTGGTAGGAGCATCTGATTCTGAGCATTTCACTCAAAGTGAAATTAATAATCTTATTAGTGGCGTAAATGCATTAAATAATGAGCACGTATCTAGAATTTGTGGTACTAGGTTTAGGGGGTTATCAATTTCTCATCGTGACTGGCTTAAACTGAATTTAATAAGAAATAAAAATCGATTAATATTTGATGAGTTTTTTGAAGATATTGATATCCTACTCACTCCTGCTACAGGGTCTCCTGCATTTAAGCATGACCAAAATGGTCCACGATATAGTAGATTTTTGACTATTAATGGAAAAGAGTATCCGGAAATGGCCCAGCTTTTTTGGTCAGGGTATTCTGGTGTAGTAGGTTTACCAAGCGTAGTTGGTCCAATCGGACAGATTAAGGGGCTTCTTCCTGTCGGTTATCAAGCAATAGCAGGCCACGGTCGTGATTTCACAGCACTGGCCTTTGCTGGGGCTGTAGAAAGAGAGTTAGGTGGTTTCACTATTCCATCTCTTTGCCACAAAAAATCATGACTTGAAAGATTTTGTTCATTAACTTCATTGATGGAAGGAATATGAATTTCGATAAATAGCTTTATGTATAATTACTAATAGTCTTGGCTCATTAACGATAAAAAATTTTTTCCTTGTAATTTTTTCATATCATGAAGAAGTAATAGTGGGTAGAGTTACTATCCAGCTATTTGTTTTGCTTTTTCAACTAGTACCTCAGCCTGTTTAATAGATGCATAATCTATAAGACGCCCATCTAAAGATACTGCTCCTTTGCCGCTTGCTTCAGCATCTGCCATAGCCTCTAAAATTCGATTTGCCTTTAAGATTTCAGATTCAGACGGACTCATAACCTCATTAGCTAATGTAATTTGACTTGGGTGAATTGCCCATTTCCCTTCACATCCTAAAACAGCTGCCCTTTTTGCAGCAGCTTTAAACCCATCAGGATCTTTGAAGTCACCGAAAGGTCCGTCTATTGGTCTTAAGCCATTTGCACGTGCTGCTACAACCATACGCGCAATTGCGTAATGCCACATGTCACCCCAGTGGATTTGACGTTCTTCACCTTCTAATTTATCTGTTAATACTGAATAATCTGGATGAACACCGCCTATGCTAGTGGTACGGGCTCGGGTAGATGCAGCATAATCTGCTACTCCAAAATGAAGGCTTTCATTTCGCTTGGAAGCGGCGGCTATCTCAGAAACGTTTTGCATGCCCAATGCTGTTTCTATTATATGTTCGAAACCAATACGTTTTTTATAACCCATTGCGTCTTCAACCTGTGTTACCAACATATCTACGGCGTACACATCAGCAGCTGTACCTACCTTGGGGATCATTATTAAATCTAACCTCT
>CACHDI010000015.1 GCA_902578545.1 uncultured Alphaproteobacteria bacterium
AATCTCTAAGGTCATTTACTACCTTAATTTTGTGTGAATTATCATTGGCTCGGTACTCTGTACGAGCAAGTATTCTAGTATGCTTTAGATCAGACGTTATTATTGAATCTAACGCTAATTCTTCACCTTTTATTATTTCTCTAGCATTTTCTATTATAACAGGATTATCACCTAATTCTTCAAAATCTTCTATTAAATCATCTGTAGCAACCATTCCATTTTTATCATATGTTCTTTGATATTGTGATAAACTCCTTACCTGTTCTACAATTTCGTGATCCTCCAACATTGTTGAAATTTCATTAATCATCATTAGTGTCTCATACTCAAAAATATCTTTGTCATTATCCCTAGCCGTTACGCCAACAATCAAATATTCAGAACTTCCAAAAAGATCTTGTAATTTTTCAAAGGCAACTAGGTTAGGATCACCTGGTAAAAACCACATTTCATTTGAATTATTATGCCTTAAAGGATAAGACATAATCATAGCTATTGCTGTTAAAATTAATAAAAATGTAGCTAATAAAACTTTAATTCTATGATTAATAACAGCATAAGCATATTTTGAAGTAAAATTTTCCATTGATAATCCTTAATTTTGAAGAAAAAATTTATTCTCTTATCTATAAATTAGAAACTATTTCAACAAAAATATTTTGTTACGTAACGTAAAAAAAAATTAAATATTTTCTAATTTACTTTATTAGATAAATGCTTAGGGTTTATTGAAAATTCACTTATTATACCTTCAAATCTTTCTATTTTAACGTTAGACTCTCTTAAGTTTTGAAGTAAATCATCCCCTATTTCTTTCATTCTTTTGTCTGCAGAACTCTTATCAGGCCAAACAAAAATTTGAACAATTTGATTTTCTGAAGTATCAAAAAAAATTCTCTGAATTAACCCTCTTTCAAAATCAATAGCATTAACAGATGAATTCAATTGAGAAATAAAACTTTTCTTTGCAAATTCGCTAATAAATGTAAATTTTACTGTTCTACAATAATAAGACATTGGTTTAGAATAATTCTATTTAACCTATCCATCAATACTATTTACCCAATTAATAAGTCTTAATTGGTGTTTAGACGCAAAAGTTGGCATTTCTTTAAGCATTTTTTGAAAATCATAAAATTCATCAACATCTGTAAATTTTTTCAATTTATAAGTTTTATGACCTAAAGAGCGAACAAATGTTTGCATAGTTTTAGTACTACTCCACTCAGTATTTTCCCAAACTTCTTTTGCAATTTTTGATTTACTTCCAATTAAATAAAACCCCCCGTCAGAAGATGGACCTATGATATAATCATTTCTTGTAAGAAATCTAAAGGCATTTTTTATAAGTTTTTTTTCTAATTGAGGAATGTCAATTCCTATTAGAATAACTGACTCATATATTTTTAATAACTTTTTAAAAATAAAATATTGTTTTTCTGAAAGATTTTTTCCTTTAGCAAAAAAAGTATCAAAACCATTCCAATAATTATTAGATACAGCATCTTTCTCAGCAATGGCAATTTTCATATCATAATCGTGTTTTGATTTTAAATCCCTAACGCAATTCCTACAAAATTTGTAAAAAATTAGGGTATTTTTTTTACCAATTTTTGATTTTAGCCTAGTTTTTACATCAGAAAAAATTGGCGTTTTAGCTAGAATAACTAAACATTGTCTCATTTTTATAATTTCTTTTTAAAATAAAAATTAATAAGTATTAAAATCAACCGCCACTGGTGTAAAAGGGTTGTAATAAACCAACCATTATTCAAATATTTTCTTGAACTAGTAATTAAGTAATTGGGAATATTTATAATAGGTATTCCTAATCTTTTAGTTTTTAAAACAAAATATAAATCTTCACCATATTTAACATTTTCTGGAAACCCCCCTATTCTTAGAAATAGTTCTTTAGATAAACAAAAACCCTGGTCACCATAGGGTAATGAAAATAATCGACTTCTTAAATTTGCTCCTAGTGAATTTAATCTTAAAATTCTACCATCTTCAAATTTTAACGAAAAATAATACAATGCTTCTCTATCTATTTTCTTCAAAGTCTGTATCAAATTAATTATACTACTATGATCTAACTTACTATCAATATGAAGAAAAAGAAGATATTTAGCCTTAGCGAGGTAAGCCCCTTTATTTAAACTTTTTGCCCTTGTTTTATTTGAAACAATAATTGGTCTATAACCTATAGACCTTAAAAAAGCTATTAAATTGGGAAAATCATCACTTTCAGATTTTGGAATTATAATTTGAAGAAAATCAGTAATTATTTTGTAAATATTGTATTAAATTATTTGTAGAAAGAATATACTTAATTATATAATAATTTCAAATAAATTATTTAATAAATTCAATTCCATTCTGGTATTTTTTAAATATCTCTGCAGATTTTTTCATTCCAAATTTTGACATTTTATTTGCAATTGATGGACACTCACCAATATTATTTTCTGCAATTAAAATTTTTTCCAAATCTGAGTTACTTAACTTTTCTTTAATAAATTTATTATTGAATAACAATTTTCTATATTTTTTTTGATCACTATTTGCCTCTTTTACAAGGTCATTTACTAAATCATGAGCTGGTACTTTTCCCAAATTTTTTGCTAACTCCATTTGTAACTTTTCTGACGCAGTAAAAATTTCAGAATTTTTTACATTTTCAAACATTTTCTTTTTATTTGGCTTTACCACGTCTAATAAGTGATTAAATTTATAAAGGACGGAAAGAGCTAAAGGACAAATAGATTTTATATTTTCCCTAATCTCGTCGTTGCTAGACTTATCTCCTTCATTACTAGGGAGGTCAAAGGACATTATACTTCCTAAATATTGTCTTAATTTGTTACATTTTGGTTTTAAATCTATAATTTTTTTTGGATTAATTTTTTGGGGCATAGTGGAACTACCAACATCTGTCTCTGGTAAAACTTCAATTATTTCATCAATACCTTCTGTATTTAAAAAATAAAAATCATCTATAATTTTCTTAACTAACTGTCCAATCATTGTTAACTTCATAAGGTATTCCATAAAGGGTTCAGTAGATGTTCTATCTTGAACACTAGCTATATCTAAACCTAATTTTTTTGCTAACCTATTAGATAACTCATAACCATCTTTCTCATAACTATGAAACCCCCCTACAGCACCACCAAATCTTAATTTAAATAATCGTTTCTCAGTTTCTATAATTTGATCGGCTAATTCTGAAAAATTTTCAATCCAAATGGCTACTTTAAACCCGTAGGTTATTGGTAATGCATGACGCGATAGTGTACGTCCTATCATGATAGTCTGAGAGTTTGTCTTTGAGATGAAAGATAGTTTTTTTAAAATTTCAGATATCACTATCATCATCTCAGAATGATATTTTTTTAATACTATCAATAATCCCGTATCAACTATATTTTGAGTTGTTGCTCCCCAGTGGACAAACTTCCCCGCCTCTCCACAAATATTAGATAATGATTTTGTAAGAGAAAAAACGCCTGTACCTGTATCTTTAATTATATTTTTTAATTCGGTTTGATTTATCAAGGAAATTTTTGATTTTTTTGAAATTACAGTTGCTGCCCAACTAGGTATTATGTCAATTTCACTTTGAACTAAAGCTAGTGCAGACTCTACATCAAGCCAACTTTGCCAACGTGTAAGGTCACTAAAATATTCTTTCCTTATATCATCTTCACTTTTTTTCATTTTTTATATCATCGTGCTTATTTAAAATTTTTAATTAATTTATAAAATTTCTTTTTGGTGGGAATATGCGAAAAACTGAAGACAAAAGTTCTTTAGTATAAGACGATTGAGGATTTTCCAACACTTCTTTTGTAAATCCACTTTCCACAATTTTACCATCCTTAATTACTAAGATTCTTTTTGAAAGATATTTTACTACAGAGATATCATGACTTATTATAATTATTGTAATTGAAAGTTTTTTCTTTAGGTTTTCTAGTAAGTCAAGAATTTGATCTTGTATAGTTACATCTAAAGCTGATGTAGGTTCATCACAAATCAATAATTGTGGCTCTAATATTAAAGCTCTTGCTATAGAAACCCTTTGCCTTTGTCCTCCAGAAAGCTGGTTAGGAAACCTGTAAAAAAATGTAGCAGGTAATTCTACTAATTTAAGCATTTTTATCGCATTATGATATATTTCTTTTGATGAGAACCTTTTTTGAATTATTAAAGGCCTAGAAATCACATATCCAATGGTATGATTAGGATTTAAAGTTGAGTATGGATCTTGAAAAATTGGTTGTATCAACCTTGCCCTTTCAAATAAATCTATTTTATTTATGGGACAATTATTAATTAAAATCTCTCCACTGTCTGGATATTCTAAACCATTTATAATTTTGGCTATAGTTGTTTTTCCCGATCCAGACTCTCCTACAATAGCCACACTTTCACCCTTAAATACTGAAAAAGAAACATCTTCAACTGCTGATAATTTTTTTCTTTTACTAAAAAATCTATTAGGTAATTGATACTCTTTATTTATATTTTTTACTTCTATAAATGGAACTTCTTTATCTGTATATAAAGAAGGATTTCCTTTTTCTAGTTTCCACAAACATTTTAATAATCCTAATGTATAATCTTTTTTAGGACTTTTTAATATTTTTTTTGTGAGGCCTTCTTCTATTATTTTACCATCTTTCATAACTATTATTTCATCTGAGACTTTAGAAATAACCCCCAAATCATGAGAGATAAAAATAAGTGACATTTTAAAATTTAAACAAAGTTCATTTATTAATTCTAAAATTTCTTTTTGGACTGTCACGTCAAGTGCAGTAGTTGGTTCATCGGCTATAAGTATCTCAGGTTCATTTATAAGAGCTAAAGCTATTAATACTCTTTGCCTTTGTCCTCCAGAAAGCTGGTGAGGGTATTGCCTCATACGTTCTTCTATTCTGTTTAATTTAACAGCATCTAACATTGATCTTGCTCTTTCCTCTGAAAGCTTTTTTGAAATACCTTTATTATGAATAAGAAAAGCTTGTCTTAATTGTTTACCAATTGTGTAAACTGGGTTTAAAGCAGTCATCGGTTCTTGAAAAATCATTGATATTTTTTTTCCACTAAATTCTCTATAAAATTCTTTTTTCTCCATATTATTTAAATTTTTATTATTGAAAAAAATAGAACCTCCTGTTACCTCAATCTGACTTGGAAGAAGTCTATTTAAAGCCAACATTGAAAGAGTCTTTCCACTACCAGACTCTCCTACTATTCCTAATTTTCTTCCTGGATGAAGTGTAAGGTTAAAGTCACTTACAATTTTTTTATAACCTATAAGACTTTTTACTGAAATTTCTAAATTATTGATGATAAGTGAGTAACTCAATTTTATTCCAATTTACTTTTAGGATCCATTATGTCACGCAACCCGTCACCTAACATATTTATTGATACAACAAGAAGGAATAAAGCAATCCCAGGCAATACAATTAACCAAGGCTGAAAAAAAATTGCTTCTTTTCCTTCTGCGATTAGAAGACCCCACGATGGCGTTGGCGGTTGTATACCAACACCTAAAAAAGAAAGACTAGCTTCTGCTAAAATAGCAACTCCAACCTCCAAAGTGAAAATAACAATTATTTGATTAATAATTCCTGGTAATATATCTTGGATTATAATTTGTAGCTTAGTAGCACCAATTGCATTAGAGGCAGAAACAAAATCAAGTTTAGCTATTCTTTTAGTTACAGACCTAGTAACAACCAAAAATAAAGTCCAATGTAGACAACCAATTACAATTATTACCACTGGAATTGATGGCCCAATTAAAAAAACTAAAGTCATTGCAAGTAACAAACCAGGTAATGCCAATTGACATGTTAAAATATAATTAACAAATTGATCTATCCATCCACCAAAATATCCAGCTATAACACCTAAAGTTACACCTATGACCATTCCAACTAAAGCTGCTCCAATTCCTATTGTTAATGAAATTCTAGTACCACTTAGGATTCTAGAAAGATAATCTCTCCCATTCCCATCAGTTCCTAATAAATGATCCCAACTACCACCCTCTATCCAAACTGGAGGTAGCAAACGCTTATCTAAATCTTGTTGATAAGGGGATATATCTAAAAAAAAGGGACCTAATATACCTAACAAAATTATTGATATAAAAAGAAGCAAACCAAATTTGAAACCAGAATGACTTATAGCCTTTCTAAGTACCACAGTTTTTGGTGAAAGAAGAGAAATATCATCTTCTAGAACTCTGGGAACAAGTCTTTTAATAAAGGTTTTAAGGATCATTATCGAAGCCTTGGATCTAAATATGCATTTAAAATATCTGCTAGTAAATTTAATATTAAAAAAGTGAAAGCAAAAACAAATACTAAAATTTGAACTGTAGGTATATCAGCACCTAATATTGATTCTAAAGCCAAACGTCCCAATCCATTAATAGAGAAAACTGATTCAGTAATAACCGAACCTCCAAATTTATGTCCTAATTGAACGGCCAAAACACTTACAACAGGGAGAAGAGCATTTCTCATTGCATGATTTAAAATTAACTTCCAACCAAAAAAACCATTAGAACGTGCGGTTCTGATATAATCAGCTTCCATTACGTCCAACAAGCCCGTCCTCATTAATCTCATAACAGGAGGAACTGAACTAGCACCTAAAACGATAGAAGGTAAAATAAAGTGGAAATAAGTTTTATCACCAGAAACAGGAAAAATTGGGAATGTAACTGAAAATATGATTATCATTACTAAGCCTAACCAAAAATTGGGTATAGCCTGAAATGAAACAGCAACTCCTAAACACATACGATCTATAACAGAATTAGGATTGATTGCTGCACATATACCTAGTGGTATGGCAATAAAAATTGTAACCATAACAGACATCAAAGCTAGTGTTATTGTTTCTGGAGCACGCTCCAAAAGTAAGGAACCTACTGGCTTATTCCAATAATAACTAATACCTAAATCACCAGTTAATACAGCTTTAAACCATTCAAAGTACCTTATTAAAATTGGTCTATCAAAACCATATTGCTGTCTAACTTGTTCAATTTCCAAAGCCTCAGCTTCTTCACCTGCAACAGCTTGAGCAGGATCAATAGCAACATTTAATAAAAAAAAAGTGATGAAGGATAGAGTCAGGGCGACAGCAATAACAACCATAAACCGCCCTGAAATAAACTTTAACATCTAATCCAAATCTAATAAAAGATACCTAGTATTTAAAGTAAAATAAATTAAATTTTTTTATCTCCAACTTATGCCCCAAACTCTAGGATATCCGTCTGCGTCCTGATTAAAAACAATATCTTGACTACTTAAAACTCCTTCTGAATAACTCCATAAAGGAACCCAGTAAGCTTGATCAGCTATAAGTTTTAAACCTTCAGCATATAGTTTCTTCCTTTCATCTATATTCAAAGTTCTCTCTGCTCCAATCATCAATTCATTTACTTTTGGATCACCAGACAGATTCCTATCGCCTTTAGATGGATCTCGCCAATGAATATTTGATATAGTTGCAGTATCTGGCGAGGCTGAAGAACCCCAAGTTCCAAAATAAGCTCGTATTTTTCTCTCTTTTCGCGCTTTATTTAATCCAGCTAGTTTGCCATGCTTCAAGTTAACTTTTATACCCACTTTACCTAAATCACTTACTATTGCTTGGGCTGCTTCTTTGTCTCTATATGACCAAAGTTCTAATTCAAATCCAGACGAGTAACCTGCTTCAGTTAAAAGAGCAATAGCTTTTTCAGGATTATATTCGTATTTAGTTACATCTTGAAAACATCCAAACACTACTGGATTACATGCTGTATGTACAACATTTGCAGGACCACCAATTAAATTTTTTGCAATACTTTCCCTGTTAATTGCATGGTTTAGAGCTCTTCGAACTCTTACATCTGTAATTGGATGACCGTCGCCAGTGAAACCAGCTGCGTCCAACACTAAAAATCCAATTCTTAAGCTTGGACCAAGTTGATAATTTATTCTATCATTTTTGGCCATTGATTCACCAACATCTTTTTTTACATTATACATCCAGTGAATGCCACCACTCATAAGTTCAGCTTGTTGAGTACCCATATCTGGAATGGAACGAACAATCATATTTTTTATTGCAGGTTTTCCTTTGGGTCCGTCAAAGTATTCCTCATTTCTTTCTAAAACAACTTCTACTCCTGGATCGAATGATACTACTTTATATGGTCCAACTCCAATTAAACTATTAGCTTGAGCATTGTCATCCCAATTTCCTTCAGTCCCCATAATTCCATTTTTCCGAATCTTTATCCTGTATAAATCGTTGTATAAATTGGCATATGGCTCTTTTAAATTAAATCTTACTGAATAGGGTCCTGTTTTTTCTATATTTTTTAACCAACTTGCAAGTTTAGTATGTCTTCTATTTTTATCATTTTTAATAATGAAATTGTATGTATAAACTACATCATCAGCAGTCAATTCTGCTCCATCATGAAATTTAACTCCCTTTTTCAAGTTAACATCTAATGTTACATCATTAACAACTTTATAGTCAGAAGCTAAACTTGGAACATATGATAAATTATCGTTCTCTACATAAAATAGAGAATCGTCAATCATATCTGCTAGTATAAGATACTCTGTTTTTGTACCGTAGTGGTAATCAAGATTAGTAATTTCTCTTTTAAATGCAATTACTAATGTATCGTCAGATTTATCTGCAAATAATGAACTACATATAATTGAAAAAAAAATTGAAATTAAAGATAGTAAAGAAATTGCAGTCTTATTCATTGTGGTTCTCCCTTCAAATTTTAAATAAAATTTTAGAGATTATAAAATACAAAATCAATTACTTACCTTAGGTAAGCCAGAAAGTAATATTAAAGTACTATAGATGTTAAATAGATGGAGCGGGCGATGAGATTCGAACTCACGACATTTACCTTGGCAAGGTAACGCTCTACCCCTGAGCTACGCCCGCTAATCTAAAAATTCATAACTTAAATTATATTTAATGAAAAGTAAAAAATTCTAAGCTTTTCCAATGAAATTATGATGATAAGATTTAATATCAAAAGTTTTAAACAGAAATAAGGTCATGATTCGTTATAAAACTTTATAGAATTTATAATTAAGGTGACATCAATCATCTTTTTGAGTAGCAAAATTTCATTTGCCGATTTTGATGATGGTATGGATGGTATTAATAAAGAAAATTTTGAAATTGTAGTGATCTTCGAAAAGGATAATTGTAATTAAAAAAAAACTTAAATATTGGGGTTGGGGATTTGAAGAAAATCAGCTTAACCAAACTGAAATTGAAAATCTACTTAATTCATTAGGGAATTTTAGCATTAATGGCTCTGAAAAAAGAGCTATACCAACGATAGACAGCATTAATCTTTCTATTCCTAAAATCACTATTTCTAAAGATTTAGCTAATATTTGTACAATAAATAAATACGAAAGAATCCTTCATGCCTTTGGTCAATCACAACCTGATTCAATCAGAACTTTTCAAAGTGATTTCAAGCATGCACCAGATGTAATTTCCTATCCACAAAACGAAATGGATTTAGTCAAATTATTTGAATATTGTGATAAATTAAACGTTGCCCTCATTCCTTATGGAGCAGGCTCATCCGTAGTTGGTGGAGTTACTTGCGATGTTAACAATAAATTTAACGGAACTATAAGTGTCAATTTATCAAAATTTAATAAAATACTTGAGGTTGATGAAATAAGTCTTTCAGCTAGAATTCAAGCTGGTATAAGAGGGCCAGACTTGGAGTCGGGTCTTAAACAATATGGGCTAACCCTTAGACATTTTCCCCAAAGTTTTGAGCATTCTACTCTAGGAGGATGGATAGCAACTCGTTCAGGAGGGCATTTTGCAACTCTATACACTCATATTGATGATTTAGTAGAAAATATTTCAATGGTTTCTCCTAATGGAAAGATGAATTCTTTACGTGTACCTGGATCAGGAGCTGGACCAAGTCCTGACCGTTTTATGATAGGATCAGAAGGATCAATGGGTATAATAACTGATGCTTGGGTAAAACTTCAAAAAAAACCAAAATTCAAAGCGACTGCTGGATATCTTTATCCTGATTTTTTATCTGCAGCTCAAGCTGTTAAATCAATTTCTCAAGCAGGTCTTTATCCAGCTAATGTAAGAATAGTCGATGATGTAGAACTAAAAATTAATAGTGCTAGTAAAGGATCAAATACTCTAATGATTGTTTCATTTGAAAACGCTGATCACAATATAGATCCATGGATTTCTAGAGCAGAAGAGTGTTGCTTAGATCATGGTGGAATCATTGATGTTGATTGGAGAAATAATCCCCTTTCAAATCAACAGGGAACAGTAGGAGCTTGGAGAGAAGCCTTTATAAAAATGCCTTATAACAGGGAACAATTAACACCAAGAAATATTATATCTGATACTTTTGAGACCTCAATTACATGGGAAAAATTTAATAATTTTTACCATAATGTAAAAATTTCTACTGAGTTAGCTATAAAAGAAATTACTGGAAAATCTGGTGCGGTCTCATGCAGGTTTAGTCACTCTTATCCAAATGGCCCAGCTCCTTATTTCGCATTTCATGCTAACAGTACTGAAGAAACTATGCTGGAAGATTGGGTGCAAATAAAAAGATCTGCTTCAGATGCTGTACATAAATATGGTGGAACCATTACACATCACCATGCTATAGGGAGAGACCATTCACATTGGTATAAGAAGCAAAGACCAGATGATTTTGGAAAAATACTTTATAATGCTAAAGAATATCTAGATCCTAAATTCATAATGAATCCTGGAGTCATAGTCGATTAATTAACTTAGAACTTTTTAAATTAGGTAAAGTATTCAGTTATTTATATTTAGTCTATTCAATTTTATTTTTGTTTGCTTTACTCTTATTGCTAAATCTTGCTGGATTTTTTCTTGCCAATTTGGTTTTTGCCTAAAAGCATTACTACAATCTCTAGAGCAAAATTCTTTATTGTCTCTGGTGATTTCAAAATACTGTATACAATTTTTTCTCATTCCAAAAAACTTAAAGTACTTGCATATTTTTTTTATTTTTTTTGATTTTTGATTAAGACCCCAAGCTAAATGAATTGCATTAAAGAGAGTTTTTGGTTTAAAAGCAGGATGTAACTCTCCAGTATCATCATAGTGCCATTCTATTTCCTGATATTTTTTACTGAATAAATCAGAACCAAAATCATAGGGAGGATACTCCATATTTTGTTTAGCGAATTCTGAATCTTCAAATAATTGAAAGAGTTTTTTTGTAGTTTTATAATTTTCACCCAACTTTATAAAAGGGCCCCATTTATTATAAAAACTAATAAGTAATTCGTTAAATTCGTCTCTCCTCAAGAATTTTGATAAATGTATAAAATCATCTAAAGCTTCTACAGTAAAAGGTTTACTGCGAGGTTTTTGTTTTTTGATTTTTTGAATCATACTATAGTTATTGTTGAAATATGAAGGGGATTTTGCTGGACTAATCAATGAGGTCTGAAGTAAGTAACCACCTTCTACTACATCACAATCAAAATTGATTGATATTTTAGAATAAAAATTCATGGCATTTATGTACTTTATATATACTTTATTTCTTAAATAATATATAAAGTATATGTAATAATTCAATTAATTTATTTTAAATTATATTAAATTAAAATTTCTTTAGGTAAATTTTTGCTTATATCAAAAAAGGGTAGGTCTTTAATTTCACATTCATAAAAATTGTTCTCTTCGTTTTTTACAAAAAATTTCTTACCTTCCCATTCTATTTTTTTTGAAAATTTTACATAACCTATACCAGATTTGAATTGTGGAGAATATGCACCTGTTGTAACAATACCCACAGATCTTTTTTTAGCGTCATGCATGATAAATCCACCTTTTGGAATAATAGCATTAGATATAAATCCAAATAGTAGTTTATGCTTTGGTAAATTTACTAATTTATCTTTTCCAATAAAAAATTTTTTCTTTAGATCAATAAAATTACCTAGTCCAACCTCATATGGATTGTCATATATACTAAAATCACTGCCACAATCTAAGATACCCGCTTCAATTCTCCTTATATTCATAGCTTGCATACTTGAAATCTTTAAACCATATTTTTTACCAACTTCTAAAATGTCACTCCATAATTTTTCACAATTTGTTTTTTTACAAAAAGTATAAATCTCATAACCCAATTCACCAGTCCAACCAGTTCTAGAAATATAAACGAGTTGTGAATTAATATTAAAAAATCCCGCACTAAAATAACTAAATTTTGAATCTATTTCACCCTCTGTTAACTGATTCAATATCTTATAGGAATTGGGTCCCTGAATTTGTAGAACTCTTGAATTAGGCTCATTGATTTTAATTTGATAATTTTGTTTATGAGCTAAAAGCCATGTATGCATATCACCATCAGGCTGTACAAACCAAAAACACACTTCTGATAACCTAAATAAAATACCATCCATAAAAGTATTTCCATCATGGGTTAAAGCGGTTACATACATACCCCTACCAATTTTAAGTTTGGATATTTGTCTTGGGAATATTTTATCCAGAAAAGGAATTACTTCTGGACCTGTAATTTCTAATGGACGTTCAGGTGTATCACAAATAATGGCGGATTTTCTTAATGCCCAGTAAGTTTGATTTATATCTTCACCATTATAATGAGCATAAAGTCTTCCACCACAATTTCTAAGAATAGTTTTTTTATTACAATAAAAAGGGTGAAATGGTGAAAGTCCAGAATTACCACTAAAGACTTTAAAAACTTTTTTTTGATCAATTTTAAATTTTAATTCCATTTAAGAAAAAATCATTTTGACAGTTCATAATAAGCACAAATCTTATTCCCATCAAAATCCCTTAAATATGAAAAATAGTCCTCATATCCAGACCTGAAACCTGGAGCGCCTTCATCTTTAGCTCCATTTTCCAATCCTATCCTATGGAAATTATCTACTGACTGTTTATCCTGACACAAAAAAGCTATCATTGAACCATTACCAAAAGTAGCATTTTTCCCATTAAAAGGTTTTGTAATATAAAAAGTAATTTTTTCATCATCACTGAAAATACTTGCATAACCTACATAATCAGAAGTAGATTCAATTTTTTTCATCCCGGCAAAAGGCAAAATTTTATCATATAATTTAAGTGATTGCTTTATGTCATTAGTACCAACCATTACATATCCTATCATTAACTCTTTCCTTTAAAAGAAAATAAAAATGTTATTGTTTGTTGTATAAACTAGTAAGCATCATATTGAAAATCATTAGAAATTTTTGGAATTGATTTATCAATTCCCTTGATTATTTTTTTTTCTTTATCAAAAAATGGTAAATCTACAATTTCTGCAGAATGAAATTCTCCATTAGGTAAAGAAAGTTTAAGTTGTTTACCAGGCCACTCTTTACTTTTTAAAAATCTTGCATAGCCAATTCCAAGACCTAAAGTTGGTGAAGGAACACCAGCAGTTATATAACCTACTTCCTCATTGCCATCCAAAATTTTACTTCCTGAAGATGGCGTAGCTGTTTTACAAATAAGACCATGTAAAAGAACGTTTTTTTTCTTATTTAATAAGGCTTTCCTTCCAACAAAATCTTCCTTGTCTAAATCAACAACGAAAGATAATCCAGCTTCAAAAGGGGACATATTAATATCCATATCAGTTGTGTTACCAAGAATTCCTCCTTCTATTCTTCTAATAGTTAAAGCTCTGGTAGAAGAAAACTCCATACCATGATTTTTGCCTACAGACATCAAATGATCCCAAAGAGCCAAATGATCCGTTTTATAACCATCACAATAAATTTCGTAACCCAGCTCACCAGTAAAACCTGATCTAGAAACATAGAGCTCTTGTCCATTAAAATTGAAAAAACCAGAACTATAATATTTCATTGCTTCTGTTATCTGACCGTTGGTTGCATCCTCCATAATTTTAAGTGAAGCTGGTCCTTGTATTTGAATTACTCTAGATTTAGGGTCATTTATTTCAACATCAAAACCTTCGCTGTGTGCTAATAACCACATCTCAAAGGGACCATCTGCTTGTACATACCAAAAGTGATTTTCACTAAATCTGAAAACAACACCATCCATAAAAATACCTCCTTTTGGAGTGCATGCAATGGCATAGTAACCTCTTCCAATTTTCATATTTGATATTTTTCTTGTTAGAACCTTATCAAGGAACTTGACAGCGTCAGGTCCCTTTATTTCAATAGGCTTTTCTGGAACATCAAAAATTAATGCTTTTTGCCTTAAGGTCCAATACTTTTGAATGGGATCTTCTCCTATATAAACTGCTTGAAAACGATTGGCATAAACACCTCTAATCATTTTTGAAGTATCATGTCTCTCAATAAATGGAGATTCTTCGAATCTTCTTGCACTTATTTCAACTGTATTTAATAAATCTTTTTCTTCTTGGAGGTTTATCATAAATTTCCTTTTCTAATGATATTTCTTAAGTGGTTAAATAAATCTAGGTGGGTCATAAGCTGTTACAGAGGGTATTTCACCTTCAGCCAATCGAATTTCAACCATACATGTATGTGCAATAGGTCCCTGAGCCAAAGATGAAGTGCCTTTATCAGGTGTTAAGGTATTTGGATTTCCATTCTTACATGGACTGTTGTTAATTGAAGGATCAATAGGGTCATACCATGCTCCTGTACTGATGAGTATTACACCTGATCGTAAATTATTATCAATAACAACAGAGGCATAACAGGAACCTCTATCATTATAAACTTGAACCAAATCTTTGTCTTTTAAATTTCGTTTAATAGCGTCATTTTTGTTAATAAAAACGGGTTCCCTGCCATTGACTTTGTTAGATCGACTAAATTTTCCATGATCTAGTTGCGAGTGAAGTTTGTCTTTAGGCTGATTGGAAATAAGATGTAATTGGTATTTTTTATCCTTTTGTCCTAACCATTCACAGGGTTCCAACCAAACAGGATGACCAGGGCAGTCATCATACCCAAAACTATTGATTGTTTCTGAAAATATTTCAATTTTTCCACTAGGTGTATTTAATTTAGATTTAATTGGATCAGCTCTAAAATCCTCTAACATAATAACGTCTTCACTATGATCTGGAAATTTGAACCACCCTTTTTGAATAAAGTCATCATAAGAAGGCATATGTATATTTTGCTCTAAAGATTTTTTCTTTGTCTCATTATAAATCCACTTCTGCCAATCTTCCTTGCTTTTACCATCTGTAAAATGGTCTAGTTTTCCCATTACTTTTGCTATCCCAGAAAAGATATCAAAATCATCTCTACTATCCCCATAAGGCTCAGTTAATTTTGACATTTTTATGATATATGGATCTCTGGGAGTAATTGCTAAATCCTCTCTTTCTAAAGGGGTAGTACATGGTAGAACTATGTCTGATCTTTTAGCCAAAGAATTCCAACACCATTCATTACAAATAACAGTTTCTGGTTTTTGCCAGGCTTTCATTAATAAACTTAAGTCTTGATGATGATGAAAAGGATTTCCACCTGCCCAATATACTATTTTTGTGTCAGGATATAAATAATTCTTTCCATCAAATTTAAAATTTTTTCCAGGATGAAGCAATAAATCACTTATTCTCGCAACTGGTATAAAGTCTTTTACCTGATTTATCCCTTGTGGGAATGCAGCGGCAGGAGGTATTACAAAGTTACCACCAATAAAATTGGTAGCGCTATAACCAAAACCAAACCCACCACCTGGTAAACCAATCTGTCCCAACATACAACTCAATGCTATGGCCATCCAAAAAGGTTGCTCCCCATGATCTTGACGTGTAAGGGACCAACTAACAGATATCATCGTCCTTTTAGATGACATTTCTTTAGCCAGATTCTTTATTATCTCAGTTTCAATTTCACATATATCTGAGGCCCACTTAGCACTTTTAGGTATTCCATCTTTTTCACCTAATAAGTAAGATAAAAAATCTTCAAACCCTACTGTATATTTTGAAATAAAATCAAAGTCCACTAGATCAAATTCATATAAAGTATGCGCCAACCCTAACATTAAAGCAGTATCTGTATTAGGCCTAGGTGCAATCCACTCACCATCCACTTCATCTATTAAATCAGACTTTAAAGGAGAAATATTTATAAAATTAGTTCTTGATTTAAAGGCCTCAAGCAATTTTTTTTTCTGAAAATGATTACCAGTCCCCCCCTGGCTTATCTGTCCATTTTTAAGAGGTATGCCACCAAAGCAAACAAAAAGTTCCGTATTTTCCTTAATAGATTCCCAGCTCGTACAAGTATCTAAGAAAGCTCTGTAACTCCCTAAAATGTGTGGGACAACTGTTTCTGCAGCAGCAAAACTATATGTAAATTTTGATTTAGTATACCCTCCAATACAATTCAAAAATCGGTGTAACTGACTTTGAGTATGATGAAATCTTCCAGCACTAGACCACCCATAGGAACCAGCAAAAATTGCTGAATTTCCATAAATATTCGATACCCTTTTTAACTCATTAGCAACTATTTTTTCAGCTTCAGACCAAGTTACTTCAACAAATGGATCTACACCTCTTAAATGATTATGACTATTAGGCCCATTTTCTAACCAACTTTTCCTTATAGATGGTTTAGAAATTCTTGTAGGTCCGTCCTGAACATCAATTATCCCAGAACCTATTGGAGAGGGATCATTATCATATTCAAAACCATAAAGTTCTTGAACCCTTCCATTAGTTACCTTCGCTCTATATGTCCCCCAATGAGTACTTGTTAATGGTAATGAATCTATTTTTTTTTCCATAAACTTAATTTTCAAATTTAATTTTTAAATTTTGAATTCTATTTAATTGATAAACCCAGTGCTTCACTTCTTTTTTCACTAATAGTCTTGGTAATGCGATCAACAATCATTGCAATAATCGCCATAGATATTCCAGCTATGAAGCCTTTACCCATATTACCATCTGTTAATCCAATAAAAACAATCTGCTCTAGACCATTTGTACCAATCAACGCAGCAATAACCAACATAGCAATTCCATACATAATTGTTTGATTCAAACCTAACATTATCACAGGCAATGCAAGAGGTATTTTAACAAGAAAAAGCAATTGCATTTTTGTTGATCCCATCATTTTTGAAGCATCAATAACTTCACTAGGTAAATTTCTAATTCCATTTTCAGCATATCGAATTGAAGGGACTATGGCGTATATGATAATTGCTAAAAGTCCAGTAAAGTCACCAATTTTAAAAAGCATTACAAAAGGAATTAAAATTACAAATAATGGAATAGTCTGTAAAGTATCATTTATCGGCCTAACTATCGCAGATACGACTGAATTATGTGCTGCCCATATACCTAATGATGTTCCTACAATAAAACAAAATACCACAGCTATTCCACAAAGATAAACTGAAATCATAGCTTCTGGCCACATTCCAACAACAACAATAAACCCAAGGCCAAAAAAAGTACCCAAAGCTAGCTTATAACCACCTACACGTAATGCAAAAAAACTATAAATCAAAAGTAATGAAAGCCATGGCATATTAGTTAAACCAAAATAAAGAAAAATCATTAACAATAATAAGAAAATGAATATTTCATTCTTTTTATTTTTTAAAAACCAAAGAGCAACTACAATAAAAGAAATAAAATAAAATATCTTATGAACCATTTCTAACTGAAAACCCCAAGTAAAAGGACTTACTGCTTGTTGAAAACCAATTTTTGTCGGCAACATAATAAAAAATAAAGTGTATGTTTTTACAAGTTTAATTTGAGTTTTAAAAGTTTTAACAAAAGTTTCAAAAAAATCATTAATATGGCTTGAGACCCATATACTGAAATTATAGGGCCAATCGGCCAATACTTGAAAAAAACTTGCAATTATAAATAATAATATGCTTACAAGGATAGCGAAACCTAAATAATTTAGTCGTATGTTCTTTAAATATTGTGAATCTTTTATCGCTTTATCTGAATTAAATGCAAAGCCTGAAGTAATTCTATCTATTATTATCGCCATCAAAGCAATTACTAATCCTACAACTAAACTCTGCCCTACCTCAGCTTTTCTTATATAATATAAGACTTCCCAACCTATATCAGCTGTCCCACCAATAATTGCAGCAATAATAACCATACTTAAGGCAGCCATAGTAGATTGATTTATTCCTAAAAGAATCTGTTTTTTACATGAAGGAAGCATTGCTTGCCAAAATAATTGTTTGGTGTTTGCACCTGACATTATAGCAGATTCAATTATGTGGTCTGGGACCCTTTTAAGTCCTAGTATCGTATTTCTCACCATAGGTGGAAAAGAATATAAGATACTTGCAATCAAACCCACTACTGTTCCAAATCCAAATAGCAGTAAAATTGGTAATAAATAAGCAAAAGTAGGTACAGTCTGAAATATATCTAATATTGGCATTATTACTTTTTCTGCCCTTTTTGAAAAAAATCCCCAGACTCCTAATCCAAATCCTATAAATATTGCCATTGGAACAGATATGATGACCAACGCCAAAGTATTCATACTTTCTTCCCAATATCCAATTAAAACCATGTAAAAGGTAGCAGACAATGTAAATAGTGCTAATCTAACACCAGAAGATAAATAGGCTATAAAACAAACTAAAAAAATTACTACAATCCAAGGAAGACTATGCAATAGCCACTGCGCTCCAATTATTGGCCAACTAAGCAACCAAGAAATACTTAAGAAAAACCAACCAAATTGCTCAATAAACTTTTCCATTGAAAAATTTATCCAGTCTGAGAAAGGAACAATTAATTCCTTTGGGTATTTTGATGCCCAACCCCACTTATCTTGAAAAATAAGTAGAATTAAAGTGATAAAAATTATCCCTATCCAAGCTAAAGTGTTCTTTTCAAAAATACTATTTTTCATAACTGTTAAATTATCATTTAATTTTCAGCTGTTGCTAAGGCTGTCACAAAACTCTGAGCATTAGCCATCCCAAGCTTCTTACCAGCCTGATCCACAACAACAACTCCCATAGATTTTTTAGAAAGTAACGGAAGCATCTTGGCAACCGGCATATCAAAAGGAACTTCTTTAGCTTTTTGTAATATTTTCTGACTTTTATCTATAATATCAGAAGCTTTTAGAACACTTTCCCATGGTACATCTTTGGTAAAATCTCTGATATAATTATCTTTTGGGTTTAAAATAAGATCTACAGGCTTACCAATCTGAACTATTTGACCGTCTCTCATTATAGCCATTCTATCTGCAATTCTTAAAGCTTCTTGAAAGTCATGGGTTATAAATACTACTGATTTTTTTTGTAAGGATTGTATTCTTAAAAACTCATCCTGCATTTGCTTTCTTATTAATGGATCCAAAGCAGAGAATGGTTCATCCAGAAACCAAACATCAGGTTCTACAGCAAGTGATCTAGCTATACCAACTCTTTGTTGTTGACCACCTGATAATTCCATTGGAAAATTGTTCTCTCTTCCGTTAAGACCTACTAATTCGATTACCCTTGCAGCTTTTTGAAGCCTTTCTTTTTCTTTTAAACCTTGTAGCTTTAATGGGAATGCAATATTTTCAATAACATTTAAATGAGGCAAAAGTCCAAAATTTTGAAATACCATACCCATCTTGTGCCTTCGTATTTCAATTAATTCTTTCTCACTTTTTCCCAAAAGATTTTCTTCATCTAGTAGAATTTCACCTACAGTGGGTTCAATTAAACGAGAAAGACAACGAACAATTGTTGATTTACCTGATCCAGATAATCCCATTATCACAAAAATTTCACCAATGTGAACGTCAAAGCTTACGTTAGCATTAGCAACGATGTGACCTTGCTCTGTAATTTTTTTACTTAAAATTGATGGGTCTTCTTGAGCATATGAGTTGTTTGAAAAAAAACCATCTGAATTATCACCATAAACTTTCCATACATTGCGACATGACAATTTTATTTGCTTAGACAATTCAACATTATTTTTCATTTAAAGATCCAGAAATAATATGCTGAGAAACTTTAAGTTCCTCAGCATATCGAGTCAAAATGAATAAAAATTAATTCATCCAATTTTTCCAAATGTTTTTATTATTGGCTATCCATTCAGCTGCAACTTCTTCAACTTTTCTACCTTTTTCATCAACTTCTAGTATCGCTGCATTTTCATCAGCGTTAGTTAATTTCATAGCGTTAAACATTTTATAAGCTGCGGGCCACTTATCTGCAAAACCTTTAGATACTACTTTTTGTACTTTAGCTTGTTCAAAACCACAAGCTGTATCTTTCTTTTGTGACTCCTCAATACATTTTCCATCAGTTGGATTCCATTCTACCCAATTAAAATCATATGCTGCAAATATCCAATGTGGTTGCCAAAACATCATTATTACTGGTTCTTCTGCAGCCAATGCAGACTTTAGTTCCGCAACCATCGCTCCTTCACTACCGCCTGGAATTGGTTCAAAAGGCATCTCAATACTTGCAACCATATCTCTTGAACGTGTACCCCAGCTTGCTGGATAAGTAATTAATCTTCCTTTTGGAAAGGTTTCAGCTGATCCAAATGCTTGAGCACATTCATAAAGAGCTTTATAATTAGGTAAACCGGGACATCTTTCTTCCATATATGGCGGATAGATCCAGCCCTCTTTTGGAGAGAGACCTAATTCTCCAACTACAACAATATCTCCTTTATCTACCAAGCCATCATATAGATCACCAACATTATTAGTCCAAACTTCAGTGGAAAGGTTGATATTTCCCGAAGCAATTGCTGGATGTTGAGTTATAGCGTCTGAAACAACTATTTCTACGTTGTATCCCATTTCTTTTAGTAGACCAGCAGCAACATGCGTTGAAAAATGCTGTCCAGTCCAATCCTGGATTGTTACTTTTATTGGATCATCGCTTTCTGGATAACTACTCGCATTTAGCATGTTACCAAAAAATAAACCCAAGAATATCAAAGTTCTTAAAATCATATTTTTACTCCCCGTTAAATAATAAAATTATCCAACAAAAATTAAATAAAAGTCAAGATTTTAAAGGAAAAAACTGAATTTTTTTTAAAAAAGTAATCTCCAATTTTTATTTACAGATAGTGAATGATTAATTTGTCAAAGGTAAGTAATATTATGCTAAAAACTTCAGCACATTTATAAAAAAATTCACTTTTTGTTAGTGAGACATTCTGAAGCTTTGTATAAATTAGATATTTATGTTAATGAAACCTCGAGGTGGTAGCGTAGCCTAAACTTAATTCCTCCGGATTGGTGATTAAAGCCCGTAACTACCTCACCATCATTTTATTGTATTTTAAAATGATGATTTAAAGTCTGTTCTAATTAATTAGTGATAATTTTCTTCCTTTTTGATAATTTAATTGAAAATGGAATCCTATATCCATCTGACGGAAATTTTGTTATGAATAATTTAAAGGTTATCATTTCTATTTAGAGCATTTAGAGGAAAGCATCGTAATTTTTTTATTTCTTGCATGATTTTTATTATAAGTAAAAAACTATCACAAACTCATTGTTTTATCAGTATAGAGTATTAAAAGAAATGATTGGAAGAAGTTACTTTTTGACTCCAAAAAAATCTTCAAAACTTGTTAAACTCAAATCTAACATTATATCATCCAAAACATCAAATTGATCATCAAAATCAGCAATGTAAATGAGGCAATATGTTATTTAATTTCAAGGATGAATTAGCCGAAAGGTTAATGAGATATGCATCTATAGATAGTCAAAGTGACGAAGAGTCCTTTATTACGCCAAGTAGCGAAATACAATATGACATGCTGAATTTATTAGAGAAAGAATTAAAAGAATTTAATTTAGCTAATATAAAAATAACTGAATATGGGACACTAATTGCAACTGTACCAGGAAAAATCAAGGGAAAAGCTATTTGTTTTTTAGCTCATGTAGATACGGCTCCACAATTTAATGCTACAAATGTAAAGCCAAGGATGATTAAAAACTACGATGGTTCTGATATAAAATTCCCTGATAATGATAATTTGATTTTATCTCCTAATGAATTTTCTTATCTTGGTGAAAAAATTGGGCATGATATTATAACTGCATCAGGTAAAACATTGCTTGGAGCTGATGATAAAGCCGGTATCGCAATAATAATGACTGCTGTTAATTTTATAGTATCAAATCTAGACCAAAATCATAGTGAAATAAGAATAGCATTTACAACTGATGAAGAGATTGGCAGAGGAGTTCATAAAGATCTTCCTAAAGATTTAGATGTAAAATTTGCATATACATTTGATGGAGGGAAAGTTGGTGAAATAGACAATGAGACTTTTTCAGCCGATTCAGCGGAAGTTATTATAAAAGGGGTATCAATCCATCCTGGAGAAGCAAAAAATGAAATGGTAAATGCAACACATTTAGCATCAGAAATTATTAATAATTTACCCTTAAAAACTATGACTCCAGAAGTTACAGAAAAACGAGAAGGTTTTATTCATGCTACTGAAATGATTGGTAATTCTTCGGAAATGAAAATTAAATTTATTTTGCGAGATTTTGAAATAGAGGGATTAGATAATAAAAAAGAAATATTAAAGGATGTATGCAAAAAAATACAAAATTTAGAGCCAAGAGCCAAAATTAGTATTTCATTTAAACGCCAGTATAGAAATATGCGCTACTGGCTTGATGAAAACAAAACCCCTCTAGAAATCGCAGAAAAGGCACTTACTAATAAAAATATCAAACCTATTAAAAAGCCTATAAGAGGAGGAACTGACGGCTCACTACTAACCGAAAATGGAGTTCCTACTCCAAATATTTTCACTGGAATGCAAAATGTTCACGGACCACTTGAGTGGATATCTTCCACAGATATGTCATTAGCAACAGAGGTAATGATTGAGATAATCAAACTTAATTCAAATCTCGAAGCAGAAAAATAATCCTTAAAACCATCGAATAAATTTTCAGGTAACCTTTTTACTATATCCAAATATAATTTCAACTACTCCTGCCAATAATATTGCTGAAGCACCAATCCATTGAAGAATAACCATCTGCTCTTCAGGTAATAAAATTTTAGCACTTATTACAGCAACTGCAACTTCTGACATCATCAAAATTCCAACACGTCCTGGAAATAATATTTGAGAAATTCTAAAAATAATGCAAAAGGAAGGAAGAAGTACTATAACTGACCAAATAAATGCAGTACTAAAATTTTGACCAATTAATACGAGACTTGGAATAGGTGCTTTATAAACAATAATAGCTAATAAAATTGAAAGTGAAGTCGTAGAAAAATAAACTACGGCAGTAAGTGGTATAATTGGAAGTTTAGACCATTTCTTTAGTATAGATGCACCTAATGCCCAAAAAAGGCCTGAAAGTATGCTGGAAAAATCTCCAAAATTTAACATTGTAGTTTCTTGATTCCTAAAATCATATAAAAGTAAAGTAAGACCAATCAATGCAACAATTATAGAAATAACTCTGGCAATTGTTAAACGCTCGTTTAACCAAATAATACCAATAATTGTTGACCAGATAGGACTAAGATAAAATAAAAGAGTTGCTCTGATAACTGATGTCTGAACTAGTCCATTTGCATAAAATGTAAATGCTGCACCAATCATAATTCCAGCAAAAAGAATAGGTTTGGGATATTTCTTAAATTTATCAAAATTAAAAAATATTAATGGAACTAGAATTATTAAAGGACATGCATTTACTAAAACAATACTCCATGATCCTACTATGCCAGATTGTTCTATTGACCTTAAAGGCAACCAATATAAACCCCAAGCACAAGAACTCACCACAATAATAAGACTTAGAATTTTGTCTGATTTAAATATTAATTGCATTTAATTTTCGTTAAGTCCTATTACTCTCCTAGGATTCAATTTTTAAAAATATTAAAGAATATTTTTTTAGAGTCCACCTAAGTATTTTAGAGATGAAATGACCTCATTAATGCCTTTTTGAGCTTTTAAATTTACAAAATGAAATGGTTTATGAGGCCTCTGGTTAATTGTATCATGTTTCATTTTTTCAATTGAAACATCTACATACTCCGCTAAATCGATTTTATTAATTATTAAAATATCTGATTTTGTAATTCCTGGACCCCCCTTTCTTGGGATTTCTTCACCCATAGCCACATCAATCATGTAGATAGTTAAATCTGCTAATTCTGGACTAAAAGTAGCTGCAAGATTATCACCACCACTTTCAATTAATATTAAATCTAAATCAGGAATTTTCTTTGTTAAATCTTCTACAGCAGATAAGTTGATTGAAGCATCTTCTCTAATTGCAGTATGAGGACAACCTCCTGTTTCAATCCCTCTTATCCTTTCTAATGGAAGAACTTGTTTTCTCATTAAATATTCGGCGTCCTCAGCTGTATAGATATCATTTGTAATTACTGCCATGGAATAGTTTGAACTTAAATTTCTACATAACATTTCCGTTAAACTTGTTTTACCCGCACCAACAGGGCCTCCTATTCCTACTTTTAAAGGTAAACCTTTTATCATAAATAGCTCCACAAATTACTAAAATCTTTCACTAGGATTTAAACAACCTTACTTTAAGAGTTTCATGTTTCATAGAAGCTAAATCTGCGAGAACACATTTATTTTTCATATCATATATATTTGATTTCATTGCTTGTATTGAAACTTGATCTATTAAAGGAAACAAATCAAATAATAATTTTTGTGCCTCTGTTTGGCCAAGTGGAATAAGTCTAGTGGAAGCATTAATGAGATTTGACATGAAACTATGCGCATAAAGTGGAAGAATATATTCCAAAGAAATCCTTTCTAATTTGGAGATATATCCTACTATAATAGGAAGGGGCATAGGTTGAAAATCAGATCGATTAATAGATGATATAATTTTAGAAAAAGCTTTTCCCATTTCTATTGTTTCGTTATACCTCTCTTTACTTTGTGCCAATGCCTTTGCAGTTTCCGACAAATAATTAAGAGCATTTTCTTTAGCTTTATATGCCTCACAAAATAATATTAAATCATTCCAAACAGATCCATATTGTAAAATATCTGATAACCAATTGTACAAATCATCAGATCTTGAAATATTTCCCACAGAAATTTCAAATTCCAAACCATGAGAATATGCAAAGGCTCCAACTGGAAAACTAGGAGACAACCAGGCCATAACTTTATGATATTTGGAATTAATGTTTGTGTCCTGATGTTCTGGTCTCACCATATGCACCTCCCTCAGGATTAAAAGGCTGATATATAACTTCAACAACTAATCCTAAATTTTCTAGCATTTCTTTTATTACATGATCATAATGAAGAGTAAGACTATCTATATCTATCTCACAGGGCAAATGTCTATTACCAATATGCCATGCCCCTTTCATAACTAATAGCTGATTATTAGAAGTAGCTTTCATTAATTTTTCTGGAGCTGCAATTATTTGCAGAAGCTTTCCGTCATCTAATTCAATAAAATTTCCAGTCCTCAGTTCAGTAGTTTTTTGTAAATCTAGCAAAAATTCTAAACCATTATCGCTTTTCATTAATATCCTTCGTTTATATCTATCATCATATGTCAAAGTGATAGTGTCAAAAGGTTTGATCTTATTTAAATCTACAAAAGATTTTATTTTATATGCTTTTTGCATATCCTACCTTTGTATCAAAAGTGATTGATGATTAATATAAAAAGTATCTTTGAGCCATTGGTAATTCAGATGCCGGTTCACAAGTTAAAATTTCGCCATTAGCTTTTACCTCATAAGTTTCTGGATCAACCTCTACTGTTGGACACAAATTATTATAAACCATATCGGACTTATTTATACTTCTAGTATTTTTTATTGGAATAGTTTTTTTTCTTAATTCAAGATTACTTCCAATATCCCTTTCAAAACTAGCCTGAGACACAAATGTTACCGCTGAATTTTCCAAGGATCTACCAAAGGCTCCAAACATTTCTCTTGAATAAACAGGTTGAGGAGTAGGGATTGAAGCATTAGGGTCACCCATCTGAGCACAAACAATACTCCCACCTAACAATACCATTTCAGGTTTTACTCCAAAAAAAGCAGGATTCCATAAAACTAGATCGGCTCTTTTGCCTTCAGTAATACTTCCAATTTCATTACTTATACCGTGTGCTATTGCTGGGTTGATAGTATATTTTGCCAAGTATCTTTTAACTCTTATATTATCATTTTCTCCCTTTTCTTCTTTTAAACGTCCTCGTTGGACTCTCATTTTATGAGCTGTCTGCCATGTTCTGATAATCACTTCCCCAACTCTTCCCATCGCTTGACTGTCTGAAGCAATAATTGAAAAGGCCCCAAGATCGTGAAGAATATCTTCTGCAGCAATTGTTTCTTTCCTAATTCTGCTTTCTGCAAAGGCTATATCTTCTGGAATAGATTTATCTAAATGATGACATACCATTAGCATGTCTAGATGTTCTTCAAGCGTATTCACTGTATACGGTCTGGTTGGATTTGTAGAACTTGGAATAACATTTTTTTCACCACATACTTTAATTATATCTGGAGCGTGACCTCCTCCTGCTCCTTCTGTATGGAAAGCATGGATAGTTCTGTTGTTTATGGCCTTCACAGTAGTTTCTACATAACCACTCTCATTCAAAGTATCTGTATGTATCATGACTTGTACATCTAGATTGTCCGCAACAGTTAAACAATTATCAATTGCAGCTGGAGTGGTACCCCAATCTTCATGAAGTTTTAGAGCACAAGCACCTGATAAAATCTGTTCCTCAAGAGCTGCAGGTAAACTCGCATTTCCTTTACCAGCAAAAGCAAGATTCATCGGAAAAGCATCAGCAGATTGTAACATTCTTCCGATATGCCAACTACCAGGAGTGCAAGTTGTAGCTAAAGTTCCATGTGCTGGCCCTGTTCCTCCTCCCAACATGGTTGTAAGACCAGAATGTAAAGCATCATCAATTTGTTGAGGACAAATAAAATGGATATGTGAATCAAATCCACCAGCAGTCAAAATTTTACCTTCACCAGCAATAACTTCAGTGCCAGGACCAACAATTATATTTACATTTGGCTGAACATCAGGATTACCTCCCTTTCCAATTTTATAAATCCTACCATCAAGTATGCCTAAATCAGCTTTATAAATTCCAGAGATATCTAAAATTAACGCATTTGTAATTATAGTATCAACTGCTCCTTCATTTCTTGTAATTTGGGACTGTCCCATGCCATCTCTTATGACTTTTCCACCACCAAATTTAATTTCTTCGCCATATGTTGTATAATCTTCTTCAACTTCAATTATCAATTCTGTATCAGCAAGTCTTACTTTGTCGCCCTTGGTAGGACCATACATATCAGCATACAGAGATCTTGGGATTTTATTTGACATCATATACTCCCCATAACTTTTGCATTAAATCCATAAATTTTTTTATAACCTCTGAATTCAATTAAACTGACAGTTTTTATTTGACCAGGTTCAAATCTAACTGCTGTTCCGGACGGTATATTTAATCGGCATCCATACGCTTTTTTTCTATCAAATTTTAAGGCTTCATTTGTTTCGGAGAAGTGAAAATGACTACCAACCTGTATGGGTCTGTCACCTGAGTTAGATACATTTAATTCAAATGATGTCATTTCCTGATTTAATATTAAGTCCCCTTCTAAGGTAATAATTTCTCCTGGTTTCATTATTTTTTGTCCTTTCTTATAGGATAGTGCACGGTAACTAACTTAGTTCCATCTGGAAAGGTGGCTTCTACTTGGACATCTTTAATCATATCTGCAATACCATCCATACATTGATGCGCCTTTAAAACCTTCCCACCTTCCTCCATTAATTTCGAAACTGATTTCCCTTCTCTAGCACCTTCAATTACAAAATCTGTAATCAAAGCTATAGCTTCAGGATGGTTTAGCTTAATTCCCCTTTCTAAACGATTTCTAGCTACCATTGCTGCTAAGCTTACCAACAACTTGTCTTTTTCTCTTGGTGTTAAGTACATTTTTTAAACCTTATCTTTAAATACTTAATGATCTAGGGATATTTGATTTATCACCGACTAATAATAATAAAATTTCCTCAATAGTTTTTTTAAACTCTATAGTATTATTAGCTAACGCTCTCAAATATATGAAATCATTCCAACAACTAGCTTCTCCAAATATGTTTCCAACAGATATTATATTTCTCATCTTATTGAGATAATTATTTGAGTCTTTGGATACATACACTATATTTAACAATGATCTATAATCACCCAAATTTGTTTTTCGGTACATACTTTTTTTATTTTCAAATAAAAAATTTTCAGCAAATATCAATTTTTCATCTCTTTTGATACGCCACTGGTCAAAAAAAAAGCAATCTGCATCTAACTCACCACTTGCCAATCGACCAAAAACAACATTTTCCACAATGAATAGTTTACTAGAAGTTTTAATATTAAATTCTAAGTTCCTTTTAAATTTTGAGTTATTAAACAAAATAGTTTCTTTTGGACACCAATATAGAGTGGAATTATCACCTATATTTATACGAGATTTCAGATGGCTTAATTCACCATCTGATCTATATACTTTTTCGGAAGCTTGAGTGGTTACCCATGTCTTTGTTTCTTTAAAAGCATTTACTTCAACCGATAAGTGATCTCCCCCAACAATTCCTCCCCCTGTATTTATTAAAACTGCTTCAGCATATGTAGATTTCGCTTTAGGAATTAATACCTTCAAAGAACCAGATTGGTGGAGATCGCAAATTGAAGTTTCTTCATCAGTATTCAAAAAAGAAATTTCTAACTTACCTATTGCTCTCTGAAATTTTTTTAAATTTTTTAAATGTTTATTTTTTTTAATCACTTTAAATAATTAAATTCTTGAGTTTGTCTATCTAGATTGCTGATGATATTCTTCATTGGGCCGCATTGCTACTGCACTTGCTACTCTATTTGTCATATTAAAAAAACCTGCTACATTAGCAATGTCCCATATATCCCTGTCATTAAAGCCAACATCCCGAAGTTTTTGCCTATCTTCTTCATTGATATCTGAACTATTTTTGGTTATTTTTTCAGTGAACTCTAACATTTTTCTTTGTCTAATTTCTAAAGGCGCCATTTTATAATTCATTACAATCATTTCTCCTAAAATAGGATTTTTAGATAGTTCTCTAACAGCTGCTCCATGTGCTACTAAACAATAAAAACACTTATTTATAGATGATACCGTAACAGCAATCATTTCT
>CACHDI010000016.1 GCA_902578545.1 uncultured Alphaproteobacteria bacterium
TGATTAGATTTGATTTAAATTACTATCTTGAAATTAATAAGCAAAATGTCATGAAATTAAATAAGAATACCAACCCCAAAAATGATTTATCATTAAGAGAGGTGATATAAATGCCAAATTATGAACCTATCTCATTTCCTACAATGCCGATAAAAAGTGAAGAGGAAATCACGAAAATAACAAAATCCTTATATCAGATTTTTACTTTAAGAAGAACAATAAGACACTTTTCTCGAAAGCACATATCTAAAGAAACTATACATAATTGCATAAAAATAGCATCCACTGCACCAAGTGGTGCGAACCATCAACCTTGGCATTTTGTTGCAATTTCAAATAAAACAATTAAAAAAAAAATTCGTGAGGCTGCTGAAATAGAGGAAAAAAAGTTTTATTCTAGTTTAAACAAAGATGAATGGTTAAAAGCACTTGAACCTATAGGGACAGGACCAAACAAGGAACATTTAGAAAAAGCACCATGGTTAATAATTATTTTTGCCGAGAGATATGGAGTAAAAATTGATGGCTCAAAATATAAAAACTATTATGTCACAGAAAGTGTTGGTATTGCTTCTGGATTTCTAATTTCTGCCATTCATCAGGCTGGTCTTTATTGTCTTGTTCATACCCCAAATCCAATGAGTTTTCTTACTAAAATATGTAAGAGACCAACTTCTAATAGACCCTTAATGATTTTAGCAATAGGACACCCTGCAAAAAAAGCTAAAGTACCTTACGCTGCAACTATAAAAAAGCCAATTGAACAAGTTCTGACAACTCTAAGTTAATAAAATTTTAAAACCCATAAATTGATGAATTGTAAAGAAAATTTATTTTAATTATATGAATTATCACAGATGTCTTTTGAAACTTTCTAATTTTAACAATCCCATTGATAATATTTATTTTGAATATAATCATCTTAAGTTCTAACCAGAGAAATTCTTAGATAATGAACTTTCTCTAGGAACATTAGCATCAAAATCTTTATAATCTGAAAAAGCCATAACAAAAGCAGGTCTTTTTGATATTCTGGAAAGATATGCTTTTATAGAACTTGAATTAAATAAGCCATAGCTTCTGGCCCACATAACATTATGCCCCAAAATACAATCAACAGCATAAAAATCGTCTCCGCATAAATACTGTCCTCTTTGCAAACGACTTGAAATCAGGGGTTCTATTTCTAAGGTTATTTTTTTTTTGTATCTTTCGATAATTATTTCACTTCTTTCACTTTCAGGTAGAATGTTAGTGTTCATTCTGATTTGCCATAATGCCATATCCATCATAGTGGAACAAAAATGAAGCATTTGAAGGTAATCCATCCTTTTTATAGTATCTTTTATAGGATGGGGTGAAAGCTTTTTTTCTGGATATATATCTGCCAAAAAAGTTATTATTGCTCCACTTTCAATCATATGGAATACTTCACCATTTTCTTTTTCAATTTCAAGCAATGGAATAGAGTGAAATGGATTAATTGAAATAAAATTTTTATTATGCAGTTGACCGTTATGAATATTAACTATTTCTAGTTCAAAATTATCATCAAAGATTTCATGCAATAGCCATCTTACTCTGGAACTCCTAGTTAAAGGGTAGTGGTATAATTTGAATTTTTTTATATCCATAATTTTTACATTTTAATAAATTTAATTTTATAAAATAAATTGGGAGAACCAAAAAGCATTTTTTAATAATAAATTTTTTGAGCTGATTGGACAGCAGAAGAATATGATAAACGAATTAAAAAATTAGCCCTAGTTTTTGCAGAAGTAGATGGTTTAATTGTCAAAAAATTTAAATTTAATCATGAAACAAAAATTAAATGGCGGTTTCTATATGTTAAATAGTAAGAAAGATTTGGAAGCACTTAAAAATGGGGACATTTTTAAATCAAGTATATAAATTCCTGATTGGTTAGATTTTATTATTAGAGATTTAAAAATGAGAAAAACTACAGAACTCAAAGAAAAATTAGCTTTTAAAAAAAATTACTTATGAGTGGAGTTTAGAACCTTTCGTAATTTTATCTACAGTGTTTTTCTTTTCTCTTATAGCTAATCCAACTAATGGTAATTCATCACTTTTATATTTTTCAACTGTTTTCCTATTTGCTTCATCATGACCTGATAAAAACATATCATTAATATAAATTGAACATCTTAATGACTTGTTTATAATCCTTGAATGAATTTTTTTTAAGTTATTTTCATCAGCTTCTAAAATAATCACTGGCTGCTTATTAAGGGGTAAATAATTATAATTTGAATTATCTTTATATTCCTTCCCTATTAATGAAGGATTGTCACCAATAATACCGCTAGTCAAAAAAGAAGTTACGTTAAGTTTTTGCCAAATTTGGAGTGAATTTAATAATACTATAGCAATTTTTGTATCAAACAAATTAAATTCCTGATTATAAATTCCAAATTATTCGTTAATTAATTCTAGCATAATATTGGTTGTAATAAAACATAGTGTATAAATATAAATAAAGAAGTGTTCACTTAATAAGTAAGTGATTAAAACTTTTTCTAAGTTTTCCATGACTTCCAGAAAAATCTTCACCGTTATCATATGGAACTATGAATTTTCTTAATTTATCCAATATAGGATTATCTCTTCTATCTAATGCTTTAAGATAATTTTCTGCGTTATCAAAAAATTCAATAAAGGCATATTCACCAAACTCATTTTCCATATCGAAAATTTCACAATATTTTAAACCTTGATATGGAAATTTTTTTAAATAATTCTCTACCTCATTATAAAATTTAATTTCTGCATCTTTCTGTAATTTGAATTTAATCATAACAAAATATTCAAAAGTTTCACTTAAATTTGAAGTATTTAAATTTTGACTCTCCTCATTCATTATTAATGCTTCTGAAAGCATCGCTTGATTGAAATTTTTCTCATTATCCTGGAAAGGGCTTCCTAAGCATTTACTTCCACTTTTTATATATTCATTAACTTCCAAAACTAATTGTTGGATATTTTTTTTTGATATAATGAAATAATTTTTCATTCTAAGAAGATAGATTATATTTTAAGAACTTGATAGGAATTTCTTATTTTAGGTTACTTTAATTTTTACTGATATTAATGATATGTAATTTTTTTTACTTTAAATATGCTTATAAAGACTGAAGATGAAACTTCCAAATATTTATCCCTAAGCAATCAGATAACTTAATAATTTATGTTTTTTTATTTCATAAATATATATAATAAATCTACTTATTATTTTCTTTTCCTTATTTCTTTATTGGATGGCGAGAATAGAAGTCTGACATTCGCACTGCAACTTCCTCAGGAATTTCTTCTGCCATATAATGAGTAGCATCGAGAGCCTCACCCTCAACTTTTTTGGCCCGCATTCGCCAAAGTTTGAGCCCATTGAAACATGTTTCTATTACTCCATGTTTTGCCCATAGTGTAAGGATAGGCATCTCTAGTTTTTTTCCAAGATCTGCATTATCATGTTCAATATCAATACTTGCAGCAGCGCGATAGTCTTCACAGCTCGCATATATCATCTCTGGATTTGAGAAGGCATCTAAATATTCAGTAAGAGCTTCAGATGAGAATGGAACTTTTTCCTTTGCTTGATAAAAACATTTCTGCTTCCAAAACATTTCTGGATCAGCTTCGATCATTTTTTCTGGAAATGGGCTTGGCAGGGTTAGAAAGAACCAGTGCCAATAACTACGTGCAAATTCGGTGCTTGTATTGGCATACATTTCACGAGTAGGCGCAATGTCTAGCAAAGTCATAGCTGCAACGCAATTAGGATGATCTAAGCCCATCCTATGTGCTACCCGTGCCCCACGATCATGAGCTCCAACTAGAAATCTTTTATGTCCCAAACGTCGCATAACTGCAATAATATCATTGGCCATAGCACGTTTAGAATAAGGCTTGTGCAATAAGTCCGATTCTGGTTTGTCTGATTGACCATAGCCTCGTAAATCTGGGCAGACAACTTGATAGGATCTTGCCAAAATTGGCGCAACACCATTCCACATAGCAGATGTCTGTGGATAACCATGAAGAAGGACTATAGATGGTGCGTTTCGGGGACCTGCACGCCGAACAAACAAAGTTGCGCCATCACCTTCGATCTTTTCACAAATAAAATTCTTAAACATTTAATACTCCTTAGGTATACAATGTTTAGTTTAACATCACAAATTTCAATGAAATATTTAATCGTAAAAAATGAATAGTTTTTGCGACTAATTGTTTCATCAAACGCCTGTATCCTATGTTGACACTAGACTCCTATTCCTATTTATGAAATCTATAAAAAAGAAATCAAATATATTGCGTCAGCATTATTTTAAAGATGCTACAGAAATAAAATAAAGGAGTATATAATGAAGTTTCTATTAAAAACAGCACTATCCCTTACATTGGCGGTCAGTGCGACAACTGCATTCTCAGCCTGCGATTCGGGCGAAATAAATATCAAATTTAGCCACGTAACTAACACTGATAAACATCCCAAGGGAATTGCTGCAACACTATTGAGCGAACGTGTTAATAAAGAGATGAACGGCAAAGCCTGTATGGAGGTCTTCCCAAATTCAACCTTATATGATGATAACAAGGTTCTTGAAGCACTCCTTCAAGGTGATGTTCAGCTTGCAGCACCATCACTATCTAAGTTTGAGAAATTCACTAAACAGTTCCGTATCTTCGACTTACCTTTCATGTTTGAGAACATTGAGGCTGTAGATGCATTTCAATCTTCAGAAGCAGGTCAGAACTTGCTAGATAGCATGCAGCGCCGTGGCCTTCAGGGTTTGACATTTTGGCATAATGGAATGAAACAAATGTCTGCTAATGTACCGTTAATTTCTCCATCGGATGCTAATGGTTTAAAATTTAGAGTTATGTCGTCAGATGTTCTAGTCGCTCAAATGAAAGCAATCGGAGGAGCCCCTCAAAAAATGGCCTTTTCTGAAGTATATGGTGGGCTTCAGCAAGGTGTAGTAGATGGGCAAGAAAATACATGGTCTAATATTTATGGTAAGAAATTCTTTGAAGTACAGGATGGTATTACTGAAACTAACCACGGAATAATTGACTATTTGGTTGTCACTAGTGTCGATTGGTTAGACAGTCTTGATGCAGATGTCCGTGATCAGTTTTTAACAATCCTAAAAGAGGTCACAGAACTTAGAAATGCTGAATCTTTTGCTGTAAATCAAGCGAATAGACAGGCAATTATTGATGCAGGTGGAACTATACGAACGCTAAGCGCAGCAGAGCGTCAAGCTTGGGTTGATGTCATGAAACCAGTATGGGATCAATTTTCTGATGATGTTGGTCAAGATATGATTGATGCAGCACAGGCCCTAAATTAGGATAAAAATCTATCTGGAGGTAGAATAAAACTACCTCCAGAAAACTTGAAAGGTCCAATATGGATCACTCAAAATCCTTGATAGACCAAATTGAAGAGATGCTAATTGCAGGCATCTTGGGAGCTATGACATTGATCACATTTGCCAATGTTGTAACTCGGTATGGATTTAATAAGAATATACTGTGGGCATTAGAACTAACAGTTTTTCTTTTCGGTTGGCTCGTACTTCTAGGAGCTTCCTATGCTATAAAGAAAAGTTCACACCTAGGTGTAGATATTATCATTAATGTTCTTGCCCCTAAACCACGTCGTATTTTGGGTCTTATTGCCGTTTTTATATGCATCTCATTCAGTTTATTGATGCTAAAGGGTGCGTGGGACTATTGGGCTAACTTTGCTAATCTTCCTGGTACAGAGGGGCGTTGGTTTCCTCTAGGCTTTGAGGAGAAGTATCGCAATAAAGGCTGGTATGAAGTCAATGATATACCTCACCCTGCTATATTAGGATGGATGGAAAATGTATTTAATGAAGGAGAAGAGTATGAGAAAATACCTCGTTTGCTTCCATATTTTGTTCTGCCATTATCTATGGCATTGATGCTTTTCCGTTTTTTTCAAGCAGCATTGTCACTCTGGAATGGTAAAACAGACCGTTTGATAGAAAGTCATGAGGTAGAGAAAGAATTCCAACAAGATAGCCACCAATTGCTGGATAAAGACTGATGGAAGTTGCACTTCTTTTCTCCTTAGTAATTGGCCTGCTAATAATAGGTGTTCCAATCGCAATTGCTCTTGGTATGTCCTCTGTACTTTTTTTATTAGTATTTTCTGATAGTTCTTTGGCATCAATTGCTCAAACACTCTTTAGTGCTTTTGAGGGTCACTATACGCTGCTAGCAATTCCTTTTTTTATTCTAGCATCAACATTCATGACAACTGGTGGGGTTGCAAAAAGGATCATCAGGTTTTCAATTGCATGTGTGGGTCACTTGCCAGGAGGTTTGGCAATTGCTGGTGTTTTCGCATGCATGTTATTTGCAGCATTGTCGGGTTCTTCACCAGCAACAGTAGTAGCTATAGGAACAATTGTCATTGGAGGTATGGTCCAGGTTGGATATTCAAAAGAGTTTGCTGCAGGTATCATATGTAATGCTGGTACGTTGGGTATCCTTATCCCTCCATCCATTGTGATGGTTGTATATGCTGCATCTGTAGAAGTTTCTGTTGGTCGAATGTTCCTCGCAGGTGTAATTCCAGGACTTCTGGCAGGTTTTATGCTAATGACTACTATCTATATAATTGCGAAAATTAAAAACCTACCTAAGGAAGAGTGGAAGGGTTGGAAAGAAGTTTTTGCTTCAGGACGTGAAGCAGGGTGGGGTCTTTTCCTTATAGTAATTATACTTGGGGGTATTTATGGTGGTATATTTACTCCAACTGAGGCTGCAGCAGTTGCTGCAGTTTATGCTTTCTTCATTGCAAACTTTATCTATAAGGATATGGGACCACTTGCTGAGAGAAGACAAAATCAACTTTCAACTACATTTGCAGAGGAGCCTACAAGAAAATCATTATGGCTCCAACCTTGGGCGATAGCGACGGCATTCTTCCATAAGGATACTAAGAAAACATTATTAGAAGCCGGAAAGCTAACAGTTACTTTATTATTTATAATAGCAAATGCGCTTATTCTTAAACATGTTCTAACAGACGAACAAGTTCCACAGCAAGTTGCAAGTGCAATGTTATCAGCTGGTTTTGGACCAATCATGTTTCTTATAATAGTTAACGTTATCCTGCTGATTGGTGGACAGTTCATGGAACCTTCTGGATTACTCGTTATTGTTGCACCATTAGTTTTTCCAATCGCTATAGAATTAGGCATTGACCCCATCCACCTAGGAATCATTATGGTCGTAAACATGGAAATTGGAATGATTACTCCACCCGTTGGATTGAATCTTTTTGTAACTTCCGGTGTAGCTGGTATGCCAATGTTATCTGTAGTAAGAGCTGCCCTTCCATTTCTTTGCGTCTTATTTGTTTTCTTAATACTTGTAACTTACGTTCCTTGGATTTCTACTTTTCTTCCAAACTTAGTAATGGGACCTGAAATAATTCTGAAATAGAAATATCTCAAATAAAAAAAGTACTTTTTAGTTTGCATGCTTAAAAAGGAAGGTAATAGGGTAAGTAAGTTTTATCTGCTGAATAATTTTAAAAGAGAAAACATAATTTATCAAATTAGACTTAATGTTTTTATTTGAGCCATGAGGAAATTAAATGCTTAGGAATTTGAATAAAAAAGCTGTTTTATTTTTCATTTTTGCTTGGTTTAATTTTTCAATAATGGAAGTAACAGCTAAATATCTTTCCTTTAAATATCCCATTACTGAAGTAATTTGGATAAGGTTTTTTAGTCAGACAATCGTTTTATTCTTAATCTTTTTTCCTTTCATCAAAACTAAATTAGTTACTCACTCATTATACCTTCATATATCCAGAGGAGTTTGCTTATTTTTTGCAGCTTTATTTTTTTTTATAGGATTTACAAAAACAGATCTTGCAAATGCAACTGCAATTTATAAAACCAGTCCAATATTTTTAACATTAGGTTCGATTTTTTTTTTAAAAGAAACAAATTTTCTAGTAATTAAATTTTTAACTGTTTTTTTAGCATTAATTGGTGCTTTGATAATAATCAATCCATCTAGTAGTTCCTTTTCTATTTATTCCTTTTTTCCTCTGTTTGCAGCTATTTCTTTGGCTATTTTTGGACTCATAACTAGGTATTTTGGAGAAAGAGAAAATCCTTTAACTAGCATAATTTATACTGCTTTAACTGGTACAATATTATCTAGTTTTTTATTTGCTTTTTTTGATTGGAAACCTTTTGTAATTCAAGATATCCCGTTTTTTGTAGTTATTGGTACAGTTTCAACTTTAGGTCATTTTCTTCTTATAAAAGCTTTTCAAATTGAAGAAGCCTCAAATTTAGCATCATTCTCAACTGTGGTTATATTTTTTAATACACTTTGGGGGATTTTGTTATTTTCAGAATATCCTTCAATTAACTTTTATATAGGTTCTATATTAATTATTTTAAGTTTTATAATTTTATTCCGGAATATATCCAATTTCAAAACTTTGCATTAAAAATCATAAAAATGCTTTCCTTATAAGATTAATTGAAGCTAATAATATCATTACTAAAGTAAAAGTTTTAAAAGTAGTTTGTTTGATTTTATTTCTTATAATTGAACCAATAAATAAACCTAAAATACATAATGGAACTAAAGATAAAGACAATGAGAAAGTATATTTGTTAAAAATACCAGAATATAAATGACCAAGTAATAAAAAAATACTTCCTAAACTATACATTATGCCCTGCACTTTAATCTGTTCATTCTTTTCAATTTTTAATGACATTAAATAAGAAACTGTTAAAGGACCCCATATTCCAGCAATTCCACCTAAAACACCATTTATGGATCCAGTAATGACAGTTAAAAGACCATTATTTTTAAACTTAAATTCAAATCCTAAAATTTGTGAAAATGTATAAGCAAAAAGTATAATTCCTACAAAACCCATTATTAATTCAGCAGAGAATATTGAGTAGAATTGACTACTTAAAATCAAAAAAATACTAGAGAAAAATAAAAAAGTTTTATAATTAACAATTGTCGAAAAAAAAGTGGCTTTGCTTATAGTAAATGATTGAATGAAATTAGTAATGATAGTTGGCAGTATTAAGCTTGCGAGTGCTTGTTCAATTGGGATAAAAATACTTAATCCAGTAATTAAAATCATTGGTAATGCAAAACCGACAATACCTTTGATAACTCCAGCCATGAAACCAATTAAAATTATTATTAATAATATAACAGGTTCATTTAATAGGAGGTGAATAAACATCATAAAATATATTAAAGCATCATAATTTATAAAAGGACCTTTGCATGATTGATTTTTCTATTCAATATTTAAAAATAAGAATTAAATCCAAATATAAAATTTTGTGTTGGTTATGTTCAAAAAATGAAGGTTATGAACAACATCTTTATAAATCTTTTTTGACTTTTTTTAAATAAATCAAAAATGAAACTTACGAAAAAAAAATGGTAAATAAAAATTCCTATCTTACGAATATTCTTTGATTATCATTGATGAACACTTTTCAGCAATCATAATTGTAGGCGCGTTAGTATTACCTGAAATAATTTTGGGCATTATAGAGGCGTCTGATACTCTAATATTCTTTAGCCCTTTGATCTTTAGTTTATTATCTACAACAGCTAACTCGTCATTACCCATTTTGCATGTTCCTACAGGATGATAAATAGTGTCAGCTCTATCTCTAATATGTTTCTCCCACTCTAAGTCACTAAGATTATCATGTACTCCGTAAATTTCCTTTAATTTATATTTTTTAAGTGGAGGAGTATTTAAAATATTATGAGTAAATTTTGCACCTTTAATTAGTGATTTTAGATCACGTAAATCACTTAAGAAATTTGGATCTATAATAGGAGCGTCAGAAATTTCTGCCGAAGATAATGAAACTTTTCCTCTTGAATAAGGTCTAAGAAGGCAAACATGGCAGGAATATCCATATCCATAGTGGATTTTTCTCAGATGATCATCAATAAGGCCTATTACAAAATGGTTTTGAATATCCGGTCTATCCATATAAGGATCTGTTTTAAAAAAGCCTCCAGCTTCAGAAAGAGTTGATGAAATCACTGAATTCCCATGAAATAGCCATTTTACGGTTTCTCCTAGGATTTTTAGAAATCCTACTGGAGAAATTCCTAACGTATTCTTATCACTTGTTGTAAAACAAAAGTTAAAGTCAATGTGATCTTGAAGATTTTTTCCAACTCCAGGTAATTCATGCAACATCCTTATTCCATGAGGATGAATATCTTCTGCATCACCTATACCAGACCGTTGTAAAATTACCGGTGATTTTAGAGAACCTGCAGATATAATGACTTCTTTTTTTGCTCTTACCTGTTTCTTCCTTCCACCTTGAATATATTCAACTCCAACGGCGGTTTTCCCCTCAAATATTATTTTTGTGACAGTTGCTTTGGTAACAATGTTTAAGTTTTTCCTAACCCTAATATAGGGTAAAATGTATGCAGCTGCACTAGAACATCTTTGTCCATTTTTGTTTTTTGAATGAAAGATAGTTGATTGCCAAAAGCCTGCGCCTTCATTATTACCAGTATTAAAATCATTTCTAATTTTAATTTGAGAGTTTGCGCAAGCCTCTAAATACGCACTTGAAATAGGTCTTGGTGCTTTTTGATTTGATACCTCAAGAGGACCTCCGTTACCATGAAATTTTGACGGACCATTTTCATTATTCTCAGCTTTTTTAAAAAAAGGTAATACATCTTTCCATGCCCAACCGTCATTTCCTAAGTTTGCCCACTCGTCATAGTCTTCTTTTTGACCTCTTATATAAATCATGGCATTTATTGCACTAGATCCTCCTAGGGCTTTACCTCTAGGTTGATAACCCTTTCTACCATTAAGACCCTTTTGAGGTATCGTATGAAAGGCCCAATTGTTAAATTTAGGCTTGTCTCTTAACATTAATAATCCTCCAGCGGGTGCTCTAAATAAAATATTACTACCCCACCCCCCCCGCCTCTAAAAGACAAATATTAAATTTACTATTCTCACTTAACCGTGATGCTATAACTGCTCCAGCTGAACCTCCACCAACGATGACAAAATCTGCTTGTTTCATCATTTTTATCCAAGCTTTTTCATTATCTTTGATAAAAGATTAAAGGCTTTACCTCTTGGAGGTCTTATCATGGAAAAAATAACGTCTATTTGTGTCTGATAATAAATAGACTTTAAATGTGAGAAATTAAGAAAACCTTCATAACCATGAAAACAACCATGTCCTGATTGACCTACACCACCAAAAGGTAATCTGGATTGTAGAATATGAAACATGGTATCGTTTACAGTTACACCTCCAGATCTAGTATTATTTATAACGAAGTTTTGTTCTGATTTTTTATTTCCAAAGTAATATAGTCCCAATGGATTATCTCTTTCGTTAATATATTGTACAACTTCGCTAATATTTTCATAAAACATAATAGGAAGGATAGGACCAAAGATTTCGTTTTTCATTACTTCCATATTATCATTTACATTAGTGACTAATTTAGTTGAAAGCATGTTCCTATCAAGATCATCATTTTTTCCTAAACTATGTACACTTGCGCCTTTTTTTGTTGCATCCAAAATATACGAATGCATCCTTTCTAAATGGTGTTTGTTCACCATAGATGTTTGATCCATACTATTTGGTTTAGGAAAAAATTTAGAATAGGTTTCCTGTAATTCAGATATAAATTTATCTTCATCATCTTTACGTATAAAAACATAATCAGGCGATAAACAAATCTGACCAGCATTAAGTGTTTTTGAAAATAAAATTCTTTCAGCAGCAAGCTTCATATTAGCATTCTGTCCTATTATCGTTGGACTTTTGCCCCCAAGTTCAAGCGTAGTAGGCACTAGATTTTTTGCTGTTTGATAAGCTACTTTTTTTGCAACTTGATTACTTCCTATAAAAAGCAAATGATCGAGTTTAAGGCTACTAAATTTTTCTCCTATAGATGGGCCTCCAGTTATAACTGCAAGTTCAGAAACATCAAAATACTCTTCTACTCCCTCTTTAATTACACTGGAAGTTGCTGATGTAATTTCAGACGGCTTAACCATGGCCCTATTACCAGCAGCAAAAATTGATGCAAGAGGATAAAAAACTAAACCCACTGGAAAATTCCAAGGGGCAATTAATCCAACAGTTCCCAACGGAGTTGGCTTTAAATAACTTTTTGCACCAAGTAAATCTGTTCCAAGGGACGACAGTCTTCTCTGTGGCTGCACCCACTTTTTTAACTTTCTAATTGTAAAAAAAATATTCCTCATAGTTTGATCAATTTCAGAAATTTTTATTTCCTCTATAGACCTGTTCTGAAAATCATGATTTAAGGCTTTAATAATTTTTTGTTCATGAGTTTCAATAAGTGCTGCACATCTTCTCAGAAGATCTTTTCTTTTTTCTAAAGAAGGAGGACCTTCCTCCAAAAATGCTTTTTTTTGAATTTCTAAAACTTTTTCCATGCCTAAAAGTGCTCATAATTTTATAATTAATTGTAAACATATATTATTCTAAAATTATTTCATATTAGTACAAGTAGGAAGAGTTTTCGCTATATATTTTAGCTTCAATTATTTCTAACTCATTGGCTATAGTTTTTGGTGAGCCTACGATCATTTTTAATATTTCATTATTTTGTAAATTAATATTTAGCTAATCTTAAATTTTTAAATCTTTTCGCTAATAAGAAAATAAAAAGTATATCTCCAAAAAAAATAGAAATGGAAAATGCAAGATATAATATATAATGTAACTATAGCAATATAAGGTTTTAGATTTCGTAGCTACTAAACTTTCTCTGTTCTAATTGAATTAGAAATAATGACTAAAATGATTAATAGAAAAAATGATAAAATTTAAAAATCATTTTATTTAAAAGTAACTTTTATTTATTAAAATACACTTACACGAAATCTACTTACTCGAAAGATATGATTTTTTTATCGATCCGAACTAAAATATGTGAAAGATTTATTACTGAAAATAATCAGAGATTTTTTAACTACTACTACTATTAGAGACTATATCAACAATATCATTAAAACAGTAATATAAAATTGAATATTTTTTAGCCATTTTTTTATATTTACAATTTAAATACGTAAAAAATCTTTTAAACTATCTAAAATTAGTCAAAGATTTATTAATTTTGATAAAAATAAAAAGGAAAATTAAATGCCCAAAATACTTGAATATATGCCGATACCTGATGATAAAATTGAACAATTTAAATCGCTTATAAAAAAAACACATGGTGATCCAAAGTGGATGGAAGAGCATGCAAAAAGAACAGGAATTAATTCAATAGATGCATTTTTTGCAGAGTTACCTACTGGAACTGCTATGATTGTTGTTCGAGATCCTGCAGAAAGTCTAGAAAATTGGATGAAAAGTGACCATCCAGATGATAAAGGACATCTTGAGGAGGCTATGAAAATATTTGGAATGACGAAAGAGGATATAGAGTCATCTGATCAAGAATTAAAATTTGAACATGTAGTAAGCTATCAGAGTAGTGAGTAATATTCAAAACAACCTTATAAAATTCATATAATATAAGTACAATTTCATTTCTAATTTGGAAAAAATTAAATCTATGTAAATACCATTTACTCACTTTTAAACAATTAGCTTAGGATATGTAAGAGAACAATTTTTTTTAATTTGTGTTTTATCTGGAATATACTTTCCTCAAAAAGTATCCAAGCTAAAGTGCGAGCAAAGTAACATCTTTTAAACATTTATTTAGACACTCACTTTGATCTCACTACCTCTAGTAGAATTTTCATAAATTCTTTATTTTAAAAAAACGAACTATCTTATAATCCTAGAAATAATGACTAAATAAACAATTCTCTTAGACAAGAGATGGTAACCAAAGAACAATAGAGGGAAATGAAATCAAAATTGTAATTGTCAATCCATCAGCTATAAAAAAAGGAGTGACACCTTTAAAGACGTCTTGAACGCTTATATCTTCTCGTACGCCCGCAACAACAAAACAGTTCAATCCAATTGGAGGAGTTATTAAACAAAATTCAGCCATCTTAACAACAAGTATACCAAACCATATTGCACACATCGAACCAGACATGCCAAATGTGCTATCTGCAGCTGAAACAGTTTCACCACCATTCAATGCCATTACAGCAGGATAAACAACAGGTAGAGTTAAAAGTAACATTCCAATTGCGTCCATGAACATGCCAAGCACAGCATACACAAGAAGAATACATATAAGAATAAGAATGGGAGACATATTAAGAGATGTAATCCAAGAGGCAAAAGCATCAGGTAACTCAGCAAAACCTAAGAACCTTACATAAATCAATACACCCCAAATTATTGTAAATATCATTATTGTTAATTTCCCAGTCTCTAGTAATGCGTCCTTGAGTTGTTTAAATCGCATACCTCTATAAACAGCCATAACAAATATAATAAAAGCCCCAATGGCACCACCTTCAGTGGGTGTACCCCATGCTTCGCCAAAGGGGTTATAAACAAAGAAAATAATTATGATAATTACTGCAACTATTGGAAATGCTGGAGCGAGACTCTCAAATCGTTCTTTCCACGTGAACCCACTTACTGGAGGTCCAACATTTTTGAAATAACTTGCTATGCAAACGATCAATACTCCATAAACAAGGGCAGAAACAGCGCCAGGAATGAACCCAGCTAAAAGTAATTTTCCAACATCTTGTTCTACAATTATTGCATAAATAACTAAAATTGCAGAAGGTGGTATTAAAGACGCAAGAGTACCCCCTGCCGCAACAACACCAGCAGCAAATTTTTTGTTATAACCTATTTTAAGCATCTCTGGTATAGCTATACGTGCAAAAACCGCAGCAGTTGCTACAGAGGCACCTGAAACAGCAGCAAATCCTGCAGTGGCAAAAACTGTTGAAACAGCTAATCCGCCTGGAACCCAAGCAATCCAACGTTTTGCAGCTTCAAAAAGGGCAGATGTTAATTTTGCATAGTATGCCAAGTAACCTATTAAAATAAAAATTGGTATTAGGCTTAAAACATGTGAACTAACTTTTGAGTGTGGCGTTAAACCTGCAACCTTTACACTAATTTCCAATGCTTTAAAAAAACGATCAGGATCATAATCAAAACTATTCCAACGGAGCCACACAAGTCCCAAAAAACCGGCTAATCCAGCTGCAAAGGCAACTCTCATTCCAAGAATTACAAACACCAACATGCCTGAGCTTACCCACAGTCCTATTGTGATGTTTTCCATTAAATTGCTCTATCAATTGCCTCTGTTTCGATTTTAGCCTGGTCACTAGAACTTATAGGTAGGGGTACTGCAGGCGGCTTCTTTAGATCAAAAATTAGTGCTCTTGAATAACCAACAGCCTGTAAGATTAAACGAAATGAAAGAACTGTAAAAGCAAAAGGAACAACTAGTTTTGAAGGCCAAGTTGGCAGGCCAATATCAATTGAGCTATCCCTACTACACAAGGGCCTAGAACAATCAAAGGATCTATCAAAATGAAGCCATGCTCCCCAAGTTAAATATAAAATTAATAATAGAATGAGCAAAATTGATATTAATTCAAAAAGCCAAAGAGCACGACCCTTTAGAAGTGACACAAAAATATCCATGCGAATGTGACTACCGTCTCTTTGTACATAGGATACTCCCATAATAGCAATAACTGGTAAAGCAGCTTCTATATAATCAACATAACCCGCTAGTGGTGCATTAAAAAACTTTCTACCTGAAACAGAGTAAACAGCCAAAAACATAAGTGAAAAGATTGTTAATCCACTTATTAGAGCACAAAAGCGTTCAAGTTTTAATAAAATTATATCAAGACGACTTAATAAACTTGAATCCTCTATTATAGCGACTTGTCCAGCCATTGAAACACCATAAGTATGAAGTTTTGGTTAGGCCAAATGTTTCGACCTAACCAAAAAATAAAATTTAGTTACCAGCTTTAGCCTTGGCCAATGTTGACTGAACTAAGTCATAAAGTTCTTGCCCTGGTAAACCTTGTTTTTCCATATCAGCAATCCACGCATCTCGAATAGGATCTGCTGCTTTTGCACGAAATGCATTAATTACATCATTACTAATATTAATCTTTTTCACACCTTTTTCTGCAAGAACTGAGTCCCACTTATCTAGTAACTTTCCATAATTATCTAAATAATGATCAAGGGCCTCCTTAATTGATCCATCAAGAACATCTTTATGTTTTTTTGATAATCCTTCGTATGCATCTATATTAACAACTACAGGACAATTAACAGTTCCTGGATTTAGATTAGCCGTCCACCAATCTGCTTGGTTAATCGTTCCAAAAGATAAGTGTGCGTGTTGTGCGAATGCGACTGTATCAACCACACCTGACTCCATTGCTTGATATGCTTCTGTTGCAGTAACGGATGTTGGGACAGCTCCAGCAGCTTTAAAAGCTTTTCCTAAACCACCAGTGGCTCTAACTCTCATCCCATTGAATGCTTCAAGTGTGTCTCTTGGTTTTCCAGTACCAACTAAATTATATTGAGGCATGGGTGATGTCATTAAAAGCTTTGCATTCCACTGTGCCATTTCTTCTGTTGCAGCTGGATGAGCATAAACAGCACTTGAAACAGCTACCTCTTGTTCAAGGTTTTCAACTCCAAGAAAGGGTAATTCTAAAACAGTTACAACTCTATTCTTGTCCGGATGATACCCAGCACAAAATTGAGCCATTTCAAATGCTCCAATGCTTATGCCATCAAGGTTTTCTCTATTTTTAGATAATCCACCATATGAAATATTCATAGTGAATTCTCCGTTAGTTTTCTCACTAACCAGTTCAGCTAATTTTTCAATATGCTCAGTAAAAGCTCTGCGCTTCCCCCAGACCGAAACGTTCCATTCTTCTGCAAAAGTTTCTGTTATAAAGCAAAAGATTATAGTGATTACACTAAGTTTTTTAAGTAGTTTCATATTTTTCTCCTGATATAAACAATACAACTCTTCAATTTAAAATAATATACATACTTATTTTTTACAAACTAGCTCTGACCTCTAGACCAAAGCAACCAAACCATTCTTAATTTTGATATTAGAGTAATTTATTTTATTGATTTTGAATTTTCATACAAGTCTTTAAAACAAATGCACTGTCACAAATATAAGTCCTAAATATTTTATCTTTATGCGATAGACTTACATATAGAGTATATCCAGAGCGTAAATTTCACGTTTTTTTTCAATAAGAAATTCTGACAAACAACTCTTTTTGATTCTCATTAGGTATGTCCACATGAGTTTCTAGAATAATAATAAAAATTTTAATCATATTTTTATAGGGCGTTTTGCCTTTCCAGTGATTACAGTAAATAGAACCAATAGGATATAGCCTATGCATAAAGCAATCAAGGTAAACCAAATATAGTTTAAAAAAGCTGCGCCAATAACAGCAAAGCCAATTAGAAAATATTTGGAATTTTTTGGGGAAGTGGTAACGACTTTAAATGACCAGGTTGGAATATTACTAACCATTAAAAGTCCCACTAATACTAAATGTCCACAGACAGCAAGGGCTGGTAAAAAGTCAACCATATCCAACGCGAATGAAAAATACATAGGAAGCATTACTAAAAGAGCAGCTGCTGGAGCAGGAACACCAACAAAGTAACCATTAGAATTAACTTCTTCATCAGACTTACTAATAACGTTGAAGCGTGCCAGACGAACTACACAACACACCACGTAGATCTGTACTGAAAACCAACCTAAGCCTTGTAGATCTTGCAACGCCCAGAAGTATAAAACAAAAGGTGGTGCGATCCCAAAATTCAAGACATCTGCTAAGGAATCTAGTTCTGCACCTAACTTACTATCACTTTTTAATAGCCTAGCTACACGACCATCTAATCCATCAAGAACACCTGCCAATAAAATTAGTTGCACAGCACTTTGAAATTTACCTTCAAAACCATGTTTAATAGCTGTTATTCCAAGACAAATAGCAGCAATAGTCATCATGTTGGGCACTAATTGAATAAGTGAAAGCTCAAATTTTTGATTTCTGGTTTTGCCCATCAATCATTCCTTTCTACCATCACGTGCCAATTCTTTACTGTTTAAATCCGCTATTACCGTTTCACCAGAAACCATTATTTGACCAATACAAACAAGAGGTTGTACTCCAGTTGGTAAATATATATCTACCCGCGATCCAAACCTGATAAGTCCAAACCTTTGGCCAATTCGCAATGTCTGCTTTGGTTTTACAAATGACACAATGCGCCTAGCAACTAGACCAGCAATCTGCACAACTACAATCTGCCTGCCGTCAGGAATTTGAAGTACCAAACTATTACGCTCATTATCAACGCTAGCTTTATCCAATGAGGCGTTGAAAAACTTTCCAGGACGATAATTAATCTCCATAATCTTTCCAGCAATAGGTGAGCGGTTTACGTGACAATTAAATACGTTCATAAACACACTTATCCTTGTAAGCTCCTCTTTCTCTATATCAAGCTCTGGCGGAGGCATAGTTTTTTCAATCAATGAAATTACCCCGTCTGCTGGACTAACTAATAGGCCATCTCGAACTGGTATTGTTCGTTTTGGATCTCGAAAAAAATAATAGCACCATATGGTAAGACCAATTCCAACCCAACCTAAAGGGATATAAATAAAGAACAAAATCAACGAAATGACACTAAAAATTAGTATAAATTTTATACCTTCACGATGCATTGGTTTAATAAATGTATTTAGCATATTCATGTTAACATCACATTATCTCAGTTTTTTCAAGAGTGGCTTGTTAGTATAATAAATTAGGAAGTCAATCCAATTGCCTTACAACCTAATGTCTTTAAAAAAATTTAAAGTTGTCTCCATTATTTAAAAGGACAGTTTTATAAATAAATCGTAGGTATATCATTTAATGTATCAATTGTTAATGGTACTATTTATAAAATTTATTTAAACTCCTAACCACTTATTAAGATAAGTCCAAATGATAAGTATTTTAAATTTTACGTTCACAAAAAAAATCAAAAAACTCCATTAAATTGATTTAATTTAAAAATTTATTAATTAAAAATAATCTTACAAAAACTAAAAAATTAAATTTGACCATCCCTTACTCGACCACGTAAAGCTTTAATTTTGCTTCTTTTTTGTTTTTCATTACTTCTTCGAATTCTTACCAACTTACTTGGCCTCGTTTGTAATCTATACACTGGTTTTTCAAGAGCCTTTAAAATGAGATCCACTAATTTTGATTTTGCTAATTCACGATTTTTTGACTGTAATCGATGTTTTTCAGCTGTAATTACAATTTCTCCATTAAGTGTCCACTTATTGCCAGCAATTACTTTTAGTCTATCCTTAACAGACTTTGAAAGGCTCGGAGATTTCATTGCAAAAAATCGCAATTCAACTTTAGTGTCGACTTTATTAATATGCTGTCCGCCTGGTCCCGAAGATTTTGAAAATCTTTCAGATATTTCTGAAGGTTCAAGCTGGATCAAATTATTTATTTTCATCCTAGTAGCCTATATAATTCTTAATTCCCGTTACGGCCAAAATGATTATGTTCAAAAATTACAAGTTGCTTGTATCAATAATCCATTAACCATAAGATAATAATCACCTTCTTAACTTCAATCTATCAATTGAAACGAAGTTATTATCATAAATTGTTATAGAAGTACTAGATATTACCTAAATTATTTATGAATAAAACAATAATTTTCATTTGAAATTGTGTGATTTCCTTAACAAAGTGAGCATCAATTATGCTCTTTGAGATTTAGCAAAATTGAAAATAACCATCTGTGATAATTCATAAAGTCTACAGTTTAAAATTTAAGTAGATTTTAAAATTAAACCAATTTACCTTAAAGAAATCATTATTTTATAGATAGGTAAATTAGTTTTAGCTTTTTAAAGGAACAAATGGAATGAAAGGAATAGAATTTAAAGGAAAAGCACTGGAATATTTTGGTATATGGCTTGCCAATATTCTTTTAACTGTAGTCACAATTGGTATTTTTAGCGCCTGGGCAAAAGTGAGAAGACTTAGATATTTTTATAATAACACAAATATTCTAGAAAATTCCTTTGCCTATCATGCTACAGGTTGGCAAATTTTTAAAGGTAGATTAATTGCTTTTGTTGTTATTATTATACTAGGAATAGTTTCTTCTTACATACCAGGTTTTAGTTTTGTAATCTTTATCATCATTTTCTTTCTTTCTCCTTTTATAATTAATTCGTCTTTAAGGTTTAATGCACGTATGGTTTCTTATAGGAATATTAGATTTAATTGGCATGGAAATTACAAGCAGACACTTCTTTATTTTGTTTTAGGTCCAGTAATTAGTTTCTTCTCTTTAGGTTTTCTCCAACCTCTTTTTACAAAATTTTATTATACTTATTATGCTAATAATCATTCATATGGTACATCTAGATTTTCAGCAGATACAACAATTAAACAATATTATATAGATTCGTTTAAATCTGGTTTTTTACCTGCTTTAATCATCTTTTATAGTATTATTGTTTATACAATTTGGGATATTGCAAATCTTATAGAATGGAATTTTGACTATATAGATACAATATTTAATGACTATTCAAACGGATTTGAAATACTTTTTTTTATAATGATACCAATCATCTTTATCACGAATTTTATATACAGAATTTTTGCTAGAAACATGTTACTAAGAGCTACCATTCTAAGTAATTCAAATAATAACGAAATTTCTGCAAATTTTGGTTCTACTTTAAATCCTGCTACTTATCTCTGGATAATAATTACTAATGCAATAATAGTCCCTATTACGCTTGGGCTTATGTCCCCATGGGCACAAATTAGATTTTATAAGTATTTATCGTATTCGACAAAAATCGAAATAATTGGTGATTTAAATATTTTCCTAGATACAGAAAATAAGAATTTATCATCGCTAGGAGAAGAATACTCAGAAATGGAAGGAATTGAAGTCAATATCTAATAAAAAAATTGATGGAGATTTTTTTAATCCAGGATCTTCGAAGGCAGAAACAGCCAGCATTGTAATTGAAAAAAGTAAAGTTTCTATTTTCAAAGGTGAAGAATGTCTATACCATTTGCTAAAAGTACAATCTGTTCAGAATGAAAAAAGCATATTTTTAGAAAATGGTATCTTATTTGTTACCAAAGAAAAATTAAACGAAATAGATTTAAAATTACTAATTCCAAAAAATGAATCATTATTACAAAACTTAGATCAATTCAAATTAAAAAATGTTTTAATTATATTATTGATAACAATTATGCTAGTAATTGGTTATCGATACCTATTTATTTCATTTAGTTCAACTTTAGTATATTTATTTCCTTATAACTGGGAGAAAAAAATTGGTGAATCAACTTATAAAACTCTTTCGAAAACATTGCTTGAAAAATCAGAACTACCAGAAAAAAGAATAACTGAAATAAAAAATAAATCTCAAAAGATTTTCAAACATTCAAAACTTTATAAAAATCCAGAAATTAAATTTAATAAGTCTAATATATTGGGACCCAATGCTCTTGCATTACCTGGTGGACCTATAATTATTACAGATGATCTTGTTGAACTTCTTAAAGACGATGACTTAATTCTTTCTGTGATAGCTCATGAGATAGCACATATAAAAGAAAGGCATTCTTTACAACAAATTGTAGAAATAGCTGGTCTATCTTCAATTGCTTGGATGATTTTTGGTCTTGATGAAAGTATTCTAGAGGAAATTGTTTTTATAGGTATAAATATTTGGGGTTTGAAAAAGAGTCGTGATTTGGAGAAAGATGCAGATATAATTGCCTTAAAGTTATTAGAGAAAACTAGTATATCTAAAACAAGTTTTATATTAGCGATCGAAAAACTTACAGACCATTATTGTATAGCAACTAAAATAGAAAAATCTGTTTGTATGAATGAAGTAAAAAGTGGCTGGTTATCTACTCATCCGTCAGGAGCTGAAAGACTCAAATATTTAAGAAAAAACATAAATTAAAAACTTTTTAAAAAAAGCCTAACATCTTTCCAAACCAAAATATTTAAGCAGAATAAATTACTAAAATATGCTATAGTTATAGTGGTAGCATCAGAAAATCTTAATACACTTTCCTACGCAGTCCTAATATATAAATATCAAAAACTTTTTCTACATGTTTTCCCAATTAACATATCTTTAAACATGTCTAACTGACTTTGCTCAAGAGTACGACTTGTCCACCAAGTCGCATGCTCATTCTTGCTTTTCTGAACATCAATAACTAAACCCCACATCGGTGCAATTTGATTAGGAACCATAGAGTAACGAACGTCTGTGACAAGACTTTTTTCATAGTCAAATCCCAAATAGTCCTGAGAAAACCAACGGAACCTTTCAATATCCTTTCTTTGTTGGCTATCTATATCTAGATTGGGCAGATGATATTGATAATCAAACATTCGAATACTTTCTCCCAAACACCAAGTTGAGGATAAAGCAGTTCGAATTGCATCAACATGAAAGTTTTCTTCATACTGATAAATTGACTTCCATAAGATAAGATTACCAAATGACGGCTTAAGAGTCAGTCGCTCTGGAGTATGTCCTCTTGAATTCGCAAGATCATTTGCAACTAAAAATGCTCTTTCATATTGTACAAATCCTAACAACAGATAAAAAGTCATCCATCCAATTGCAAAAAAACTAAATAGTAGTTTTCTGGTTATTATAGCGGTTGCAACCAAGACCAATACAGGAATAGTAAAAATTGGATCAACAACAGATATATTATTCCAAGTAACTCGCTCGTTTGAGAAAGGCCAAAAGAGAAGTGTTCCGTAAGAAGTGCATGCATCCAGAAATCCATGGGTAGTATATCCAAAAAAACTCGCTACATAGACAGTCTTCAGACTTAGTGACTTTTTAACCAAGGGAAAAATCACAAGAGTAACAATCAAAGCGCCAAAGGGAATAAAAAACAGCGAATGAGTAAACTGCCTGTGGTACTCAAGAGATAGCATTGGGTCAGTAGACGAACGAATAAAAACATCTAAATCAGGTGCCAACCCTGCCAGAAAACCTATAATACCTATCTTGATGATATTATTTTTATTAGCTGTAGACTGCGCAAAAGCTGCGCCAACAGTTCCTTGAGATATTGGATCCATGTTGATTCAGTAAACTATTATTCCATCTATTATGTTTTTTTTTAAGAAGATATTTTTTATTTTCCTATTATTAGATAATTACAAGTCAATTTTGCTATTATTTGCTTTGAAAATGTAACTATGTCTACTGTGGAGTGTGCGAACTTTTCTTCATATTCTTGAATTGTACTAGAAACACGAACATTACAAACATGTTCTGTGGCAAAAAAATTTCCATTAAAATTAATAGTGACAGATTGTATTGCGTTTGGGTATCTACAAAGTATGCAACCATATGAGACCATATCAGCTGCAGTAAACAAGTTTTGGGTCCAGAATCTGTCTCTTTTACCAACTTTCTTTTTGTCAGGAAAATAATCAATTTCTACACCAGATTTTTCAAACTTTTTTAGTTTTACTTCAAAATTTTTTACTGATGGGATTGTATCTTTGCAAAAAGCAATAAAATTATATTTAGAAATTGTTTTATAAGTCGCTGTCATTTTATATTTTTGAAATCACCATGCCTACCTAAACCACTTTTAAAACGAGAAGCTCCGTCGACGCCATCCTCGATTAAAGCTTCTCGACCATTATACCATTCATTTATTAGGGCGTCTCGAATATTTAAGTTTCTTTGGTTTATAGCAGAACGCCTGTCGGCACGGACACAAGTTTGGGGAAAGCGAGCAATTTCGTGAGCTAACTCTTCAGCTTTTTTCCTTGCCCCACCCTCTTCAACTACATATTCACACAGACCTAATTTTTCACATTCTTCAGCCATAACTTGTCTTCCAGTTAATATAATTTCTAATGCTCGTCCCTGGCCCACTATTCTAGGAAGTCTAACAGTTCCCCCATCTATTAATGGGACACCCCATCGGCGGCAATAAACCCCAAGGTATGCAGTACGTTCCATAACCCTAAAGTCACTCCAAAGTGCTAACTCCATTCCACCCGCTACCGCAGGCCCTGCAACTGCTGCAATTACGGGTTTGTCTAATTCAAGCCTGCTCGGTCCTAGTGGTCCTCGGGGAATATCCCCCCCATTACCACGTTTTCCTCCATCTTTGGGTATGTCTAATTCTTTAAGTGGATATTGTTTATCAAGCGTAGATACATATTTCAAATCCCAACCAGAACAAAATGCACCTCCTTCGCCCCAAAAGACAGCAACATCTGCTGAAGGGTTTGAGTCAAATTCTAAAAAAGCAGATGTCAGATCATCGGCACTTTGTGGATCCATAGCATTACGTGCTTCTGGTCTTGAGTGAATAATAGTCCAAACATTATCTTCCTTTTCAATCCTTACTGTCATTTACTTCTCCCAATATTTTTGCAGCCTTATATATTTTCTTCTTGATTATTATAGTTATGTATCAATAAAGTATACTTCCATTTATACTATTAATAATAATTATATTTTTTAAATGATAAATGCTTCGACAAAATCATAATAAAAAAACCTAAAAGTCCTTCTATGGATATTTGTAATTTTTCTGGAAGTAATGGCTGGTTTTAAGATGGTGATCTTACACATAATGAATGCCAAAGGTGGAAAAGATGAAACCTTATGAAATAAAAAATAAATAAAGAATTGAACAAAAGATTAAATAAAATTAAATGAATTAAATTTATTAACTATGATTCCTAACTTCATAGATATCTCTTTGGGGTGGGTGAGATCTCTGACATGCATGAAATATTAGCTAAGAAAATCCTATTATGATTGTCATGAAACGAATATTTTAATTTTCAAGTGAGCATTTTCTGTATTTGCTTGCTTTGCATTTTTTAGACAGTTGGGTAGCAATTTCAATTTCTTTTTGGGTCATATTGGTTAATAATTCTTTCAAAACTTCTGGAGCTTTTTTATTTCCCTTTTTTGACGCATTATCTAGCCACACATAAGAGTATATATAGCTTTTAGTAACACCAGATCCTAGTTTATATTTTAACCCTAATTGATACTGACTTTTTGAATGCCCTCCTTTTGCAGCTAATTGATACCAATTAAATGCTTGAAATTCGTCTTTTTCTACACCTTCGCCATTATCATACATTGTTCCCAAATTGAATTGTGCCCAATTATATTTTTTAGCTGAAAGTTTGTACCATTTAATGGCTTCTTTGAGGTTTTTTTCTATGCCTCTTCCATTACGATAACTTTTCCCAATACTATTCTGAGCTCTTGTATCTCCTTGTTTTGCTGAATATAAGTACCATTGAAACGCTTTCTTTTCGTCTTTTTCTAAACCACGACCTTTTAAATACATATAAGCTAAATTTCTTTGTGCTATTGGATTACCTTGTTCAGCACTTAATCGATAATATTTGACAGCTAATTCTAAATTTTTTTCTACCCATTTACCCTTACTGTACCAAATACCTATGACATTTTGAGCCTTTGCATTTCCATTATTTGCTGATTTTAAATACCAGTTAAAGGCTAATTCATTATTTTTTTCCGCTCCCCTACCTTTAGAATACATATAGCCCAACATATATTGAGCTTTATAATTTTCCTGCTCCGCACTAAGCAAATAGTATTTTAGAGCTAATTTATAGCTTTTCTCAGTAATTTTCCCATCATAATATATTTTAGCAATTTGATATTGTGTTTCAGAATCTCCATTATTGGCACTGATCTGATATAGCTTTAAGGCTTCGTCATAATTCTTAGGAACTCCCAAGCCATAATGATACATGATTGCAAGCATTTGAATAGCATTAGGAAAACCTTGCTTTGCAGAAAGTTCATACCATTTAAATGCTTCAACTTTGTTCTCAGGAGTATCAAATCCATGGTAATAAAATTGTCCTAGACTATATTGGGACGCTGCAAATCCCTGTTCTGCAGATAGTTTTAAAAACTTAAACGCTTTTTCATTTTTTTCTTTCTTTTTCCAGTTGCTTCCATAACCTTTGTCCTGTATCCACCAGAATGCGTATTGAGCAACTGCATTACCTTGGTCAGCACTTATTTCATACCACTTTTGTGCTTTTTTATAATTTTGTTCAACACCCAACCCACTGAAGTACATGTCCCCAATAATTTTTTGAACTTTTTTGTCGCCTTTTAAAAAGCTACCTTGAAGAACTCTTAAATATGCTTCCATAGCTTTTTGATAGTTCTGGGCTAATTCGCCCCTTCCTGTATAAAACAAGTCTCCAATTTCACGAAATGCTAAAGTATTTCCTTCTTTTGCAGATAAATCAAACCACTTATAAGCTTGAAGGCTATCTTCAATTACTCCAGTTCCTGTTTTGTACATCCAACCCAAATTATAAAATGAAGTTGGTTCATCTTGTTCGGCCGCTTTTCTAAACCATTCAAAAGCTTTTTCGTAATTTTTGGAAACGCCTTCTCCATAAAAATATAGAGATCCAAGATTATTCTGGGCAGCAGCAAAACCTTTTTCTGCTGCAATTTTAAACCATTTAAATGCTTCTTCATTATTTTTTTCAAGACCCTTTCCTTTATAATATATTGATCCTAAAGCATATGCTGCTTCTATATTATCCTGTCCTGCGCTTCGTTTATACCAATTTTGGGCTTTTTTATAATCTTGTTCTATACCCTTCCCATTTTCAAACATTACACCAATATTATACTGTGCTATTGGATCACCCATCTCTGCTAATTGTAAAAATATACTAGCGGCAGATTCTAATTCGCCCTTTGAATATGCTAGTGTTGCTTGCTTAATATCAACTGGATCTTCACATTTTCCAATTTGTTCATTCTTTTCGATATTGTATATAATTCCTTCGTTTAAATCGATTTGAATATTATAGTCTTTGTATAAAAATCCAGTTTTTTGATGAAATGTATAATTTGTAGGGTCTTCAATATTAAATAGACCATATTCTTCAAATTCACCATTGTTATGTGTTATTATTACTTTTTGTTTTGTAATTTCTAAATTAAAAGTACCTTTTGAACTTTTGCATGTTTTTTTTAAACCGTCCCCAACTATTTTGGAATGATATTCTAATTGTTTAAGCATTCCTTCCATCATAGGATGAGTGTAGTCACTAGCATTATGATAAGATGATAAAACAGTTTCTCCTGAAGAATTTTCAGCATAGATGTCGGCACCATTTTCATAAAGAAGTCTCATACTATTTGGTGAACCATAGACTACACCACTATGCATAGGAGTATCATGTTTATTCATTCCTCCGTCACTAAGACTTGCATGAGTTCTACTCATTATATCTGCACCATTTTCTATTAATATTTTTACAACTCCAGGATAATCGATTGGTTGATTAGTGGGGGGGGTCCATTCTTCAAAGTATGAATTAAATGTCATTGCATGGTGTAGAGCTGTTCTACCTGCTTGAGTTGTTGACATAATATCGGCGCCGTTATTAATGAGCAACTCAATGATTTTGGGATCTCCACGCGCTATCTGTTTATGTAATGGATATTCAAATTCTCCAAAATCACTATCATAATCAATACATTGTTTATTTACGTTTTCTCCGTCATCAATGATTTTTTTTATGTCTTCATAGGTAGTAGTTGTAAAACTTTTCCTATCTAAATTACATAACTTGGACTCAAATTCACCAACACCACAAGTTTTCCCTATTTTTTGTGCCTGCAAAATATATTTTTTTGCATATTCGCCACGCCAGATATTTACTCCATTTCTTTGTGTGCTAGCGCATTCGCAAAGGTTATAAGTTTCAGTTGGATCACTATTACACCTATCCTCCCACGTTTCAGCGTTTGCAACCTTGTCATAAATGTCTTTAAAATCGTTGTATATTCTAGACAAGTTGATTTGCAGTCCTTTTTTTAACCAATATTCTGGAGCCATATAACCATAAATATCTTCTTGTTCTAAATTATCACCTCCAGCTGTAATGAGGGCAGCTAAAATTTTTTCTGGATCCCTTTCTACTCCCAAAAGATGTAAAGGTGTTTGGTCTAAGAAATTTTTTGCATTAGGGTTAGCACCCATATTCAACAATAGTATAACTACATCACTATTTCCAAATTCAGCTGCCAGGTGTAGTGGGGTGGAGCCATCCACATTTGTAGAGTCAACCGATATACCTGATGCTAATTCTTTTTTTATTGCTTTGACAGAATGATTTGGGTCTAAATTGAATTTCCACCAATCTTTGTCACAAAGTTTACCACAAGAAATTAAAGGTTCTTTTAAACATTGATAGTTTTTATTTTTAGCTTCATCTATAAAT
>CACHDI010000017.1 GCA_902578545.1 uncultured Alphaproteobacteria bacterium
AGGTAGAGACGGTAATGACACTTTTGTTATTTTAAGTGGAGAGATTAAAATAACAGATTTAGAAAATGGCGACATTATTATAGTTTCATCTGGTGCTCAAGTTACTACTGATCCAGTTAAGGTTTTTAAAGCTACATCAAGTACAAGTAATTCGGGTACTGTTACTATTTCTACTTCAACAGATGGTGGTTCAATAGATATGAGTTTGTCCTCATCTGGAGGATATATTTTAGAAGGAGCTTCTGGGAATGACAATTTTATTGGAAGTTCTGGTGATGATATTTTTAAAATTAAAAGTGGTGGTGATGGTGCCTCAGATACATTTGATGGGCATACAGGGTCTGACACATTGCAATTATCGCAGGGTTTTCATCAATTTACTTCTGATTCGAGTATAAAAAATATTGAAAAAATACAATTAAATTTTAAAGGTTCAAGCCTAAATATAAGCTCTCAAACTGAAGGGTTTACTATAACTGGAGGGGATGGAATTGACACTATTATTGGTGGTGCAGGCGCTGATACTATCATAGGTGGTGCTGGTGTTGACATCATTACAGGTGGTGCTGGTAATGACATCATAACAGGTGGTGCAGGTTCTGATACTTTTAATATTGATGCAGGAAGTGATACGATCACTGACTTATCTGCCTCTGATATTTTTGTTGTAAGTACTGGAGCTACGGTTAATGCTACCATCTCAGCAAATTATACGGCTACAACCGATGCTAAGAATGATGGTACAGCTAATTTAACTCTAGGCACGGGTGGCTTAACGGTTGATTTGACATCAGCTGCAGGTTCAAAAGGTTTCAATCTTATAGGGAGTTCCGGCACTGATACCATAACAGCTACTGGAAAAGCAGATACATTTACCATTGCATCCTCTGGTCAAGGAAATCTTGATGTTTTAGATGGTGCAGGTGGTGCTGACACCTTGCAATTATCCACAGGCTCGCATGTTTTTGCTTCAGATGACAATTTTAAAGGTATTGAGACAGTTCTAGCGAATACGGCTGGTTCAAGTGTGAATTTAAGTGCACAAACTGAAGGCTTTACTATCACGGGATTCACAGGAATTGATGTTATTCGTGGGGGTAAAGGTAATGATATTATATCTTCTGATGGAGCTTATGATGTTCTTTTTGGAGGAGAGGGTAACGATACTCTAACTGGTGGTGCTGATAATGACGAGTTAACAGGTGGAGCTGGTGCAGACACATTTAATATTGATGCTGGAGAAGATTCTATTGCCGATTTAAGTACTACTGATATTTTGAAGGTAAGTAGTGGTGCTAAAGTAAATGCAAATAATATCAGTGCTTTTGTCGCCACTGATGCAACTCAAAATTCAGGAACGGCAAATTTATATGCTGGTAGTGGAAATGCAACTATAGATGTTAGGTTATCATCTGCTGGTGCTTATAATATTTTTAGTGGATCAGGCACAGATACTTTAAAAGGTAGCAACCAAAATGATACGATTACTATTTTAAATGCTGGAGAAGCTGATAATGATAGCATTGACGGCCATACAGGAGATGACATCCTCCAACTTTCAAGTGGAACTCACACCATTACTAATGACGGCAACTTATCAGGTATAGAAACCATAAAAGCGCACAAGGACGGTTCAGTTACTGATTTCTCTAATCAGACAGAAAATCTAATATTTATTGGTAATGATGGAAATGATACTTTAAAGGGAGGATCAGGTAATGATCAATTAACTGGGGGTTCTGGTGCTGATACTTTTAGCATTACTGGTGGAACTGATATTATTACTGACCTTCAAACTACTGATATTATAATTAATGCTAATGGTGCTACTGCAAATGCTGGTAATATATCTTCATTTATAGCCACAAATAGTACAAAAAATTTAGGCTCAGCAGCTAATGTCAATTTAACTGCTAAAACTTCAGGTGGAACTATAAGTGTTGCTAATGCAACAGGAACTGGAGGTTTTAATTTAATAGGAAGTGCATCAGCTGATACACTTACAGGCAGTGGGCAAGATGATACTTTTACTGTAAGTACTTCTACAGCTGCAAATTCAGATACGATCGATGGTGGTTCAGGGACAGACAAACTTATTTTATCATCAGGATCTCATACTTTCTCTGACAACAATAAATTAGTGTCAATTGAACAAGTGCAAATGAATGCTTCTGACTCTGTCCTAGATTTATCAGCTCAAGCAGAAGGTTTTACAATTGCTGGTGGTGCAGGTATAGACACAATTAAAGGCGGTAAAGGTAATGATATAATCACTGGATCAGGTTCTAATGATGTTTTTCATATTATTTCTGGTACAGATGCAGTTACTGATCTCACTACTGGGGATAGTTTTAAAGTAAGTGCTTTAGCAACCTTGAATGCTGCAAATATTTCTGAATTCGTTGCTACGGATGGTACAAGTAATGCTGGTACAGCCAATTTAAGTGCTGATAATTCAGATGTTACTATCGATATGAGATTAGCAACATCAGGGGGGTACAAAATTACTGGTGGAACAGGTGCAGATACCTTTTATGGTGGAGCTGGTAAGGATATATTTGTTATAAATTCAGCATCTGATGCTACTTCAGATACTTTTGATGGTGGCGCAGATACTGACACACTAGAACTGGCTACTGGGATATCAACATTCTCAAATAATGCCTCCATAGTGAACATTGAAAATATCAAAGCTCATGCTAGCGGAGGAACCATAAATTTATCAGGTCAATCTGAAGGATTTAATATTACTGGAAATACTTCTACTGATATAATTACAGGTGGCGACGGTAATGACACAATTTCTGGTGGTGGTGGTAATGATACTTTTAAGATAACTAGCGGTACTGATACTATTAGTGATATCAATACCTTAGATGTTTTTATTGTATCTACTGGTGCGACCATGAATGCAACTGGCGTATCAACCTTTTCAGCTACCAACGCTAGCTCAAATTCCGGAACTGCAACTCTCACAACTGTTTCTACAGGTGGAACTATAAATATGAGTTCAGTTGGTGGTTCAGGTGGGTTTACACTCGTTGGAAGTGATAAAAATGATAGCATTACTGGAAGTGGAAATGCTGACGTATTTGAAATAAAATCAGCTGGAGCAGGTGATGGGGATACTCTAGATGGTGCTGGAGGGTCAGATACACTCAAGCTTTCTACTGGAACACATACTTTTGCTCATCAAGATTTACTTAAGAATATTGAAACTATCGAAACACATTCTTCTGGTTCTAAGGTAGATTTAACAAACCAATTAGAAGCATTTACAATTACAGGAAATGCCGGAAATGATATAATTATTGGTGCAGGTGGTAATGATATTATCACTAGTGGTGACGGGACAGATTCATTAACAGGTGCAGGTGGTACAGATACTTTTAAAATTACAGCTGGTTCATCTACTGTTAATGATTTAACAAATGGAGATCATTTTGTGGTAAGCGCGTCTGCTACTATGACAGCGAATAATGTTGGTAATTATACTGCAGCAGCAGACACTAGTAATGCTGGTACTGCAATATTAAATTCAGCTTCTGGAAATATTAACATTGATATGTCTGGATCGACTTCTGGAGGTTTTAGTTTAGTAGGAGGTGCAGGAGATAATCAATTCACTGGTGGTAAAGGAAATGATATTATTACTGGAGCAGCAGGGGCTGATACTCTATCAGGTGGTTTAGGTGATGACAGCATCACTGGCGGTGATGACAATGACAGCCTTACTGGAGGAGCAGGAAAAGATACTTTTAATGTAGATTCAGGTACTGACTCTGTAAATGATTTAGGTGGCACTGGAACGGGAGATGAAAAAGACATCTTAATTGTAACCAATTCTGCAACGGCAAATGCTAATAATATTATTAAATTTATTGCAACGAATGCTTCAAAAAATGAAGGAACTGCAAATTTAACTGCCAAGAGTACCGGTGGATATATTGACATGTCTTTATCAACTGCTGGAGCTTATAAAATTACGGGAAGTAATCAGGCGGATACTTTAATTGGTGGTATCGGTGATGATACGATTGTAATTACGAGTGCTGGAGATGGTGATAGTGATACTATAGACGGAAAAACTGGAAGTGACACATTACAATTAGCTTCTGGTTCGAATGTTTTCTCAGACAATGATAAACTTAAAAATGTAGAAATAATTCTTGCTAATACGGGTGGTTCAGTCGCTAATTTAAATGGTCAAACTGAAGGGTTTACCATTACTGGTCAAGGTGGGATAGATATCATCACTGGAGGTAGTGGTGCGGATATTATTACAGATGGATCTGGAAATGTTAATGACACTATTACTGGTGGTGCAGGTAATGATACTATAACGATTGCTGCTGGAACCGATATAGTTAAAGATTTAGGAGGAGCGTCAGGAACTGATGAAGATGTAGTTGTAATAAAAGCAAATGCAAGTCTAGACGCTATTGATATTATTGGATTTACAGCAACTAGTGACACCAAGAATAACTCTACTTCGGCCACAAATGCCACTTTAACAGCAAAAGATGCTAATGATGTTACTATTGATGTATCCAAAGCAACGGGATCATCTGGAGCGTTTAAACTAGTTGGGGGTACAGGAAAAGATACTTTAACTGGTGGAGCTGGTGCAGATATAATCACTGGCGGTGATGATATAGATACCATTGATGGTGGAGCAGCAAATGATATTATTACTGGTGGTGCAGGAAATGATATTATTACAGGTGGTGATGGTAACGATAGCATAACTATTGATACGGATACTGATAAAATCAATGATCTAGGTGGGTCAACAGGTAATGATCAGGATGTAGTTATAGTCAAAGCTGGCGCAACTCTTAATGCGATAAATATTATTGGTTTTACCGCAACTAATTCTACCCAGAATAAATCGACAGGTGCATCAAATGCGGTTTTAAATGCCAAAGATGGTGAAAACGTTACCATTGACGTCTCTAAAGCAACAGGTGCATTTAAGTTGGTTGGTGGAACAGGCCAAGACACATTAACAGGTGCAGGTGGTGCTGATACTATCACAGGTGGAGGAGAAGCTGATACTATTGTTGGTAATGCAGGAATTGATACAATCGATGGTGGTACAGGAAATGATATTATCACAGGAGGAGACGGCGCTGATATTATTACCATTGCATCAGGGACAGACAAAGTAACAGATCTAGGGGGCTCATCAGGAACTGATAAAGATGTAGTTGTTATCAATGGTTCTGCTATTTTAAATGCAGTAGATATTGTAGGTTTTGAGGCAACAAGTGCTACTAAAAATAACGCAAGTAATGCCAATAATGCTATTTTAAATGCAAAAAATGGATCTGATGTCACTATTGATGTTTCTTTAGCCACTGGGTCTTCAGGTGCATTTAAGATCGCTGGAGGTACAGGAGATGATACATTAAAAGGTGGAGCTGGAGCAGACATCATTTTAGGTGGAGATGGCACAGATACTATTCTGGGGAATGCTCAAAATGATAATATCTCTGGTGGTGCTGGCAATGATATTATCACAGCTGGTGATGGCGATGATGTTATTACAATCGACTCTGGGACAGATAAAGTTAAAGATTTAGGTGGTTCCACGGGTAATGATCAAGACGTCGTCGTTATTAATGGATCTGCGATTTTAGATGCGGTTGATATTATTGGCTTTACAGCCACTAGTGATACAAAAAATAATGCAGCTGATGCAAACAATGCTGTTTTAAAAGCCAAAGATGGTCAAGATGTTACTATTAATGTATCCGCGGCTACGGGAATTTCAAAAGCATTTAAAATAGTAGGTGGAACAGGTAAAGATACTCTTACAGGAGGAGATGGTGCAGATATTATTTCTGGGGGGGATGATGCTGATATAATCTCTGGAGGTAAAGGTGCTGATATCATTACAGGTGGTGCTGGCGATGATATCATGACAGGAGGTATTGGAATTGATACATTCAATGTTGATGAAAATACGGATACTGTAAAAGACTTAGGTGGCGCTGGAGGTGATAACGACGTCCTTGTTGTTTCTGCAGGAGCTACTGCAAATGCTACGAATATAATAAATTTTAGTGCTACAAATCAAACGGAAAATAAATCTACTGGTGCAGCTAATGCTGTTCTTAGCGCTAAAAGTGGTGCAGGACGAACAATTAGTGTAGCTAATGCAAAAGCTACTTCTAAGGGCTTTACTCTAATTGGTAATGACGGAAGCGATACATTAACGGGTGGAGCTGGCGATGATATTATTACTGTTTCTGCTGCTGGTCATGCTAATAATGACACTTTGGATGGAGGCTTAGGTTCAGATACTTTAACGCTTTCCTCGGGAACCCATACTCTTACTACGAACAACAACATAGTAAATATTGAGAAGATAACACTTAGTACTACCAGTAGTGGAACCAATGTTGATTTATCAACTCAAGTTGAAGGATTTCATATAACTGCTGGTAACTTTGCTAATACCATTAAAAGTGGAGAGGGTAGTGACACTATTATAGGTGGGTCAAATGTAGACACTATTACTGCTCAAGGGGGTGATGATATTATCACAGGAGGGGCAGGTAATGACATTATAACGATTGATTCAGGTACTGATACTGTAAAGGATTTAGGTGGAGCTGCAGGTAATGAAGATGACGTTGTTGTTATAAATGGTACAGCTAAACTAGATGCAGTGGATATTATAGGTTTTACCGCCACCAATGATACTAAAAATAATACATCTGATGCCAATAAAGCTATTTTGACAGCCGCAAATGGTGCTGGTAGAACAATTGATGTATCAGCTGCTTCGGGACCTTTCTCCTTAGTTGGTGGGACACATGGTGATACTCTCACAGGGGGTGCGGGTGCTGATATTTTCACTGGTAATGGTGGTGATGATATTATTACTGGTGGAACTGGAAACGATATATTTAATATTAGCTCAGGTACAGATACCATAAATGATTTGGGTGGTGCTAATGGTGCTCCAGAAAGTGATGTTGTCGTTATTACAAGCAATGGAATTTTAAATGCAACTGTATTTCAGTTCCAGGCAACCAATGATTCAAAAAATAACGCTACAGATGCAAATAATGCCGTGATTACAGCTAAAGATGGTGGTGGACGTACCATTGACGTGTCTGGTGTAGCTGTTGGCTCAAAAGGGTTTAAAATTGTAGGTGGAGATGGGGCAGATATTTTAACAGGAACAAGTGCTGCAGATATTATAAGTGGTGGAAATGCGGATGATACGATTCACATAGGAGGTGCTGGTCACGCAGATTCAGACGTAATAGACGGAGGTAGTGGAAGCAATAATAAACTGAAGTTATCTGCTGGTGCTCATGATTTAACTACTAACGCTAATCTTCAGAATATAAAAACTATTGATGCACATTCATCGGGTTCTACCTTGGATCTTACTAATCAAACTGAAAGTTTTACTATAAATGGGGCTGCCTCTGGTGATGAACTCAAAGGTGGTTCAGGTAACGATAGTATTACAGGAAAAGGTGGAAATGACATTATTACTGGTGGATTAGGAGATGATATATTTAACATAGATAGTGGTACTGATACCATTAAAGATCTAGGAGGAGCTGCTGGAGGTCAGAGTGATGTTCTTAAAGTTTCAATAGGGGCTATTGCAAATGCCACTGATATTAAGAATTTTGCAGCAACTGGCGATACGCAAAATTTAGGGTCTGCCACCTTAACTACAGTCACCACTGGGGGTGGCATTATTAATATGAATAGTGCATCAGGAAATGCCTCTTACACAATAATTGGAGGTGCAGGTGCAGATACACTTACAGGTGATGGTGGAGCTGATACTTTTAAAATTTTGACTGCTACGCATGGTAATTCAGATACTTTTGACGGAAAACTTGGTGATGATACTTTAGAAGTCTCATCAGGGGAACATGTACTAACAGATAATAATAAATTAGAGAATATTGAAAATATAACCCTTAATAACTCCACTATTAATCTTAGTAATCAGGTGGAAGGGTTTAAAATTACTGGTGGGTCCGGTACAGATAGTATCACGGGTGGTGGTGGTGCTGATATAATTATTGTATCAGCTGAAGGTCAGGCAAATAGTGATACTATACACGGTGGTGGTGGCACTAATAAAATTGAGGTATCCACTGGTGCACATACTTTTGCAAATAATGATAATGTGACAGGAATAAGTGAGATTTCTGCACACATTTCTGGATCCTCAATAAGTATCGACGGACAGAATGAGGGATTTACTCTAACAGGTAATAATGCAGGGGATACTCTAATTGGTGGTGGGGGTAATGACATTATTCAAGGAAAAGGTGGTGATGACACATTAACAGGGAACGGTGGTAATGACTTATTTAAAATAGAAACAGCCACAGATACGGTTACCGATTTAACAAATGGTGATAATTTTCAAGTTAGTGGAACAGCAATTATGAATGCCAATGATATTACTTCATTTTCTGCTGGTGGCACCACTTCAAATGCTAGTACTAGTACGGCCAATTTATATGCTCACACCACTAGTTCTACAACTATTGATATGTCAGCTGGATCTGGAAAATTCAAGATTTTCGTCAGTGGTGGTACTGATAATATAAAAGGTGGAACGGATGATGATATCATTACCATTACTGCCTCTGGTAAAGGTGATGCTGACACTATAGACGGTAATACCCATGGAGGAAGTGGAGATACATTAGCATTATCAACAGGAACACATACTTTTAGTGACAATGATAAACTAAAAGGCATTGAAATCATTACCACGCATTCTTCTGGATCAACTGTAGTACTTACAGGTCAGAATGAAACATTTGAGATTAATGGTGGTGCAGGAAAAGATTACATTACTGGTGGTGGTGGGGTTGATACAATTAATGCAGGTGATAATCAAGATACGATAACAGGTGGTGCGGGAGATGACATTATTACAGGTGGTAGTGGTAATGATACCTTTAATATCAATAGTGGAACCGATACTGTAAATGATTTAACCAATGGGGATGTTTTTGTCGTCAGCGCAGGAGCAACCTTAAATGCTATAAATGTATCAAACTTTGTTGCTAATAGTAGTAGTAAAAACGAACATGCTACTGGTACAGCCAAGTTAACAGCAAAAGCTGGAACTACATCTATTATTAAGATGAATAACGCTGGTGCTGGTAAATATAACTTAATAACGAATACAGGAACAGATACATTATGGGGTGGCTCGGATGATGATATCTTTACGATTGGTGGAACAACACAAGGTGATGCAGACAATTTTGATGGATATGGAGGCAATGATGTAATCCAGTTATCATTAGGAACACATACTTTTACTACTCATGATGACAAGATAAAAAATATTGAAGAAATTAAAGTAGATACAGGAGCTGGATCAACTGTAGTTTTAACTAATCAGACTGAAGGTTTTAAAATTACTATAAGTGATAAAACAGATTCTATCACTGGAAGTGATGGAAATGACATCATAGTGATTTTATCGGCGGGCGATGGTAATAATGATACTCTAATTGGTGGTGCAGGAAATGATGTCATTAACCTTTCATCTGGAAGCCATACGTTTAGTGATGATAATAAATTAGCGACTATACAAACTATAAATGCTGCTTCAACCAGTACAACCTTAGATCTTACCAATCAAACAGAGGGCTTTACTGTAGCTGGTGGTGCTCAGGCGGATAATCTGACTGGAGGAAGTGGCAATGATATCATTACTGGTGGTGGAGGTAATGATACACTCAAAGGTGGTGAAGGTAATGATACTTTAAAAGTGGATAGTGGTGATGACATCATTACTTTACTTGGAGGCGCTGGATCTGGTGGTGAAGATGATGTACTTGAAGTAAGCATTGGAGCAAAAGCAACAGCCTTAAACATCATCAATTTTATCGCTACTACAGGAACTAAAAATGAAGGTACTGCTATTCTGGGAGTTAAATCAGATAATGGTGTCATCAATATGACTGACGCTACTGGTGCTTTTGAAATCAGAGGTGGTGCGGGAACAGATACCTTAGTTGGTGGTGGAGAAAATGATACGATAAAAATACTAGCTGCTGGTGATGCAACGAATGATATTATTAATGGTGGGGCTGGAACTGGAGATATATTAGATCTTTCAGCAGGTTCGCACAGTATAACTGTAGATGGTAATCTTAGTGGTATTGAAATAATTAATGGTCATGCAAGCTCTGCTACTACTCTTAATTTAGGAAATCAGTTGGAAGGCTTTACCATCAATGGTGGTACTGCAGGTGATAATTTTACTGGTGGTAAAGGAAATGATACCCTGAATGGTGGAGCTGGTAATGACATTTTAAGTGGTGGAGCTGGAGGAAATGATCAATTTAATGTTACTTCAGGGACAGATTCAATTACAGAACTAGCAACAGGGGATATTCTTGTTGTCAGCAACAACGCTATCGCAAATGCTTCAATAGTTAGTTTTGATGCTTCATCAGCAACAAGAAATGACGGAGCAGCTACTCTAACTGCAGATAGTGGTGGTGGGGTAATTGATTTAGAGAATGCAACTGTAGGATCTGGTACATATACTATTAAAGTAGGTGCTTCCGCTGATACAATCACGGGAAGTAAGGGTGATGATATTATCGAAGTAGTTGCTACAACTGAAGGAAATACAGATACGATTGATGGTGGCTTAGGTAATGATACTCTCAAATTATCTCTTGGCTCTCATACGTTTTCTGATGATAATAAATTAAAAAATATAGAGAATTATTCTCTTAGCTCTTCTAATTCTACAGTCAATTTTACAGGGCAAACGGAATCTTTAACACTGAATGGTGGAACAGCTATTGATAACATCACGGGTGGTAATTCAGCAGATATTATAAATGGTAATGATAATAATGACATTTTAGTTGGTGGCTCTGGAGATGATGTAATATCAGGAGGAAAAGGAGCTGATAATATTACTGGTGGTGCTGATAATGATCAACTAACGGGTGGCGCTGGTAACGATACCTTTAATATAGATTCAGGAACGGACATTATTACTGATCTTACTACAGGTGATATAATTAAAGTCACAAGTGGTGCTAATCTAAACGTAACAGGAATTACTGGATTTGAAGCAACATCTGCCTCTACTAATGCCAATACATCTGCATCCGCAGTAAGCCTTACAGCTGCTTCAGGAGCTGTTACCATTGATATGACAGATTCAGATGCAAAGTATACCATAACTGGTGGTTCTGGTGATAATACACTTAAAGCAGGTAAAAAGGATAGTGTTCTTAAAGGAAAGGCAGGAGATGATACTCTCGTTGGAGATGCAGGAGCTGATGATTTAACAGGGGGAATTGGAAACGATAAATTTACTGGTAATGGCGGTATTGATACTTTTAGAATTGATTCTGGTACTGACATAATTACTGATTTAGGTGGCGCATCTGGATCTGATGTAGATATACTTATTGTTTCAAGTGGTGCTACTGTGAATGCTACCAATATTAAGGGATTTGCTGCAGATGCAAATACAAAAAATCTTGGTGGTACGGCAAATTTATCAACTGATAATAATGGTCGTACCATTAACATGTCTAGTTCCAATACGGGTTCTTTTAACCTAACTGGTGGTTCACAAGGTGATACACTTACTGGTGGTGGTGGAGAAGATATTATTAAAGGTGGTGATGGGGTAGATACTCTTAAAGGAGAAGGTGGTGATGACACACTGCAGGGACAGGCTGGAGCAGATATTTTAACAGGTGGATTAGGCAATGACACTTTTAAAGTAGATTCTGGGTCAGATATAATAATAGATTTAGGGGGTGCTACTGGATCTGGTGGTCAAACAGATGTATTAATTGTGAGCGATAGTGCCACGGCTACAGCCAATAACATTATTGGATTTACAGCAAATAACTCAACTAGAAACGATGGAACTGCTACTTTAAATGCAAAAGCAGGTACTAATTCAACAATTAACGTTGGAGCTTCTGCCGCGGGTCTTTATACAATTAATGGAAATACGGGAAATGATGATTTAACAGGTGGTTCTGGTAATGACATAATTAAAGGTGGAGATGGAACTGATACCATAATTGGAGGAGCTGGTGATGATACTATCACAGGTGATGCTGGTGATGATAGTTTTACGGGTGGAACAGGTAATGATACTTTTAATGTGAATAATGGCATTGACACCATTACTGATTTATCTGATGGAGATATTTTAAAGATTACCAGTGGTAATACAGCCAATGCTACAGGTATTGCAGGTTTTACGGCTACAAGCGCAACTGTGAATAATTCAGATGTTTCAAAAGGTAAATTAATTGCTGCTAATAGTGGTGTAACCATTGATTTGGGACTTGTAACTTCAGGTAACGGTTTTAGCATTACTGGGGGTACAAAGGCTGATACTCTTAAAGGAAGTAGTGGTAATGACATCATTCTTGGTGGTAATGAGGCAGATACGTTACAAGGAAATGGAGGAGACGATACTTTAACTGGTGGCGCTGGTGATGATACTATGACTGGTAATGCTGGTGCAGATACTTTTAATGTAGATGCAGGTACAGACAAAATTGTTGATTTAACTACAAATGATATTTTAGTTGTCTCTGGTAGTGCATCAGCTAATGCTGCTGATATTACAGCTTTTGTAGCAACGAGTGGTACTAAAAATACTGGATCTGGTACGGTAAGTCTTAGTGGCGCCAATACTAATATTACCATTAATTTAACTGACATTGATTCTGGAAATTTCTCCATTACTGGTGGTACTGGTACTGATACTTTAAAAGGTGGAAAAGGAAATGATATTATTCTTGGGGGTGTCGGTAATGACGAAATAACTGGAAATGCTGGTAACGATGACATAACTGGTGGAGTTGGAGACGATCAATTAACTGGAAATGCAGGTGTTGACACTTTTAGGGTTGATTCAGGAACTGATACCATTACTGATTTAAGTGGGTCCGGAGCAACAGCTGATATATTAATAGTTAGCAACAACGCTACAGCAAAAGCTACTGGAATTGCTAGTTTTACTGCTACATCATCAACTAAAAATAATGGTACTGCCTTTTTAACTGCTGCATCAGGTGGAACTATTAATATGACGAACTCAACTGCTGGAGCTTACACAATTACTGGTAGTTCGGGAAATGATACGCTCACTGGAAGTGACCAAGATGATACATTTGTAATTGCAGCATTTGGACAGGCAGATAATGATATAATCAATGGTGGTTCAGGTACAGATACATTACAGTTATCAGCTGGTGCTCATAGTCTGACAACTGATGGTAAACTTCAAAATATAGCTAAAGTCATTGCTCATGCAGATGGTTCCACTCTTGATTTAACTGGTCAAGCTGAGAATTATACAATAGATGGAGCTGCTGGAACCGATATTCTTAAGGGTGGAAGTGGTAATGATATAATAACAGGAAATGGTGGCAACGATACCTTTGAGGGTGGCACAGGTAATGATACTTTTAACGTCAATTCAGGAAGTGATATTATTAATGATTTAGGTGGTGCCCTAGGTGGTCAAGACGATGTATTAGTTGTAACTGCTGGAGCTACAGCAACTGCCTCCAATATCAAGAGTTTCACTGCCAAATCCACGACTACAAACCTTGGAACAGCTACTTTAAATTCTAAGACTGGTACTACAACAACAGTTGATATGGAAGAAGCAGGTGCGGGTAATGGATTTACAATCAATGGTGGTTCTGGTGTCGATACAATTACAGGTAGTGATTATAATGATATAATCACTGGTTCAGGTGGCGATGATATTATATCAGGAGGAAAAGGAAACGACTCTATTTCTGGTGGTGCAAATGACGATGATCTCACTGGTGGAGATGGCAATGATACTTTTAATATAAGTAGTGGTAGCGATACCATTAACGATTTGAAAACTGGAGATGATTTAATAGTAACTGGTGGTTCAGTAACAGCCAATAATGTTTCTGATTTTATTGCTGACGGTGATACAACAAATGCAGGGACTGTTATTATAAATTCTAATTCTTCAGCCAGTACTGTCAATATGACATTGTCTGACGCAGGTGCTTATACATTAAATGGTGGTAACGGTATAGATAATTTAACAGGAGGGAAAGGAAATGATACCATTAAGGGTGGTAACTCAAATGACTCCCTTTCTGGAGGTGATGGTATTGATATTATCAATGGAGAGTCTGGAAATGATACCTTATCTGGTGGTGCAGGAAATGATACTTTCATAATCAATGCAGGATCTGACATTATTTCTGATCTTTCAGGAAAAGATGTTATTCAAGTAGGAGCAAGTGGTACACTTACAGCCAATGGAATTACCAGTTTTGAAGCCACCTCCTCAAGCTCTAATGCTGGAACTGCTACATTAACAGCAGCATCTGGTGGTGGATCTATCGATATGGAGGACTCAGGAACTGGAAATTACATTATTATAGGTGGAGATGGAACAGATACTTTAATCGGAGGTAGTGGTGATGACACATTTAGAATTAACAATACCACAGAAGGAAATAACGATACTGTAGACGGTAAGGGAGGGGCCAATACTTTAGAGTTATCAACTGGAGTACACACACTTACTACAAATTCTAAATTAGCAAATATTCAAACCATTAAAACTAATTCATCTGGTTCTCAATTAGATTTAACAAATCAAGCAGAAGATTTTACCATTGAAGTGGGTGCTGGCACTGATAATGTCAAAGGTGGTAGCGGTGCTGATACTATTAAAGTCAATAGTGCAGGTCATGGCAATGCTGATACAATAGATGGAGGAGCGGGTTCTTCAGACATCCTTCAACTTTCTGCTGGATCACACTCTTTTACAGATAATAATAAATTATTAGGAATTGAAACTGTGAAGGGTCATGCTAGTTCCGCCACTATCGTAGATCTTACAGGACAGGTTGAAAACCTTAAGATAGATGGTGGGTCTGCTGGTGATACGATTAGTGGAGGCAACGGTAACGATATCATTACTGGAGGTGGTGGAACCGATATTATTGCGGGTGGTGCAGGAAATGATTCACTTACAGGAAATACAGATAATGATACTTTCAAAGTAGATGGTGGCACTGATACCATTACTGACCTTACTTCAGGCGATATTCTCATTGTTTCAAATAGTGCAAAAGCACAAGCAACTGGCATTACACTTTTTGTCGCCACTGCAGATACTAAAATAATTTCAGGCTCAGCTGAATTCACCGCAGCAAGTGGCGGTGGTGAAATTAATTTATCCTCTGCTCATGGAGCCAGTAATAATTATACCATAATTGGTGGTGATGGTGTCGACACATTAACTGGTGATGCTGGAAATGATACTTTTAAAATTAATGCATCTACTAAAGGAAATAATGACACTTTTGTTGGGGGAAATGGAACTGATACAATTATTCTTTCTACAGGAACGCATGCTTTAACTAATGATAGTAAAATTGCGACTATTGAAAATATCCAAACTGACAATGCAGGTTCAATTGTTAGTCTTGCGGGTCAAGCAGAAGCTTTTTCGATTACTGGTGGTGATGCTGCAGATACTATCACAGGAGGAAGTGGTGGTGATACAATAAGTTCTGGTGGTGGGGCTGATATTCTAAATGGTGGTGTTGGTGACGATACTATTACTGGTGGTAGTGGTAATGATACTATTACAGTTTCTGCTGGATCAGATACTATTACAGATTTACAAACAGGCGACGATTTGGTTGTAACGGGCGGAACCGCTACAGCCAATTTGTCATCTAATTTTGAAGCTGATAGTGATACAACCAATGCGGCAACTGCTATTATCAACGCTCATGCTGACGGTAGTACTATTATTATGACAAATGCAGGTTCAGGTAATTTTGATCTTAGAGGAAAAGATAATGGTGACATTATAACAGGATCAGGTGGTGCTGATATTATTGATGGTAAAGGTGGAAATGATGTTTTAGATGGAGGTGCTGGAACTGATAATCTAACGGGTGGTACAGGTAACGATACTTTTAAGATCACTTCTGGGGCAGATATTATTACGGACCTTGGAGGGGCTGGCTCTGATGAGGATGTACTGATTGTGAGTTCTAGTGCTACTGTAAGTGCAACAAATGTAAAAGGTTTTACTGCAAAAAGTACAACACAGCAAAATAATACAGCAGGTGCGGATAGTGCCGTTTTAAATGCTAAAGACGGGGTTGATGTAACAATCGATGTTTCTGCAGCAACAGGAAATTCCAAAGCCTTTAAACTAGTGGGTGGAACGGGTGAAGACACTCTGAAGGGGGGAGCTGGTGCAGATACTATAGAAGGTGGCAATGCTATTGATACAATTGATGGTGGCGGTGGAAATGATACAATCTCCGGTGGAGCAGGCGATGATATTATTACTGGTGGAGCAGGAAATGATATCATTACAATCGACGGAGGTTCAGATACAGTTAAAGATCTAGGTGGTGCGAGTGGAACTGACGATGATGTAGTTGTAGTCAAAGCTGGCGCAACTCTTAATGCCACTGATATTATAGGTTTCACAGCAACAACTGGAACACAAAATAATTCAACAGGAGCAACCAATGCTGTTTTAAATGCTAAAAATGGGGTTGATGTAACAATCGATGTCGCTAGTGCAGGGGGAAGCTCCAAGGCCTTCAAGCTAGTAGGTGGGACAGGTGAAGATAGTTTAACAGGTGGTGCTGGTAATGATATTATTCAAGGAAATAATGCAAATGATACCTTAAAAGGAAATGACGGTAATGATGTTTTAACAGGTGGAGCTGGTAATGACACCCTTTATGGAGGTAATGGTGATGATATTTTTAATATCAGTTCAGGTTCAGATATCATTAAGGATTTATCAACTGGTGACGATGTCATTATAACAGGAGGCTCGGTAATTGCAGAAGGCGTTGCGGCTTTTAATGCAGATAGTGACACATCAAATTCAGGTGGAACATTTGAACTTAAGGCCAAGAGTACTGGTGGTGATATTGATGTTTCTGGTGCAGATAATACGGGAACTCCTGGTTACACGCTTACTAGTGGTGCGGGTACAGATAAATTAACAGGAGACGGTGGCAATGATACTTTTAAAGTTGTTGCGGCAGGAGAAGGTAATTCTGACACTTTTGTAGGTAATGCAGGAACCGACACGATTGTTCTTTCTTCCGGTAGCCATACTTTTTCAACAAATACTAAGATTGATGGTATTGAGGAAATTAAGCTAGATTCAAGTAGTACCACTACTGTTAATCTTACTGGACAAACTGAAGGTTTTACAATCAAAGGAGATGCTGTAGTTGATAATATTACAGGTGCTAATGGTAACGATATCATTACAGGTGCTAATGGAGATGATATTATTAATGGTGGTGCTGGTAACGATAGCATTGAAGGTGAAGCTGGTAATGATCAATTAACAGGTGGTTCAGGAGATGATACTTTCAAAGTTGGGTCAGGAAATGATACGATTACAGACCTTGAAACAGGAGATGTAGTCAAAGTAACTTCAGCCACTGCAAAAGCAACGGCAAATGATGTCTCTAATTTTTCTGCAGATTCAGGAACCACAAACTCAGGTACATTCATTTTAAATGCAGCAAGTGGTGCAAGCACAATTAATATGACCAATGCTGGTGCAGGAACTTATGACATAAGAGGTGGATCTTCGGGTGATACACTAACAGGCAGTGCACAAGTAGATACTTTAACTGGTAATGGTGGTGATGATACTCTGCAAGGAAAAGCAGGGGACGATACCATGACTGGTGGAGCTGGTAATGATACATTTAAAGTAGATGTTGGATCCGATATTATTACGGACCTTGGAGGTGCCTCAGGTGGTGACAGTGACGTATTAATTGTCAGTGATGGAGCTACTGCTAATGTAACTAATGTTAAAAATTTTGTAGCTGGTGCTACAACTACTTCTAACTCTTCAGGTACAGTAAATATCAGCACTCTTACTGATGGTGGAATTGTAAATATGAGCGCTGCTTCTGGTGGATATAATATTACTGGTCAAGGAGGTGTTGATACTTTAACTGGTGGAAAAGGTGATGATACCATTAATGGTGGATTAAATGCGGATACTATAAGTGGTGGAACTGGTGATGATACTTTATCTGGTGGTGCTGACAATGACCAAATGACTGGTGGTGATGGTGTTGATACTTTTAAAGTGGACGCAGGAACTGACACTATTACAGATTTAGGTGGTACCGCTGGTGGTCAAACAGATGTTCTTATAGTAAGTAACGGTGCAACCGCGAATGCTACCAATATAGCTAATTTTACAGCAGGAAGTACTACAAAAAATCAGGGAACAGCAAACTTAACAACTAAAGTAGATGGTGGAACTATTGATGTTGGTGCCTCAGTTACAGGAGCTTATAATTTAACAGGATTATCTGGTAATGACACCCTTAAAGGAAATGGAAATAACGATACTATAAATGGTGGAAGCGGAGACGATCAGATTGATGGAAGAGGTGGAAATGACATCATAAATGCTGGAGCTGGTGATGATACCATCACTGTTTCAACTGCTGGAGATGCTAATGGTGATACCATTGATGGTGGAGATGGTACTGATACTTTAAGTCTTGCAAGTGGTTCGCATAGTTTTGCTACAAATGCTAATCTTCAAGGGATAGATTCTATTACTCTCGCCTCCTCTGCTACGGTAGTAGATTTAACAGGTCAAACAGAAAGTCTATCTATTACTGGTGGTGCTGGTGGTGATACTATTACTTCAGGTTCTGGTGATGACATAATTAATGGAGCTGGTGGTGCAGATATTATCACAGGAGCAGATGGTAAAGACACCATTTCATTAGGTAATTCAGATAATGCCTCTGATGTTATTATATTTAGCAAGGCCTCATCACTTACAGGTATGGATATTATTAATCAGTTTAATGCTGGTGCAACTAATGGGGATATCCTAAAATATATTGGAAATTTAAGTGATGTAGAAAGTTCAGCCAATACCACAAATGGTTCAGACGGAAATGACGATTTATTAAATGCTGATTTTGTCTCTAATGCTAAAAATTCTAGTCTTGATATTACTCACTTAGTTGTTGGATTTACTACAGCGGTAACTGTTACAGGTCAAGCAGGAGGAACTGCAATTGATTTCACTGGTGCAGGAATATCTAGCTCTCAAATTTTGGGTGCTATAGAAACTTCACTTGAAAATACAAATGATGGATCAGGTGGCGGTAATGGTTTATTATCTGGGGCATCAGGGGCTCAAGTTACCCAAGGTGATATTAATGAAAGTAAGTTACTTTTATTTACAGATGGTGGTTCTGGATCTGCTCAAGATGTAGCGATGGTATTATATGAAGAAGGTAGTGCATCTGAGGCAAATTTTAATACTGAATTAACATTAGCAAGTGTTCTAAAATCAGTTGATATTGCTACTTTAACCCATGACAACTTCTGGGGATGATGCTTATCTTCAACTATTCATTTAAACTATCGAAATTATTGCCTTTTTTTACTAATTCAATGATGAGGTTTGATGGTTTCCAAAATATGGAATCTTCTTTTTCAAACTCCCTTATATCATCTAATATTTTATCAAGGCCATAACTATCAGCGTATTTCATAGGCCCACCTCTATATCTAGGAAAACCATAGCCATATAGTTTTGTTACATCTACATCACTAGGTCTTAAAGCAATTTTTTCATATATTACATTCGATGCTTCATTGATCATAGCTGCCATATAACGTCTAATAATTTCTTCTTGAGAGAACTTTGTTGGTATAATGCTCTTTTTTTGCCTTTCTAAATTTATAATCTCAAGTACTTCAGGATCCTCATCACCTCTTCTATTTCCTTTGTCATATCGATAAAAACCTCGTCCTGTTTTTTGTCCAAACCATCCTTTTTCACAAAGTTTATCTGGTATATGAACATATCGTTCATTTTTATCTCTCATTGGTTTTAATCTTTTGCGCATGGCCCATCCAATATCTCCACCTGCAAGATCAAACATCTGAAAAGGACCCATTGGGTAACCAAATTCAAAAATTGCCTTATCTATTTCATAGGGAGTGGCTCCATCCTCCATCATAAAATAAGCGCAATCACCGTACTTATTAAGGATTCTATTGCCTATGAAACCATCGCAAACACCAGCCCTCACAGGAATTTTTTTCATCAATTTAGCAAGATAAAACCCTGTTGCCACCACATCGTTAGAAACCTTATCAGGAACGACTATTTCTAATAATCTCATAATATTAGCAGGTGAAAAAAAGTGTAGACCAATTACATCTTCAGGTCTTGATGTAACAGAGGCTAATTCGTTGATATCAAGATACGAGGTGTTGGAAGCTATTATACTTCCTTTTTTCACTATTTTATCCAATATTTTAAAAACTTGTTTTTTTACATTCATCTCTTCAAAAACGGCTTCAATGACCATATCGACAGAGGATAAAGCTTCAAAATCAGTAGTTTTTGTAAATCTAGAAAATATTTCTTCTACTTGTGAAGAAGATAATCTTCCTTTTTCAATATCTCGATTATAGATTTTTTCTAGATTCTTCATGCCTTTATCTAAACTATCTTGATTTCTTTCAATCATTGTCACAGGTAATCCAGCATTTAAGGCAGCTATAGTAATTCCTGAGCCCATAGTTCCACCACCAACTACCCCTACAGTATTTAGATTACGAGGATGAGCTGACTTTATTTCAGGAATTTTTGAGCTTGTTCTTTCAGCAAAAAATGCATGGATATAACTTTTACTTTGTTCTGTTTTTAAAAGTTCAAAAAAAGTATTTCTTTCGAAATTTTGACCTTCTTCAAATGAAGACTGGAGTAGTTTTTCTAGGCAATCACCTATTTTTTGTGGCGCAAGTTGGTTTCTATACTGTTTTTTGAAGTTATTTTTTAGTTCTGTAATGTTTATTTTGTCCTCATTTGCATTATTGATTAGTTCATTCCGATCTTTTGTTTTTATAAAATTGTTGTTATTTTCAATTAAATCTTTTGTAAAATGAATTGAACTTTCATCAATGTCTTGAATAACTTTATTTATTAAACCTAATTTAAGGGCTTTGTCCGCATTTATAGGTAATCCACTAGCCATCATTTTATAGGCTTCAGGTATTCCAATTAATCTTGGAAGTCGTTGAGTGCCACCAGCACCTGGAATTAATCCTAAGCTTACTTCTGGCAACCCTATTTTAGTTTTAAAATGTGCAAATCGATAATGGCAGGCTAATGCGATTTCTAACCCACCTCCTAATGTATTACCATGGAGGGCACAAATTACAGGCTTATTAATATTTTCAATATAATCATTGATGGTTGGTAGATCAGGTTTTTGAGGTGGTAATCCAAATTCCTTAATATCAGCACCTGCAGGAAAAGTTTTACCTGATCCTTTTAATATAATGGCCTCAACGTTTTCTTTTTTTTCAGCTTCTTTTAAAGCATCAAGTAATTCCTTTCTTACTTCTACACTCAAAGCATTTACTGGGGGATTGCAAATCGAAATTATGGCTACATTCTCTTGATATACTAAATCAATCTTCTTTGTCATTTCTATGATCATCTCATTTTGTTATTTGATTTAAAAATAATGTCATGTTAGCAACTAATTGTCTTTTAAATCTAGTGAATAATATAAAAAGTTATGTTGAAAGGAAGTTAAATGCGCGCTGTGCTGTGTACTGAATTTGGTCCTCCAGAAAAACTTGTCATTAAGGATATTCCTGTTCCAAAGCCATCTAAACAACAAGTAAGGATTAAAATTGAAGCATGTGGTGTTAATTTTCCAGATACACTTATTATAGAAAATAAATATCAATATAAACCAGATCTTCCTTTTTCACCTGGGGGTGAGGTAGCTGGAATTATTGATGAATTAGGTGATGAAGTGACTAATTATGCTGTTGGAGACAAGGTCATGGCCATGACCCTTTTTGGAGGGTTTTCAGAATATATCATAGTCAATGCCGATGCTCTTTTAAGAATTCCAAAAGAAATGGATTCAGTTACTGCTGCAGGTTTTACAATGACCTATGGTACCTCTATGTATGGACTTAAACAAAGAGGATGCTTAAAATCAGGAGAAAAACTTTTAGTACTAGGTGCAGGAGGTGGGGTTGGTATTACAGCTGTTGAAATTGGAAAAATAATGGGTGCAGAAGTTATTGCAGCCGCAAGTAGTGAAAATAAATTAGCTGCTGCAAAGAAAGCAGGTGCAGATCACTTAATAAATTATTCTGAAGGAAATATTAGAGAGAAAATAAAAAATATTGTTGGCTCAAGTGGTATCGATGTTTTGTATGATCCTGTTGGTGGAGAATTATTCGAACCATGCCTTCGTTCACTTGCGTGGGGAGGAAGAGCTTTAGTAATTGGTTTTGCTTCAGGAACTATACCTAAACTACCTACTAATTTAACACTTGTAAAAGGATGTAGTGTTGTGGGAGTTTTTTGGGGTGCCTTCAGAATTAAGGAAACAGAAGAGGATAATAAAAATTTTGAAATTTTATTTAAATGGTTCAAAGAAAAAAAGGTTTCACCATTAGTTTCTCAAAAGTTTTCTCTAGAAAATGCTAAAGAAGCCTTGCTTACACTAGCAACTAGAAAAGCTATTGGGAAAGTTATAATAACACCTTAAATATCCTAAATTATAAAATTAACATTTCTAAGATATTTGTATTATTTAAAAAATTTTATTTTAAATACTGATTTAGAATAATCCATTCTGATACAATAGCAGGTTTTTCTTTAGTTTTTATTTCAATACTTAATTCATAAGTATTAATGAGAGAAAACTCATTTTTCTTTTCAGTATTTTTTAAAATGAAATTCCCACGAATATTTGAATTTACTTCTACTGGATGTATAAATCTTACTTTGTTAAACCCATAATTAATTCTAATTTCATTTTTTTTAACCTCGGGTAATACATCTAAGGCAAATTTACTGGCAAAAGATAAAACCAAAAAACCATGTGCTATAGTTTTTCCAAAAGGACTATTTTGTTTTGCTTTAATGGGATCTATGTGAATAAACTGTGGGTCTTGAGTTAAATGGGCAAATTCATCAATTTTATTTTGAGTAATTTGAATCCAATCGGTTGGCCCAAATTCCTGTCCAATTTTTTTTTGATATTTTAAAAATTCTTCATTTAGAAAGTTCATTTTTGGATATTTATTCAATTATAATCATAAAATTAAAAGCGTTTACATATGCCGTATTTTCATCTTATATTCAATTTTTTTTTGAGTAAAACTTATTCTTTTAAATTATTATTGGTAAATTATTAAACAAATGTATAGTTAATATAATCAAAAAAATTATTTGGTTTTATATGGCAAAAAAATTTAAATCACATCTTCTTATAAATTCTGAAACATATCAGATTAATCAAAAAAATAATCTTAAACTCATTAAAATGATGAAAGATCTTGAGCAAAAAGCTTCATTTGAATCAGAAAAAAGAAGAGATCGTTTTATAGAACGAAATCAATTATCACCAAGAGAAAGGTTATCAGCGCTTGTTGATCCTGGAATGCCTTTTTTACAACTTTTTAATATGACTGGTTATTTGGCTGATGATCCAAAACCAAAAACTTCAATTCCTGGTGCTAGTATAATATCAGGTATAGGTTATATTTCTGGAGTTCGTTGTTTTATTTGGATTGACGATAGTGGTATCAATGCTGGAGCTATTACTAAGATGTCTGTCGAAAAAGGCTTGGCATGTATAGAAATAGCCAAAAAGCATAAACTTCCTTTAGTACATTTAGTCGAAAGTGCAGGTGTAAATTTAATGGCCTATTCAGTTGAATTATGGTCAAGGGCTGGTGGCTTATTTGGAGGGTTAGCGGAATTAAGTAAATTAGGCATACCTGTAATAACAGTATTGCATGGCCTATCTACAGCTGGAGGTGCTTATCAACCGGGATTAAGTGATTATGTCATTGGTATTAAAAATAATGGTATGGCCGCACTGGCTGGAGCAGCACTAGTAAAAGCTGCCACTGGTGAGGTATCGGATGATCAAACATTAGGTGGTGCAGAAATGCACTCCAAAGTTACTGGTCTAGTAGAATATTTAGCTGAAAACGACGAAGAAGGCATTCAAATAGCGAGGGATGTCGTTGAAGACCTGGGTTGGGAAAAATCCAAAATATCTCCAATAAAAAATATCCAAGAACCTCTTTACTCTGCTGATGAAATACTGGGTTTAATTCCACAAGATTTTAAAAATTCATATGATGTTAAGGAGTTAATCTTAAGATTAGTAGATGGATCATCTTTTAGGGAATTTAAACCTAATTATGGCATTTCAACTGTTTGTTCAATTGGTTACTTTTTTGGTTTTAGTTGTGGAATAATTGGTAATAATGGACCAATTGATCCTGACGGTTCTACAAAAGCCACTCAATTTATTCAGTTGTGTGATCAAGCTAATAGACCAATAATATTTTTAAGTAATACAACAGGTTTTTTGGTTGGAAAAAAATATGAACATGCTGGAATGATTAAACATGGTTCGAAAATGATACAAGCTGTAATGAATGTTAGGGTTCCAAAACTTTCTTTTTATATTGGTGCTAGCTTTGGAGCTGGAAATTATGGAATGTGTGGTTTTGAATTTAATCCTGATTTTCTTTTTACGTGGCCTAATGCACAAATTGGAGTTATGGGAGGGCTACAGGCAGCCTTAACTATGGAAAATGTAATGTCTCGAGCAGCAACACGAAAAGGTAATAAAATTAATAAAAAAGACTTAATAAAGAAACTTGATCAAGTTAAAATTCATTTTGATAAACAATGTAATGCTTTTTATACATCAGGTAGGCTACTTGACCATGGTATGATTGATCCAAGAGATACTAGGAAAGTTATTGGAATTTGTCTTTCAGTTTGCTTAGATTCAAGGACTAGAACTCTTTATCCTAATACGTTTGGAGTTGCTAGACCCTAATGGAATTCTTAAACAATCAAATATTTGAGACTATAGAGCTAGAGGCTTATAATGACTGGTTACATGTAAAGTTGAATCGTCCTAAAAGCAAAAATGCATTATCCAATGCAATGATAACGGAGTTAATAAATTTGATTAGTTTAGCTGCATCACAACAATTCTTAAGAGGTATATTTTTAAGTGGTAAAGGGAGTTCTTTTTGTTCAGGGGCAGATTTGAAAGAATTTAAAAGTTTTTTTTCAAGTGGAAAGCCTAAGAAAAATGAAATTATCTCTTCGAGTTTGAATGTTGCAAAACTACTGAAATCTTTTTATCATTTTCCTAAGTATGTCATATCTTGTATTGATGGACCTGCGTATGCTGGTGGTTTTGGTTTGGCATGTTGCTCAGATTTTATTTTTGCTACAAAAAATTCTAAATTTGGAATTACTGAAATCAAAATTGGTCTCACTCCGGCACAAATTGCACCTTATGTTATAAATCGATTAGGTAGAAAAAATGCAAAAAATCTAATGCTTAGTGGGGAAGTATTTGATGCTGAAAGAGCCTTACATCTTGGTCTATTAGATGAGGTGTTTGGTAATGAGCAGGATATGTTTTCTTTTGCCAAAAATTTTTCTAATAATCTTAAACCTTGTGCACCTAATGCTGTTGCAATAACAAAATCTATTGTTTCTGATTTAGATAATTCATCTAATTTTTCAAAAAGAGCCGCAGACAAGTTTGCAGAATGTATGTTAGGAGAAGAAACCCCTGAAGGTCTTCAAGCATTCATCGAAAAAAGAAAACCACGTTGGAACCTTTAAGTGAAAAAACATTCTAAATTAGTTAAAAATTTTAAAAAGATCTTGATAGCTAATAGGGGTGAGATTGCAGTAAGAATTATTAAAACTGCAAAAAATTTAGGTTTAAAAACAGTTGCTGTTTATTCTGATGAGGACTTAGATTCTCTACATGTTAAGTTAGCAGATGAAAAAATCAATATAGGTAAAGGAATTTCATCTGAAAGTTATCTTTCAATTAAAAATATTATCAATGCAGCTAAAAATACAAAATCGGACGCAATACATCCTGGTTATGGATTTTTATCCGAAAATGCTGATTTTGCTAAAAAATGTAAGAAAGAAAAGCTTATTTTCATAGGCCCTGACTATAAAACTATAGATGCAATGGGAAATAAAAAAATAGCAAAAAGTATTGCTATAAAAGTAGGTGTACCATGTCTGGATGATTATAGCATTTTATCTAACGAAAAAATGTTTAAAATTAATCAAAAGGCAAAAAATATTGGATACCCTATTATGCTTAAAGCCACAAATGGTGGTGGTGGAAAGGGAATGCGTCTTGTATTAGAGCAAAAGGATCTAAAAAGTTCATTAAATTTAGCAAAAGCTGAAAGTATGTCTGCTTTTGGTTCTGATGAAATAATTATTGAAAAAGCTCTTATTAAACCTAGACATATTGAAGTTCAGATTTTTGGAGATAATTTTGGAAATTTTATTCATTTAGGTGAAAGAGATTGCTCTGTTCAAAGAAGGCACCAAAAGATTATTGAAGAGGCACCGGCTAAGGGTATATCGGATGAAGTTAGGAATAAACTTGGTGAGCAGGCAATCAATTTAGCAAAAGCCATTAATTATAAAGGTGCAGGAACTGTTGAATTCATAATGGATCAAAATCAAAACTTCTTTTTTTTAGAAATGAATACTCGGTTACAGGTTGAACATCCAGTTACTGAGATGATTACGGGTCTTGATTTGGTTGAATTACAACTTATCATAGCTGATGGACAGCAACTCCCTATTAA
>CACHDI010000018.1 GCA_902578545.1 uncultured Alphaproteobacteria bacterium
GTCTACTCAATTCCTGAAATAGCGTCTACATTGCAAGATGACTTTTTTGTTATAAGGATAAATATATTTGGAGATATAGAGGTAACCGACTTTGATGGAGAAACATTACCTGAGAAAGAAATAGTAAAAAAATGGGGAGTTATGTTCACCCCAACTGTAATGTTTTTTCCAGAAAAAATAAATCAGAAAACTATTGCTTCAGAAGCTTCTGTAGTAACGATGCCTGGAGCTTTTGCTAAAGGTACAACAAGGCTTCTTTTAGAATGGGTATTGTTAAAAGGTTACGAAGGTGAAGAACATCTTCAAAAATTTATTGCAAGAAATTTAAATAACGGCTAGCATTACTTTATATACGTTTACAAAAGCAACTATATTTAGTTAACTTAAAGGTAGCCGAGGTTTAAAGTATGAATAAATTAAAGTTTTTATTTTCATTTTTATTTATTATTTTCTATTCAGGAGCTTCTTTCTCAGAAGTAGCACCATCTGATGTTGTAGCTGATGAATATGGTGCCGTTACTGCTTCTCTAACTGGAGTTGCAGGTGATCCTGCCAATGGAAGAAAAGTATTTATGAATAGAAAGCAGGGTAATTGTTTAGCCTGTCATGTTAATTCTGAAATGTCTGAACAAACCTTCCATGGTGCGGTTGGACCAGTTTTAGATGGAGTTGCAGATAGATGGACTGCTGCTGAATTACGTGGAATGCTTGTTAATTCAAAAAAAGTTTTTGAAGGTACAATTATGCCAGCTTTTTATAAGGATAGTGGATATAATAGAACATTAAAAAAGTTTGTGGGAAAAACAATTTTAAAAGCTCAACAAGTAGAAGATGTTTTGGCATATCTGCAAACATTAAAAGAATAAGGAATTAAGGTGGAGAAACAAATGAAAATTAGTAGGAGAAAAGTAGTAGTTTTAGGTGCAAGTGCTGTTTCAGCTTCACTTTTACCAATAAATTTATTAGCTCAATCAGATGGGCAATCTGCTGAAGATATAATAAAAGAATTTACTGGTGGAGCTAATATTGGTTCTGGTGATATTATGTTAACTACACCTGAAATTGCAGAAAATGGTAATACTGTACCTATCAGTGTAGAATCAAAAAAAGCAACAGCAATTAAAATTCTAGCACTTGGAAATCCTGGTCCCGATGTTGTTACTTTTAAATTTGGCCCACTATCGGCTACAAGGTCAGCATCTACAAGAATAAGATTACGAAAAACCCAGGACGTCTTGGCAATTGCAAAATTAGAAGATGGTAGCTTTATACAAGATATTCAGAAGGTTAAAGTAACCATTGGCGGATGTGGTGGATAACAGGTATTTAAGGAGATAAAAAAATGGCAAAAGGGGTAAAACCAAGAATTAAAGTACCAAAACAAGCAAGTGCTGGTGAGGCTATAACTATAAAGACTTTAATAAGTCATAAAATGGAGACTGGGTTGAGAAAAGATTCAGATGGCAATAAAATACCACAGTCTATAATAAATAGATTTACTTGTGATTTTAATGGTTCAAATGTGGTTGATTTTGATATGAAAGCGGGAATTTCTGTAAATCCATACTTTCAATTCGAAGCAGTAGTACCTGAAAGTGGGGAATTCAAATTCACATGGTATGATGATGATGGATCTGTATATGAAAAAACAAAAAAGATTACAGTAAGCTAATTAAGGGGAAGAAATGATTTTTGCAAAAAAAATATTTATAACATTATTGATGATTTTTGGTCTTAATTTGTCCAGTGCATCAGCAGATGAATCAGCTGAGTTAGTAGTTGAGGGTCAACCTATTTTAACTAGGACAAAAGCTCCAAGTCATATGGAAAATATTGATGAGGTTAGATCAGGTTGGACCTTTAGGATTAAAGAGACTCAGGCTTTACAAATGGATGATTTTGAAAATCCAGGTATGATTTTTGTAGATAAAGGAATAGACCTTTGGAATAAAGTCGAAGGTTCTCAAAATAAATCTTGTGCTTCATGTCATGGTGATGCGTCAGAATTTAAAGGATTAAGAACTGTGATGCCAAAATGGAATGCTTCCGCAGGAGCATTATGGTCAATGGAAGACCATGTAAATAACTGTCGAACTGAACAAATGGGAGCAGAACCCTTGAAATGGGGAAAAGCGCCAATGGACTCAATAGTTGCTTTAATTGGTTTACAATCAAGAGGAATGACTATGAATGTAAAGATAGATGGTGATGTTGAACCAATGTGGGAATTAGGAAAAGAATTGTTTTATACTAGGGTTGGTCAGTTAGATATGTCATGCGCTAATTGTCATGAGGACAATTATGGTGTGATGATTCGTGCAGATCACCTTAGCCAAGGTCAGATTAATGGATTTCCAACATATAGACTTAAAAATGCTAAACTTAACTCTATTCATGCTAGATTCAAAGGTTGTATGAAAAACATAAGGGCTACCCCATATAAAGTTGGTGGTGATGAATTTAGGGCTCTTGAATTGTATGTTGCGTCAAGAGGTAATGGCTTGTCTGCCGAAACACCATCAGTCAGGAATTAATTTATTCCAAACAAACTATTGCATCTAAAAATAAATTACCCCAAAATCATCTTATAGTCTGGTTTTGGGGTTTTTTATTGGGGGTATACTTAGCTATGATTTCAAGAAGACATTTTTTACAAGCCTCAATTGCTTCTTCATTTATTTTTAATTCTTTGGGTATTAATAACTCTGCAAAAGTTATGGCTCAACAAAATATTTCTGAAAAAAATCTTTTGGATTTTAAAAGTTTTGGAAATGTCTCGATTATGCACATTACCGACATTCATGGTCAATTAAAACCATTATATTTTAGAGAACCAGATATAAATCTTGGGGTTGGTAATGTTTTAGGTAAACCACCACACATTACTGGAAAAGAATTTTTAAAATATTTCAATATTCCAGTAAAAAGTGCTGATGCTTATTCATTGTCGTCAGAAGGTTTTAGTAGCCTTGCCAAAACTTATGGAAAAATGGGTGGGCTTGATAGAATAGCAACAGTTGTAAAGTCAATCCGATCCGAAAGACCAAATGCATTATTATTAGACGGAGGTGATACTTGGCAAGGTAGTTACACAGCACTTAAAACAAATGGAATGGACATGGTTAAAGCTTTTAATCTTTTAGAAGTCAATGCTATGACTAGTCACTGGGAATTCACATTAGGTATTGAAAGGGTAATGGAATTAGTTGATAATCATCTAAATTTTCCTTTTTTAGGAGCAAATATCTTTGATACTGAATGGGACGAAAGAGCTTTTGAGCCCTATACATTTACTGAACAAAATGGAAAAAAAATTGCAATTATTGGCCAAGCTTTTCCTTATATGCCGATAGCAAATCCATCTTGGATGTTCCCTGGTCTTTCATTTGGAATAAGAGAAAAAAATATTCAAGAAATAGTCAATGAAGTAAAGAGTAAAAATGCAGATCTTGTTGTTTTATTATCTCATAATGGGTTTGACGTTGATAGACAATTAGCTACAAGAACAGAGGGTATTGATATAATATTCTGTGGTCACACTCATGATGCTCTACCAATCCCAATTATTGAGAATAAAACACTTCTAGTTGCATCAGGCAGTAATGGAAAGTTTTTGAGTAGAATTGATCTTAATGTAGATAAAGGAATTAAAGATTTTAAATATAGATTAATACCAATTTTTTCGGATGTTATTTCGTCAGATAAAGAAATGGCCAATTTAATAAATGAAGAAAGAAAACCTTTCCTTTCAATTTTAAAAGAAGAAATTGGAGAGACAGATTCAGTGTTGTACAGACGAGGAAATTTCAACGGCACATGGGATGATTTGATTTGTAATGCAATTATTGATGAAAGAGGTGCTGATATTGCATTATCACCTGGTTTTAGATGGGGACCTAGCTTAATACCAGGTAGTAAAATTACTATAGAAGATATTTATAATGCAACAGCCATGAGTTATCCAAAAGTATATTTAACTGAAATGACAGGCAACACGCTGAAAATAATACTTGAAGATGTAGCTGATAACCTATTCAATCCAGATCCTTATTATCAACAAGGAGGAGATATGGTTAGAGTCGGTGGTATGGGCTATAAAATTGATATTAATAAATCACAAGGTAATAGAATTTCAGAGATGACAATGTTAAAAACTGGAGATAGGATAGAACCTGAAAAAAAATATAAAGTGGGGGGCTGGGCTTCAGTTAATGAAAATACTGAAGGACCTCCTGTTTGGGAATTAGTGGAAAAATATATTAGAAGAAAAAAAATAATACAAATTGAAAAAAATAATTCTGTAAAAGTAATAACAGGTTAATTATCCTGTTTTTAATATGTTTAAATATGGTAATGAAATGGTAAAAAAATTAAAAACCTCTAGAAGAAAATTTGTAGTTGGATCTTTGGCTGCAGGAAGTGCACTAATTTCTAGTACAAAATCCATTGCCTCAAATATTGATGATAAGGCAATTACGGAAATGCAACCTTGGAATAGCGAGTTAGGTGATGGTGTAGACGCTAATCCCTATGGTTTTCCAAGTGAATATGAAAAACACGTTATAAGGAGAAATGTACCTTGGCTAACTGCTGATCCCACAAGTTCAGTAAACTTTACTCCCCTTCATGAGTTAGATGGAACTATTACACCAAACGGTTTATGCTTTGAAAGACATCATGGAGGTGTAGCTATAATTGATCCCAAAAAGTATAGATTTATGATTAATGGTTTAGTTGATCAAAATACGATATTTGATTTAAGTGATCTCGCTAGATTTCCTAGAGTAAATAAACTCTATTTTTTAGAATGTGCTGCTAATTCTGGTATGGAATGGCGTGGAGCTCAATTAAACGGCTGCCAATTCACCCATGGAATGATACATAATGTGTTATATACTGGGATACCTTTAAAAGATATTTTGAAAGAAGTTGGTTTAAAAAGTAGCGCAAAATGGATTCTAGCCGAAGGTGCAGACTCTTCAGCTATGACCCGCTCAATACCAATAGAAAAAGCAATGGATGATTGCATAATTGCTTTTAAAATGAATGGAGAATCATTAAGGCCTGAACAAGGTTATCCTGTAAGACTTGTAGTTCCTGGGTGGGAAGGAAATATGTGGGTTAAATGGATAAGAAGAATTGAAGTAGGTGATAAACCCTGGCATCATAGGGAGGAAACTTCAAAATATACAGACTTGTTCAGTAATGGAAAGGCTAGAAGGTTTACATGGGAAATGGACGCAAAATCAGTAATTACAAACCCAAGTCCTCAGGCTCCAATTACACATGGAAGGGGACAAACAGTGATAACTGGAGTGGCATGGTCTGGACGTGGAAAAATTCAAAAAGTTGACGTAAGTATAGATGGAGGAGTAAACTGGGCCGAAGCTAGATTAAGTGGACCAGCTGATACCAAATCCATGCATAGGTTTTATTTTGAATTTAATTGGGATGGAAAACCTCTTCTTTTACAAAGCCGTGCTATGGATGATACTGGTTATGTTCAACCCACTAAAGATCAATTACGATCAATTAGGGGAGAGAACTCCATTTATCATAATAACGGAATACAAACATGGGCAGTAGATAAAGATGGAATAGCAGAAAATGTTGAAGTCTCTTAAATTTGTATCATATATAATTTTCCTATGTTCAATTTATAGTATATCTTATTCACAAACACTAGGATTAGGTAGAGCTGCTACAAATAATGAAGTTTCGGCATGGGATATTGATATTAGGCCAGATGGAAAAGGGCTACCTGTGGGATCTGGATCTGTAATTATTGGTGAGGAGCTTTATACGGACAATTGTTCAAGTTGCCACGGCGATTTTGGTGAGGGTATAGACAGATGGCCAGAGTTGGCAGGTGGTTTTGATACTCTAGATAGTGAAGATCCTGTCAAAACTGTTGGTTCTTATTGGCCTTACTTATCGACTGTATGGGATTATGTCCATAGAGCTATGCCTTTTGGAAATGCTCAATCTTTAAATAATGACGAAGTGTATGCAATAACTGCATACATATTATATCTTAATGATTTAGTAGATGAAGACTTTGAACTTTCTCATGTAAACTTTGAAGAAATAAATCTTCCTAATGAGGAAAATTTCTATTTGGATAATCGAGAGAATTTAGAAAATACTACTTATAATAATAGATGTATGCAGAATTGTAAAAAAGTTGCGATGATCACAAAAAGAGCTGTAGTTTTAGATGTAACTCCAGAAGAAGATATGACTGAAAATAATAACCTAGATAAAAATGATAATATCCAAATTGCTAGCTTTGATCCAAATTTAGTTAAAGAAGGAGAAAAGGTTTTTAAAAAGTGTAAAGCATGTCACAGAATTGGATTAGATGCAAAAAATGGAACAGGCCCTCATCTAAATAATATTTTTGGTAGGGTTGCTGGTGAATTAAGAGATTACAAAAAATATTCAAAAAATATAAAGAAATTAGGTCAAGAAGGGTTGATTTGGAATAATGAAACTCTTATTTCTTTCTTAGCGAATCCAAAAAAATATATTAAGGGCACTAAAATGAATTTCAAAGGAATAAAGAAAAGTGACGAATTAGATGCTCTTGTAGAATATTTAGCTGCAAGTACTAAAATTAATTAATTAGTATTTGTCTTAGTTTATCATGTCTTCGCACTTTCTTTCACTATCCCGTAGAATTAGAAAAACCCATTTTACTGATCGTGTTATAGAAAATGGAGTTAAAGGGTTCACTGTATATAATCACATGCTTTTGCCTACTTATTTTAAAAGCATTGAAGAAGATTATCATCATCTTAAGAATGAGGTACAAGTTTGGGATGTTTCATGTGAAAGACAAGTACAAATAAAAGGAAAAGACGCTTTCAAACTTTTGGAAATGATAACCCCGAGAAATCTAAATAAACTTACCGAAAAAAAATGTTTATATGTTCCATTGGTCAATTCAAAAGGTTTCATGGTAAATGATCCAGTTATTATTAAGGTTTCTAAGGAAAAATTTTGGATTTCTATTGCTGACAGCGATGTTTTACTTTGGATAGACGGTATAGTGTCAGTACTAAACTTGGATTTAATTATAGAAGAACCTGACATCTCACCATTAGCCATTCAGGGCCCAAAATCTGAATTATTGGCTTCAAAAGTTTTTGGTTCAAAGATTAATAATCTGAAACTTTTTGATATAGATTGTTTTAATTTTGAAGGAGAAGAATTATTGGTTGCCAAATCAGGATACTCAAAACAAGGTGGGTATGAAATTTACGTAAATGGGCCTGATGTTGCAATTAAATTGTGGGATGCTCTTTTTGAGGAAGGAAAAAACCTTAATGTCAGAGCTGGGTGCCCTAATCTTATAGAAAGAGTTGAAGGTGGTTTGCTTTCCTATGGTAATGATATGACGATCACGAACACACCTTTTGAATGTAATCTTGAAAAGTTTGTTCAAAAAATAGTACCAAATCATTGCATAAGTGCTAGATCTCTCAATTCAAGTAAGATAAAAAATCCAGGAAAAATTATCAAGTCATTAAGTATAGATTATAAAAATCCAGTATATTGTGAAAATATTTGGAAAGTAATAAATAAAAAAAACGAGATTATTGGAAGAGTTACATCAGGGGCTTTTTCACCTGATTTTGATACGACTGTTGCCTTAGGAATGATTGATATAAATTATTTAAACGATGAGGAAGATTTATTTACGATAATAGGTGAAAAAAAATATCTTACAAAAATTCATGAAAAACCATTTATTTAAATGAAACTTTAAACTTTTTTCTTATTCAGTTTTTGGTTATGAAACATATTAACAAATTAATAAAGAAGTCTCCTAAAATTGGGTTAATAAGCCTTGGATGTCCAAAAGCCCTTGTTGATAGTGAAAAAATTTTAACCTCACTAACTCATAATGGTTACTTAATTAATAAAGATCATAGAAATGCAGATTTAGTAATCGTAAATACTTGTGGATTTATAGACTCTGCTAAAGAAGAAAGTATAAATACAATATCTTCTTCATTAAATGAAAATGGAAAAGTTATTATTACTGGTTGCCTAGGAAGAGATAAAACAACAATTAAAAAATTTGAAGATAAAGTATTATCAATTAGCGGTCCTAGTGAAATAAATAAAGTTTTGCGAACAGTACAAAAAGTATTTCCTCAACAAAAAAAACCAATTAGGAATTTTCTTTCACCTACAGGGATAAAGCTTACTCCAAAACACTATAGCTATTTAAAAATTTCAGAAGGATGTAACCATACGTGTAAATTTTGCATCATTCCAAATTTGAGAGGTAAATTAAAATCTAACAATGTCGATAAAATTATGAATGAAGCAAAATTGTTGGTTGAAAATGGTACCAAAGAATTACTTATAATTTCTCAAGATACTTCAGCTTTCGGGATTGATTTAAAATTAACAAAAAATAAAGATAAAACAAATATAGTAGAATTATGTAAGTTGCTGGGAGAATTAGATGTTTGGATAAGATTACACTATGTATATCCTTATCCCCATGTTAGTAATATCATTCCCTTAATGGCTGAAAATAAATTATTGCCTTACTTAGATATCCCATTTCAACATAGCCATCCTGAAGTGCTAAAAAGAATGCAAAGACCCGCTAGAAAAGATAATTCTTCAAAATTGATTGAGGAATGGAGAAGAATAAAACCTGATATCACTTTAAGATCTACCTTCATAGTTGGCTACCCTGGTGAAACAGAAGAAGAATTCCAACACCTGCTAGATTGGTTGGAAGAAGTTCAGTTAGATCGTGTAGGATGCTTTAAATATGAAAATGTTAAAGGTGCAAGATCAAACAATTTACCAGGGCATTTACCCGAAGAAATTAAAGAAGAAAGATGGAAGAGATTTATGATAAAAGCTCAAGGAATTTCGGAAAGAAAGCTCTTGAAAAAAGTTGGTACAGTTCAAGAGGTAATTATAGATGAGGTTGATGAAGATGGCGCTATATGCAGAACAAAAGGAGATGCCCCTCAAATCGATGGTAATATATTTATCGACAAGAACTTTAAAGATTTAAAACAAGGTCAACTTATTAATGTTATAGTAGAGGAATCAAATGAATATGATCTTTGGGGAGGATTAATAAACTAGTTAAAAGGTTTGTTTAACTTTGAGGTTGAGGTTTTAAGCCGTCGTCTCCTTTTTTGGGTTTGTTTTTTGTTCCAGACTTTGGAACAGCAATTAAACTAGGGGTTTTATCATTATCATCAACATCGTCAATTTCTTCGTTTCTTACTAAACTTTCACCATTCATTACTTTGGTTATTTCTTCACCCGTAAGGGTTTCATATTCTAATAAACCAAGTGCCAAATTGTCTAACTTTTTCCTATTTTTTGTAAGAATTTTTTTTGCAGTATCATAACCTTCATCAACAATTCTTCTAATTTCAGAGTCAATTTTTTCTTGAGTTTCAGGGCCTGCCTGAATATTACCAGAGGATGGTCCAAGGTAAGTTTGTTGTTCATTTATGAAGTCGATATTACCTAATTCATTTGACATTCCAAATTGTGTTACCATGGCTCTCGCTATTTTTGTAATTTGCTGAATGTCTGATGATGCTCCTGAGGTTACATTTTCTGGTCCAAATATTAATTCTTCAGCAACTTTACCACCCATAGCCATAGCAATTTTGGATTTATATTTAAGTTTAGTCACAGAAAGCTGGTCTCTTTCTGGCAAACTAAGAACTAAACCCAAAGCTCTCCCTCTTGGTATAATTGTGGCTTTATGTATTGGGTCATGTTGAGGCAAATGTAACCCAACAACCGCATGACCTGCTTCGTGATATGCAGTTAGCTTTTTTTCATCTTCTGTCATGACCATAGATCGTCTTTCAGACCCCATCATTACCTTGTCTTTGGCATTCTCAAAATCTTCCATACCTACAAATCTTTTGCCGATTCTTGCTGCCATTAATGCTGCTTCATTAACCAAATTAGCAAGGTCGGCCCCTGAGAAACCGGGAGTACCTCGCGCTATTATCCTTAGATCAACATCTGGACCTAGAACTGTTTTTTTTGCATGAACATTAAGAATTTTATGTCTTCCAGTTATATCAGGATTTGGGACTTGAACTTGCCGATCGAACCTACCTGGCCTTAACAAGGCGGGATCAAGAACGTCTGGTCTATTAGTTGCGGCAATTAGAATAACTCCCTCATTAGCTTCGAATCCATCCATTTCAACAAGTAACTGATTGAGCGTTTGTTCTCTTTCATCGTTACCACCACCATATCCTGCACCTCTGTGGCGACCAACAGCATCAATTTCATCAATGAAAACTATACAAGGCGAATTTTTCTTAGCTTGGTCAAACATATCTCTAACTCGGCTAGCACCTACTCCAACGAACATTTCTACAAAATCTGAACCAGAAATTGTGAAAAAAGGTACGCCAGCTTCACCTGCAATTGCTCTAGCTAAAAGTGTCTTTCCTGTACCAGGAGGACCAACTAACAAAGCACCTTTTGGTATTTTACCTCCAAGCCTACCAAATTTTTGAGGGTCTTTCAAAAAATCAACAATTTCCTCTAATTCATCTTTGGCTTCATCTATACCTGCTACATCATTAAAAGTTACTTTGCCATGTTTTTCGGTTAGCAATTTAGCTTTGGATTTACCAAAACCCATAGCACCACCTCTTCCACCACCTTGCATCCTATTCATCAAAAAGATCCATATGCCAATAATGAGTAAGAATGGTAGCCACAAACTTAAAGATGACATAAACCCAGATTTTTCTTGTTTAACAGCTTGTATTTCTACACCAGCATTCTCTAATTTTTGGACGGTGGATGCACCGGAGGGTTGTATGACTTGATAAGTATTTCCACTAGTATCTCTAACTGAAATTCTCTCACCATCAAGTCTAACGGCAGAAACATTACCTTTTTCTACCTGGATAAGAAATTCGGAATAGCTAACCTCTTTTGATGAAGTTAAATTACTTCCAGAACTAAAAACATTAAATAATGCAACTACTAATAAAAATAGTACTAACCAAAAAGCTATATTTCTAATATTTCCCAACTTAATCTCCGATGTTTAACTAATTATTAAATAAGTGTAAATTATGTAAATTCAATGAGTGATAAAACAATTTATAAATTGCTTTTTGTTATGTTGTAGTTTGCAAGATATTCCATTCCCATATTCAAAAGCTGGTGAAGAGATTACTTTATCCTCTAGAAATAAGGTAGGTGTACTTAAAAAACATTCATTAGTTTTTTTATCCTCAACATAATTTTTTATTTGTTGATACCCATTATTACCCAAAGGTCCAATATATTCAGACTTTGATAGTGGCTTTGCTAAAGATACAAGCCAGCGTCCATCCCAAATAAAATTTTTGGATTTAAAATTAGAAATACACATTGGGTGACTAGGTTCTCTTCTCAAAACAATTTTATTTTTAGAAACTGCTCTAGCTAAAACTCCAGAAAGTGTCCTCGCTTTAAAGTTTTTATTATTCAATCCTTCTGCAAAATTTATTAATTCTCTATATCTCGGTCGGTAGACACTTCCAGAAATTCCCTTAATTATGCCTGCCAAAGTTCTTAAAATAGTGTCTTCTCTATAATAACTGAAGATATCTTTGTTTAATTCAATATCTCCCCATTTTTTTAATGTAATAAAATTATTAAAAGCTTCTACTGCAACATCATCTAAAACTTTTTTGGCATTTTTCATTCTTACAGAGGTATTAACTACTAAATCAGTATTAATCCCCATTTTTCTTAATTGAGAAATAATATTTCGAGACTTAACCCTTAGGTATTTTCTATCTTCATTGGTAGGGTCTTCAACCCAATTTAATTTATTAAATTTAAGAAATTTTCTCAAGTCGCTTCTTGTTATTTTTAATAATGGTCTTAACCAGAAAATTCCATTAATATCAACAAGTTTTTTCATACCTACTAAACCATCAACTCCAGAACCCCTTGAGAATCTCATTAAAATAGTCTCTACTTGATCATCAATTGTATGTGCTAGTAGTACTGTTTTTATTTTATTTTCTTTGGCCCAATCACTTATTAGTTTTTTCCTTGCTAATGATGCTTGAGATTGTAAGTTTCCAACTTGGGTAGGTCTTTTCCAATCTAAAGTTGAATGAGAAAATCCCAATTTTTTTGTAAATTCTCTTGTAAAATTTACCTCCTCTTTAGCTTCCTTTCTTAGATTGTGGTTAACTGTAACAACATAAATCTTTTTTTTATTAAATGTCGCCCACTCTGAGGCTAAAACCAACATCGCAATAGAATCTCCCCCACCTGATACAGCTAGACCAATTTTATCATCATCAAATTTATCCATTTGATTTTGAAATTCATATTTTAATTTTTCTTGCAAATTCATAATTATAATAAAATTGATTATATACTAACAGCTTAGTAATTTTTTTGTTTCAGTAATATTTTGAATACTAATGACGTTTTGTCCAGGAAAGCGTAAATTTACTTCTTCTAATGTAAGACAAGCTTGATTAAATTGCTTCAGAGCACCTAAACTCAAGGCAAGTCCAAAAAGAGACTTTGGCGCATAATCACCTTTAGGATCTAAACTAAATGACTCTAAATATGTACTAGCTGCCAGCTTCCAGTCATTAGTTCTATAATGAATGTCTGCTAAATTATATAATACTTCCGGCAAAAGTGAACTATTTGGAAAATTTGTAACAAAGTTTTTAAATATTTTTTTTGCATTTTCATACTCTGAATTATTTATATGAATTTTAGCCTTATCTAAAGTTTGAAAATCATTTAGTTGATTTGTGTCAATATCTTCATAGATTGATTGAATTTGTTTGGAGTTAGATTCTTTGTATATATTATCTAAAACAAATGAATTATCAAATTTTTGTATAGTTTCAGAAATTTTTTTTATTTTTTCATTGATAGAATTTATTTGAGAAGCAAGCTCATATTCAATTTTTTCTAGTTCTCCTTCTAATTTTTTTAATTTAATTCTTAAAATATCAAGTTCAATAAGAGCAGTAGATGCTTCACCGTCTTCTATAAAACCATTATCTGGTAGTAAAAATGTTTTTTCTAAACCCTCTATTTTTTCACTAATATCGAGTAAAATTTCCTTAATATTTTTTTTACTAGCTAATAAATTTTCAGCTGACACAGAGTGAAAAGAAAATATAAGAATTAAAAATACATATTTAATTTTGTACATTAAATTATTCTACGAATTACTACCTTCTATAATTGTAATAGCTCTCCTATTCTTAGACCAACAACTCTCTTCTGAACAAATTCTTAATGGCCTTTCTTTTCCATAAGTTACGACACTGAGATTGGACTCGGGAATACCTTGACTTACTAGATAATTTCTAACTGCAGTTGCTCGTCTTGCACCTAATGCTAAATTATATTCCCTTGTTCCTTGCTCATCTGCATGACCTTCAATAGTAATTGAGCTTATTGACTTTTCTTTAATCCAGCTAGCTTGAGAGTTTAAAACATCTCTATATTCTGGCTCAATTACACTTTGATTCACCTTAAATAAGATAGTATCTCCTATTTCATTAGAAAAATAATCTAACGAACTTTGTGAAATATTAGCAAATGGATCACCATCAGCACCTGATTTTCCGAATAAGCCATTTGTTTCTGAACAATTGGTAATCGTAAATAGTATAAAAATAAACATAACTATTTTTTGATATTTCATTAATTACCTCCATCAATATTTTCTATATTAAAATTTTTAAAAATTATTAATTCAACAATGGTGACCACGAAGGATCTGATGCAAAAGAACTCAATTCAATTTTTCTTAAATTTCTACCAGTTACCTCTATTGTATATAAAGATGGAGCACCATTAACTCCAGCAGTTTCTCTGAAAAACATAATAATTCTTCCATTTGGAGCCCATGTTGGGCCTTCATCAATAAAAGCCTTTGTTAAAAGTCTTTCTTGAGAACCATCTTTCCGCATCACTCCAATGTGAAAATTACCTTTATGCATTTTAGTAAATGCTATCATATCACCCCTAGGTGACCAAACGGGTGTACCATATCTTCCATTACCAAAACTAATTCTTTTAGCACTTCCACCATTTGAAGGCATAACGTATATCTGTTGATTACCCCCTCTATCACTTTCAAATACAATAAATTTTCCATCTGGAGAAAAACTAGGAGCTGTATCTATAGCAACATTTTTTGTTAACCTTTTTTTTGAATTATTTTCTAAATTTAAAGTATAAATATCTGTATTACCATTATCTGTTATGGACAAAATTATTTTTTTCCCATCTGGAGAAAATCTTGGTGCGAATGTCATACCAGGCAACTGAGGAAAAGAGCGTAAATTACCAGTCACTAAATTAAGTAGATATACTCTTGGCTTACCAGTCTCATAACTTGTATATAAAATTTTTCTAGCATCTGGGGAAAACCTAGGTGCTAATACAATAGAATCAGAATTTGTTAAGAAATTTAGATTAGCACCGTCTTGATCCATTATAGCTAATCTTTTTGTTCTATTATTTTTTGGCCCTCTCTCTGAAATAAAGGCTATTCTTGTGTCAAAATAATTACCCTCTCCAGTAACACCAGAATAAATTAAATCAGATATTTTATGAGCAATTCGCCTTACACTATTTGAAGGTCCTTGAAATTGAACACCCTTGAAAATTTCATTTTGTCCAACAACATCCCATAATCTAAATTTAATTGTAATTGTTTCATTAATTATAGATACATTGCCTACCAATAATAAGTCAGAATTTATAGCACGCCAATCAGCAAATCTTACTGGAGAATCTATGCTAGTCACATCTGATATATAAGTATTTTCAGTTATAAAACGAAAAAGAGATGTTTTTAATAAATCATTTTTTACTATTTTAGAAATTTCGCTTGCGATTAATGAGCTTGAAAAATCTCTAGTAATAAAATTTGGAAAAGCGATTGGGATAGGTTCTACTACACCCTCAGTTACATCAATATCCAATTCTGGTACATTTGCTTGTGATAACCCTTTGTTAACAAACGTGGATGATAAGAAAAAAACCAAACATAAAAAAGAGATAAAAAAATTAATTTTTTTTTCATTATTTTTTTTTCAATTTTTGTAAATCCATATTTCTAGTCAAAACCAATTCCTAAAGCTGGATCAAAAGTCAATTTTAATTTTAACCCTTTTTTATATTTCTCAGAAGGTATAGGGATTTTACCCACAGCTTTGATAGCATTGCTCGCCTCTCTAAAAGCAATTGCATAACGACCATAGGGAACAATAGGACTTATAGGTCGAACATTCCCTATAATATTTCCTTCAGTATCTAACAGAATTTCCACCTTTACCACATAATTTTCAAAATCAGATCCACCAATCAATATACCTTTATTCCAATATCTACCAATAAGTTGATTAATACTTTTTCTTAGTTTCAGTTTTTCAATAGTTGAAATTGAGGCTTGAGAATTATCATTAATTCCAGAAATTTCGCTATTCTGATTAACCGTTTCAACTAATTTATCAATTGTATCTTGAAAATTAACGTTTAAATCATCTTCCAATTTTGAAGTAGTTGTGATTTCTGGAAGACTCCTACTTAATGGCATATTTGATTTCTCGACTAACCCTTTCACAATTTCCACATTTTTTTGAGCATCTGGAGTGATTGTAGTTGTTGCTTCTTTATTTGATAATTTTTCCTCATTTTCAGAAGTAATTTCAGTTTTTTCAGATATCTCGTTGGTTAATTCCGTCAAATTATCACTGATATCTAGCGTATCCTTGTTATTAGAGGCTATTCTATCAATTCTATCAGAATCTCTTGATTTAGGGTTATTTAATTTTGGAGTTACTTGAGCATTTATTTCATTCCCTAATTTACTAAATTCTAAATCGATCTTCTCTTTATTTTTTAATTTTTTAGTTATAGTAGGAGTAGGCTCTGGTATAAAATCCTCAAGAGGTAAAAGTGGTTTCATTATTTCATCTGGTTGTTCTAGCAAGGTAAGTTGTTTAACTGAATGTTTATTAATGCCACTAGGTTTTTCAATTTCATTATTTTGTAATTTTAAGTCTTGGGAAGGGGTTTTTAGTTTTTTGTTATAAGGTGAAGATAAGTTTTCTATAATAGGAGGTGATGAAGATATAGCATCAAATTCAGCTTCAGACAAAATCATAATATCGAGCTTTTCTAAATCTTCAAATTTTCTATCAGGCATTGAAAATAATCCATTAGTAAATAAAAATATAATTAGCAAACTATGTGCAGTTCCTGATAAAAAAAAACCACTTTTCATAAAATATCAAATCCTACTTCTTTTGATTTCCACTACTTTCTGTAACTAATGATATATTAGAAAAATTTGAACTATTTAATGCACCCATTATCTCCATTATCGTACTGTAGTTATTTTCGCCATCTGCTCTTAAAAAAATTCTATCATCCTTTCTCTGTTTAGAAATCTGTTTTAATTTTGGTATTAAATCAGAAAATTCAATTTTAGTTTCCTGTAGATATAATTCCTTTTCCTTTGTTATACTCAAAGTGAGTGGCTGCTCTTTTTCAGTGGGAAGAGCATTAGCACTTGTTTTAGGTAAATTTATCTCAACCCCTACAGTTAGCAATGGTGCAGCTACCATAAATATAATAAGTAAGACCAACATTACATCAACAAAAGGTGTAACATTAATTTCTGACATTAACCTATGATTACCTCGCTTTGAAAACCGTCTACGGCCAGAATTTTTTGAATTTATTTGTATTATATTTCCACCCATTATGCTTTCCTGTTTTCCAAGCTTTCTAACTGCCTTGATAAAATTAATAAGAATTCATCAGCAAAACTTTCTTGATCTGCAATTATTTTGTCAGAATCTCCGGACAACTTGTTATAAAAAATTACTGCAGGAATTGCTGCCAGCAATCCCAATGCAGTTGCCAAAAGAGCTTCAGCTATGCCTGGAGCAACGACCGCAAGATTAGTACTTTGTTGGAGAGCAATTTCTTCAAAAGCATTTTTAATTCCCCAAACTGTCCCAAATAAGCCTACAAATGGGGCCGTAGATCCTACAGTTGCCAAAAAATATAACCCAGAATTGAGCTTATCACTTGCCCTTGTTAGCGCAACATTCATTGACCTATCAATTCTGGCCTGAGCACCTGTTATTAGAGCTCCATCGGGCCGATGAGAACGCCTCCACTCTGTCATACCAGCAACAAAAACCCTTTCACTATCACCTTTTGGATCAGTTCCCAATCTTTGATATAATTCATCAAGGGGTTCACCTGACCAAAAAGCATCTTGAAAATACTTAGTTTCTCTTTTTGCTTTAGCATAATCAAAAAATTTCTGTATTATTATTGACCAAGACCAAACAGAAGAAACAAGTAAAATTATCATTACAATTTTTACAGTTAAAGTTGCTCTAAGGAATAATGCCATTAAAGAAAAATCTAACTGCTGAATACCATTAGCAGCTTCCAGTTCCATGCCCCTTACCTCAAACTTATTATTGTTTTTATTTAAATATACATTTAATTTTAAATTTTAATACTTTTTTTTGATAATTTCTCTAACTTTAGACGTAGTGTGCTTGGCAATTTTTTTGGTTTTCCATTTAAATCAATAATTCCAAGTTTCACCTTAGCACCAAATATTTTTGTTTTTTTCAGAAATATTTCTTGTTCAACTACAATACTAACCATACCTAATTTTATAAAATTAGTGGTTACTTCTAAAATATCATCTAATTTTGCTGGTTTCATATATTCCGCAAAAATACTTCTTACAACAAAAATTATATTTAACTGATCTTTAATTTTATTTTGAAATAATCCAACAGTTCCAAGAGTCTCGGTACGGGCTCTTTCTATATATTTTAAATAATTTGCATAATATACAATTCCACCAGCATCAGTATCTTCATAGTAAACCTTACAAAAATAATTTTCCATACATCTACCAAATTATTTTTTAAGTTTATTCACTAAATTTATTATAACTATCATGCAGGTTTTACAATTCCTAGATGTGTCCACGCTAAATCACCCAAAATCCTTCCTCTAGGTGTTCTTTGTATTAGTCCCTCTTGAATAAGGAATGGTTCTATAACTTCTTCAATAGCATCTCTAGGTTCAGAAAGTGCTGCAGCAATAGTTTCAACACCAACTGGACCACCACCATGGTCACTTAAAAAAGTTAAATATTTTCGATCTGCATCATCTAAGCCCAAATTGTCTACTCCTAATTGATTTAATGACATATTGGCTATGTCTCTATTAATTTCCCCATTACCTTGGACAATTGCAAAATCCATTACTCTTCTTAACAACCTTCCTGCAATTCTTGGTGTACCCCTGGCTCTTTTTGCAATTTCTAAAGATCCTTCATCTGAAATTTTACAATTTAACAGTAAAGACAATCTTTTAATAATTTGCATTAATTCATTAACCTCATAAAATTTTAATTTTGTTGGTATCCCAAATCTATCCCTTAAGGGTGTAGTAAGAAGACCCAATCTAGTAGTTGCACCAATTAGAGTAAATGGTTCCAAATCAATTTTTACTGATCTTGCAGCTGGACCTTCCCCAATCATCAAGTCTAATGAAAAATCTTCAAGTGCAGGATATAGTATTTCTTCAACCACAGGGTTTAATCTATGAATTTCATCTATAAAAAGAACATCTTTTGGTTCTAAATTAGTCAATAATGCAGCAAGATCTCCTGATTTTGTAAGTATTGGGCCTGACGTACTTTTAAAATTTACCCCTAACTCATAAGCTATTATTTGTGCCAGTGTTGTTTTACCTAGTCCAGGTGGACCATAAAATAAGACGTGATCCATGGCAGTTTTTCTTTTTCTTGCTGATTCTGCAAAAATAATCAAATTTTTTAATGTATCAGTTTGACCTATAAAATCTTCAAAATTCTTTGGTCTTACTGAATTAAATTTTTCATCACTAGCTAATTCATCTCTTATTACAGAGTTATCTAAATCCATACTAACCTTTTGAGACTAATGTTTTTAATGAAAGTCTTATTATATCCTCAATATTTAATTCATCTTCAGATGAATTAATAATTTTAGCAATTACTTGAGATGCATCCAATTGTGAATATCCTAAATTAATAAGTGCAGATATTGCATCTATTTCCTTTTGACTAATATCATTTTTAGAAAAATTTTGATCCAAACTTTTGTTATTTATTTTATAACTGGAATTACCTATTTCGTTATTCAAATGATAGGACGAAATATCATGTTGATCATTAAATTTCATCATAGAAGGTACTTTACCCTTTAATTCGACTACAAGTCTTTTAGCAATCTTTGGTCCAACTCCCTGTGCTGAGGTGATTGTAGAAGAGTCCTCTAATAAAATAGCTCTTGAAAGAGTAGAAATTGGCAATTGACTTAACAACGCTAGTGCTGCTTTTGATCCCACACCTTGTACAGAGGTTAATAACTTATACCATTCTTTTTCAGTTGTTGTAATAAATCCCACAAGTTGTAATAAGTCTTCTTTAACTACAAGCTCTGTAAATAGCGAAACTGTATTACCTAATTTTGGTAAATTAGCTAAAGTAGTTTGAGTTACATATAGAATGTAACCAACACCACTTACATCAACCAAAATATGATCCGCTGAGATATAATTCAATTTTCCACTTATTCTTCCAATCATAATTAAATAAAATACTGCATTTTTTTTTGCATCTTCATTGAGTTTCTTATGTGGTTTGCATGACAAATAGCCACTGCAATTGCATCGGTAGAGTCAATACTTTTCAACTGAATTTTAGGTAATTGTAATTTCACCATATATTCTATTTGTTGTTTTGAAGCATGACCTACACCTACTACTGCCTTCTTTATGGCATTAGGAGCATATTCTTCAACAGCTATGCCAGCTAGTGCTGGGACAAGCATACAAACACCTCTTGCTTGTCCTAACTTTAACGTATTTGAAGCATCTTTATTAACAAATGTATTTTCTACGGCAGCTTCATCAGGTTTATATTTAGTTAAAACGTTTGATAATTTTTCAAAAATACATCTCAGTCTTACAGCAAGATTATCAGAAGAATTTGTTTCACAAATACCGTTTGCAACTTCAAAAATATTGTCACCTTTTGTATCGATAATTCCCCACCCAGTATTTCTCAAACCTGGATCAATACCTATAATCCTCATTACGCCTCAATAAAATGATAATAAATTTATTATTTTATTCATATGCTACTATGAATATTTAACAAAAGATAGAAGTTTTGTTTTAGAAAAATTAAATTTTCTTCATAACTAAAGTCATCCAATTGTCTTCATTTATACAATAAACTTTTTTTAAATTATGCCCAAAGTAGATTGCTTCAATTTTTATAGCTTGCTGTAATGATATGCCTGATAAAATAACTAAACCACCTTTTATCAAAAATTTGTGTAAAGATTTTACCATTGTTTTTAATGGTTTGAATAAAATATTTGCAAAAATCAAATCAAATTTACTTAGCTTAATTAAATGAATATTTTTTAATCCTTCTGACCTAAAAACCTTTGACTTGCGTGTAGCTTTATTTTTTATAAGATTAAATTTAGCAGTTTCTACTGCTATTTTATCATTATCCAAAGACGTAATTCTCGCCTTACTAATCTTCGATGCTACAATTGACAAAATGCCTGTTCCACACCCAACATCCAGAATATTATTAAACACATATCCCTTTTTAATTAAATCTAAATAAACAGATATACATAATTGGGTCGTAGAATGATGTCCCGTTCCAAAAGCCATTGCAGCTTGGATTTCTATATTTATTTTATTAAGTGAAACCTCTTTTTTATGGTGAGTACCATGAATAAAAACTTTTTTTAAATGGATAGGTGTAAGCTTTCTTTCGACCTTAGCAATCCAATCATTGTATCTAATTTCATTAAAAAAAAATTTAACAGAATATAATTTTTCTAATAAAAATATTATACTAGGATCTATCACATAATTAAAATAAGCGTCTATCTCCCAAATTTTATTGGATAAATCAATTTCTGTAAATCCACATCCTAACGGTTTAGGGTTTAAATTCTCCAATAATTTACAAATTTGTTGAGCATCATTTTTGGATGAAACCAATCCTGAGAATCTAAAATGCATAAAAAAATTAACTGTTTAAATTTGAGGTTTTCACATTTCTATACCTGTACCTTTCAATGCACAATATCCGTTTGGATTTTTTATTAGGTACTGCTGGTGATATTCTTCTGCAAAGTAAAATTTTGATGCTCTTTTTATTTCTGTTGTAATTATACCAAACCTACTTTTATTTAATTTTTCTTGATAAAGACTTTTGGATTTATTGGCTGTTACTAAATCTTCTTCAGAAAATGTATAAATACCACTTCTATATTGTGTTCCTATGTCATTACCTTGTCTCATACCCTGAGTTGGGTCATGACACTCCCAAAATAATTTTAATAACTTACTTAAGGAAATGTGGTTATTATCAAAATTAATTAAAACAACTTCGTTGTGCCCGGTCAATCCAGTGCAAACTTTCTGATAATCAGGCAACTCTGTTTTGCCACCAGAATAACCAACTGCGGTCATTTTAACCCCATCAATTCCCCAAAACAATTTTTCAACACCCCAAAAACACCCCATTCCAAAAATTATTAAGTTTTTATCTAAATTAGCACAAATTGGTTTATCAAATAGTTTGTGGTTCAAGTTTTTGTTTATAAGATGAGTAATAAAATAATTTTCATTAGTTGAGTTTTTGATGTCTAACATGGAGAACCTCAGATATTAAAAAAAAATTATCATATAAATAATTACTTTTTTAAGAGAAACTATAGTTTTTATAATAAAATATTTAATTTAATAAATAAAAAACGTTGATATATTAATTTTTAGCGTAAAATTCAACTACAAGGTTTGGTTCCATAATAACTGCATATGGAATTTCATCTAAGGAAGGGGTTCTCACAAATTTTGCCGATAATTTACTATGATTGACTTCTAAATAGTCTGGTACATCTCTCTCAGGTAATGAAATAGCTTCTATAACGATGGGTAATTGCCTAGTTTTTTCAACTAATTCAATAACGTCTCCTTCGTTTACCCTGTAGGAAGGAATATTTACGCCTTTTCCATTTACTAAAATATGCCCATGATTTACAAATTGTCTGGCTGAAAAAATAGTAGGAACGAATTTTGCTCTATAAATTAATGCATCTAATCTTCTTTCTAACAATCCAACCAAATTTTCTCCAGTATCTCCTCTAATACGCTCAGCTTCTGCAAAAATTCTCCTGAATTGTTTTTCAGTCAAATCCCCATAATAACCTTTTAATTTTTGCTTTGCTCTAAGTTGAATTCCAAAATCTGATAATTTAGCTTTTCTTCTCTGGCCATGTTCCCCAGGTCCGTATTCTCTTCTGTTTACAGGTGATTTGGGTCTACCCCATAAATTTTCACCCATTCTTCTATCTATTTTATGCTTGGCAGCAGTGCGTTTACTCACAACTGGATCCTTTCAAAAGTTGAAAGATGCTTTCCTTTCTAGCCATAGGCTAGCGACAGGTATTTCCTTGCGGAGACCACAAACACCAAAAGGTATTTTGTTATTAATAAATTTAATTAATGTCAACAGTTTTCAGTTGTTTTTTATATAAAAAAAAATAACTATATCTTCTAACCTTTTTTAATCACAAGTACTAGGAACTTTCATTGACCAAAAAAGTTATAAACATAATAAAGTTATGTGTAGGAGCACAAAATGTTTCAGAGTTATATAATTGGCAAAAAAATAGAATTATCAGTGTTGCAAATTTAGAGGGTCCAGTAACTTTTATTATCACCAGAATGCGACCAAAAAAAGAGGAAGAGCTTCTAAATGGAGGATCGATTTACTGGGTATTCAAAGGATTAATATTAGCTAGACAAAAAATTATTGGATTTGATAATATAATAGGTGCTGATAACATCTCCAGATGTAAAATAATTTTAAATAGCCAAATAATTTTAACTGAATCAATACAAAAAAGACCTTTTCAGGGATGGAGATACTTTAAACAAGAGGAAGTTCCAAATGATAGAGAATTATACTCTGAAGATAAAATTGAAATTCCTTTAGAATTACAAAAAGAATTATCAGAAATTGGTATTTTTTAAATATTAATTTTAAAGATTAATGGATAATTTTTCAAAAAAAGCTCTATCACTAAAATTAATTTTTTTTTCAATTTTTAAAGATGAAAACAATGCTACTTCACTTTTTTTAATTGGTTTTATTGGCAAAACTTTTAATTTATTAGATTTAAAGGTTTGCCCTGTGGATGATATATCAATAACAACTTCAGCTGCTTCATTTTTAATTAAACCTTCAGTTGCTCCTTGGCTATCGATTAATTTAAAATCTGTCATACCAAATTCTCTTAAATACATTCTTGCTAAATTATGATATTTAGTAGCTATTCTCAATCTGAAACCCATTTTGCGTCTAAAAATGTTTGCAACATCGTCTAAATCTTCAAGATTATTAACATCTATCCAAAATTCAGGTACAGCAATTACTAAATCTGCACGGCCAATTCCAAATTTAATTAATTCTTTTACATATTTTTTCCATTCTGGTATTTTTTCTTCAATTAAGTCCTGACCCGTTACACCTAAATCAAGATCTCCTTTTAGTAATAATGATGGAATTTCTATTGGAGGTACTAAAACCAATTGTATGTTAGGAAAATCTGCTACTTTAGCAGCATAACTTCTGTCATCATCTGACGTTAATATTTTTATCCCTTTATTATTAAACCAATTTAAAACCTCTTTTTTTAATCTTCCTTTAGAAGGTATACCCAATTTCATTATTTTATACCTTGATTTAATTTAAAGTTGTGTAAGATCTCTGGCCTTATAATTCCTCCTACTGAATTTGTTGATTTATGATATCCTTGAAGTCTGCTTAATATTCTGGTTAATTCGTTATATCTTCCTCCTTGGGCAAATGGTATAGAATTAATCTGTTTTTTTGGTCCCATTTCAAATACAAAACCATCATAATATTCCATGGATGTTCTGCCAAAGCTGACTTCAAAATCAATTTGTTTAACATTTATTCCTAATTCAGATAAATTATCTAAACGGTTTTCCAATAAAATTGCTGCTTTTTTCAAATAATCATGTGAGTAAGTTAATTTTTGGATATTTTTAGGGGCATCAACCAAAGAACAAGAGATTTTTAACAAATTTTGTAATAATTTTACATCATTTTCTTGTAATTGATTATTAACAATATCATTCGATAATTCTGATACCCTTTCGATAATATCTTTTCTTGTTCTCAAGCCAATTGTAGAATTATAGCTATTAATTTTTTCAATTAACTTTCCAGATTTAAATAAATCAATTATTTCCTTTTTTTCATTATTTATGAAATGAATACTGTTCGAAAAATACTTTAAAACATGTAAAAACCTTTTTGGTCTCCACAACTGTCTCAATAAAGCATTTTTACACCTTTGATTAATTTCTAAACCATTAATAGCTGATCTCAGAACCCCAAGGTCACTAGTTACAATTTTTAGATCAGTAAAACCTACAGCTTTGCTAATTGTTGAAAATAATTTTGCATCCTCTTTAGCAATATCACTTCCACCAAAACACTCAATTCCAACTTGTAGGTATTCTGAAGGTCTTGAACTCAAATAATCTTGTTTTCTCCAAACCTTACCCGAGTAACAGTATTGAGCATTTTTTGTATTATTTTTTATATGTAACTGTACTATAGGTACTGTAAAATCAGGTCTTAACATCAAATTACCTTTTACTGGATCATTAAATATGTAAGTTCTTGAATTTAATTCCTCACCATAAAGATCAAGCAACAAATCTGACTGTAATAAAGTTGGTATTTCAACATAATTGGATCCAATTTTTTCAAATATACTTATTAGTCTCTCTAATTCCCTTTTTAAAGAAATACGATCATTACCTATTGATGATAATCTTGACACTTAATTTACCTTAAAACTAAAAATTATTTGGGTAATTTGTTATATAATCTATCAACTTTTCCCTTGATATCTCTACTTGAGCTGGTTGGTCTTTCCATTCCTCATGACTTTTGATATGACTTGATATCCTAGAACCTAATTCTAGGTCTTTAATTTGAACTACACCTTTTTTCAACTCATTAGAACCCATAATGATAGCAAATTTACTTCCTCTATTATCAGCATATTTTAATTGTCTACCTAAATCTTTTGGATTCCCTTGATATAGTTCTGACTTTATACCTGCACTTCTTAGTTCAATTACAATCTTTTGATATTCGCTTAATTTATCTTTTTCCATAATAGTAATAATGATTGGACCTTTTTTATCAGTTTCTGCTTTTGATTTTATCTGATTTAAAGCAAATAATAATCTATCAACACCTAATGAAAAACCAGTGGCAGGAATAACCTGACCTGTGAATCTTTTTATCAAATCATCATATCTTCCTCCTCCAGCAACTGAACCAATTTCATTTACAGTGCCATCTTCATTTTCTATTTTTTCGGTTAATTCTACTTCATACACTGGGCCAGTATAATAGCCAAGCCCTCTAACTGTACTAGGACTGACTATTATTCTGTCCTCAAAAACTCCAGCAGCTTCAGATAATTCTAGAATTTGCTCAATTTCTTTGATTCCTTGATTTCCAGTAGCAGAGTCGCCAACAAGATCTTTTATATTTTTCAAAGTTTTAATATTATTGTCCTGTTTCATATTTATAAATTGTAAAATATGGTCAATTTGTGCTTTGTCTAAATTTGCTCCACTAGTGAAATCCCCACTATCATCTCTTCTGCCTTTTCCTAATAAGTCTTTAACACCTAATAACCCTAATCTATCAATTTTATCAATCGACCTAAGAACCATATCACTTAGATTTTGATCTATTTCATTGTTATTTAAAATACCAATTGCCTCTAAAATTCCATTCAGAATTTTTCTGTTATTTAGATTAATTACATATCTATCTTTTCTAATTCCTATTTTCTCAATAATAGTTGAAAGCATTACACACATTTCTGCATCTGAAACTGCAGAATGTGCCCCAACTGTATCTGCATCACATTGATAAAATTGTCTATATCTTCCAGGACCAGGTTTTTCGTTTCTCCATACAGGTCCCCATGAATACCTTCTGTAAGGTAATGGTAATTCTTTTAAGTGTTGTGCATAAACCCGTGCTAGAGGAGCTGTTAAATCATATCTCAAAGCTAACCAATTATTTTCCTCATCCTTCCAAGAAAAAACCCCTTGATTTGGTCTATCAATATCAGGCAAATATTTACCAAGAGCATCTAGATTTTCGATTGCAGAAGTTTCTAAGTTTTCGAATCCATATAATTCATAAACTTCACAAATTTCTTTGATTAATAAAAC
>CACHDI010000019.1 GCA_902578545.1 uncultured Alphaproteobacteria bacterium
CATATGTGGACTTGTTTGCATGGTTAGAAAATAAATCGCCAAAACCAAGAATAAAATTTAGTGATATGTTTCATCCTATGATGCTTGCTAATCCAATAAACGAAGAAAAAGATTTTAGTAATTTAAAACCATCTGAATTTATTGCAGAATTAAAATGGGACGGAATTAGAGTTCAATTGGTACTAGATAATGAAAATAAAAAAATCTATTCAAGAACCGGTGATGATATTTCAAAATCTTTTCCAGATATACTATTTAATGTAAATGGTAATGCTGTTTTAGATGGTGAATTATTGGTTGGAAACAATTTTAGAGCATTACCATTTAATTCTCTTCAGAAGAGACTAAATCGAAAAAATCCACAAAAAAAAATTATTAGTGAAATACCAGCTTTTATCAAACTTTATGACATTATTTTTGAAGATGGTAAAGACCTTAGGGATTTACCTCTATCTAAAAGAAGGCAGCTTTTATCAGATTGGCTAAAATTAAATCCTTCAACTAGGCTGGATATATCTGAAATTATAGAATTCAAAGACTGGAATGAACTTAGACAGATTAAAATAGAAACTACTGAGAAGTTTAATCAAGAGGGTTTAATGATTAAATCTAAAAATAGCTTATATTTATCTGAAAGACCAAGAGGACCATGGTTCAAATGGAAAAAGAACCCTCTATTTTTAGATACTATTCTTATGTATGCACAAAGAGGACATGGAAAAAGAAGTTCTTATTATTCTGATTTCACTTTTGGTGTATGGAATAATGATAATATTGTACCTATAGGAAAAGCTTACTTTGGATTTACTGATGAAGAATTAAAAAAGCTAGATGATTGGGTTAGGAAGAATACAATCAAGCGGTTTGGACCAGTACGTGAAGTTCATAAAGAATTGGTATTAGAAATAGCATTTGATAGTATTAATGAAAGTAAGCGGCATAAGTCAGGCATTGCCTTAAGATTTCCCAGAATACACCGAATTAGATGGGATAAACCAGTGAAAGAAACCGATTATTTGAAAGATATAAAAAAGTTATTCAATTTTCAATTTTAAAAAAGAATTATTTATATTTTTTTAATCAAGTCGTTAATGTCTCTGTAAAATTTTTCAACAGAAAAAAATGTTATTATTATACAATAAATATAAAATACGGAGATTATTTCTTAATGAATAGCCCTTTTAAAATATACGGATGTTCCGATGCAACGGATTTCAATATGAAAAATGAGGAAATATCAGTTGATAGCTTAGTAGAACATTATAAAAATAAAGACTATCAAACTCTTGTAATAAATGCTCAAAAATATGTTGAGAAAAATTCTTCAAGTGCAATGGCTTGGAATCTTTTAGCTTTAGGCCATAGATACTCTAATAATGTTGGGTCTGCACTCAAAATTTATGAAGATCTTTTAAAGTTAAATCCAGGTAATTTTTTGTTATCAACAAATTTAGGCAATTTATATATGGCAATGGGAAAAATCTCAAAAGCTATTAATTGTTTTGAAATAGCTTTCAAAAAAGAACCAAAACATGTGGCAAATTTGGAAGCACTAGCAATAGCTTATCAAGATAGTGGAAAAAACGAAGAAGCCATAGATTGTTTTAAAAAAGTATTGGACCTTGACGAGAAAAAAGAAAGTTCAAGGTACCATTTAGCTAGAATGCTTGTAAGATTAAATTCTTATTCAGAAGCAATAGAACATTTTCATAAAACAAACTATGGATTAAGTAAAAGTCATCTTTTAGAATGCCTTTATTATTTAGGTCAAAAAGATAAATTTTATAAACATTACAGAGAATTGATCAAAAGAAATATTGTTAATCCACTTATGGCTTCTATTGGAAGTCATGCTTCAATTCGATTTAATGTTTCTAACAATGAAAATCCTTTTTGCACTAACCCATTTAATTATATTAAAAAGGAAAACATTACAAATAATGGTGAACTAAGTGAAGATCTAATTACAAGTATACTCGAATTCCACCAAAGTGGAGAAAGTGATCCTAAAAGTCAGCCTTTACTTTCAAATGGTAAGCAATCATCAGGAAATATTTTTTTGCACCAAAGAGAAGATATACAGTTATTAAAGAAAATATTAGAGAATAAAGTAACAAATTATTTAAAGGAGTTTAGTACAAGTAGTGAAGGTTTCATAAAAAATTGGCCAAAAAAATACAATATTTATGGTTGGTTAGTATCTATTAATTCAGGAGGAAACCTCGCAGCTCATATTCATAAAGAAGGATGGTTGAGTGGAAGTTTATATTTTAAAATGCCTTCTAAAAAAACTAAAGATGAAGGAAATATAGTTTTTAGTTTTGATGGGGCTAATTATCCTACTGATGGAAAGAAATTTGATAAAAAATCAGTTGATGTATATAAAGGAGACTTAGTTTTATTCCCCTCCTCTTTATTCCATCATACTGTTCCATTTAAAAGTAACGAAGAAAGAGTTACATTCGCTTTTGATATAATACCTCAAAAATAAATCCTTAAATTTGAATTATTCCAACTAAAGGAATAAGAAAAAGTGATGCAATAAAAGTCCATAGTATCGATAATGCAATTGCCTCTGTACTTACACCATATTTTGGAGCAAATGTGAAAGCCATAAGTCCAACTGGAGCAGCTGCTACCATAAGAGTTGTTCGTGAATTTTCTATCAAATGTCCTCCTAAAATTAAAATTACAATCACTGCCAGTAATGGATGAATAATTAATCTTAAAAGTGTAATAAAAATAGCAATATTTAACTGACCTCTTTGTACTTTTTTTGATAAAATTATTCCAAGTGCAAATAGAGCACATGGAGCAGCAGATAGAGAAACAAATTCAAATGTCCGTTCAATACCAACAGGCATTTCAAAAGGAGCTAAAATTATAATTAAACCTACAAAAAGGCCTAAAAGAGGTGGATTTACAATTTGTTTTTTGAACAACTTAAATAGGGTAAAATCATCAGTAGATGTGAAATCTAAAAGAAAAATTGTAAAAGACAACAACATTACATCCATAGCCATGATTGTAATAATTGAATTTATCTGAGAAAATGGAAACTCTAAAATTGCTATGGGATAGACATAAAGAACATGATTAGCAAATGACGCAGCAGCTCCAATTAAAATAGATTCAGTCGTATTAGATTTAAAAAATAATTTTGCGGTGAAAAAACCTATTAAATATAAGAGTAACTCAGTAATTAAATATTTGATGTATAATGAAAAATTAATATTTGAGAAATCTAATTTTAGAATTATGTCAGCACTCATTGCAGGAACTGCAACCAATCCTACAAATTTTAAAATAATGTTTGCCTCAGTAACTTTAAATAAATTCTTCTTTCCCAAAAAAAAACCAAAGAAGCATATAAAAGATACAGGTATAACACCATTTACAAGTAAATTAAAAAAATCAAATAAACTAAGCAAAATTTATGGACTCATTATTTTGTAGTATTTCGTCTATACTTATATTTATATATAGAAATAAAATCATTAATCTGCTTAAAAAAAAATTATCATGGCCTTTTATTTTGGATATGGATCAAATATGTCTCAAGTGTACCTTGAGAAAGTTAGATATGTATATCCAAAAAAAAGTACTGTAGGTCATATCGAAGATTATGCTTTAAAAATCAACTTAAAAGGTCCAAATTTTGTGGAACCTGGTTTTGCAAATATTAGTTACCAAAAAGGGAGTAAAGTTGAGGGAATTCTCCATGAAATTAGTGATGTCGAATTAAAGAAAATAATTGCTTCAGAAGGTCCAGAGTATGAAGTATTTGAAATCCCAGTTTTTACAAATAAGAAAAGATTTTTAGCTAAAACCTTGATTTGGCCCACAGAAACTTTAGAAGAATTACCAACTTCAAGAAGATATTTAAATCTCCTTATTAAAGCAGCCAAAGAAAACAAACTAAGCAATGAGTATATCGAAGAAATTAAAATGAAAAAGACAGTATATTACCCTTTTTTGTCAGAATATTATAAAATTTATGCATATTTCTGGGTTAAAAGCAGAGCAAGAAAAGTAAATGATAATATTTGAAAATTTATTTAAAGTTTGTATCAAGTAAAATTTTTTTTGCTTTTTTTGTTAGTGCCGATTTTAATTTTTGCATTATTTCTAAACGATCAAATATATGCTTGTCATTAATAAGAATATCTCTCAAAATAGTTCCAAACAATCGTCTGAATTCTGTACCAATGTTGAATTTACGTACTCCATAATACTTTGACATTTTAATTCTATCAATAGGACTTACCCCTGACCCTCCATGAATTACAAGAGGGACAGAAGTAATTTCAGAGATTTCACGAAGAAGATCATAATCTATTATTGCTGAATTTTCATTTTGTAAGTGAGTGTTGCCAACTGAAACAGCCATAGCTGTCACTGGCAACTGATCTGTAAATAATTTGACTTCCTCTGGCGATGTCTTTTTATTTTTACTTATATCATTATAACCAACAAATCCAAGTTCGACCTCTAAGCAAGCATTATATTTCTGAGTTAATTCATAAATTTTTAAGGATTGATTAAGGTTTTCTTTAAAAGACAATTTTGAACCGTCATACATTATAGAAGTAAACCCAATATCTAAAGCCTTTTTGCATATATCATAATTTTCACCATGATCTAAATGAGGAACAATTTTGATATTAGTTTCACCACTTAATTTTTCAAACATGGCATAAATCAATTCAAGTGGCATATTTTTTCTTAATCCTGGACCTGATTGTAGAATAATATCGGTTTCAGTTTCATCAGCTGCACGAACAAATGAAGAAGCATCTTCCCAACCTTGAACTACAAAACCTACAACATAATTATTTCTTGTTTTGGCGCAATTTAAAAGGTTTGTTAAAGAATCTATACTCATTTAAATTTTGCGACCATATCCTTTATACCTGGAATAAGATCTACTTGGTACTCATGAACAGGTTGAAAAAATTGCACTAATGGTCGCTGACTATATCCAGCCAATATTGTAAAATAATACATTTCATAACCTGGTAAAACACAGACAGGGTGATAGCCATTAGAAATGCAGAAAGTAGATCCATTCACTATGTGAAAAGATTTTCCTTGATCTTTATTTTCCGTCTGCAATAGTTGAAGTGCTGATCCATGGTTGGGTCTAAATCTAAAATTATATGCTTCATCATGCTTTGTTTCTAAAGGCAATCGGTCAGTATCATGCTTATGACTAGGGAACCCTGACCAACCACCTGCACCTACTGTAAAGAGTTCTGAGACTAATAATCTCCCAACTTTCTGACCTTGTTTTTGTCCTAAAAGATGTTTAATTTTTCTATGCGTTTTTGTTTCATCAGATCCATATTGTACTAAATCAACTTCATTTGACCGTATAACAAAAGGTTCTAAAATTTTGTCATACTTCGCCCCAGCTATAAATAATTCACAATTTCTACTGACACATTTTATCTTTGCTTCCTGATTACAAGGAATATAAATACATTCAGGCTCACCATCCCAAACATCAGTTTTTCTATTGCCAATATTTTTAAAAGTTTTATTGCTAATTTCCACATCTATGGATCCTGTTGCAGGTACAATACATATCTCATAACCTTTAAGACATATTGCGAATTCTTCACCTTTGGATAATTTGATAATGTTAAAATAAATATTAGGAATAATATTGTTTTCAATATCAATTATTGGCTTATTATTATTCTCATAAGGAGGTATATGCATTTTTCCTAATTATATTTCTTAATAAATTCTTTGATTTCTAATAATGTTGGCATCGCTTTAGAACAACCTACCCTTGTTACAACTATGGCTCCTGCCGCTGCCCCAAATTTTATACTTTCAGAAAGTTCAACTCCTCTTAGTTTTGATGAGCAAAAACTAGATATGAAAGCATCTCCTGCTCCAGTTGGTTTGATTGATTTCACTTTAAAACTTTTAAAATAATGTTTATTATTTTTATTAAAATAGTATAATCCTTTTGATCCCATTTTATAAATTGTAGTTATTCTATTTTTTTTTGATAATTTAGACGCCAGACTTAACCCTCTGTTTTTATCCGATGACATAAAATTAAATTCCAAATCATTTCCTACTACAATGTTTGATAATAATGATGCAGAATATAATGTCTTTTCTGCTTTTTTTTTATCATTCCATGACCCTTCTCTATAATCAATATCTAAAACAATTTCTATTTTTCTTTTAATCGCTAATTCCATTAATTTTAAAACATTATTCCTTGATGGATTACGTGATAATGATGTTCCAGTAACTATAATCATAAGATAGGAATCCAGATTAACCCTTTTAAAAAAAGTTTCATCTATAAAAAGATCTGCAGGTTTTTCTCTGTATAAAACAGCATTTGTTTTGTCTCCCATAGTATCAACAATGGCAAGTGTATTTTTTAAATTAGAGACTTTTTCTAAAAGTAAAGTATTAATACCAATCTTCTTACAGCTATTTATAACAAAATCTCCAATTGAATCATTAGAAATAGGTGACATTAAATCAACATTATTTCCTTGAATGGCTAACCCAGCTGCTATATTGGCAGCAGACCCACCTAATTGTGAAGTAAATTGAGAAGCATTTTCAATAGGAGTATTGATAGGATGAGCATATAGATCAAGACCTGCCCTACCTACTACTAGTATTTTTTTGTTTTTTTTCATTGATGTAAATTACTTCAATTAAAATCAGTAAGATCTTGGTAAATTTAAAACATGCTCTGCAATAAAACTTAAAATGAGATTTGTTGAAACAGGTGCAACTTGATACAATCTTGCCTCCCTATATTTACGTTCTATGTCATATTCTTTTGCAAAACCAAATCCACCATAAGTTTGAATGCACATTTCTGCAGCTTCCCATGAGGCCTCTGAGCAAAGTAATTTTGCAAGGTTAGCTTCTTCACCAGGATTTTTACCTTCATCAAATAGATTTATGGCACTCCATAACATGAGTTCAGCGGCACGCATTTTTGAATAAGCTTTTGCTATTGGAAACTGAATTCCTTGATTTTGACCAATTGGACGATTAAAGACTTTTCGATCTTTAGAGTAATCTGTAGCCATTTTCAAAAACCACTTTGCATCTCCAATACATTCTGCAGAAATTAAAATTCTTTCTGCATTCATTCCAGAAAGAATATATTTAAACCCATCATTACAATCGCCAATTAAATTATCAGGAGAGACTGAAAGGTTTTCAAAAAAAATTTCAGTTGTTGAATGATTCATCATTGTTTTTACGGGTTTAATCGTCAAGGAATTACCAATATGATCTCTCATGTCTATAAGAAATACAGATAATCCCTCAGTCTTTTTTTTAACTTCCTCAAGGGGCTTTGTTCTTGCTAAAAGAAGTAATAAATCTGAATGCTCTGCTCTGGAAGTCCAAATTTTTTGGCCATTAATAATGTATTTTTCTCCGTTAAAAACTGCATTTGTTTTTAAAGAAAGTGTATCTGATCCACTATTTGGTTCAGTTACACCAAAAGCTTGCAATCTCAAATCACCTGAAGCAATTTTTGGAAGAAAATTTGATTTTTGCTTCTCACTACCGTGCCTTAAAATGGTGCCCATTGTGTACATTTGAGCATGACATGCTGCAGCATTTCCACCTGACTTATGAATTTCTTCTAGAATTACAGCACCTGCAGATAAAGGAAGACCTGCGCCTCCATATTTTTCTGGAATAAGAGATGCTAAAAAGCCAGAGATAGTTAACTCATTAACAAATTCAGTTGGATAAAGGTCTTTTTCATCACAATTCTGCCAATATTTGTTATCAAATTTTAGACACATCTTACTAACTGCATCCCTAATTTCTTGATGCATATTATTAGTACTCATATTAGATTTCCTAAATAAATATAAATTACTTAAACTCAGAATTTAAATAATATAATATAAAAGATAAATAGTTAATAATATTTAGGAAACATTTATAAAAATGGAAACTTCAGATAATAAAACAATATACATCAGTAATGTTGAACATGAGATAATAATTTGCACCTTAAATAGGCCAGAAGCATCAAATGCTTTCAATTCTAAAATGGCTGAAGAGATCTATACTTTTTTTGAAGAATTTTCTGTAGGAAATAAAAAAACAAGAGTAATAATACTTACTGGAAATGGGAAAAAAGCATTTTGTGCGGGAGGTGATCTAAAAGAAAGAAATGAAATGACCTCTCAAAAATGGTTTATTCAACATAAGTTATTTGAGCGAATGATAAGATCTATAAAAGATTGCCCTGTTCCAATTATTGCAGCTGTAAATGGTGCAGCATATGGAGGAGGATGTGAAATAGTTTCTGCTGTAGATATTGCATATGCTGCAAAACATTCTTTATTTGCACAAACTGAAACAAAATTAGGCATTATTCCTGGGGCTGGAGGCACTCAAAATTTACCAAGAGCTGTTGGTGAAAAAAGGGCATTAGAACTTATTTTAACTGGAAAAACTTTTACAGCATTGGAAGCAAAAAATTGGGGCTTGGTTAATGAGATTTTTGATGGTGATCAACTCATGATAGAGGTGACTAAAATTGCAAAAATGATTGCTCAAAATGCTCCACTTGCTGTAAAACAAGCTAAAAATTCTATTAAAAAAGGGTTGCAAATGTCCCTCTCCGATGGGCTCTCTTTTGAGATTGAATGTTATAACAGAACAATTATAACTAAGGATCGTCAAGAAGGCATATTAGCTTTTAATGAAAAACGTCCTCCAAAATTTAAAGGTCATTAATAATGGAAGAAGTTTTGATAAGAGAAGTTGGGTTAAGAGATGGCCTACAACTGGTAAAAAAAATATTACCAACAGAAAAAAAAATTGAATGGTTAAATATGCAAGCATTTCTTAATTTTAAAGAAATCGAAGTTACCTCTTTTGTACCTGAAAAAATTGTACCTCAATTTTTTGATTCTGAAGAAATTCTGCAAGCTGCAAAAAGTATTTCTGGATTAACAAGTTCAGTATTAGTTCCCAACTTTTTTGGTGCAAAAAAAGCTTTTGAACTCCAAGCAGAAAAGATAAATTGTGTTATATCTGCTAGTGAGTCTCACAATAAAGCTAATATCAATAAGGACATCAAATCTTCAATTACTGAATTATCTGAAATTGTATCTTATAATAAAAGCTTAGAAAATCGTAGTAAAATAGGTGTAGCAATTTCAACATCATTTGGTTGCTCAATAGAAGGAGAAGTTTCCAACCAAAAGGTGCTTCATTTAGTAGAAAAAATAATAGAAATAGGAGTCGACGAAATCACAATTGCAGACACTGTTGGCTACGCTAACCCTAAACAAGTAAAAATACTTTTTAATAGTTTAATTAGATTAGTAGGGAATCTTGACATTTTTGCCCATTTCCATGACACCCGCGGTTTAGGGATGGCGAATGTTTTAACTGCATTTGATTTAGGTATACGAAAATTTGACAGTTCTTTGCTTGGATTAGGAGGTTGCCCGTTTGCTCCAGGAGCTTCTGGAAATGTAGCAACAGAGGATATAATTTATTTATTTAACTCAATGAAAATATCCACAGGAATTGATTTAAAAGATTTGATTATTTTGTGCAAAAATATAGGGAAATTTTTTAAAAGTGAAGCTTTAAGTGGAAAAATTTTATCAGCTGGAATACCAAAAAACTTTAATTAATGTTGATAATTGTATAAACAATTTTCAATCATATTTTGGATTATCTCACTCCAAGTTTTTTGTCCTTTGTAATCTGAAATTAAGTCTTGCCTAATTTCAATAATAATTGAAGGGATTGATTTTTTATCTCCAAATTTAGAAATGATATAATCATCATTGTTGTTCACGCCATAGGGTTCATTATTACCAACTTTAAATTTATATTTATGCCTTAAAAAGTCTATACAATTATTCCCAAGTTTTTCCGACAAGCCATAAAGAATTCCACAATGCCAAGGCCTTTGAATATTTTCTTCACGTAGTTTTGGAGTAAAACTATGAATTGAAAATATAATTTTAATTTTTTTTGTTGATATAATATCTGATAGTTTTTCATGAAAAGGAATATAAAATTTTCTAATCCTTGATTTTTTCTCATTTTCTGCCAATCCAATATTGAAAGGAATAAATGATCCATCACTAAAATGTCTTATGCATTCAGGTGAATTAATACTCCTGTTTAAATCTACTAATAATCTTGAGAATTTTGATAAAATAATTTGATCTTTTACTTTTTTTGATAAGAATTCACATACTCCATATACACCTATATCATGAGAGATATGTCGTCTGAGATCATTTTTGTTTAGTCCTAAATTACTTAATTCTACTGGAATTTCATTGCCAGCATGTTCGGCAATAATTAAAAGCTGAGATTTACTTTTAGTATTTCTTTCTGAGAAGGTTTTTTTTGATTTGGTATTCATAAGAAAATTTTAATGTGTTTCAAGCACTGTCTTTAAGAATGTTTCTTCAAGTATATTACTGAAGAATTTTAAAAAAGTATTTATATCATCTTTGTCAACACATAAAGGAGGTCTTATTTTTATTACATTATCGTAAGGACCTTCTAACCCTACTAAAATTCTTTTTTCTCTTAGTCTATTACAAATATATTCAGCCTCTAAAGTGCCAGGCTCTTTAGTTTGTATATTAGTTATTATTTCTACCCCTAAAAATAAACCTATACCTCTTACATCTCCAATAATTGGGAATTCAGTTTTAAGCTTTTCCAATTCCTTTATTAAATGATTTCCCATTTTTTTTGAATTAAATTTTAAATTTTCATCATCAACTATTTTTAAAACTTCATTTGCTATAAAACATGAAAGATCTGATCCCCCAAATGTTGAAAAAAATTCAATACCATTATCAAATGATTGTGCAATTTTGCTTTTAGTAATTACAACTCCAATTGGATGACCATTACCAATTGGCTTACCTAATACAACTATATCAGGATCAACTTTTTGTTGCTCAAATCCAAAATAAAACTCACCCAAACGACCCAGACCAGTTTGAACTTCATCTGCTATACATAACCCGCCAGCTTTTTTTACTTTTTTATAAATATATTTCAAAATTCCATCTTGAGGTATTATTTGTCCTGCAACACTTGGAAAAATCTCTGAAATAAAGCCAGCTACTGGCCTATTTTTTGAACACAGTTTATCCAAAATTCTATCTATTTGAAACCTTGGATCCACGCCTCTAAATGGGTCAGGACAATCCATAACATGAACCCACTTTTTTCTACCAATTCCGTTAGGTTTATTAAATTTATACGGAGAAACTTCTAAAACACCATTCGTATTACCATGATATCCATGATCAAAAGTTATAAATTCTTTAGAACCAGTGTAAGCTTTGGCCAAACGCAGGGCTAATTCGTTAGCCTCAGAACCAGAATTAACTAGAAAAACATGACTAAAATTTTTTGAAAATCTAGATAATATATTTTCAGAAATAACTTTTTGGATTGGGTGCAAATACCGTGTATTTGAATTGACAAGTTTTAATTGATTAAAAACTAATTTTGCTATTCTCGGATGAGAATGACCAACATGTGGTACATTATTATAAAAATCTAAAAAACATTTACCATTTTCATCAAATAAGTAATTTTTATGACCCCTCATGATAGTTAAAGGATTTTTATAACTAATTTTTAAATTTCCTGAATAATGATTTTTACGATTTTGTAATAATAATTCTTTATCTACATTTTTGAACTTAATTTTTTTTGTGCTTATACCTAAAAATGGGGCAGGATTAGGGCAGTATTTTTCCCAGAAATCTTTTTCCTTTTCATTACATACACCAGGCCAATTTTTTCCTTGACCTAAACCTAATGAAATTTGAATGTGCAAGTGCGGTTCCCACCCACCATTTACTTTAAAACTACCAATTTTTGCCATTCTTCTTGCTTTTTTTACTTTTTGACCAACTTTTAAATTTATTGAATTAGGATCTAAGTGACCAAAAAGAGAAAAGAAAAATAATCCTTTTTTTGTGTAATGTTTTAGGACTATAAACCCTCCATAATCTAATCTCTCTTGACAATTATCTAAAAAAACAACTTCTCCATCATAAGGACAATAAACAGGTGTATTTGTTTTACAGAAAACGTCTGCCCCCAGATGGATGGTCCTACGACTAGAGTTTTTATCAGCACCATTAAAAAAATTTTTTGAGGTATAGATAAGTCTTGGTTCTAAATATTTACCTAAGTAAAAATAATCAGTGTTATTTTGTTGGTTATGATTAGTTAAATTTAACGCCTCTTCATCCGTAATGTTAAAAGGGTCTTCTGGTATTGAACAATTTTGTGGATCTAAGTTAATTACTTTTGCAGTCTTTAAACTGCCTTTAATTGCTGGAAAAAAATTATTGAGATTCGAATTTAAAAATTCTTCAACTTCGTTCGAAGATCTTAAAGGTGAAAATCCACAACTATCTCTAAATCTAGCAGTTATAAAGTCTTTATTTTCTCTCATACTCAACAAAAAATTTTTTGTATCATTTTGAGATATCAATACGTAAGGATCATCAGGCTTATTCATTGACATAACAATTGAGTTTACATAACTTACTGCAATTCTGACCAATATTAATGTGTAAAGTATATCTAACTCATTTTCAGAAATTGGATTCTTAAGATGATAACCTTTTAAAAAATGAAGTTGTTTTTCTATTCCAACATCTGGTAAAATCAACAAATATGCAGAGCAAATAGCAATATTACAAATTTGGGGACAAAAAGCTAAATCCCCAAAGTCCAGTATACCACTTATCTCAGGTAGATTTAATCCATTATAATTTACTAATAAATTCTGATCATTTAAATCATTATGAGTCCAATGTGACTCTAAATTTAGCAAAACATTAGAAATATTTTTAAAATCGACTAAGATATCCTCTATTACTTTTCTTATTTTTGAATTCTTAATATCTGATAAGTGGTTTTCAATCCAATATGGTTTTGTAAGATTCCACTTATTACTAGGAATGCTTAATGTTTTTTTAAATCGTTTAGAATATAGATCTAGTAATCCAACTTTTTTTCCTAAATCATAGATCAATTCAAGTGGTTTTGGTTTAAAATCTGAAAATAATTCTCCCTCAATTTTTTTTATAATCCAAACATATCTTTCATTTTTATTTTCATCATTTAGTTTCTCAAAATCGTTTCCTTTAATAGATTTAAAAATTTTTGGTATAGGTAAAGAAGATTTAGTTTTATTGATAAATTTCAAAAACCTTATTTGTCCTTCTAAAAAGCCTTCATCGCAATCATTTCTCATTATTTTTACGATGAATTTGCTATTTTTGTGATCAATAACCTCAAAATTTAAATCAAACTCAGAATTTAGTTTTAAAAATTTGCCATTTATCTTCCAATATTGAGAAATTATATTCTCCCAATATGAAAAGTTATTTTTTATTTTTTTGATCTCTTTTTTTTTCATATTGAAATTAGATTTCTTAATCAAATATGTAGTTATCCAAAACTAAATATGGCCCAATCAAAATAACATACCAAAGAAAAATTATTATATTCACTTTGATTTAATTATTATAAAAATAGTAGTATATTTCTCAAATAAGTAAAAGATGAATTGGCTTTATTCTTGCAAGCATATTAGAACATTTTGCAATATGAATTTTTAATATGCTACTATGATGTTTTGATTTTAAGTTTGATATGTATATTTTAAAAAAAATAATTTTGTTTAGCTTTTTATTTTTCTATGGATTTAAAGCATTTTCTCAAGGAACAAATTCCGAAATTAAATGTAATTCTAATAGTATTGATGAATTATACTCTTTAATTTATTCACCACTTGAACCATTTGAACCTCCAGCAACTGCTGTAGATGATGATGGAAATATAACAGCTAGTGAGGACGAATTATTTTCTTTAAGGAGACGCCATTTTTATGACCAATTAAAAGGCGAAGATATTGTATCTATCAATTTACAAACTTATGCAACTATTAACAAAGAATTACCTGGAGTTTTGGAAGATTTTGAACCGGTGATAAAAATTTTATTACCTGATTGCCAACCAGTTTCCTTATTTAGGGGAGTTCCAGTTTCAAGTACTGCAGCAGATTTCAATACAATTCTAAAAACTACCGAGATTGGACTCAAGACAGAATTAGAAGCTATCGTTAATTATGCAAGATCTTCGATTGAACCAAAACCTATAAAATTTGAGCAAATTCTTGATATTTTAAAAAATGATTTAGCAATTACACCTGAAATAATAAATGCAATTTTACCAGAACCCATTGCTGAAAGATATTTTCCAGATGGTAATATTCCAACTGGAAATTTATCAGAAGCAGCTATTTTGGCTTTTGTGTCTCTAGGTGGAAAAGTAATTAACCCACCTAATCAACTTTTTTTTATAAAGCCAAGGAGCTATTCAGGTGTAATTGAAGACTATAGCTCTCTAATAATAAAAGAGGATGGTTCAATAGAACCAGCTGCTGCTTTAAATACATCTCTCGTATCTCAAATGTTAAATAGAATGGGTGTAAAAGCACAAATCCTTATAATTAGTGAAGTTGAAACTGATGTTGCAGGTAATTGTACTTTAGATGATGCAGGACGATGGCATCAAATAATTGGTGGAAGAAAAAGTAGAAACTGTCCTTTTTTTTCTTTAGCTAGTCAAATGCTAGAAAATGGAACGTATAAAAGAACTAAAGATTATGTAGAACAAAATATTGTTTTTAGACAACTTGAAGCCATTTTATCCATTGCCAAAAATAATAACAAAGAAACAAATAGTTAAAATATTGTTATATTTATTTTCTCTATAAATAAGTCTTTATCTTGCAATTGACATTTAAATTTATCAATTGTACTTGGTGTTATGAAATAGTTAAAACTTAGGTATGTTTATGGATTTAAATAAAATTAACGTTGGGAAAAACCCTCCTTATGAGATTAATGTGGTGATAGAAATTACAGGTGGATCTTCAGGGGGAAGTCCTGTGAAATATGAATTTGACAAAGACAGTGGTGGTATATTTGTTGATAGAATTGTAAATACATCAATGTTTTATCCATGTAACTATGGATTTATTCCAAATACTTTACATGCAGACGGAGATCCTACAGATGTTTTAGTATTACTAGACATACCTCTTCCACCTGGCGTTGTCATACCTTGTAGACCCATAGGGGTTTTAAAAATGGAAGACGATGGTGGATTAGATGATAAAATTATTGCAGTTCCTACTAATAAAATAGACCCATTCCAATCAGATATTTCTGATTTGACAGATTTAAATGAGAAAACAAAAGAAAGAATTTCCCACTTTTTTGAGCATTACAAAGATTTAGAAAAAGATAAGTGGGTTAAATTAATTGGTTGGGGAAATAAAGAGGAAGCCATTGAAATTATTCATGATTCTATAAAAAGTTTTAAAAGTTAAACCATTACTTAGTTAGTGCATCTTTTGCAAAAGTCCCAGCTTTTCCAAAATCCATTTTACCTGAATATTTTTTTTTTAAAGTATTCATTACTTTACCCATATCTCTGAGAGAAGTAGCATTTATTTCAAAAATTATTTTACGAACTATTTGCTCAGTTTCTTCTGAATTAAGTTGCTTAGGTAAAAATGTTTCTATTATTTTGATTTCATCAAATTCCTGTTGGGCTAGCTCCAGCCTACCACCTTCTTCATATTGTTTTGCACTTTCTTGCCTTTGTTTTATCATTTTACTTAATATAGAGAGGATTTCCTCATCACTAACGCCCTCTAAATTGTCTTCTGATCTAACTGCAATATCTCTGTCTTTTATTGCGGCATTTATAAGTCTAATGGTTGATATTTTTTGAGAATCTCTTGCTCTCATAGCATCCTTCAGTGATTTGTCTAATATATCACGCATTAAATCTCACCATTGGTTGTATTTTGATTGAAAACATAAATCCCTTACATTAAAGATACAATATAATTAATTCAACCTATAAAAAAATCCAAACGGAAATTTCTAAAGTATAGAATTGAATAATGTTAGAAAATAAAAATGCTTGTTTAGTTTTAGATAATGGAACAATATTAAAGGGATTTGGATATGGTGCAACTGGTATTGCAGTTGCGGAATTATGTTTTAATACTTCAATGTCTGGATATCAAGAAATTATAAGTGATCCGTCTTACTTTAATCAAATCATAGTATTTACCTTTCCACATATTGGCAATGTGGGAGTAAATACTGACGATAATGAGTCTTTAAAAAACTCAGCAAGTGGCGTTATTACTTATTTAAAACCAACAACACCTTCTAATTGGAGAAAAACTGAAAATTTAGATAACTGGTTAAAACAAAAAAATGTTATTGGATTATATGGTATTGATACCAGAAATTTAACACTCCAATTAAGAGACAAAGGAGCCATGAACGGTGTAATTTGCCATCAAGTTAATTCTGATTTTGATATTGGAAAAATGACGAATTTTTTAAATGAATGGTCTGGATTAAATGGTTTAGATCTTGCAAAAAAAGTATCATGTAAAGAGAATTATGATTGGAAAGAAGGTCATTGGTTAGCTCCAAAAATATATAATAATACAAAAATTACCAAAACAATTGTGGCTATTGACTTTGGAATTAAAACAAATATTCTCCGATCCTTAGCAGAATTAGGATGTGGCGTAATAGTAGTACCTGCAACTACTTCATTTAAAGAAATTATGAATTATAAACCTGATGGTTTATTTTTATCAAATGGTCCTGGTGATCCTAAAGCGACTGGAAAATATATCATACCAGTTTTAAAAGAGGTTATTGAAAAAACAGAATTACCTATTTTTGGAATATGTCTTGGGCATCAAATCTTGGCATTAGCATTAGGAGCAAAAACTATAAAAATGAAAACTGGACATCATGGTGCTAATCATCCAGTACAGGATTTAAAGACAGGAAAAGTAGAGATTACTGTAATGAATCATGGATTTGCAGTTGATAGAAAAACACTTCCTAAAAATGTTTTTGAAACTCATGTATCACTTTTTGATCAAAGTAATTGTGGAATAGCCGTGAAAGATAGAAATATTTTTTCTGTACAATATCATCCGGAAGCAAGTCCTGGACCAACTGATAGCTTATACCTCTTTAAACAATTTATTCACACATTATAATATATATTAAATTTAATATAAAAATGTTAAAAAATGAATTTAATTGAAACTGACGTAATTATATGCGGCGCTGGTATTTCTGGATTGCTAATGGCTAAATCCCTTACAAATATAGGAATAAAGGTAGCCTGTATCGAAAAATATAAAAGACAAAAAGATAATACTATAGAAACAGATTTGCGATCCACGGCTCTACTTGATCCTGCTATAAGTTTTTTTAGAGAGATAGGGGTATGGGAAAAATTTGAAAGATTTGCTCAACCTTTAAATTCGCTTGTAATTTGTAATTTGGATCCAAAAACTGAAGAAATTAACTCAAGTTGCGAATTCTTTGCCGAAGAACTTGGAATAAATGTCCTCGGTTATAATTTACCTAATAAAGTAATAATTGAAGAACTTCAAAAATTAATGAAATCAAGTAGGAATTTTTTTTATTTAGAAGGTGATTATGTAGAACACATAACTCCTAGGTCATTTGATGTAGTAATAAAGACAAAAGGAAAAAAACAAATCACTTCTAAACTAATTATTGCAGCAGATGGAAGACACAGTAATGTCAGAGAATTATTAAATATTAAAAAATTTAAATATGATTATAACCAACAAGCCTTTGTTTTTAATATTAAACATAAAATCAATCATGATTCTAAATCTTATGAGATATATAAATCGGAAGGACCATGTACACTTGTTCCTTTAAATACAAGTAAATTCAATGGACATTTTTCATCTGTAGTTCTTATGCTTAAAGATACAAAAAAGAATGATAAAAACTTTCTTAATAAAAAAAATTTATCACATTTCATTACAAAAAGAACTGGTTATATTCTTGGAGAGTGTACCGTTACAAGTGAAATACGAAGTTTCCCAATCATTACTCAAGCATCTAGTAGTTTGATCTCTGAGAGATTAATATTATTAGCTGAAACCGCTCATGTATTACCTCCAATTGGTGCACAGGGACTTAATACATCGATACATGATATAAAAAACTTATTTTATTTAATTGAAAAAAAATTAAAAAATAATGAAGAGATTGGAGATAATGTATTCTTAAAAGAATATGATAATTCAAGAAAGTTAAAAATAACTTCTAGAATGTTAAGTGTTCACATATTAAATAAAATGGCTATGAGTAAAAATCCTACAATTTCAAATATTAGAAAATATGGATTGAGTTTTTTAAATGGTAATAAAATTTCAAAAAAAAATGTCATGAAATTTGGGATGTTTCAATAGTCAAATAATAAAGTATTAAATTACAATTGCCATAACACTAAAATTCTACTATTAAGCTCAACTTAAATATTGTTTAATGTTTGTGGTTAATTTACATCAGAAATTATACTGGAGGAAAAATGCGCGTATACTATGATCAAGATTGTGACGTTAATATCGTAAAAGAAACAAAAATAGCTATCTTGGGTTATGGTAGTCAAGGGCATGCACATGCATTAAATTTAAGGGATAGTGGTGCAAAAAACATTGCTGTTGCATTAAGAGAAAATTCTCCATCAGCAAAAAAAGCTGAAGCTGAAGGATTAAAGGTTTTAGGTATAGAAGAAGCAGCTAAATGGTGTGACTTAATGATGTTCACAATGCCAGACGAACTACAAGCTGAGACATATAAGAAATTTGTTCATAATAATTTAAGAAGCGGGTCAGCAATAGCATTTGCTCACGGATTAAATGTACATTTTGGACTAATTGAACCCAAAACTGACGTAGATGTTATCATGATGGCGCCAAAAGGCCCAGGTCATACAGTTAGAGGAGAGTTTATTAAAGGCGGTGGTGTGCCATGTTTAGTAGCAGTACACCAAAATGCATCAGGAAAAGCTTTAGAATTAGGCTTATCCTATTGTTCTGCTATAGGTGGAGGTAGGTCGGGAATTATTGAGACTGACTTCAAACAAGAATGTGAAACAGATCTTTTTGGAGAGCAAGCAGTACTTTGTGGAGGCTTAGTAGAATTAATAAGAATGGGATTTGAAACTTTAGTTGAAGCAGGATATGAGCCAGAAATGGCATATTTTGAATGTCTTCATGAAGTAAAATTAATCGTAGATCTTATTTATGAAGGTGGAATTGCCAATATGAATTATTCTATATCTAACACAGCAGAATATGGTGAATATGTATCAGGACCTAGAGTGTTACCTTACAAAGAGACTAAAGAAAGAATGAAAGAAATTTTAACAGATATTCAAAATGGAAATTTTGTAGGTAAATTTATGCAAGAAAACCTTGTTGGCCAACCATTTTTTAAAGCTACAAGAAGAATTAATGACTCACATGAAATAGAAAAAGTGGGGAAAAAGTTAAGGGGTATGATGCCTTGGATAGCTAGTGGTAAGATGGTAGATAAAAACAAAAATTAAAACATTAATAATTTTGGTTTATGTTAATTTAAAAGTCTGGAGATTTTATAATTGGAAAACGTTTTACTTATTATTCACTTGATAATAGCTCTTATACTAATCGCAGTCGTTTTACTTCAGCGTTCAGAAGGTGGTGGTCTTGGAGTTGGTGGTGATAACAATTTTATGGCTAACAGATCAGCAACAACTGCATTAAATAAATTAACATGGATAATTGCAGTCCTTTTTTTGATAACCTCCTTGATACTTACAATAATTGCAGCAAATGAAGCAGGAAATCAGTCTATATTAGACAATAATGATATAAATGAGGTGGAAGTTGAGCAACCTGAAGGAACACCTGGGTTAGATGAACTTAAAGCTCTTCCGAAAAATGAAGAACCATCTACTCCACCAAAAGAATACTAATGATTAAACATTAGATTTTTCCTATTTCTGTAGCCAAAATAAAATAATTATTTTATAATCTATTTCCGTGGTTATGATTCAAATAGTATCTTCAATTTCTCTGTTCATTTTAAAAAAATGACCAGGTTTATCTTTATAACTGGAGGGGTGGTTTCTTCACTAGGAAAGGGCCTAACAACGGCTGCTTTAGGAGCTTTACTTCAAGCACGCGGATATAAAGTTAGATTGAGAAAATTAGACCCTTATCTTAATGTAGATCCAGGAACTATGTCCCCCTTTGAACATGGTGAAGTTTTTGTAACAGATGACGGTGCAGAAACTGATCTGGATCTTGGACATTATGAACGTTTTACAGGAGTAGCAGCTAAAAAAACTGATTCTATTTCATCAGGGAAAATATACTCGAATGTTCTAGATAAAGAGAGAAAAGGTGATTACTTAGGTAAAACAATTCAAGTTATACCACATGTAACAGATGAAATAAAAAAATTTATTGAAATAGGCGAAGATGAAGTTGATTTTATGTTATGTGAAATCGGGGGGACTGTTGGAGATATAGAAGGTCTACCATTCTTTGAAGCTATAAGACAATTTTCTCAAGAAAAAGGAGTAGGATCTTGCATATTTATGCATTTAACATTAGTGCCATTTATACAAACTTCTGGTGAATTAAAAACAAAACCAACTCAACATTCTGTTAAAGAACTCAGGTCTATTGGTCTCACTCCAGATATTCTTGTATGCAGAGCAAAGGAAAGAATACCTGAAGATGAAAAGAAAAAACTAGCATTATTTTGCAATGTAAAGTCAGATGCTATAATATCTGCTTATGATTTAAAATCAATTTATGATGCTCCATTAGCATTTCATAGAGAATTTCTAGATGTTGCAGTCTTAAATGCTTTTCAAATAAAACCTTCAAAAAAACCTGATTTATCTATTTGGAAAGATGTTTCTAAAAATATTAATTTCCCAGAAGGCGAAGTTAGAATCGCAATTGTTGGAAAATATACCAAACTAGGTGATGCTTATAAATCGATTGCTGAAGCTCTGACGCATGGGGGTATTGCAAACAACACAAAAGTGATAGCTGAATGGATAGACTCCGAAATTTTTGAAAAAGAAAATACAGCAGCTTATTTACAAAATTTTAGTGCTATCCTTGTTCCTGGTGGGTTTGGAGAACGAGGAGCAGAGGGTAAAATTATGGCAGCAAAATTTGCAAGAGAAAAAAAGGTGCCATTCTTTGGTATTTGCCTTGGAATGCAGATGGCAGTTGTTGAAGCAATTCGAAATTTAGGAGAAATTAAGAATGCTAGTTCTGAAGAGTTTTACTACCCTTATTCTGATGTTAAAAAAGACATAGTACCAATAATTTTTCATTTAGAAAAATGGATAGATAAAGGTAAAATTGTTACCAGAAAAGTTACCGATTATAAGGGTGGTACTATGCGTTTAGGAGCCTATGATGCTTTACTCAAATCAAATTCAAAAGTCAGTAAAATTTATAATGCACCTTCTATATCAGAGAGACACAGACACCGATTTGAAGTAGATATAAATTATAAAGAAATTTTGGAAAAAAATGGATTCATTTTTTCTGGGGTTTCACCTGACGGTTTGCTACCAGAAATTATTGAAATTTCTGATCATCCATGGTTCATAGGGGTTCAATTTCATCCAGAATTAAAATCAAAACCATTTTCTCCCCATCCCCTGTTCGCAGATTTTATTAAAGCAGCACTTATGCAGTCTAGGTTAGTTTAAACGAGGTTAATAATGTGGAATAAATTAAAAAAAATCTTTACAGCAGAAAAAGAAGTTGAAGATATTACTTCAGATAATGCAATAGCAACAATTTTAGTCAGAGCTGCAAAAACAGACAATGAATACACAGAATCTGAGCAAACACTTATAGATAATTTATTATCAAATCAATTAAATATTACTTTAGAAGAAGCTCAAATCTTAAGAATAAAGGGAGAAGGTTTAGAAGCTGAAATTAATGATAATGTTCAACTTACTAGGATTATAAAACAGGATATTCCATATGAAGAAAGAGAAATGTTAATTGAACAATTATGGAGTGTTGTTTTAGATGATGATTATAGAACTCCAGAGGAAAATAAATTTATGAGGGTATTAACACATCTTTTTGGTATCAGCGATGTTAATAGTGCAAAGGCAAGATCAAGGGTTCTAGCCAAAAAATAAGAACTAAATAACTAAGAGAAGAATCTTGAACTTTTCAAAAATAAAAATTACTAAGAATTTAATCAAAATACATGGCATTAATGATAAAGAATATAAAGTTATAATTGATCTTATAGGAAGAGAACCCAGTATCACAGAACTTGGCATATTCTCAGCAATGTGGAATGAACACTGCTCCTATAAATCCACAAAAAAATGGTTAAAAACACTTCCTGTTAATGGGCCGCAGGTAATATGTGGTCCAGGTGAAAACGCTGGAATTATAGATATTGAGGATGGAGACGCTCTAGTTTTCAAGATAGAAAGCCATAATCACCCATCATTTATTGATCCCTTTCAAGGCGCCGCTACAGGTGTTGGTGGAATTTTAAGGGACATATTTACAATGGGAGCTAGACCAATAGTTACTATGAATGCTCTAAGTTTTGGAACAAAAAAAAATAAGGTAAAAGAGCTATTATCAGGTGTTGTTA
>CACHDI010000020.1 GCA_902578545.1 uncultured Alphaproteobacteria bacterium
ATTAAGTATTTTTCAAAACCAAACCATTCCAGAAAATATTGAAGTAATTCTAAGAATTAATTCCATAAGATCCCTTTTTGGATTAGATGACATAAGAGCAATACTTTCCACTGATTTTCCACCACCGGCGATAATGCTACCAAAAGTTAATGATGCGGAAGAAGTAAAAATACTAGATGATCTTCTAAATGAAAGAGGCCATAATTGCGAACTTCATCCAATTATCGAAACAAATTCAGGTCTTGAAAAAGCTTATGACATTGCAAAAAGTAGTGAAAGAGTATCTACACTTTTTTTTGGTCTTATAGATATGTCTGCTGAATTAAGATGTAAATTATCCTGGGATCAACTTCTTTATGCTAGGTCAAGAGTTGTACATGCAGCTGCAGGTGCAGGGTTAGATGCAATAGACGGACCTTTTATGGATTTAGAAGACCCCAAAGGAAATATAGAACAAGCAATTTTAGCAAGAGACTTAGGATTTTCTGGAAAAGGATCGATTCATCCAAAACAAGTAAACGATTTAAATAAAGTTTTTACTCCTTCTGAAGAAAAAATAGCCAAAGCCAAAAAGATTACTAAAATTTTTGAAGAAGCTAATACAGGTCTTGTAATGGTGGACGGAAAATTAATTGAAAAACCCGTTCTTCGCGAAATGTATAGAACACTTGCAATATCTGAAGAAAATGAGTGATCAATGGGACAAAAAACTTTAAAAGAAATGCTTAAAGAAGCAAATTCTTCTATCCAATCAATTAATCCAAACAAAGCCATAGATTTAGTTGGTAATAATGAATTTATATTTATCGACTTAAGAGATAAATCTGAACTATTAAAATCTGGAAAAATACCAGGAGCCATGTCTTGTCCAAGAGGTATGTTAGAATTTTTTATAGACAGCAAAAGCCCATTCCATAAGGAAATATTTTCTCAAAAAAAGAATTTCATTTTTTACTGTGCTAGTGGTTTTAGATCTGCATTAGGAACACAAACAGCCTCTATAATGGGAGTTAGCAAAGTAAGTAATTTATCTGGTGGTTTTTCAGAATGGGTCAAATCTGGTGGTGCAGTAGAGCAGATAAAGTAATTTTACTCTTTAAAATAAAATTGATATGAGTAATATTTTATTAACAAAAAAGGGTTATGAGTAAATTGCATCCAATAGTATCAACATTATTAAAAAGAATTGGACTTGGAATAATATCCCTTTTTTTTGTGACTCTTATAATTTTTAGCTCAGTTAATCTATTACCTGGTGATTTTGTAGAATCGGTTTTAGGACAAACCAGAACTGAAGAAAGTGTTAAGATATTTAGAAAAGAATTAGGGTTGGATAAACCTTATCATGTTAGATATGTAAATTGGTTAACATCAGCAATACAAGGAGATTTGGGTAGTACATTTTCTGGAAGAAATGCAACATATGCTAACCAACCTCAGCAAAGTACTGCAAGATCAGTTTCTAGCCTTTTGAAACCACGTTTATTTAATACTTTTTTTCTTGCTGCAATGACCGCAATAATTGCTATCCCATTATCTCTGCTGTTAGGAATTACAGCTGCACTTTACAGAAATTCTATATATGACAGAACAGTCAATGCATCTGCATTAACAACAATATCTATGCCTGAGTTTTTTGTAGCTTATATTTTGATAATTTATCTTGCTTCTATAAACCAATTCTTTCCATCACTCTCTAATGTAACTTCTTCGACACCTTTTTTTGAACGGATCTATCTTTCAGTTTTACCAGCATTAACACTTACTTTAGTAACTGTTGCCCATATGATGCGTATGACAAGAGCTTCGATTATTAATCTTCTTTCAAGTCCATATATTGAGATGGCTCGATTAAAAGGTATTTCTAAAACTCAAGTCATCATTAAGCATGCTCTGCCAAATGCCTGGGCCCCCATAGCTAATATTATTGCTTTTAATCTAGCATATTTAATTGTTGGCGTCGTAGTAGTAGAAGTTGTATTTGTATATCCTGGAGTCGGACAGTTAATGGTAGATTCTGTCATTAAAAGAGATATACCAGTAGTACAAGGATGTGCTTTGGTTTTTGCCGTTACTTACATTCTATTAAATCTTATAGCTGATGTAATTTCTATAATCACAAATCCTAGATTACTATATCCAAAATGACAAAAACAACTACTCAATATTCAGCTAAAGCTGAAGTTTCAAATCTTTACGTAAGACGGTCATTTTATGAAAAAGCTATTATTAATTTAAAAAAAGCTCCAATCACTGCTTGGATAGGAATGATTATAGTAACATTTTATTTTTTTGTGGCTATCTTTGCACCATTTTTGGCACCCTACGGAGAAGCTCAAATCTTTAAAGTTCCATATGCTCCTTGGGATAGTGTTCATATCTTTGGAACAGATCGGTTAGGTAGAGATATATTTAGCCGACTAGTATATGGTGCAAGAAATACAATGGGAATTGCACTTATTACAACTTTTCTAGCATTTTTAATTGGAGTTGGCTTAGGTTTGTTGTCAGCAATTTTAAGTGGTTGGGTAGACCAAATACTAGCCAGATTTGTTGATATTTTAATGGCTATACCAAGTTTAATTTTTGCACTAATGCTTTTATCAATTTTTGGTTCAACAGCACTTAATCTTATTCTTATAATTGCGGTGCTAGACTCGACCAGAGTATTTAGATTATCAAGAGCAGTTGGAATGAATATAGTTGTGATGGAATATGTCGAAGCTGCAAAATTAAGAGGAGAGAAAATAGGTTGGATAATGAGCAAAGAAATCTTACCAAATATTCTACCACCTTTAGTTGCGGAATTTGGGTTAAGGTTCTGTTACGTTTTTTTAATGATTGCATCTCTTTCTTTTCTTGGAGTAGGTATCCAACCTCCAACAGCAGATTGGGGTTCTATGGTTAGAGAGACTGCAGAATTAATTCAATTTGCAGCATATGACATCACAGCAGCTCTCACACCAATATTACCAGCAGCAGCTATAGGAATACTGACAATAGGCGTAAATTTTGTAGTTGATTGGTTTTTGTATCTCACAAGTGGTTTAAAAGATGAAATCAAGTAAACAAAAAAAGGATTTATTACTTGATATTCAAAATATATCTATTGAAGGTTTTAGTGACGAAATCTGGCATCCAATTATTAAGGGAGTTAATTTACAGTTATATAGAGGAGAAGTTCTAGGTCTTATTGGAGAGTCTGGGGCCGGCAAATCAACTCTTGGATTAGCTGCTATGGGTTTTGTAAGAACAGGTTGTAGGTTTACAAGTGGGTCAATAAATTTTAACGGAAAAGATCTTACTAAACTTAGTGATAAAAAGAAACAGCAACTATGGGGAACAAAGTTATCTTATGTCGCGCAATCTGCAGCTGCAGCATTTAATCCTGCGCACAGATTGATAAACCAGACAATTGAATCATCACTAAGTCACAAACTTAATATAAAAGAAACACTGCAAAAAGAAGCTGTTCAACTTTACAAAGAAATGCAACTTCCAAATCCAGATGAAATTGGGGAGAGATATCCGCATCAAGTATCTGGTGGTCAGTTACAAAGGACAATGACAGCAATGGCAATGTCATCTAAACCTGATCTTATAATATTTGACGAACCTACTACTGCCCTAGATGTCACGACCCAGGTAAACGTTTTAGCTACAATTCGTTCAATAGTTAAAGAACATCAAACTGCAGCAATATATATTACTCATGACCTTGCAGTAGTTGCACAAATGGCCGATAGAATTCAAGTGCTTAGATATGGTAATACTGTTGAGGTAGCAAAAACTTCTCAGATGCTTAAATCACCAAAAGAAGAGTATACTAAATCGTTATGGGCAGTTAGATCCATTAAAAAGAAAGAACAAAAAAGTAAGGAAATAATCTTAAGTATTGAAAATGTAAGCGCATCTTATGGATCAGGACCAAAAGTCCTTCAAGATATAAATATAAATGTTCCAACAGGAAGAACGGTAGCAATTGTAGGTGAATCAGGTTCAGGTAAATCTACAACTGCTAGGGCAATAACAGGTTTACTCCCACCAACACAAGGAAAAATAATTTTTCAAAATAGAATTTTACCAATGAAATTATCTGATCGTACTAAGGAAGATTTAAGAAAAATCCAGATGATTTATCAATCACCTGATACTTCCATGAATCCTAGACATACTGTTAGAGAAATAATTGGAAGACCTCTTAGTTTTTATCATGGAATAAATAAAGAAAAAAATACGGATAAAGTATTAGAACTACTTAATATGATTGAATTGGACGATAGTTTTATTGATCGACTCCCAGAGGAGTTATCTGGTGGTCAAAAACAAAGAATCTGTATAGCTAGAGCTTTAGCAGCTGAACCCGAATTAATTATATGCGATGAGGTGACTTCAGCATTAGATCAGATTGTACAAGAAGGAATCTTGAAACTTCTACTTAAATTACAGCATGAATTAAAAATATCATATATATTTATAACACACGACATAGCTACAGTTAAAGCAATAGCCGATGAAGTTGTAGTTATGCATCAAGGTTTGGTAGTTGAACAAGGATCCAAAAAAGAAATCTTTAGCCCACCACATCCTGAATACACAAAACTTTTACTTTCTTCTGTACCTGAAATGGATCCTAACTGGTTAAATAAAGTCCTAGAAAACTAGTTTTATTTAAATAGTTAAGTTTTTTTATCTTAATTTGAAATGATAAAAAATGATCGATTATCATAATCTAAAGCTAAAATAAAATATAATTTAACTTGGAATTGATATTTATATTGAAAATTAGGAAGTATTGTTTAAGATTTATCTATTAATTTATTTGATAGGGAGATTAAAGTGTATTCGATTGACAAGTTAAAAGGTTTATTTTCTTCTGGAAAAATAGGCAGACGTGACTTCATACAGGGAGCAGTAGCTTTAGGTGCAACCATCACTGCAGCCACTAGTATGTCGTCTTCAATATTAGCAGCGACACCTAAAAAAGGTGGAACTCTAAGGTTAGCAATGAGTTCAGGAACCACAACTGATATCTTAGATATGTCAGTATCTACAGGAGCTACCTCAGAACTAGTACATGGTTATGCAATTTATAATAACTTAGTAGAATTAGGTGCAGACGGATCAGTAATACCTGAACTTGCAGAAAGCGTAGAGTCAGATGATGCTAAAACCTGGCGTTTTAAAGTAAGAAAAGGTGTAGAGTGGCATAATGGAAAATCATTGGATGTGAATGATTTAGCATGTTCAATAAATTATCATAGAGGTGAGGACAGTAAGTCATCTATTAAAGGTCAACTATCAGAAATAGCTGATGTTAGGCAAGATGGAGATTACTTAGTTATTGAACTCCAAGGATCTAATTCAGACTTTCCAGTTATGCTAAGTGATTATCATGCTCCAATTCAGATTGGAGGATCTGATGGTAAATTGGTAAACCCTACAGCAGGAATTGGAACAGCCGGGTACGTTTTGAAAGAATATAATCCTGGTGTAAGTGCATCTTTTGAAAGAAACCCTAATTATTGGAAAACTGGTGCTGCTCATTTTGATGCAGTAGAAACAACTATCGTTGGAGATGCAACTGCAAGACAGCAAGCATTGGTAACTGATCAAGTTGATTGTATAGATGACGTATCAGCTCCAACTGCAGGCTTGTTATCTAGAAACCAAAAACTTGAGCTTTTAGCAGTAACTGGTACCATGCATAGGGTTTTTGCTATGAGGTTAGATACACCTCCTTTTGATAATAATGATGTTAGACTAGCTCTTAAATTTGCTGCAAGAAGACAAGAGATGGTAGATAAAGTACTCCTTGGATATGGACAAATTGGTAATGACCATTCAATATCTCCTACGCAAAAATATTTTAATACAGACCTTGCCCAAAGAGAATTTGATGCTGATAAAGCAAAGTTTCATTGGGGTAAAACTGGTTTAGGAGATACTCCAATAACTTGTCACGCTTCTGGTGCATCATTGGATGGATCTGTTGATGTAGCTTTACTACTTCAAGCATCTGCAAAAGAGTGCGGTATCAATTTAGAAGTAAAGAAAGAGCCAAATGATGGATACTGGTCTAATATATGGAATAAACCAGGGATTGGTATGTGTACTTCTTATTGGAGTGGAAGACCTACCCCAGACTGGATGTTTTCTACATGCTGTATAGCTGCATCTGAATGGAATGATATGGCTTGGAAAGGTACACCTGCTGCAGACAGGTTTAATGAATTAATGGTAGCAGCTAAAGGTGAGCTTGATGATAAAAAGAGACATGAAATGTATTTTGAATGTCAGAAACTTATGAATGAGGATGGAGGCTATATTACCTGGTCTTATGGACAAAATCTTTCAGCTCATAATAAAAGACTTGCCCACCCAGAAAAAGTTGCCGGCAACTGGCATCTTGATGGATGTAAAATTACCGAACGTTGGTGGTTTGCATAAAAACTTATGGAAAAGCGGTGATAATCACCGCTTTTCCTCTAAATAGAATTTGTTTCATTCAATGAAAATTTAAATCTTATTTGATGTCTTTTTTAGTTAAATTTACAGAGAAATTTTAAGACATATTCATTAAAAATCATTGGTTTTTCAATATTGATTAAATGACCTGCTCCCTCAACAATTTTTAATTGTGAATTAGGAATTAAAGCATCTATTTCTTTAGCTACTGAAGGTGGCGTTAAATCATCTAACTCTCCTACCATTACTAAGCAAGGAACTTCAATTTTTGAAAAATTATTAAGCCAATCTTCTGAAATAAATGACTTTACTGTTTTAATATAACTCTCTTTTCTTAGAAGATTTAAGGATGAAATTAATTTATTTAATGCATTTTTGTTGTTAGTATCTCCAATTAAAGATTTTGCAATCATTGGAGAAAATTGCTCGATTCCAATTCCTTGCTCAAAAGGCTTAGTCCTTAAAGCAACAAATTCTTCCTTCTCTTTTTTGGAAAAACCCCCACTTCCAAGGTTTGTATCACACAATACTAAAGTCTTTACCTTATTTGGATATTTTTCATAAAACCAACACGCTATTCTTGCTCCCATAGATAAACCAACCAGATTTATTGTTTCTATTTTTAGATCTAATAAAACTTTATTCAAATCTTCTACGACATCTCCAAAGTTAAAAGGACCATAATAATCTTCGCTATCACCATATCCTCTGGTATCCCATGTAATTAATTGAAATTTATGAGCAAAATATTCTAAGTTATCATCCCAATTCCTCTTATTTCCACCAATACCATGAAGAAAAATAACTGGGTAACCCTTACCTCGCATTTCTATAGAAATGAATGGGGAAGGACCTATTTTTTTTTTAAGGATCTTAATCTATTTTCTCCACTCTATTTGAATATTTTTAAAAATTTTTTTTTAAACTCCCAAAAAGAGCTTGCTATCATCGCTAGATATTCCTGATAATTTTCCACTCCACACACTCTTTCCTCTTTCCAAGATATAGCTATAATTAGAAACATCTTTTAGTTCTTGACTAATTTTATCTATTATAAGAATTGAAATTCCTTCATTACTAACCTTTCTTAAAACATTCCAAATCTTTTGAGAAATGACAGGTGACAAACCTTCGGTTGCCTCATCCAATATAAGTAGTGAAGGATTAGTCATAAGAGCTCTTCCAATAGCTAACATTTGTTGCTCGCCTCCAGATAAATTAGAAGAAAGTTGTGAAAGCCTTTCTTTAAAAATTGGAAATAAGGTAAGTATTTTATCTAAATCCCAATAACCCTTGATTGAGGAACCAATTAAATTTTCTTTAACAGTTAAATTTGCGAAAATTCTTCTACCTTCTGGAACTAATCCCACTCCCAATCTTGCAATTTTGTACGATTGCATACCTATAATTCTGACACTATTAAATTCAATATTTCCCAAATGGGGTTTTAAAATTCCACAAATTGATTTGACGGTTGTTGATTTACCCATACCATTTCTTCCCAATAAAGATACAATTTCACCCTTTCTGACTTGTAAATTTACACCATTTAAAACTTGTACATTACCATAAGAAGAATAAATATTATCTAACTTTAAAATAGGTGATTTATTCATCAGGCTGTTCCTAAGTAAGCTTTTCTGACATCCAAATTTGATTTTATTTCTGATGAGGAACCTGAAGCTATAATTTTCCCATTTACTAATACTGAAATTCGATCAGCAATAGAAAAAACAACATCCATGTTATGTTCTATAAGTAAGATTGGAACATCATTTTTAATTTGATTAAAAATAACCTTCATCTTTTCAATTTTATCAAGACTTAATCCTGCCATTGGTTCATCTAGCAAAATTAATTTAGGGTCTAAAGCTAAAGCTATCCCTATTTCAAGTTGTCTCCTTTCTCCATGACTTAATAAAGATGCAGCTGTTTCTTTCTTATCCCATAAATCAATTTTTATGAGAATTGACTTTATTTCTTGAAATGAAAATTCGATAGAATCTACACTTGAGTAAAAATTATAAAATGTCTTTTCTTTTCCGATTTTGGCTAGTAGTACATTTTGAAAAATTGTGAAATCTGAAATTACATCTGTAATTTGAAATGATCTTGCAAAGCCTAAATGTATTCTATCTTCAGTTTTAAAATTTGAAATATTAATTCCACTTAATATTATCTCCCCCGAGTCTTGCTTAATTTCTCCCATAATTTGCTTGATAAGGGTAGATTTTCCAGCACCATTAGGTCCAATAAGAGCATGAATTTCACCTGTTTCAAGACAAAAATTAATATTATTGCTAGCAGTAATTGCTCCAAAATTCTTTTTTAAATTTACTATTTTTAAAATTTTATTCATTTTTTTTGATATTTCAACATAAAGCCTATAATTCCACCTTTGGCAAATAAGACTGTTGATATGATTATAATACCTAGAAATATCTGCCAATGTTCTGTGTAAGATCCAAAAAATTGTTCAAAGGCAACAAAAAAAGCAGCTCCAATTAAAGGGCCATAAATGCGCCCTAACCCTCCAATTAATATGAATACAATAAATTCTCCAGACATTTGCCAACTTAATAAAGATGGACTCACAAAACGATTTAAATCTACATATAGAGATCCTGCAATACCAGTTATAGCTCCCGACAAAACAAAAGCTATCAATTGTATTCTAAAGGGGTTTATTCCTACAGATCTGACTCTTGTTAAATTAAACCTGGTAGCTCTTAAAGCCAAACCAAAAGGTGAATTAACAATTTTGCTGGTAATAAACAAAATAATTAATAACCAAAAAAAACAAATAAAAAAGAAATTTATTCCTTTCATAGTATTTATGCCAAAAAGAGTTGAACGAACATAAATAGAAAATCCATCCTCGCCACCATAGGACGGCCAACTTATTGCAAAATAATATAGCATTTGTGCAAATGCTAAGGTTATCATAATAAAATAAACTCCTGATGTTCTCAAAGAGAAAACCCCAACTAATAGAGCCAATAATGAACAAAAAAAGATTGAAAATAACCAAATAATTAGTGAATTATTACTACCATTAAATAGGAAGGGCCACGAAATCAATAATTCAGAATTAAAAGCATGAATTGCTAAAATACCTGATACATATCCTCCAAGACCAAAAAATGCAGCATGTCCAAAAGAAATCAAATTTCCAAAACCCAAGACCAGATTCAAACCAATTGCAGCAATCGAAAAAATTATAATCCTTGAAAGTAAAGTAATTAAATAGGGTTCATTAAAATATTCTGAAAATATAGCTATTAAAAAAATACTGATTAATGAGATATAACTTATATTTTTTTCTGAAATCATGAAAGTTGTTTTCCATACAATCCAGTAGGTTTTAAAATTAAAATAATAGCCATTAAGATATAAATGAGCATTGATCCAATTGCCGATCCTACAGACATAGCGTCTGAAGGATTGGTAACAGTCTGAAGAACCCAGGGAATTAAAAATCTTCCTAAAGTATCTACTAAACCAACTAATAACGAAGCGATAAAAGCCCCTTTAATTGATCCTATCCCCCCTATCACTATAATAACAAAAGCAAGTATAAGGATAGGTTCTCCCATACCAACTTCAACAGATTGAATTGTTCCTATTAATGCACCTGCAAGACCAGCTAGCGCTGCCCCAATCCCAAAAAGTAATGTGTATAACTTAGAAATATCTACTCCTAAAGCTGAAATCATTTCACGGTCATGTTGACCAGCTCTGATTTGAATACCTAAATTAGTTTTTCCAATAAGAAAAAATAAAAAAACAGCTATTATCAACCCAACAAAAATAATAAAAAGACGGTATTTAGAGTAATAAATACCACTAAATACTTCTATAGAACCATTTAGAAGTTCTGGTACGTCGAGATATAAAGGAAATGCTCCAAAAATCCATCTTACCAATTCCGAAAAAAATAAAATGAGAGCAAAAGTCACTAAAACTTGGTCTAGGTGATCTCTGTTATAAAGTTTCCTTATTATGGTTTTTTCAACTACTATACCCACAATAGCTGCACAAGAAAATGAGGCTAGTAAACTAAGCCAAAAAGAATTAAAAAAAGCAAATGTTGCTGCTGCAGAAAAGGCTCCAATCATATACAGAGAACCATGGGCCAAATTTATAAGGCCCATAACTCCAAAAATTAGTGTTAATCCTGCTGACATTAAAAACAGCATGAAGCCAAATTGTAATCCATTCAGAAATTGTTCAATTAACAACTCAGCAGTCATTTTTATTAAGATTCAAAATACAATATCTTGTTAATAAACCACTAGGCTACATTGAACACTGATCGACATAGGCATTTGAATGATCTTGTAAACCAACAGATACAATTTTATTTGTTAAAGTATCCCCTTCTTTAATCACTTCTCTTACATAAATATCTTGAATAGGATGATGATTACTTGAAAAACGAAATTGACCTCTTGTTGAATCAAAATCAGCTGATCTTAGTGCATCTCGAAAAGCTTCCATATCATTTACACTAGCTTTAGCCATTGCAGATATTAAAAGCATACCCGTATCATATCCTTGCGAAGCATATAAAGATGGAAGTCTTCCATATTCATTTTGAAAATCAGAAACAAATTTTTTGTTTGCCTTATTATCCAAATCCTTGGACCACTGTGAGGTATTCTTAACTCCTAATGCAGCATCTCCGACTGCTTTCAAAATACCCTGATCAAAAGAAAAAGCTGGACCTACTACTGGTATTTCAATGCCGGACTGTGCATATTGTTTCATAAAACCTATCCCCATACCACCCGGAAGAAAGAAGAAAACACTATCAGCGTTTGAAGCCCTAATTTGTGCAATTTCAACAGCGTAATCTGTTTGACCTAATTTGGTATAAATTTCACCTGCAAGATTTCCTTTAAAATATCTTTTAAAACCAGTCAATGCATCTTTACCTGCTGGATAATTTGGAGCTAAAATGAATGTATTTTTAAAACCAGTTGAATTTGCATGTCCTCCTGCAGCTTCATGAAGATTATCATTTTGCCAAGCTACATTAAAATAATTTTCATGGCACCCTTTACCTGCTAGCGCAGATGGTCCTGCATTGGGAGAGAGATAAAACTTACCCTGATTTACAGCTGCTGGAACAACTGCCATTGCTAAATTAGACCAAATGATACCAGTTAAAACATCAACTTTTTCAGATTGTATCATTTTATCAGCAAGTTGAACTGCTATGTCAGGTTTACGCTGGTCATCCTCTATAACGACCTCTATATCTTTACTACCTCTTACAGCAAGCATAAAACCATCTCTCACATCTATTCCAAGACCTGATCCACCACCTGATAATGTTGTAATCATACCAACCTTCAATTTATGACCATCAGCAAATGCTGATGAAGCAAATAATAGTACTATTGATAAAATTAAGTTTATAATTTTAAACATCTTCATCCCCCAAATTATCATCAAAAAAAATTTAATACATAAGTTTTAAAAATTAAGCTAATTTTGAATAAAAATAAACAATAATTTAATTTATTTTTTTATAACACTTTTGATAATAGGGTTCATGACTATTTCATCAACACTCGTGTTAATATTCATTTCAAGGATACTCATAACTATTTTTGCAATGTCGTATACAATTATAGAATTTTTTTTGTTTGAACCTGGCTGAAAATCTAAATTATTGAAAAAATTAGTTTTTACCATTCCTGGATTTATGAGAGTAACGGTTATATTTCTACTAGCTACTTCAGCTCTAATACTTTGTGTAAAACCTCTTAATCCAAATTTTGCAGCTGAATATAGACTTCCTTTCTTTCCACCATTTAATGCCGATTCGGATCCTATATATATTAATTTTCCTTTATTCTTCTTTTTTAAAAAAGGAACCAAATATTTTGTTAATATAATGTGAGAAAGTAGATTAGTGTGTATGGATCTTAAAATTTTATCAACTGAAAAATTTTCTATGTTCCCAAAATAACCGACGCCAGCACATGATATTAGTCCCTCTACATCTTCATTCTGATCAAGAACTTTTTCAATTTTCATTGGGATATTTTTTAATTCAGAAAAATCAATTTCTTCGGATTGGAAATATTTGGATTTAATTACATTTTTCTCTTTATTTCTTGAAATACCAATTACTTTTATTTTATTTTTAATAAGTGTTTTTGTAATTGAGTTTCCTATGCCACTTGAGCTACCTGTAACTATAATTTTTTTTATATTAACCATGTTAAATAATTTGATTTCAAAAGTTACCTTTGCAACTAAAAAGTAGAGTTTCTGGACTATGTTTATTTAATAAGTCAATACAAAAACTTTGCATTTCTAGCTCGATTTCATTTGTATATGAAATTTTGTTTCCTCTAAGGACTAATACATCTGACAATAATTTTGATCTTGGATTCATATCTAATATTTTTTTAAACATAGCCTTAGGAAATCTAAGAGGACCAAGAGTAATTGAATGTATAGCTTTTTTATCAATGTTTTTAAAAACATCAGCAAACAATTCTTTATAAATATTTTTCCAATTTTCACCATGGATTAATGGATCAAATCTCAGACCAATTTTCCAACCCATTAAAGCCAATTCAGAAATTTTATTTATTCTTTTTTTTATTGTTGGTACTTTATGATCTGTTTTATTAGCTATTTCAGCTGGTAATAAGCTAAAAGCAACTATGCAATTAGAAACTGGTTCCATTTTTAAAAGCGGTTCCATTTGAGTACTTTTTGTTCTCAGCTCAATTTCCACATTAGAAAATCTTTTAAAAAAAGGTAAAAAATGGCTTACAAAGCCTGAAATTTTTTCAAATGCTAAAGAATCACAATCATAACCAGAGAAAAAAGTAACTCTCTCATTTTTATGAAAATTAATCTTTTCTTTTATTCCATCCTCAAAATCCTCATAATTTACAAATAAGACATAGTCAGCTGAAGAGTACATTCCTTGAAGAAAACAGTACTCACAATCATAAAGACAATTATACATATGAGAGAAATAAAAGTTATTTGAATTTCCAATTCCAAAATCAGAGGGTGTTTTTAAAACATGACCTCCTTTTTTTTTGGCTAATATAAGGCTTGGGTATTTTTTTTGGATGCGAAAATTTTGATTTTTTTTATTAAAAACCGAAGCATATTTATCAATATATATAGGAGTTTTTCTTTTAAATTTTTTTAATATCCTCTGAACTCTTGGATGATCTTTTATTTCATTTTCTATATAAATTTGATTAATCAAAGTTCATTCCCATTTCAATTTATGGTGTTTAAGAGAGGACTCCATATAATCCAAGATAGACTTTGCATCATTTAAATCCTTAATTTCAGAAAATAAAGATCTTTCAGGAAAATTAACATCCCACCTTATTAAAAAATTCTTTAATTGTTGACATTGTGAAAAGGTAAAATGAAATTTTTCTGTTATATCCACAAATAAAAAATGTTCTTTTTTTCTCTCTGTTTCTAGATCTGATAAACTAAAACCAAAATCTCTTAAGGTCATCAAATATTCAATTTTATCTTTAATGAATTTATTTATAAAGTTTTTATTGATGGAAAGTATTGTTTCAGGGGAATTATCTGAAATAATTTTTACGACAGCAATAAGCTCCCTTGTTATCTTTTTTTGTACTATGTTATAAAAAACCCATCCCTCCATATCGAATAAAAAAGACCTTTTGTAATTATTTTGCGGTTTATTATATGTTTTTAACATTGCATTTTTCAATTTAAGATTTGGTAAAATAAATGGATAATAAATTTTTTTAAAGTCATGATGCCTTAATTCATTAATTAAAAAGGGTTCTCCAATATCACCTACATTTTTTCCTGCACCAGCAATACCAAAATTTATCCAAAATGACGTTTTTGAATATGGGCAGAGAGAATATAGATATGAAACTCCTGAAGCTACATTTAACTGACCAACCCCAGTAATAACTAACCACTCATTTTCATTTTTATTTTTATAAATTGGAAACAAAGTATCGCCTGGCATTAGATACATTTTAAACTCTTCAATCAAAGATTTTGCCTCTGATGCTAAAGCTATAACCCAACATATGCACCCATTACTCATTTAAAAACCTCAATTTGTTTATTTTCCATTATATACAACTTCCAGTCATTTAATTTTTTTTGGAAAATTTTTTCTATATTTTGATTATTTCTTTTTTTTGCTCCATTAATAATTATTTCTAACCTGCTAGTAAGAGATTTAAGAGCAACTTTTTTTTGCTTAGAATTCAACTCATGATTTAATATCAATTTCTCTAAAGCTTTAACTCTAAATCTATCCATGCCCCAATATTTTTTTGATAGTTGATCGTCATGTCCACCATATTTTATAGTTAATGGCTCGTCTAGAAATAGGACTTTTTCTCTAGCTGTAACGCGCAACCAAAAATCATAATCTTCGCAAGCAGGAAATGATACATCAAAATATCCAATATCTTTGAAAAGATCACTTCTTAACAAGGCACTACTTGGTGAAATACAACATAAATCTAGACATTTCTCAAAAATATCTCCACCTGATTTTTGATGTATTTTTTTTTGATTGAATAATTTGTTATTTTTATACCAAATTTCATCAGTATGAATAACTCTTAATTTTTTTTTGGATTTTTCATATAGAGATAGCTGTTTTTCAATTTTTTGTGGTTTCCAACAATCATCAGAATCTAGTAGTGCTACCCAATCACAATTTGAATACTTTATACCTTTATTTCTTGCAAAGCTTACTCCTTGTTTCTGTTCAACTAAAATTTCAATTTTAGAATATTTATTCTTTAATATTTCAGAAGTATTATCTGTTGAGTTGTTATCTACAACTATGATTTGATTAATGGGGTGTGTTTGTTTAAGAACAGAGTCAATGGCCCTGGAAATGACATTAATTCTATTATAAGTGGGTATAACTACAGATACTGTATTCATTTTTTAATTTGATATTGTTCGATTATATCTTAATGGCTGATATTCAAATTTGAAGGAATAAAATATCTAATTAAAATATTCTAATATCTGGATAAAAGTCTTTGCTTGGATATTAGGATATGATGTAATTATTCAAGTAAATTTAAAAAAATTTTGTTTTTTAAAATGATATCCAAACAAATTATTTATTTATTTACCTTTATTTTTTTAAATTTTTTTAACCATTTATCTGCTCACGAAATAAAACCAGCTATTGTAGAATTCAATAAAGTTAAAAACCAAATTAATATAGTTTTAAAATTTAATGCAGAAGCCTTTCTATCAAACATAGATGCAAGTGATTATAAAGAAACAATTAATTTTTCAAATTCTATAAAATATAGTGAACTTAGATTATTACCCGGAGAAACATTAAAGGAAAAAGTATTCGAGTCTAGAGATCAAATTATAAATTCTATTTTTATAAAGACATCTAAAAAGCAATTAAATTTAAAATTAGTAGAAATTGATGTTTTAGTAGAAAAAAATATTGAAAAAGTACGCTTTACAAAAGTCTATCTCAAAACTGATAACAAATTTATAGAAACACCTATTACTTTTAGTGCAAAAAAAATATTTGGACCTTTAATTTTTAAAAATTTTTCTAATATTGATAAAAATACAGATAAACCTCAATCACAATGGTTAAAACCAGGAGATCAAACAAGTAATTTAGGAATTTTACAAGTAAAAAATAACACCACAAATTTTTCAATATTAGGAATATGGAACGGAATACTTCAAATAATTCTTTATGGATTTGACCATATACTTTTCATACTAGGATTATTTTTCTTCTCATACAAACTAAAGCCTTTATTGATCCAAGTTACCACTTTTACAATTGCTCATAGTATTACTCTAATATTTGGTGGGCTAGGATATATAACCATATCACCTCATATTATCGAGGTAATAATCGCAGCATCAATTATCTGGATTGGATTTGAAAACTTATTTAGAAAAAAAATGAAAGTAAGCAGAATTGGAGTCATTTTCACCTTTGGGTTAATACATGGTTTAGGTTTTGCAAGCATGTTTAAACTTAAAGAATTAGAGGGAACAGACTTTTACCTAAATCTCTTAAGTTTTAATATTGGTATTGAACTGGGACAATTAATTACATTATTACCATTAATAATACTGATCCCCCTTTTTAATAGATTAAGTTGGTATCGAATTTTAATAGCTATGCCTGCATCAATAATTATTGCTTTATTTGGTGTAGAAATGTTTATAGATAGAATCTTATGATTCAAGTTAAAATACCTAATTTCGATTATGCCAGATTAAATATAAGTTCATAATAATCTTTCATATCTGATAGATTTTTTTCTACCAACTTATCAAAATGTATCAACTCTATTTTATCCTTAGGTTGTGAAACTACATACTCGCTACTGCCACTTAACAATTTATCAACTGCACTAGCACCCAATCTGCTTGCTAGTACTCTATCTACTGCACTGGGATTTCCCCCTCTTTGAATATGACCTAGCTTAGTGATTCTTAAATCAAAATTTGTTATCTTATTTAACTCTCTTATTAACCCATCACCACCTTCAGCATTATAAGCACCCTCAGAAACTATTAATATACAACCTGTTTTTCCAGAGACTCTTTGCGCTTTAATATGTTTGGTAAGTTTTTTTATATTTGTATCAAACTCTTGCAAAATTACAGCTTCTGCTCCTCCACCAATTCCTGCATATAAACTTATCCAACCACAGTGCCTACCCATAACCTCAACTATATGAACAGTATTAGAAGTAGAAGCTGTATCTCTTATTCTATCTATTGCTTGAAGAGCTGTGTTAATAGCTGTGTCAAATCCAATTGTAGGACCAACTAGAGGAAGGTCTCTGTCTATTGTGGCAGGTAATCCAAGAACTTTAAGATTAGATTCTTTTGCGATAGTTGATGCTCCTTTAATGGACCCCTCACCGCCAATAACTAGAAGACAGTTGATACCCTTTTTTATTAAATTCTTAATTGCTACTGCTCTATATTTTTTTTGTAAAAATCTTTTTGATCTTGATGTTTTTAAAATACTTCCTCCTTTTTGAATAATATTACCAACTTCTCTAGGTGTAAGTCTTTGAATCTGATTATCTATTAATCCTTCATATCCATTTAAAATTCCAAAAACCTTAACCTTTTTATTATGAGCTGCTCGAACTACAGCTCTTAAGCATGCATTCATTCCTGGAGCATCACCTCCACTTGTCATAACGGCAATATGTTTCATTAAAATTTTCCTAATTGTAAATTTTGTAGTTTCATACTCTTGCCCAACTTCCATTTAAAGAAACAGATTTTTTCATTGCCTTTACTATTTCTAAAGAATGACAACCATCTTCTACAGTTGGATAACTTTTAGAAAGTTCACTTGGATTTTTACCAAATTTTCTTGCATTAATATTTTCAAATAAATCTTTATATATATTTGAAAAGGCTGCAATCATTCCCTCAGGATGTCCAATTGTAATTTTATTTATCCTTTTTGCTGAAGGGTATAAATTTGGATGACCTCTTTCTATAATTCTTGTGGAATCATTTATAGGTGTCCAAAAAAGTTGGTTAGGTTGCTCCTGCTTCCATGAAAGACCACCTTTGGAACCAAAAACTTGTAAAGTTAATCCATGAGTACGCCCAATTGCTAAGCCACTTGTCCATAACCTTCCCGCAACATCATTTTCCATTCTAAATGAGGAAAGATTATCATCCTCTAATTCTCGGCTCTTAATTCCTGAAAAAAAATCAGAAGAAACTTTAACTATCTTTTTATCAGTTACAAAACAAGCCATATTAAGAGCATGTATTCCACAATCGATAGTGATTGCAGCCATTCCAGCATGTTTAGCAGAAAACCTCCATTTAACCCTTGGGTTCTGTGCATCTGATTCGTCTGCCATGAAACCACCTGCAAATTCAGCAAACACAAGACGGATATCGCCTAAATCACCATTCATTATCATTGAACGCATTTGTCTTACTAAGGGATAACCAGTATATCCATAATTTACAGCACAAATTTTTCCCATATCTTTTGAAAGTTTAACAAGCTCCTGAGCCTGTTCTACAGTCATACTAAGTGGTTTTTCACATAAAACATTAAAATCTTCTTTTAAAAAAGATTTTGTTATTTCAAAATGTGTTGAGTTTGGAGTTGCAACTGTGACTAGGTCAAGACGTTTCTCTTTATTTAATTTTTTTTCTTTTTCTAACATTTCCTCCCACGAACCATAAGACTTTTGGTCCGTTAAACCTAGCTTTCTACCAAAAGATTTTGATTTTTCAGTATCAATATCTAAAGCTCCAGCATCAAAATAAAAATGACCATCTAACTGTGCAGCAGCACGGTGTGTAAAGCCAATTTGGCTTCCTTCACCTCCACCTACTAATCCCCATCTTAATTTTTGCAAATTCAAACTCCAATTAAGTTTTTATTAGAAAGGACTGAAATCCTATACCTGTTAATAAACTGAAATATCATTGAAATCTATTAAATACTTAAAGATAAAGATTTTTTGTATCAATTGGTAATAGACAATTTTTTTAAAAAATTTGCTACAGCAATTGAACCCGAATAAGGTGTGTTTTTCTCTGCATTAGAATTGTAATTAGTATTCACATTAATATCATAGACAAAACAGTCATTATTTTTATCCAAAACTAGCTCAAATGAAGCAATGTCAATCCCAACATTTTCCATTAATTTTTGCATTTTTTTTACTACATAATTCCCATATGGAAATGTCAAAAAATTCTCTATTATTTTAAATTTAGTATTTGCTGATAATGCAACATTCTTGTTTTTATTTTGATCTAAATCTTCAACATTACATTCATCTGCTGGACATAATTCAAAACCATTTTCTGTATTTACTTGAACTGCATAAAGAAATTTTTTGTCTACAAATTCAATTCTTATTATGTTCCTGTCAGGTGAAGAGATATAATTTTGAATCAAAGTTATACCATCAACCGAATTTTCAAAACTTTCTCCATATAAATATTCTTTCATCTCTTTGATACTATGAAAAAGTCTTACTCCTATACCCATACCTGCACGATTGTGTTTTATAATTAATGGAAATTTTAATATCTTTGCTGCCTCTAAAATCCCAGTTAACGTAGTTGAACAAATAGTATTTGGCACTTTAAGACCTACTACATTTAATTCACTATACTGAACCATTTTTGAAAGCTCTAATCTTTGAGCATTACTGCCATTTACAACAAACCTGTCATTTGCTTCCAACCAAGAAATAAGACCAGTGGTTAATTCAGGAGAATATCTATTACCTCTAGAATGTGAAGACGCACTCATTCTGTTAAAAAAAATACCCTCTGGCGGGGAATTATATAAGTTGATTTCTCTATCAACCATTATCCAATCATCGTAAGGAATATTTTTTTCTTTAAGAATGCTTTCAAGAGGCTGAAGCCATTTCTTGTTTTCATGAATCAAATATATTTTTTTCATTAAATAATTGAAACCTTTAGGTACATAAATTCTTATTGGAAAAATAAACTAATTCTTTAACTTTGAAAATAAATTACTATTTGAAATATATCATAATAAATTCTCTTTTAAATCTATTAATATAATTATGTCAGATAACTTATTTCTAATTCTAGGAAATCAACTCTTTGAGACCAAAATTTTAAAAGAGTCAGGTTGTACTAGAGTTTTTATGGCTGAAGATTTT
>CACHDI010000021.1 GCA_902578545.1 uncultured Alphaproteobacteria bacterium
AGAGGAATTACAATAAAAGCAAATACAGTAAGGATTAATTATAAATCAAAAGCAAATGAAGATTATGTATTAAACTTAATAGATACCCCAGGACATGTTGATTTTTCTTACGAGGTTTCAAGATCAATGCATGCAGTTGAAGGTTCTCTGTTAGTAGTAGATGCATCTCAAGGCGTAGAAGCACAAACCTTAGCAAATGTTTATACTGCAATTGATGCAGATCACGAAATTATTCCAATTCTAAATAAGATTGATTTGCCCGCAGCTGATGTTGATAGAGTTAAGCAACAAATTGAAGATGTCATTGGAATAGATTCATCAAATTCTATAAATATTTCTGCAAAAACTGGGGAAGGAATTTCTAATGTTTTTGAAGAAATAATTCATAAGTTACCACCACCTAATGGATTTGATGACTTGCCCTTGAAAGCTATATTAGTGGATAGTTGGTATGACGCTTACCTGGGAGTGGTCGTTCTTATAAGAATACACGATGGTATTATAAGGAAGGGTGATAAAATAAAACTTATGCAAACTGGTGCAAACTATACTATTGATAAGCTAGCAGTTTTAAGGCCAAAAATGGAAGACATACAACAATTAGGTCCTGGCGAAATTGGAGTTTTTACAGCATCTATCAAACAGGTTAGAGATACTCGAGTTGGTGACACAATTACTCATCAAAATAAAAGTTGTGAAGAACCCTTAGAAGGATATAAACCTGCTCAACCAGTTGTATTTTGTGGTCTATTCCCTGTAGATAGTTCAGAATTTGAGTCTTTAAGAGAAGCAATTGATAAATTGGCTCTTAATGATTCATCATTTAGCTATGAGATGGAAAGTTCAGCAGCATTAGGATTTGGATTTAGATGTGGTTTTTTAGGATTACTCCACTTAGAAGTAATACGTGATAGAATAGAGAGAGAATATAATATAAACCTTATTACAACTGCACCTTCTGTTATCTATAATGTATTAAAAACAGATAATGAAAAATTAAAAATACATAACCCATCAGATTTACCTGATGCAGTTAAAATAAAGCATATTGAAGAACCTAGAATTAAGGCCACCATTTTGGTGCCTGATAATTATTTAGGAGAAGTTTTAAAACTATGTCAGGAGCGTAGGGGAATTCAATTAGATTTAACATATGTAGGTTCAAGAGCAATGGCAGTTTATGATTTACCTCTAAATGAAGTTGTTTTTGATTTCTATGACCGTTTAAAATCTGTAACTAAAGGGTATGCAAGTTTTGATTATGAAATTACAAAATATGTTGAAGATAATCTTGTAAAAATGCAAATTTTAGTCAACGATGAACCAGTAGATGCCCTGTCAATCATTGTCCATAGAGAAAGAGCAGAAATGCGGGGCAGAAGTATGTGTGAAAAATTGAAAGATTTAATCCCCCAACATTTATTTAAAATACCAATACAAGCCTCTTTAGGAGGCCGAATTATAGCGAGAGAAACTATATCAGCTTTAAGAAAAGACGTTACAGCAAAATGCTATGGTGGAGATATTACCAGAAAAAGAAAGCTACTTGAAAAACAAAAAGCTGGCAAAAAACGAATGCGTCAATTTGGTAAAGTAGAAATACCCCAAGAAGCATTTGTAAATGCTTTAAAAATAAACGATTAATTTTTTATAAACTAAATACCTAATGGATGTGGATGTAAATGGTAAGGTTTTACACTGCATAAGTAAATTTTACCAATTAAGTAAGTAGCACTTGTTGATTCTGTCATTTTTGAAAGCGATATAGCATTACCGCCAATTAGAAGTGCACGATTTTTTAGTTCCATTATTGTTTCAGCATAATTTTTTGATTGTACTATTTCTATGCGCATAGCTAGATCACAGTTTGTATTTATTTTTAATAGTTTATCTGGATGAACGGAGACTTTACTAAAGCCTCTTAGAGGAATGGTATCATTTGGTACTGTCCCGCTTACTAAATTACTAGGAGGAATAGAGTTACAAGATGCAATTGTCAGTAAAATGGATAATGCAATAAAAAATTTTTTCATATTTAAATCTATTATGATTCTGTTACAATATTCAACAAGATAATAATTTCATAGCTTCCCAGTAATTACATATTTAAAGATATTCAACAATTCTTGATTGCTTTTCACTATTGCTAGGGCAGAAGCATCTACTTCTTTAAGAGCATGTTGAAAATCATCCTGATGCATAATTATTAAAGATTTTCCAAGAGCAGATGCGTAACCAGCATCAAATGCAGCATTCCACTGTCTGTATTTTTCTCCAAATTTTACGACTACTATATCGGACTGCTCTATTCCTTTTCTTGTTCTTATTGCATTAATTTTTGCACCTTTATTATCATGCCAAAATTTATTTTCTTCATGGCCTAAAATTTTTACTCCACAATCATCCGAAGCATCATGATCTGTTACTGGACCAAAAAATTTTATTGGTAAATGCTCTTTTTCAGTAGTTTCAATTATTTCTTCACGCCAATTTGAATGAATTTCTCCAGATAAATAAATTTTCCAATCCATTATAGACTCCTAGATTTTATATTGTTATTAGAAAAGAAATTTTGATATATATGAGATATAAATTAAATCATTTTTTTAAAGGTAAGTAATGTTGAACCGTTGTCCGGGCAAAAATTGGCCAAATATATCTGCAATAGGAATTGGAGCAATGTCCTTTAGTGACTTCTATGGTCCTACAGATACTAAACAAGCATTTGAAATCCTGAAAACTTCAATGGATTATGGAATTAATCATATCGATACAGCTAATATGTATGGAATGGGGGTTTCGGAAAGTAGAATTGGCGAATTCTTATCATCTCTTGGAAATAAAGACCGTAATTTTTTTCATATTGCGACCAAAGGGGGTATTAAAACAAAACCTGGAGGCCCTCCAGTTTTTGATAATACTGAAAGTTATCTTACAAATGAACTAAATCAATCTTTAAAAAGGTTAGGAAGAGACAATATTGACTTATATTATATTCACAGAAGAGACGGAATTACACCAATAGAAGAAGTTGTGGAAACTCTTTTAAAATTCAAAAAAGAAGGAAAAATTACTCAGTTTGGTTTTTCTGAAATTTCACCAGTTTCACTAGAAAAAGCCAATAAGATACACCATGTTGGTGCAATTCAATCTGAGTATTCTTTATCTACAAGATTTCCTGAACTTGGTCTTTTACAGAAAACAAAACAATTAGAGACTGCTTTTGTTGCTTTTTCTCCAGTAGGTAGAGGTTTACTAACTGACAAACCTCCATCACCAGAACGTGTAAAGGAAAGCCACTTTCTGAGCATTAATCCTAGATTTCAAGAACCAAACCTAAGCGAAAATATTAAAGCAGTAAAAGGATTTCAAAAACTAGCTAGAGATTACCAACTAAGCACTGCAGGCTTAGCAATTGCTTGGTTGCTAGCAAAAGACGAACACATTATACCAATCCCAGGAACTAGATCTACTACTCATCTAAAAGAAATGATAAAAGGTGCTGAAAAGAAATTATCTCAATCCGATTTGTTGACGATTGAAAAGACTATTCCTGTTGGATGGGCTCATGGTGATAGATATTCCGATATTCAATGGATAGGACCTGAAAAATATTGTTAGCTCTGAATAACAATATTATTTTTTCTATTACTTCCCTTAAACATCAAATAAACAATTAAAAGAATATTAAAAATATTCCAAATTATACCATTAAAAAAAGCCAAATCATAAGATCCTGTCAAATCAAAAATATAACCTGATACCCAACCCCCAAACGCCATTCCAAAAATGGTTGCCATAAGTACCAAACCAATTTTTGAGGCAATGTTTTTAGTAGGTAAAAACTCTCTTAAAATAACTGCATAGCTCGGTACAATTCCTCCCTGTGCCAGTCCAAAAATAAGACTTACTATATATAAAGATGTCAAAGCATCGAAAGGCAAATAGAGAAATAGTGCTAGACATTGAAGACTTGAACCTACCAATAAAACTTTAAATCCACCAAAATAATCAACAGCAATTCCTGAAATTATTCTAGAAACAACTCCACCTGCAAGCATTAAAGAAAGCATATTTGTCCCAACAATAGGACTAAAACCAAGGTCAACGCATAAAGCAACAATATGTATTTGTGGCATTGACATAGCAACACAACAGGAAATGCTTGCTAATACTAAAATTGATAAGAGTAATCGGGGAGATATAAATTTATCAGAAAGTTTTTGGTTAGCCTCCCTAGTTTCTTTATCTAGATAGCTATTATCAATTTTTTTTCTTAAAAGAAATGATAGTGGTATTGTTAACATAACAGCAATTAAACCAAATAAAATATATAAAAATCTCCAATCAAATAAATTTACAAAAACACTAGAAATTAGAGTTGGCCAAATGATACCTGAAAAATAATTTCCAGAAGCTGCTACCGCTACTGCTATTCCACGTCTTTTAGAAAACCAAAACGATACATCTGACATAAGTGGTCCAAAACCTGCTGCTGTACCAAATCCGATCATTATATGGCAGAAACTTAGTAACAAAAATGAGTGACTTATAGCAGAAACAAAAAAACCAAACACTACTGTTAAAGCAGAAAACAAGAGAGTGAAAACTATTCCAAACTTATCAACTAACTTACCTAAAATAAAATTTCCTAATGCAAATCCTACCATAGTAAATGAAAATAAAACTGATACCTCTCCTCGATTAAAATTAAATTCTTTTTGTATATCAGGTAGAACAATAACAATCGCCCACATTCCAATATTAAGAGATGTACCAATTAGAAAAGTTATTATAAGTCTAAACCAAGAATATTGGCTATCCTGTGAAAAATTTTTAAACAAATTATGATACCTTTATTTTAAATTTGTTTTTAAATGAAGGAAATATATCACTTTTTGAATTGGATGCATGGTATACTCCTCTAGCAATAGATCTTGATACACAAAGAGATGCTGCCTGATTAATTGCCAAGATATCATTGAAATTTTCTTTCAATTGTTTCTCTCCCGTAGAAATAGCAAACATCAAATCACCATCAAAAGTTGTATGTGATGGGAAAACTGCTCTTGTAATACCGTCATGTGCAACTGTAGCCAACGCTTTACATTGTGCCTTGGATAAATCAGCATCAGTTGCAACAACACCAATAACTGTGTTTTTCTTAAAATCATCTGGTGATGTTCTTGCAATTTCTTTATAAGGCTCAAATTTATTCGAACATCCAAGTCCTCCAAATTCATTTTGATATTCAAAAGGAGCGGCCCAAAAGTGAGGTGCATCATTAACAACAACACTTCCAAATGAATTAACAATAATTAATGCCCCAACTGTGTAGGTATTATTTATCAAAAGAGAACAGGATCCTAAACCACCTTTGATATTTCCGGCTGTAGCTCCTTTTCCAGCACCATATGATCCAATTTTGAAATTTGAGCTCATATCAGAATAGGCTTTTTGAGCTAAATCAATATAAGGATTATTTTCCCAATCTTTATTACCGCCATTAATGAGATCAAATATTATTGCACTGGGGACAATTGGGACTTTAGTGTTACTAACTGAATATCCTTTATTATCTCTTCGCAAAAGATTAACAGTTTCAGATGCAGCCTCTAGTCCAAATGCTGAACCTCCTGAAAACACTAAAGCATCGATTTTTTCAACAAGTTTATCTGGCTCTAGTAAATCAGTCTCCCTTGTGCCAGGAGCTCCACCTAGGACCTTATAACTTGCAACAAATCGATCTTCACAAGTAAGAATTGTAGAACCTGTATTAATCAACTCATTTTCAGAATTACCAATATAAAGCCCTTTCACATCAGTTATTAAATTTTTTTTTCCCGGAGTCAAAAAGCTCATTATATGCAACGCCCACCGTCAACTTGTAGTACTACTCCAGTAATCATAGATGCTTCCTCAGAACATAAAAAGCATGCTGCGTTACCCATATCATTAGGTGTTGAGAATCTTCCGATTGGAATTGTTGACAAAAATTTTTCTCGTTTTTCAGGAGTATCTCCTCCCATAAAACTTTTTAATAAAGGTGTTTCTCCTGCTACTGGTGCTAAAGCATTTACTCTTATTCTTTTTGAGGCTAATTCTATAGCCATTGCTTTTGTTGCACTAATCATCCAGCCTTTTGTTGCATTATACCAACTGAGATTTGGACGTGGAGAGATACCAGCAGTTGATGCAACATTAAGAATATTCCCCCCCCCAATAGAAGTCATTTTTGGAACAAGATACTTAGCACTAAAAAAAACAGATTTTGAATTTACTGCAAATATTTTATCAAATTCTGCCTCACTGATATTCTCCATCGAATTGGGTAAATGCGTAATTCCAGCATTATTTACCATTATTTCAATTTTTCCAAATTTTTCTAAAGTTTTATCCACCATATTTTTAAAACTTAATGAATTAGATACATCTACTTCAACAGCAAAGCCACCAGTATCCATTGCTACTTTCTTAGCATTTTCCAAGTTTATATCAGCAACGACAACTTTGGCACCTTCCTGAATAAATTTTTTGACAATACCTGCACCAAAACCAGATCCCCCTCCAGTTACTATCGCAATTTTATTTTTTAACTTCATAATTAAAGTTCCTCTTATTATTCATGTAGTGCAGCAACTGTTTTTAAAGTAGAAAAACCATATAAAGCTTCAAATCCCTTTTCACGTCCATGGCCAGAGTAACCCTTTCCTCCAAATGGTAGTTCTACACCACCACCTGCGCCATAATTATTTATAAAGACTTGACCTGATTTTATAGCTTTAGCAACCCTCATTTGTCTTGCACCGTCCAAGGTCCAGATTGAAGCAACTAATCCATATTTTGTACTATTTGCAATCTTTACAGCATCTTCTTCATCTTCAAAAGGAATAACAACCTGGACTGGACCAAAAATCTCTTCTTGAGCAAGTCTATGAGAATATTTAACATTTCCAAAAAGTTTAGGTAAAACATAATAGCCTTTTTCAGGTAGGTTCGTTTCAAATTTGCCTTCCGAAATACATTCAAGGTCTTTTGATAGCTTAAGATAATTTGTTATAATTTCTCTTTGTCTACTAGAAATAACTGGACCTAAGTCCTTATCATCTATGGCCTGTGCAACTTTAAGTTTACAGTATAATTTAGACATTTTCTCTATTAGTTCTGGATATATTTTCTTAGAAACCAAAATTCTTGAAGATGCTGAGCATGTTTGACCTGCATTTTGAATTCCTGCGTTAATTAAAAAAGGTAAAGCTTTTTCTAGGTTAGCATCTTCAAATACAATTTGAGGAGATTTACCTCCTAGCTCCAACGTAACTGGTATTAAATTTTTGGCAGCTTCAGTTTGAACTTTTTTTCCTATTTCAACAGAACCTGTAAATGAGATATGATTAATATCAGGATGTTTGATTAAGCTTGATCCCGATTTTTCACCTAATCCAGTAACAATATTTATTGAACCTTCTGGGAAACCAGCTTCATTGGCGAGCTGCCCAATAGCGAGAGCAGTTAAACACGCTTCTTCAGAAGGTTTTAAAACACACGCATTACCCATCGCTAAAGAAGCACCTAAAGTGCGTCCAATAATTTGCATAGGGTAATTCCAAGGAATTATATGCCCTGTAACTCCGTGTGGTTCTCTCAATGTATATACAGTATAATCTTTTAAATAGGGAATGGTTTCTCCCATTATTTTATCACTAGCCCCTCCATAGAATTCAAAATAACGGGCTAATGCTAAGGCATCGCTTTTTGCTTGCTTAAGTGGTTTACCAACATCAAATGATTCAATTATAGCTAGATTATCTATACGATTTCTAACTAATTCAGACAATTTCAAAAGAAGTCTGCCTCTTTCAGAGGCAGTTAGATCCCCCCAAGAATTATTCAAAGCATTTGATGCTGAGTTTACAGCTTCATCAATATCAATATCACAAGAATCTGAAATTTCAGCAATAACTTCACCATTTGAAGGATTTTCTATAGGAAGTCTGTTCTTAGAATGGCAATCTTTCCATTGACCATTTATAAAAATTTTATCAGTTGGGTACCATAAATTGTCATTTAGCAATTTGACCTCCATTAAGTAGTCTTCTTGAGATTATTGGTATAGCTTCTACTAACGATTTAGTATAATCTTTTTTGGGTTCAGTTAATATTTGTTTGGCTTTTCCCTGTTCTACAATTTCACCACTTTTCATAACAATCACCCTATTGGCAATGTTTTGTACTACGGATAAATCATGACTAACAAATAAATAAGTTAAATTATATCTATTAGCTAATTCTACAAGAAGATCCAAAATTTGGGCTTTAATTGATACATCTAAGGAAGAAACAGCTTCATCTAGAATTAAAAGCTTTGGTTTGATAATAAGAGCCCTTGCAATAGCTATTCTTTGTCTTTGTCCTCCAGAAAATTCATGAATAAACTTATTAGAGTCATTTGGACTTAAACCTACTTCTTCTAAAGCATAGTTTACTTTTTCATCAATTTCTTTTCTTGTTTGAATTGTATTCAGAAGAAAAAGTGGCTCTGAAATTAATCTTTTTATTCGATGCCTTGGATTAAAAGAACCATAAGGATCTTGAAAAACTACTTGCATCATAGAACGAATACTTAGATCGTCAAATTTATTTGCTTTTATTTTTTTATTTTTTATTAAAATTTCGCCTTTTTCAAGATCTTGCAAACCTAATATTGTTTTTACTAATGTTGATTTTCCTGAACCAGATTCTCCAACAACTCCAAAGATTTCACCCTCATAAATTTCAAAACTAATATCATTAAGAATATTTGATTTGTTTTGCTTTGTAAAAAAAAGACTTTGACTGTTATAGTAACTTGTACTGACTGATTTTACCGAGAGTAAAATGTTTTTTGACGAAGTGTTTTTTTTGGTAGGAGAATAATTTACTGAATTTAACAATTTTTTAGTATAAGGATGTTTTTTTGTTTTGAAAATTTTCTCTAAATTTCCTATTTCTAGAATTTCTCCAGATTTCATAATTGCTACGCTATGTGCACATTGAGCAAGAACAGCTAAATCATGCGTTATGAGTAATAGAGAGATACCATCTTGATTAACAAGATTTTTTAGTAAATCTAATATACCTTTTTGCGTAGTAACATCTAAAGAAGTAGTAGGTTCATCTGCAATTATGATCCTTGGCTTTAAAACAAGACTTTTGGCTATCAAAACTCTTTGCTGCTGACCTCCAGATAATTCATGAGGATAAACATTATCATTTAATAAATTTCTTGGTAATTCTACTTTTTCTAGATAATAAGTGGCAATTTCTAATGCTTCTTTCTTTGAATGATTACTGTGTATTAATAATGGTTCTGCAACTTGCTCATTAATGGATATTAGGGGGTTCAATGCCGTCATTGGTTCTTGAAAAATCATAGAGATATCTTTACCTCTAATTTTACACATTTCTTTATCAGTGAAATCACTGATACATTTATTATCAAAATATATAAAACCAGTTTTTCTAGAAAAGTTTGGAAGTAAATTTAAAATTGACAGTGCAGTGAGACTTTTACCTGAACCAGACTCCCCTGCTATCCCTAATACTTCACCTTTATCTAAATCAAATGAAATATCATTTAGTAATTTTTTTTCTCTAATATGTAAATTTAAATTTTTTATAGAAAAAAAACTCATTTAATTTTGTCCTTCAGCCTAGGATCAATCAAATCTCTTGTTCCATCACCCAGTAAATTTAATCCCAAAACTGCTAATATAATTGTAATGCCTGGAAACAAAGCTAAGTTGGGTGCAAATGATATCATAGTCTGACTGTCAGCTAACATTCTTCCCCATGAAGGTGTAGGAGGTTGTACACCTAAACCAACATATGATAGGCCTGCTTCTGCTAAAATACCTAAACTAAATTGTATGCTTCCTTGCACAATAAGCAAATTTAATATGTTAGGTAAAATATGTTCTAAAGAAATTCTAAAAGATCCCTTCCCAGCAATTCTTGCTGAAGAAATAAAAGCTAATGTCCAGATTGATATTGCTGCACCCCTAGTGACTCTTGCAAAAACAGGAATATTAAAAATACCTATTGCTAAAATTGCATTTAAAGCAGAAGGGCCAAATACTGCAGTAATTAAAATAGCAATAACTAATGATGGAAAAGCGAAGATAAGATCATTTCCTCTCATGATAATATCGTCTAATAATGAACCACGCCATGAAGCCGAAATTAAACCTAAAGGAACACCAAAAAATAATCCTAGGCCAACTGCAATTAAAGCAACAGATAAAGAAGTCTGTCCTCCAATCATTATCATAGAAAAGATATCTCTTCCAAAATGATCAGTACCCAAAAGATTTTCAAAACTAGGTTCCATTAGCCTATTAGTTATATTTAAAGTCTCAACGTCATAAGGTACCCAAAAAAAAGAAATGACCGTTATTGCTAAAAAAAATAAAGATAATAAAAACCCTAAAATGAAAGAAATTGGAAATTTCATTTTTTTACCCGTAATCTAGGATCGACATACAAGTAAGCCATATCAACCAAAAAATTAACAATGATAACTGAAAAAACCAAAAGCATAACTACACTTTCGACCACAATTAAATCCCTCTGAACAATTCCTTGAAAAATTAATCTACCAATGCCAGGCAGAAAAAAAACATTTTCTATAATAATTGCTCCAGCAATAAGAAAAGAGAATTGTAATCCTATTATGGTTAAAACTGGTATCAAAGCATTTCTAAAGGCATGTTTTTTTACAGCTTGAAAAAAAGTTAAACCACTAGCTCTTGCGGTTCTAAAATAATCCTGACTTAAAGTCTCAATTAAAGCAGATCTCATTATTCTTGCTAGAATAGAGGCTTGAGGTAAAGCAAGAGCAAAAGCTGGTAATGTCAATGCTTTTAAATTAACAAAAAAACCCTTATCCCAACCTGGAACTCCTCCAGCTGAAAACCATTTGAGGTAAATTGAAAAAATAAGGACTAAAACCATTGCAAACCAAAAATTTGGAATAGCAATGCCTAGTTGGGTAAATCCCATGAATGACAAGTCTTTAAAATTACCATGATTAGAAGCAGAAAAAATTCCAATTGGAATAGCTATTAGGGTTGATAAGAAAATCGCATATAAGGCTAGAGGAATTGAAACACCAATTCTAGCCATAACTAATTCTGATACAGGAACCCTGTAAGTATATGAAACCCCAAAATCTCCAGTTAACATACCTGTAATCCAATTAAAATATCTTTCAAATGTTGAAATATCTAACCCTAGTTCTTTTCTTAAAGCATCAACCGTCTCAGGTTCTGCATTTATACCAAGCATGAAAGATGCTGGGTCACCAGGTATAATTTCAATCATAAAAAAAATAATTAAAGATGCAAAAAACAGACTTAATATTAAAATTTTTAATCTTGAAAAAAAGTATGAAGACATTTTAGTTATATATTCAGTTTTTGATAAACAAATACTTGAGCCAACTAAAAATAATTAGCTCAAGTTTCTTAGAATTAATAGTTTATTTGAATTAATTGCTCCAACTTACTCCTGTTAAATCATTGGCTTGGGTTGGAGAATTTTTCCATAAGCCAACTAATTTAGAGTTCGCTACACCTGTTTTGGCAAGTTGAAATAAATATCCATTTACGTAATCATCAGCAATTAATTTCTGAGCATTTTTTAGTATTCTACTTCTTTCCTGATCATTTGTCTCTAAATTTAGAGCGTCCATAAGATTTCTAAATTCTTGACTATCATACTGAAAATAATAACTTGGATTTCCATAAATACCAATATCCATTGGCTCAGTATGGCTTACAATGGTCAAGTCATAATCTTTACCTTTAAAAACCTGCTCTAACCATTGAGCCCATTCTAAATTTTCAATTTTGGTTTCAATACCAACTTCTCTTAATTGAGAAGCAATAATCTCACCTCCTCTTCTAGCATAAGAAGGTGGTGGAAGTTTTAAGGAAAGATTAAGACCATCACTTACTCCTGCCTCTAAAAGAAGAGATTTTGATTTTTCTGGATCATAATTTGACTGAGAAGTTAAATCTATATAATCAGGATGATGGGGAGCAAAGTGAGTTCCAATAGGTGTTCCAAAACCAAACATAGCTCCATCAACTATCGCTTGTCTATTGATAGCATGAGCAATGGCCTTTCTCACTCTAACGTCTTTAAGCTTTTCTGATTTATTATTTGTTGAGAGAATTGTTTCTCCCTCTGTAGAACCAACAATAACATTAAAATTAGGATCTGCTTCAAATTGTGCCAAAGTTTCAGGAGCAGGATATACTGGGAATGCATCTACATCACCTGCCATTAATGCTGCAAAGGCAGCAGTTGGGTCAGAAATAAATTTAAATGAGGCTTTTTCCAAAGAAATAGCTTCACCCCAATAGTCATTATTTTTTACTAGTTCAACTCTATCTCCTTTAACCCATTTTGAAAATTTAAACGGTCCAGTACCATTTGGTTCTGAAGCTGCACTATTAGCTGTATCTGGATCTAAAATTATGGCATCACCCCAAGCCAAATTTCTAATGAATCCTCCATTAGGATTTGAAAGAGTAATTTTAATAACACTAGAATTAACAACATCAACTGAACTTATGCCTTTAAAAAGACCTTTTTGAGCATTGGTTGAATTTTCATCACGTGCTCTATCTATTGAAAATTTAACGTCAGACGCATCAAAGTCACTACCATTATGAAATTTTACATTTTCTTGAAGCTGAAATGTATATACTAACCCATCATCAGATATAGTCCATGACTTAGCTAAACCTGGTGTAACAGACCCATCCGCCCGAAATCTAGTCAAACCTTCGTATACATTAGAGTAAACAACCTCATCTATTGCAGCAGCAGCTCCACCTGTTGGATCCAAGTTAGGTGGCTCCAATTGCATACCAATTACAACAGAATTTTTCTCAGCATAAAGTGGGCTCATCCACATTAAAGTGATTATTATTGCAAATAACGGTTTCAATATTTTCATAAAATCCTCCCTTTTTATGATTAGTTAATTACATCTTCATTTAATAATTTACTTATAGTCATGGCCATTATTTTTGCAGAATCCAGCATATCAGAAATTAATATAAATTCATCAGGCTGATGTGCTAGCTCTAGTATTCCCGGACCATAAGCTATACAATTCTTTAACTTACCAATTCGGTCAATATGTTTTTGATCATATGAACCTGGAGAAACAACATATTCTGGTTTTACACCTAATATCTCAGAAATAGAGTCTTCGACTGTTTGTACTATGTTAGATTTAGGGTCAGTGTAAGAAGGTTTAACTTCAAAAAGATCTTTAACTGAATACTCTAAACTTGGTCTATTTTTTTTGACTTTTTCAAGAATTTCATAAATCTCCAACTTTACCTCTTTTAATGTTTCTTCAACTAGATATCGTCTATCAAGTATCATTCGGCAACTATCTGCAACTAGAGGTGCTGGTAAACCATTGTAGCTCTCATTTACCTCTTCTAAACCTCCATGAATAGAATTAATATTAAGAGTAGATTTTTTTGCTTTTTCTGGGACTACTGGCATCATTGTTTTTCTTGTATTGAGTTTTGGTAGTAAATTATTTTCAATTTCTTCTAATACTGCACCCATATGCCTAATAGCACAATCTCCTAAAAAAGGCATAGATCCATGTGCAACTCTGCCTTTAGTTTCAATTTCTGACCACCAAACTCCTCTATGTCCTAGACAAATTCTATCTTTATTTAATGGTTCAGGTATAATAACACTTTGTACTTTTTTGGGATTGAAATAACCCTTTTCAGCTAGCCAAGCTACTCCTCCATAACCACCAGTTTCTTCATCAGCAGTTGCTGATATTTCTATTGCACCATAATATTTTGGAAATATTGAAATAAAGACTTCTGCTGCTACAATACTTGAAGCTAATCCACCCTTCATATCACATGAACCTCGACCAAAAATCTTATCTCCCTCAATCGATCCACCAAAAGGATCTCTAGTCCAACCATGGCCTGTATCAACAACGTCTATATGGGAATTAAAATGAATGCACGGACCGGAATAAGTACCCTCATGACGGGCAACCAAGTTGAACCTAGGATATTTATCTGTATCTGCCAAAGCTCCCTTTGCTCTGATTATATCTACATCAAATCCTGATTTTTTAAGTCTTTTAGACAAAAATTCACATATTTCTCTATAATTTGTGCCAGGAGGATTTATTGTTGGAATTTTTATTAGATCAGATGTTAACTGAATGATATCAGATCTTCTATTTTGTACTTCTAGTAATAATTTTGGAATAGTCAACAGACAATCTCCTTAACCAGGACATTGTAAATTATGATAACAAAGTTTTGAAAGTAGCAATGTTTTTTTTATTTAATAACATTGTTTATATCTTTAACTAACAAAAAAATGTTATACTCAAAAAGATGATGTCAAAATTTTTATTTGTAATAATCACAGCTTCTGCTTTTTTTATTTACCATACTACTTCTCATGCCCATGAAATTGAATTAGGAGGCATTACTATTAAGCATCCTATGATTCCAATTTTTGGTTCAAAAATGAAAACTGCAGTAGGATACTTTACTATTGTTAACAAGACGAATGAAGCTGATGAACTTATTACGATTAAAACAAATTTCGCTAATGCAATGATACATAAGAGCAAAATTGACGATAATGGGCTAGCTACAATGGAGCATATTGAAAAGGTATTAATTCCTTCCAATAGTTCAGTAGTATTTGAACAAGAAAGTTTACATATAATGTTTACGGCCTTAAAAGAACCTTTGGAAGAATATATGGATAAAAAGGTAACTTTAGTTTTTAAAAAATTAGGAAATATTGAAGTTGAGTTTCAAGTAGAAAAAGCTTCAAGTATGAAGATGAATAATCATAAAGATCATTAATTAATAGATTTATTAGTTTTCTTTTTTGCCGAAATAATCCCTCATAGAAGCAAAAAACACAAACCAATAAAATCGTAGACGATTATAAATACCAGTTTTAAGCTCTAGTTCTTTGTATTTATCTAAACCACACTGTGTTTTTATATACTTCTTCATTAGCATCACTATCATAATATGGAAATATTCGAATATTAAATAATCGCTCAATAAATATTTTTAAGTGTTGCATATTGATAAAATCATATAATATAGAAAATCTAGGCACCGGTAGCTCAGCTGGATAGAGTACCTGACTACGAATCAGGGGGTCGGGGGTTCGAATCCTCCCCGGTGCGCCAGATCCGAAAACAATAGCCTTTAGACTTTAAAGAAATTTTATAAGTGTTTTTGTATAAATATCTTTAAAGAGTGTTACTCCTACCTAAACAAATTACTTCATAACCTTAGCAATAGTATCACCGATAACAGCAGGATTTGGAGCAACCGTGACACCTGCTGCCGATAAAATCTCTACTTTTTCACTGGCACTTTCACCGAATGCAGAAATAATTGCACCAGCGTGCCCCATAGTTCTGCCTTTTGGTGCAGTTAATCCTGCTACATAGGCAACAACAGGTTTCTTAACGTGTTCTTTTATATGTGCTGCAGCCTCTGCTTCTTGTGGACCACCTATCTCACCGATCATACAAATGATATGAGTATCATCATCCTCTTCAAAGCGTTGCAAAATATCTTTAAAGGACGAACCGTTTATAGGATCACCACCAATACCCACAGATGTAGAAACTCCAATACCATGTGCTTTCAACTGTTCAGCGGCTTCGTACCCCAAAGTACCTGAGCGACTAACAATACCGACAGTCCCTTGAAGATAAATATGACCAGGCATTATTCCAAGTAAAGCTTCTCCTGGACTAATTGTACCTGCACAATTTGGACCAGTCAAAACCATGCGTTTTTCTATTGGATATCTATACATATAACGTTTCACTCGTATCATATCTTGCGCAGGAATACCGTCAGTTATACATACACTATACTTTATTCCAGCATCTGCAGCTTCCATTATGCTATCAGCAGCAAAGGGCGGAGGAACAAATACTAGGCTTGCTTCCGCACTTGTATTTTCAACAGCCTCAGCAACGGTATCGAATACTGGTAGACTTTCTACCTCCACACCACCTTTTCCGGGAACAACCCCACCTACAACATTAGTACCATATTTCACCATATCTGCAGTATGAAAACGAGCCATTTTACCAGTTATACCTTGAACAATTACCGGTGTATTTCTATCAATTAATATACTCATTACATTGCACCCTTGTTTGTTTCTTTAACAGAATAACTCTGCCAAGCTTGGACCGAACGTTCTGCCGCATCCATTAATGTTGTCGCTCTAATAATTTGGAGACCTGACTCAGCCAGGATTTTTTGTCCTTCTTCTACATTAGTACCTGCCAAACGGACAATAACTGGCACATTCACCTGTACCTCTCGCAAAGCCTGAACCACACCCTCAGCAACCCAGTCACACCGGTTAATACCGGCAAAAATATTAACCAATACGGCCTGAACATTATTATCAGACATTACCAAACGGAAAGCTTTTGCGACACGCTCAGGGGTAGCACCGCCTCCAATATCAAGGAAATTAGCTGGTTCACCACCAGCCAATTTAATTGTATCCATTGTTGCCATAGCTAGACCTGCCCCATTGACGATGCACCCAATGTTACCTTCTAATCCGACATAACTCAGGCCCCTGTCAGCAGCACGACTTTCCCTTGGATCTTCTTGGCTTTTATCACGTAATTCTGAGATATAGGGATGTCTAAAAAGTGCATTATCATCGAAAGTCATTTTCGCATCTAATGCAAGAATACGATTATCTTCGGTAACTACCAAAGGGTTTATTTCAACCATAGTTGCATCATACTCTCGGAATGCACGGTAGCAACCCTGCAAAGTCCTAACCATACTTTGAGTTAAAACTGGATCAATACCCAGTTTAAAAGCAATTTGCCGACATTGAAAATCTTGTAATCCAACTGCTGGTTCAACTGTGGATCTTACAATACTTTCAGGTTTGTTAGCAGAAATATCTTCAATCTCCATGCCTCCTTCAGCAGAGGAGACAATCATAACTCTTTGCGAAGATCTATCTAAAACAAAACCTAAGTAAATTTCCCTATTTATTTGCACACCGCCTTCTACATATACTCGATAAACGCCTTTACCGTTAGAGTCCGTTTGATGAGTAACTAATTTACTTCCAAAAAGATTTTCACAAGTTTCCACAATCTCCGTATCACTATGACAAACCTTAACACCTCCAGCTTTTCCTCGACCACCTGCATGTACTTGTGCTTTGACGACCCAAGTATCACCTCCAAGCTCTCGAGCTCTATATGCGGCTTGTTCTGGACTGTATGCAAGAGCTCCTGGCGGCACACCTACACCGAACTTTGCTAAAATCTCTTTTGCCTGATATTCATGGATATCCATCTTTATATCTCCAACTAAAACTTTTCAATTATTACTTCGGTATGTT
>CACHDI010000022.1 GCA_902578545.1 uncultured Alphaproteobacteria bacterium
ATTATCAATTAAAATGTCATATCCATCAGGTGACCTTAAATCTAAAGTAGTTTTATCAGCGGATAATTTAGCTTGAATACCAGTATCACCAGTAAAACCGTTAATTTTGTCTCTTAAATCAGATAGATCAGCTAATCCTGTGCCATCAATTGTTCCGAAATTAATAGTAGAACTTATAACTTTAGCAGTATCGTTCATACCTGTTAGATTAAAAGAAATAATTGTACTTGAATTAGCATTATCATCAGGCGTAACTGTTAGTCTAACATTTGTCTCAGCATATGCAGATACACCTGTAATACCACTTTGAGCACTAATTGCCTCTGATATTTCTTTTGAAGTTGCACCTGTTGCGTAACTAATAGTAGCATCTCCTACATATCCATAGACCCTTAGAGTCTCGTCTTTAGTCGTTAGAGAACTTAAAGCTGTTGTTGTGTTGGAAGCTGTTGTAGAAGGGGAACCTGCAATGTTAGCTAGGTGAAATTTCGCTCCTAAACCAGTAAATTTTGTAGCTTCGCCAAAAGCAATGATTTTAGCATCGGTTGCTTGATTATCAGGCGTATTTTCTAGATTAGTTAAACCAAAAGTATTAGCAGTTACAGGATTACATACTTTATACTGTCTTCCAGATACCAATCCAGCAATTGGTGTTGCACCAGAGGGCAATTCATACGTGATAATATCACCTTTTTCAAAACCATGAGTTGCGTCCGTTGTAATCACACCAGCTGTTGTCACTGTACCATTACCAGTTGCAGTTTTTTCTAATTGAGTAGAACTTGACCAAATACCCAAGGCAGACGGTTTGATGTTTTCTATAGAGAGAGTGTGTGTATGTTGTGGACTTTCATCATATCCAATTTCAAATTCTGTATCTTGAAATGTACCATTTAATAATTTTGAAGTATTAAATTGAGTAGCTTCAGATATACGAATTAATTCTTTTTTAAGAGCACCTATTTCTTCATTAAGTGCAACTCTATCTGCTCCACTATAAGTTCCGTTTGCTGCTTGAACACCAAGTTCTCTCATTCTTTGAAGAATTTCAGAAACTTCGTTAAGAGCACCTTCTGCAGTTTGTGCCATTGATATAGCATCTCCTGCGTTCCGAATTGCTACCTCCATACCATTTATTTGGGATGTCATCCTATTTACGATTGCAGCTCCTGCAGCATCATCACCTGCTTTATTAAGCCTTTTTCCTGAAGCTAATCTTTCAGTTGCTTGTGTTGCCGTACCTTCATTTCTTTGTAAATGGTACAAAGATTTTAAAGCTGCACTATTCGTCAATATATTCGTCATATCATCACCTTTACATTCGCAAGGATATTATGGTCGTAATGACCGGTTTCTGTTACGTATAATCCTGCATTTTTCGTGCCAATTTTTCTATTTTCTTTCAAAAACATGACTTTTACCTTATAAAATCGAATAAAGTTTGTTGTCCAATCTTAGAAAAGGTTGCCTGAGAGGCATCTTTACTTAAAATTAGAGCTTGAAGTCTTGTAATAAGCTCAGCTAGATCTGCATCGCCTAAATCTCCTATCTTCTCAGTGACGAGAATTTGACGCTCTGCTAAGATATCTTTTTGTTGACTAAGTTTATTCATATTGGCGCCAACGACTGCTAATTGATCACCAAGATGTGAGGTAGCATTTTCTAAAAAGTTAACTGAAGATGCAATAAGTTGATCGGTATCAGTTATATGTCTTGTGGCACCAACCAAATTTCCCATACCATCATAACTATCAAATCTAACAAATGAGGTAACGTCATCAGTACTAAAATCTGTACCTTTAATTTTGACGTCTTTCATCACAATTTCTCCAGCGAAATTTTCTTTTAAGGTTATGGCACCAGTTTCTGTGTTCTCAGTAGCTGTTATTCCAGTAAATTCTGTATTTTTATTTATTTCAGTTACCAAATTTGTAACTTTACCTTCAGCAACAGTAGAAGTTATAGATACACCACCTTTACTCCCCACTAATGAAAAACTCCATTCTTGTGGATCTGGTGGTAAAACTAAATTGAGTTCTGCATGTCCAGTCGCCGAACCTTGTCTTTTAAATTGACTTGCAGTTTTAACCGCATTTCTCGCATTATCTATAATCTCAAAAACAGATTTTACTCCAGACTCTGTTGGGACAGCCATGAAAGTTGTTCCCCCATCAATAGATGTTTTGACTTTCATACTTTCTGAAATTTGTACTGTATGTTGACCTCTATCGCCTGCATAGCTTACGCTACCATCTAATTCTTTTAAAAAAGGGACAAGATTAGTTTTAAATCCTGAGAAGACAGCCTGACCTTGTGCATCTCTATTATTTGCAATTTCTACTACAACTTCTTTAAGAGCATCAACTTCTTTTAAAATGGCTGTTTCATTGACGGTTCCACTTCCTGCTTGTATGGACAATTCAGTTATTCGTCGAAGTGTATTTACTGCTTCCTGTATGCTTACATCTGCTAAGGATAGACGTGCATCGGCTGCATCGGCGTTTTGAGTATATCTTTGCAATAGTTCTTTTTGTTCATTTGCTACTGACAAACTTACGGCATTTACTGGATCATCAGATGCAGCTAAGATATTTTTTCCAGTTGAAACTTTTTCCTGGATTTTCTGAATTTCAGCATCAAGCTTTGAAAAATTGTTAATAGCTTGTTGATTAAATAATTTCTGACTAATTTGCATTTTTTATTAAACTGACTGTAGTAAAGTATCAAATAACTCTCTAGCAGTTTGCAATATTCGTGCCGAAGCTTGGTAAGCTTGTTGTTGTTCAATTAAATTTGCAGCTTCAGTATCTAGACTAACACCAGAAAATTGTGCTTCAGCTTCAGCAGTTGCATTTTTTTGAGCTTCAGCTGCATCTTTTGACAAATTTGCTGCATTAACGTTAGAGCCTACTTTTGATACTATTTGTGCAAAAATTTCTTGAAATGTTCCACTACCTGCTGCATAGGCATCTGAGTTTTGTTTCGCTAATATGGCATCCAAATTTCTTGCATCCCCGGCAGAATTTTTGTTTGGAGCAATAAAAAATTGGTCATCTTTCGAAGCTTTACCTGTCAACTGCAACTTTTGTCCAATAGCTTCGGTTGCACGTGAACCGTCTAAAATTCTAGTTGCTATTGAATGACCGGAGTTCTTATCAAAAATCTCAATTTGTGTGCTTTGGTCATCCATGATTTTTACAGTGAAATCTTCTTCGGGAACGAAGGAGTTTTGTGGTAATAAGTCATAATTAGCTGCTAATTTTCTTGATCCAGTTCCAGTTAAAAGAACTATTAAATCTTCATTTGGTAAATTAGATAACTTAATTCTATTTTCAGCAATGCTTGTTCCTGAGGCACTTACTTGAAGTACTTTATCTTTTTTTGATGTTACATCCAAATTACTACCAGAAAGTTCTATTTTATAATCTAGAATTTTAAATCCCAAATTTTCAGTATTTGTATCAGTCGGAAGAACTAAATCACCAGAATTTGATGAAGTTCTAAGAAGTATTTTATTGGAGGCATTTGTTGTTGTTCCTGACAGAGTATCTGAAAAAACTGCTGACAAGGCAGTGTTAGAAGAATTTAAAGAGTAATTAGTTCCATCAAAAGAAAGTGTTACATTGATAGAAACACCATTAAGAGTAGTTGCTAAAGTCTTAGGATAGTCGGATCCTTTGTTGGATAAAGTTATTGAACTACTTGATAGGGTTCTTGTTGGAAATGTAACATTAGTCCTTAGTCCAAATCGTTTAGCCGCATCCTCATTACCTGCTACTCTAGTTGTACTACTTATTTGAATTTGATCACCGGATATAGTTCCTTCTGTTGCTGCAATTTGAAGCCTTCCATCTTGATCGTAAAATGCAGATATTCTTCCTTCTTCTCCTCCACTAACCATAATTTCTGGATTTTCTTTAGTCTCTGGATTTTGATAAAAAATTGTTAATTGATAGATTTTATCTTCGTATGTAATTGAAACATTATCACCTTGGTCAGGAAGTGTCATCGCAACTGGAGATGTGAGTGTCGTTAAGTTATTAGGAGGTACATTCCCAGATAAGTTAGTTATCCCAAAACTTCCATCAGCTGAAAATTCTGTAAATTTTAATCCAGTAGTTGTTCCATCAGACTCGATTGTAAATAAAGATTTACCAGTTTTATCAGAGACTTTTAGTTTTCCTGTAGAAATGACTTCTATAATTTCTCCATTTGACCCTTGGAATTCGCCTGCTCCAGGATTGGTAAGTAATCGGTCCCTTGCTTGTGCAGCAGTTTCATTACCTCCAGCACTGTAGGTGAAAGTACTGCCTTCGATTGAAAAAACAGCTGTTTGGTCATTAGTAAAACTTCCAGACATAGAAAATTTTGAAACGCCCAACTGACCCCCAATAGCTGAAATCCCAGAAAGAGATGCTACCGTTCCTTTATTTCTAATATCCTTTAGAATAGCTTTTGCAACATTTTCTGGAGTTGGAGTTTTAATGTCCTTAGTATAAACGGTTGAGCTTATTGAGGACCCTGTTCCAGTTGTTGGAAGTGAAATAGTAAAAGAACCTGCTGCAGCAACTGCATCAAGTCCATTTGGATCTGAACTATTAGTATCAACTCCATCTATCGAATTAAAAGTTATGGAACTTTTTTCACCTGTTGTTGTTGATTTAATAGTTGCTAACCCGCCAAATCTTTTATCTTCAGAACTATTTTTATTAACGCCAGCAATTTCTGCTGTAAAAGCTGAACTAGATCTAAGTAAAAGTTCTCCACAATATCTAGCTGCATCTAAATCAGTTCCTGCTACAGAGGTTGTAACTGATGTAACTGTATTAGGTGGTACATTGCCTCCTAATCCCGAAACTGTGAAAGTACCATCAGGATTACTTTCTGTTACCTTTAATCCAGTTGCGGTTCCGTCACTTTCAATTTTAAATAATTGCTTTCCTTCCTTATCAGTTATTTGTAAAACACCTGATGAAATTTCTTTAATTGTTTCACCATTTGCACCCTGGAATTCACCTGATCCTGGATTAGTAAGCAAACGATCTCTTGCTTGAGCTGCAGTTTCACTCCCATTAGCTGTATAAGTAAAAGTACTTCCCTCAAGAACAAAAACAGCTGTTTGATCATTTGTAAAAGACCCTGACATTGCAAACTTTGCAACACCACCTGTTCCTCCAGTTGTTGATCCTAAAAGAACTTCATTCCCTAAAGGTTTAGAAAATCTATCAGTTAATCTGGTAGAAATTGTCTTACCTGACTTATTATCAAAATCAAAATTATAGAGCTTAATGTCTTCACCATTTTCACTTTCCAAAATAATTCTTCCATTACTGCTTGAGACTGTTGCAGTAACGCCAGTTTTTGGAATGTATTGATTAATTTTTTCTGCAAGTGAAGTTAAACTTGTTGAAGAAACTACAGCCTCTATTTCTGCGTATTCATTACTTTTGGCACCTAGTTTAAATTTTACTGTTCCACCAGATCCCTCATGCCATAATTCTATTCTAGTATTTGCGGTTGCATTAATACCTGTTTGAGACAAATTATCTGTTATTAACTCTGAAGCATATTTTGCTGAAGATCCAGCTGGTATTTTTAATTCTTTTGATCCCGGTAGTTTCATGCTCCAATCATTTGTTGGACTGAAAGGTAGAAGGGTTGTCCCAACTACAATCTGAGAGGAAGTTCCATCACCGCCAATAGAGATTGTTTGATCTGAGTTAATACTATTTCTTTCAATAGACATCCCACGGTAACCAATTCCATCTAATGAATTGAGATAATCGCCTCTATAAGTAGCACCTTTATTAAAACCATTTCCTAAAGTTAAAAATTCAGCAATTTCATCATTAGACAATGGAGAGCCTGCAAGATGACGACCTTCTTTTGTAAATATTTGTAAATCTGAGGCTGAAGTACGTGATTTTATTGATGCTCTAGTATTGCCAATTGAACTAGAAAAAAGTTGTAAATTTTGATCACTGTTGAAAGCGCCAGATGCTAATGATAAAGTTAAGTTACCTCCCTTTCCACTAGCTTGCATTCCTAAACTTTGAAGGGTTTGATTAGTATTATTTTTTATAGTCCCACTGTTTAAACGGTCAGATATTTCTTCAATATCTTTCCATGATCCAGTTTCTCCAGGCATATTAGTGGCAAATGAAATATCAAAAATATGTGTTGCACCTCCATCAATACTAACTTTAAGAGAAGATGCATTTTTTAGTTCTTGCTCGGGAATTGAAAAAGTAAGTTGTGCTTGCTGAGTGAGACTTACTATTTCAGTAGCTGAACTGTTTGCCGGAATATATGCAATTGCCCCATTCCGGACAAAATTAGAGGCTCCAACTGAGCTCATAGAATTTGATAAAACTTTTTCTATTACATTAAGTGTATTTTGAGTAGGGGTAGTTTTTTCAATAATTAGTTCAACATTAGAGTTATTTTTGACATCAGAAAAAACTAAATTAGATGCAGCAGCTGCTATTTGATCTCCACTTTTAAGTGAAAACTCTAAATTTTTCGCATATCCTTCTGATGGTAATACAAAAAGTTCATCTCCATTTCTAGGTGAACCAGAGAAATTAATTCTCATACCAGAAAGATTAATACTGTTCGTTCCTGATCCTAAATTTGTACCTATCTCATCGAAAGCATTCCAGACCTCATTTTGAGAATCATATCTAATAGTAATGTTTGTTGGAATAACCTTTTGAATGTCTAATATTTCTAATTCTGCTGAAAATGTGCCCAAATTTGCCATTCCTTGGCTTAATTCAAATCCTTTTGATATAAATAGATTAGTTCCTTTTAATCCCTTTAAATCAAGTCCTTCTTTATGTTGAGCATTTAATGTGTTTGAGAATACAAATGCCATTTCATCTAAATCACCAAGTGTCGTATGGCTCATTCTGTAGGCATCACTTAAGCCTCTCAAGCTTCCATTTACAATTTGGGAAGTTGGTGTATTTTTTCCACCACTAAAAATAGAAAAAGATAATGAACCAAGATTTTCCTCAACTGTCATTCTATTACTAGTAGTATTAGAAACTAGTATTGGTCCATTTTGGGATTTACCCAATCTGACAGTTGCTGTACCTCTCGTATCTAAGTCAGTTGTAACCTCTATCAATTTACTAATTTCGTTTATAACTACATCTCGATTATCAAGTAGGGAATTATTACTAGATCCACTTGCAGCCAAAAGTTTTTTATTTATATTCGCTAATTCATTGCTCAAAGTATTTATAGATGAGATATCAATATCTGCTTGCTTAAATATACCTTTTTTAACATCTTCAACAACTTGTGCTGTTGACTTGAAAGTATTTGCCATCAAGTCACCCATTTCTATAGCCACAGTTCTTGGAGCGACATCACCAGGTGATGCCGCAACTTCCTGTAAAGAATTAAAAAATCTTCCCATCACTATACCCAAATTAGAGTCAGTGGGTAGCATCATATCTTCTAGTTCTTTTAATTTATTGAGAAAGGAACTTTCAGCTTCAAAATAAGAATTCGCGCTTCTATTCCTATCAACTAAGTAGGCATCAAAGGATCTTCTTATTGCTTCTATTCTTACACCTAACCCGGACTGGTTAGCTATACCAGTAATACCACCCTGGCTTGCAGTGATTTCTTCTAAATTAGCTTCACGTCTTTTATATCCATCAGTGTTAATATTGGCTATGTTTTGTCCTGTTACCGCCAGAGATTGACGATAAGACTGTAATCCACTTTTACCAATATCAAATAGACTAGACATCTGACTTTGTTTCTAAGGCATTCATCTGATTTTTAAATTGTAGCTTTATAGCTTCAGCAATACCAAAACTGGCATTATTTGATAATTTTCTACTCCACTCCTGATCTAAGAGAGACTGATAAGTTTTTTGAGATGAACTATCAAAAATACCTTCAGCTAATTTACTCTTATGAGCTTGTTTTAACATTTGTGAAACAAAAAGAGCTTCAAACTCCTCTGCAACTTGAGTGAGTTGTAAGTCTTTTTGGTTCCTTTCATATAAAGAGAAAGCAGTTTGATTTTGTATATTAGTATTATTAATATTTGACATGATTCACCTCAAATAATTATTAATTCTGCTCTCAATGAACCAGCCTCTCTAAGGGCTTCAAGTATGGCTACTAGGTCCGATGCACTTGCACCTACGGCATTTATGGATTCCACAATTTCAGATAATTCAACGCCAGGATCAAAAATAAATGCTTTAGCAACTTCTTCATCTACATCAATTTCAGTGTCTGGTGTTACTGTCGCATCTCCAGGAGTTACTACGACTTGATCAGAATTCATTGCTATATTATTGTTTTGATTTACATTTTGATCTTCATTGACCCGAACTGTCATTGAACCATGCGTAACAACTGCAGGAGTAACTCTAACATCTCCTCCTATTACAATAGTACCAGTTCTTGCATTAACTATGACCTTTGCTTTAGGTCTAGACGGTTCTATTTCAATATTTTCTAGTAGACTTACAAACGCAACTTTTTGGGCTGGATCTTTTGGTGATCTTACTTTTATTGAAGATGCATCTAATGGTACAGATACATCTGGTCCAAAAATCTCGTTTATAGCGTTAGATACTTCTAAGGAAGTACTGAAATCACCTTGATGGAGGTTCAAAATAATATTGTCAGATTTTAAGAAGGGTGTTTCTACTAATTTTTCAACGGTAGCTCCTCTTGGAACTCTACCTACAGTTGGTATGTTTACAACTACTGATGAACCATCTTGGCCAGTTACTCCTAGACCCCCAACAACTAAATTACCTTGGGCTATCGCATAAGTTTCACCATCGGCACCAAGTAGGGGTGTCATCAAGAGAGTACCGCCTCTTAGGGAGCTGGCTTTTCCGAGAGTGGATACTGTTATATCAAGTGTTTGTCCTGGTTTAGAAAAAGCTGACATATCAGCAGTAACCATAACAGCTGCAGTATTTGCTCCATTTAATCCGGCAGTATCGGTTACTAGGCCAAACCTTGAAACCATAGATTGCATTGACTGCAAAGTAAGTCCAATATTTCCATCCCCTGTCCCATTTAAACCTACTACAATTCCATAACCAACTAACTGATTAGAGCGTATTCCTGCAATTGAAGTTAAGTCCTTTAGCCTGTCACAATATCCAAAAGAGTGAACTAAGCTAATCTGAAGAGAGATTATTATTAAAGAAAACCATTTAACCATTATGTGCCCCTTGTGTTTAAAGTGGTGAAATACTCGATAATGCTCGACTTAACCAACCTTTTTGTCCAGTATCTGCTATATCCCCAACACCAAGGTAAGCTATTTTGGCATTTGCTATTCGGCTAGATTGAACTACATTATTTGCTGAAATATCTTGAGGTCTTATCATACCACTTAATCTGACATACTCATTACCGTTATTAAGATGTAATTTTTTCTGTCCCATTATCTCCATATTGCCATTAGAAAAAACTCTCATTACGGTAACTGAGATTTCACCACGTAAAGAATTAGTTTGTGCAGCTGATCCAGATCCAGAAAATGCTGTTTCAGCTCCACTATCTAATAAAGCCTGGTCTCCACCTGGATCTAATAAATTTGGTAAATCAACCTTAAATGAATCTGATTTTGCACTTGTAGCAGATTGGGATTTAGAGGCAGTAAAATCTTCACTAAGAGCCACTGTTAAAATATCTCCAACTTGACCTGCTCTTCTATCAGTAGCAAATAAGCCTCCACCTGACTCATTGTATATACCTCCTGAATTAGAATTTTGATTTGGTAAATTCATATTTTCAGGAATTATAGGTTCAAAATCAATTGAAGCTCTATCTTCTACATGACTTGCACAACTTGCTAGCATTATTGAAGCAATTATTGAAAATGAAATTTTATTTTTAATTTTTTTTATCATTTTTTTTATTTTGGATTATAAGTTTTGAGCAATAAATCTCATCATTTCGTCAGATGCAGAAATTGATTTAGAAGAAACTTCATAAGCTCTTTGCGTTTCAATCATATCCACTAATTCTTGAACGACATTAACATTTGATCCTTCTAAGGAACCTTGGACTAGTTTTCCAAAACCACCATCCCTTGGGTTACCAACTGCAGCAGCACCGCTTGCATTTGTTTCTACTACAAAATTTTCGCCAATAGGTTGTAGCCCAGCACGATTTGCAAAATCAGCAAGAGTAATCTGTCCTACTTCTTCAGCTGCAACCTGACCTGCAACTTGAACACTAACAATTCCATCAGAGGATACATTAATTTGTGTTACGCTTTCTGGAATTGCTATTTCAGGCTGTAAAACATAACCACTTGGTGTGGTAAGAACTCCATCTTGGTTTCTTGTAAAAGCGCCATTTCGTGTGAAACCAATTCTTCCATCAGGCAGCAAAACTTGAAAAAAGCCAGCTCCATCAATGGCCATATCTAAAGCGTTATCGGTATTTATTAAACTCCCTTGTGTATAAACCTTTTGGGTATTATTTACTCTAACACCTGTTCCTACAGCAAATGCTGATGTAAGGTTTGTATCAACAGAAGTTTGTTCACCACTAGCTCTTTTTATCTGGTAAAGTAATGACTCAAAATTAGCTCTATCTCTTTTAAATCCGCTTGTATTTACATTTGATAAATTATTTGCAATTACTTGCATTTTAGTTTGATGTGCATTCAAACCAGTTTTTGCAACATGCATAGAACTACTTGACATTTTTTACCTCTCTTAAATTAAATTCAAGAGAGATGTGCAAGGCTCATGCCAATACTATTGAGGTAACCTCATAATACTAGCACCACCTTCATCTATTTGCTCAGATAGTGAGATAAATTTCACATTTACTTCAAATAATCTTTGTTGACTTAAGGTGTCTACAAGTTCTTCAATAGCATTCACATTACTATTTTCAATAAAACCTTGTGCAAGAACTACATTTTGGTCAGCTGCAGGAATTCCACCAGCAACTAATCGGATTTCACCATCAGTGTCTTTATGCAGAGGCTCTTCTGAACCACTAGTTAATCCTATAGTTGCAGCCAAAACCCTAGTTCCTTCCGGTTCACCTAAAGGTTCTATAAATAAATCTCCATTCTCCGAAACAATAATTCTCCTATTTGGAGGGATATTAATTGGATTTAAATTATTATCTAATATTTTTGCACCTGCGCCATCTGTTAGTTCACCAAGATTTGATACTTCAAAATCACCTCGTCTAGATAAAGCTGGGCCACCTGTATCAGGCTGTATCATAAAAAAACCACTACCTCTTATTGCTACGTCAGTTTCGAGGCCTGTTTCAGAAAGATTGCCCGGATTAGCTGAAAAAACATTTGCACCTTCATGAAGGGCAAAAATTCTTGCATCAAATCTTTTGTCTTCAGTCAAGAAACCTGAAGAAAAAGTAGTTCCCATATCTCTTCTAAATCCTGGCACATTTAGATTGGATAAATTTTGAGATTTAACAGCTCTATTCATATAAAGATTATTTAAGGTATTTAATGCTGTGTGGATCATTCTATCCATAAAAAAGTCTCCTCAAAATTCTCTTTAAATAATTAATGCTACTGTCTGATATTAATAATTGTTTGAGTTAGTGTAGTTGTTGTTTCAATTGCTTTTGCAGATGCTTGGAAGTTTCGCTGTGCAGTGATTAGGTTTACAAGTTCTTCGGTAATGTCTACGTTTGATCTTTCTAATGAACCTGAAAGAATATTTCCAAAACCTTCTGCACCAGCTTCACCAACTTGTGGTGATCCAGATACAGCTGTTTCCACATAGGTGGCATTACCTATTTGTTTCAAACCATTTTGGTTGTTGAAGTTTGCAAGAACTATTTTCCCTAGTGGATTGTTTTGTCCATTTGTATAGTTAGCTCTAATTGTTCCAGCAGCATCAATTTCTAGACCATCTAGTCTTCCTGAAGTAAAGCCATCTTGATCGACAGATAAAACAGAGAATGGTTGTGCAAACTGAGTAGAAGCTCCAAAGTCAATATCTAGAGAAATTGAAAAACCTTCTTGTTGCTTCTCATAATGTACCTTTTCTTTTGGACTAACTAATTTACCACTTTTGTCAAAAGTTAATTCTCCTTCATCAATATATAAAGGAAAATAGCCTTCAACTAGATTTTCTGGGGGTGTTTCAACCACATTTCCACTAGCATCAACGAATAATGCAATTCCGTCAGAGTTTGTTGCTTGAACTAAATTAAATATTTTAGGAACATTTCCTACACCCAAAGGAACGTCATCCAAACCTAAACGTGTAGTCCCTTTAACCTTGATAGTTGAAGAATCTCCAGTTGTTCCAGTCGTAAATGTAAAGTTATTCTGATTTGGATCATATTTAACAACCACTCCACCAACGGTTTCACCTGTTGTTGGATCAGCTATCTGATTGATTCTTTCCTGTAGTGCTTCTGCTAAAGTAGAACCCACATAAAAACCAGGTGGAACTTCTATAACACCATTAATACCATTAACTGACACATTAAATATATTTTCACCACCTATACTTGATAGTCGAAAAACTTCTGTCAGTTTTTCTTTGGCTGCTGCTCCAACAACTTGTGCTGCAGATGCAGCAATTCCTCTACCAGCTGTGAATACAGCATCAGATTTTGTGATTCCAACTCCCATTAGATCATTATTTCCACCAAAATGATCAGTTACGTCAACTACACTCCCATCAGAAGTTGATAATAAATACCTTCCAACCTCAATATTTGATGCTTTTTGAGTTTCAGTAACTCCTAAAGCACCATTAGCAGCAATTGCTTCACCAGTTGTACCAGAGGCAAATGTAAAGTCTTTTGTATCACTATTATAATTTACTTTTATTCCATATCTCTTATCGTTTAATTGTATTTCTTCACCATCAGCTACAAATGTATTGGTAAATAGAACCTCACCACCTCTGATCAATACTTCGGATGCATCATTTTGTGAGGGTACACCTAAATTATTTGTACTTGTTGCTAAAGAAGAACCAAAAACGGTAAATGAATTAAAATTACTATTCGTACCTGTTCCAAGAACTGTTCTATCAACTACAAAACTAAGCCTTTGGTTTACGGTATCATAATTTACTTTTATTGGTGGATTTTTTTCATCCACCCAATCAGTTGAAGTTGATACATCTGCAGCTTCGAGTTTAAGGGTTTTTAAAGAATTAACACCTCCAAAACTACCGTTTCCAAATTGAAAAATTCCATTAGTTGCACCTTTTGCTATAACTTCTTTGTTTGTATAACTATGTTTTGCATCACCTATTTCTCTAACAACTATTTTTTTACTACTGAAATTAATAGGAGCATCTTGATATACTTTTTCAGCACCCTCAAAAAAGGCCTCAACATTAGTAGATTTTGAGTGAAGAACACTTAGAGCCGAGTCTGCAGCAACACCTGATGTTAATACAAAGTCTGTATCAGGGAACCCAAGACCAGTTGTGTTAATTTGTATAGTATTTGTAGTAACATTGGAGATTGTAAATTCTCTACCGTTTAAATTACTATTTCCTATTGCTTCTTCTGCTGTAGTAAATTTTCCTGCAATTCTAATTTTACTATTTGCGGTAAGTCCTGTTGTATTTGCTAAAGTTAACGTCAGCGTATTTTCAGCTGCATTAAATACAGCACTTTGACCACTGCCATTGTCACCAGCTACAATTTGACTATCATAAACAGTAAGTTCAGGTTTATTTCCAAAATAAGAGTGAAGCATAAATTTGGAAGAATTAGCTAAATTACCACTTCCATCTATAGTATTATGAGTAATTGGAATTATTTCAGTTTGCGTTAAAATATTTCCAGCTTTTCCAACACTTCTTGCAAACAATTGTGTATTAACTCCTAATTGGGTTGCTTTATCAACTACATCTGTTGATGCTTTAACTGCATAATTGTTCATAGCAGCATTAATTCTAGCTTGAGAATGCGCTAAAAATTGTTCTTTTGTAAAATCTGGCGATGCACCAGTTAATGAAATCCCTTCAATATCAGTAACATAACTAGATCCCAAAAGATCTACTGTAATTGGTGTGTCTAACGCGTCTGAGGTTCCATCGGCTGTAAGTTTGAAAAGATTGATATTTAAATCATCATCAACATTTTTAACAATTTGTATCTTTCTATCATCTCCATAAGCCTCATTGATAGCTCTTTCTACTTCAGCTGCAAGTTGTGCTGCATTATACTGGCCAGGACGTATATCAATATTGACTGGTTGGTCACCATTATCAACATTTAAGGTAAGAAAATTTTTACCCCAATATACATTGCTTCCTGTTACTAAGCCAGCCTCTCTTGTTGCATTAAATTGCATAGGATCAGTAACAACTTCAACTAATTTATCGCCTTCTTCACCAAAATCAAAAGTACTTTGGGCACCTTTTATATTAGCACTTTGAGAGGGAACCTGTTGTTGAAGATCGTCTAATTTATATAAGGCAGATCCTTTTCCTTCAATAAAGTAGTTATCGTCTGGAACTGATGTTGTTTGAGCACCAAACTTATCAATAAAGATTTGCTGACCGGTATCATCTACAGCACTTACCAAATCAGGATCAATTATGGTATCTCCAATTACAAGTTTTGTATCAAATTTATTGGTTGGATCACTCGTTGATGCTGCTTGTGTTTTACAGAAATACATAGTTGCGATTGTTGGATTACCCAAATCGTCAAAAATTGTAATTGATGTAGAATTAGTGAATGTACTTGGATCATTTGGATTAAAATTATACCCTCCACTTGTAAATTCTGGTCTGGATGTTACCACTTCTGCTGTAGCAGGTAAATTTACGCCTAAAGAAATATTACTTGTAGCTTTAGGATCTCCAGATGTAATTGGTAATTGAAGAGGGACAGCGCTTAAAAGATCTTTAGCAGTAACAGAACCGTCTTCATTCACGGGATAAACAACTAAATATTGTCCAGCAGAATCAACAACGTATCTGTCATTATCAACATTGAGTGATCCATTTCTTGTATAAACAGTTTGTGCTGATGTTAGGGAAGGTTTTAATGTAAAAAAACCTTGTCCTGAAATAGCTAAGTCTAAAGCATTAAGAGATGATGCAATATTACCCTGCGTGAACTGTTGTTTAACACCTTTAAGAATTGCACCAGAACCAATAGATGAAGATGAATTCTGTAAAGGTGAAGTAGCAAAAATATCACCAAATTCAGCACGACTTCTTTTAAAGCCAGTAGTTCCAACGTTTGCAATATTATTTGAGGTAGCAGAAATATCTGCTGATGAACCATTCAATCCTGTAAGTGCTGTATAAAACGACATTTATTTACTCCAATTATGTATATATTTTTTATATTAAAGATTATTTGATCTAAATTTTCTTACATCTGCAGCGTTTATATTTCCATAATCTTTAACTTCAAGAACCACACCTGTATTAGCATCTCCAGTAGAAGCTGCTAATACTTCGGCGAATACTGAAGGTGTAACTCCAGATCTTCCATTTTCTCCATTCATAAATGCTTCTACTTTTAACAAATTATCACCACTGAGAATATCTTCTGGTATATTATTCCAACTGAAACCCACTAAACCAGATGCTTGTGATCCTAAATCAATAGAGTGAACTGTTTCACCGGCAGAATTAGAAAAAACAACATTTGTTGCACTAGAGGCTCTTGGAAGATCTAAGACACCATGAATTTCTCCTTCAGAATTTGGCCTTACTTTATTTCCTGGAACAAGGACTGAATGTCCTAATAAATTCGTGGCTGTTGCTATTCTAAATTCGCCTAATTGATTAGACAAACTTTTTAAACTTTCACCCATTTCAGCTATACCAGTTACAGTTGAAAATTGTGCCATTTGTGCAATAAAGTCACCATTTTCCATGGGAGAAAAAGGGTCCTGATTTTGTAATTGAGTAGTCATCAATTTTAAAAAATCCGATTGGCCCAAAGTATCCTTTTTCTTTAAAGAAGAAGTCTCATCATTTGATTTTACACCAATCTTCTCCAAGATTTTATTTAGTGCAGCTGTTGAGTTAGGATCTATAGTTGACATTTATTCTCTCCAGGTTTCAATTATTTTCCCATATTGATTGTTCGCATCATTAAATTTCTTAATGTTGAAACAACTTCTATATTATTTTGATATTGTCTTGATGCTTCCAACATTTCGACTAATTCTTCTTCTACATTTACTGCAGCATTAAATATAAAACCCTCTTCATTCGCTTGAGGATGTTCTGGCATATATATTTTTTCAGGAAGTCTGTTTACTTCTTTTATTTGAACAGCATCAACACTAGCAAGTCCTGATTGTCTTAAGCTGTCTGCAAACTTTGTTTCAAATACAGGTTTAATAGCTTTATAGGCTTTATCTATGGAGCCAGAAACATTATTAGCATTGGCTAGGTTGGATGCAACGGTATTCAAACGAGTAAGTTGAGCAGACATTGCTCTTCCTGAGATATCAAAGATGTTTTTAATATCACTCATTATTCACCTTTTATTGCTGAACGTAGTCCAGATATTTTATTGTTTAAAAAAGAAAGAGTAGTTTGATATCGCATAACGTTTTCTGAAAACTGCATTTGCTCAACTGCCATTTCTACGGTATTTCCGTCTAAGCTTGGATGAATTGGAAGTCTAAACACACTATCTTTTCCAATTCTCTTTTGAATACTCGCAAAATGAGAATTATCAGTAGTTTGAATGTTGCCAATTTTATTTATACGTTTTAGTTCAGTATCAAAGTCTAAATCTCTAGCCTTAAAATTAGGTGTAGCTGCATTAGCAATATTAGAAGCTAACATCTCATTTCTACGAGATCTCAATTGTAAAGCGCTAGCATGAAATCCTAAATGTTCAGTAAAACTTGGCATCCTATCTTAAATTCCTATATCACAAAAATTCTTAAAATTTGTTTTCTGGATCGAAATTTGCAAGTAGAATGCCAAAATCAATTATGAAGAGAAAAATGATGGAAAATGATAAATTACAGGAAATTAGTAAGAAAAAAAATCTTAAGCTAGCTCCTGAAACAATGAGAATAAGAGACGCAATTATTGAGAAATACTCTGATACACCGCTAGACGCTTTAAGTACTAAGCTACAGGCTCTAATAACTGATGATACAGATACAGGGACTAAATTAGGTATTTTTTCTGCAAGAGTTGAAATCTTGAGAATGAGGTTTTCTGAAATTGCTGATAAAAAATATGTAAAAGATAATAAATTAGGTGAGGAAAATGATTCAGATATTGAAAGTGATATTTCAGATGAAACTGAAGACTCAAAAGAAGGTTGGATGACACTTAAAATATTAGAAGCAAGTGAAGTTAATGGGGTGAGATTTCCTGAAGGAGTAAAGATTGATGTACATGCTGATGATGCCAAAAAATTATTGGAGTCAAAAAAAGCAGAATTAATTTCTATG
>CACHDI010000023.1 GCA_902578545.1 uncultured Alphaproteobacteria bacterium
TTTTGTTTATGAAAAAATCTGGCATTAAAATAATTTATGAAATTGGTCCAGGTAGAGTTTTATGCAACTTAATTAAAAGGATTGTAGATGATGTAGAGCAAGAAAATATTTCAAAAGTTGAAGATTTGTTTAAGATAGGAAATTAATTAATGTTTGATTTTATTGGAAAAAAAATATTGATAACCGGAGCTTCCGGCGGTATCGGCAAAGAGCTAACTAAATCATTTTTAGAAAATGGAGCCGACGTATTTATTACAGGAACCAGTAGCCAAAAACTTACACTTTTAAATAAAGAACTGAATGGTAAGTGTAAAACTATTGAATGTAATTTATCATCTGTTGATGAAACAAATAAACTAATAGAATATTTAAATGGATTTGGTGGAATGGATATTTTGATCAATAATGCTGGTAAAACTGAAGATAACCTTTTTATGAGAATGACTGATAAACAATGGGAAGATGTTATGTTAATCAATCTTACCTCAGTTATGAGATTAACAAGAGGCGTAATTAGAGGAATGATTAAGAAAAGATGGGGAAGAATAATTAATATTTCTTCAATTGTTGCTTTAACTGGTAATTCTGGTCAATCTAATTATGTCGCTGCAAAATCTGGACTGATAGGTTTTTCTAAATCTCTTGCTTCTGAAATTGCTTCTAGAGGAATTACAGTAAATTGTATTGCTCCGGGATTTATAGAGACTAATATGACAGAAAAATTAAACGAAAACCAAAAAAACTTAATATTATCTAAAATTCCAATGAATCGTATTGGTCTTCCAATTGAAATTTGCTCATCTGCTATTTTCTTAGCCTCATCTTTTTCTAATTACATTACTGGGCAAACAATTCATGTAAATGGGGGAATGTATATGAGTTAAGTATTTTTTTATTTTGTAAAAAAAAATAAAAATATATTGCTTATCATTTAACACAAGTGTATAGCTCTCCCATTCGTTAATTATTTTTTTATTTATAATTAATACCAAATCTATTGTATAATAAAACAGGTGAGGTTCGTAGCATGAGTGATATAACAGATCGTGTAAAAAAGATTGTAGTAGAGCATTTGAATGTTGATGAAAGTAAAGTTTCTGAAGAAGCTTCATTTATCGATGACTTAGGAGCAGATAGTTTAGATACTGTTGAATTAGTTATGGCATTTGAAGAGGAATTTGATATTGAAATTCCGGATGATGCTGCCGAAACTATTCAAACATTTGGAGATGCTGTTAAATTCATAAACGACAAAATGAGTTAAGATATATTTTTTTATGAAATATATAAATTTCTACCAAAAATTGTTTAGTTTTATAACTGTTTTTTTCAATTTGTTTCTTGGGGAATAAATTGAGACGTGTTGTAGTAACTGGTTTAGGCATGGTTAGTCCTTTGTCAAGCTGTGTAAATGGTACATGGGAAAATTTATTGAATGGCTTTTCTGCTGCTGACAAAATTACCCGTTTTGATACTAATGGTTATACAACAAATTATGCATGTGAAATTAAGTTTGGAGATGGTTTAAATAATACATTCTTTCCTGATGAATGGATGGATCCAAAGGATCAAAGGAAGGTAGACTTTTTTATTCTTTATGGAGTTGCAGCAGCTGAACAAGCCATTCGAGATTCTGGCTGGAAACCATCAAGTAATAATGAAAAAAACCGAACAGGTGTGATGATTGGATCTGGTATAGGAGGTCTTGGTTCTATAGCTCAAACTGCTGTACAAATAAAGGAAAAAGGCCCAAGAAGAGTTTCACCTTTTTTTATTCCTGGTGCTCTAATAAATTTAATTTCAGGACAAGTTTCTATAAGACATGGTTTTAAAGGTCCAAATCATGCTGTTTCAACTGCTTGCTCAACTGGAGCTCATTCAATAGGTGATGCTGCTAGATTAATCATTAATGGTGATGCTGATGTAATGCTTGCTGGTGGTTCCGAAAGTCCAATTACTGAAATAGGTATTGCAGGTTTTAATGCTTGTAAAGCCCTATCAACAAAATTTTCAAATAATCCAAAAACTGCGTCTAGGCCGTATGATAAAGATAGGGATGGGTTTGTAATGGGTGAGGGAGCGGGAGTTCTAGTTTTAGAAGAGTACCAACATGCTTTAGCAAGAAATGCAAATATTTATTGTGAATTAGTTGGTTATGGTTTATCAGGGGATGCTCATCATATTACTGCTCCATCCGAAGATGGCGATGGGGGTTATAGATCAATGTTAGCTGCTTTAAATTCTTCAAACTTACATTATAAAGATATAGATTACATAAATGCTCATGGTACATCTACAATGGCTGACATAATTGAACTTGGTGCAGTAGAAAAATTACTCGCAGAGCATGTCCCCAATGTAACAATGTCTTCAACGAAATCTTCCATTGGTCATTTATTAGGTGCTGCAGGTGCTGTTGAAGCAATATTTTGTATTTTATCAATTAGGGATCAAATTGCACCCCCAACTATAAACCTAAATAACATTGCAAAAGAAACTAAATTAGATTTAGCACCAAATATATCTGTGAAGAAAGAAATTAATATTGCTTTATCAAACTCATTTGGATTTGGTGGAACAAATGCATCTTTAATTTTTAAAAAAATCTAGTTTATTTATGAGAACAATAACTTCAAACTTTTTTGCTGCTGGTATTTTTTTTTAATTTTATTTCCTGCCTTGGAATTGTTAAAAAACTATCGTCCAAATCTAAATCCGCAAAAAATTAAAAATTATTCATTAATTATTAATAAAGGCGATACTTTAAGAGTAGTTTCAAGCAAAATGGTTGAAAAAGGGATTATAAAAAATAAAGAAATTTTTGAATTTTTTGCAAAATTTTCCAGTTACGAGAAATCGATTAAATCAGGCCAATATAATATACCCGGTATTTTATCAATAAAAGAATTATTAGATCATTTAAATTTAGGAAAAGTTGTTCAAAATCGAATTACTATTACAGAAGGTATGAACAATGCTACTTTTTATGAAATTTTAAAAGAGAACAATTTGTTATCGGGTAAATTGGATTTTACAGATTTTCCAACTGAAGGTTATTTAGCACCAGATACTTATTTTTATGAAAAAGGAGAAAACAGGATAAATTTATTAAATAGAATTATTAAAGCACAATCAAAAAAAATTAATGATATTTGGGTTAAAAGACCTAAAAATAATCAATTAAAAAATTCTCATGAATTAGTAATCCTAGCTTCTATTATTGAAAAAGAAACTGGAGATTATAATGAGTTAGATTTAGTTTCATCGGTTTTACATAATCGATTAAGAAAAAAAATGAGACTGCAAGCTGATCCAACTGTTATTTATGGTATAACACAGGGAAAAAAATCATTAGGCCGTCCACTAACAAAATCTGATTTAAGAAAATATTCTGAATTTAATACCTATATAATAAAAGGTTTACCGCCAAATCCAATTTGTAATCCTGGAGAAGATGCTTTGAAAGCGGCAGCTAACCCTGCTAATTCAAAATTCTATTATTATGTTTCAAATGGTATAGGAGGACATTTCTTTTCAAAGAATCTTGCAGAACATAATAAAAATGTTAAGTTGTATAAATCACTAGTTGGAAAAAATAATTAACTACCCCTCACATGGTATTTGTTTTTCTTTCAAATTCTTGAGGTAAGAATAAATGAAGCAAAAATCAACTGCTGCAAATAAAACTGATGAAATTTGGGAAAAAATTATATTTGAGTCGATTGAGATAAAAAAAAAAGAACCCTTACTAAATTATTTCATTGATAAAAAAATAAGTGACCACAATTCTTTTCAGGAATGTTTATCTTACTTAGTTGCAGATAACTTAGAATGTAGTTTTATAGAATTTAGCGAGATCAAAAAAATTACTGATTTTGCTTTAGATAGTGATGAAAAAATAATTTTTTCCACAGTAGAGGATATTTTAGCAAACTTTGATAGAGATCCAGCTTGTACACGCCACATCAATCCGGTTCTCTATTATAAAGGTTTTCAAGCATTACAGTGCTATAGAATAGCTAACTTCTATTCAAAGAAAGGGAACTCAGATTTAGCATATTTTATTCAAATGTTAGTATCAAACAAATTTTCTGTAGATATCCACCCCTTTGCTACTATTGGTAAAGGAATATTGATGGATCACGCACATGGAATAGTTATTGGAGAGACAGCAAAGATTGGAGATAATGTAAGTCTTTTACATTCAGTTACTTTGGGAGGAACAGGAAAAGAAGAGGGTGATAGACATCCAAAAATTGGAAACGGAGTATTGCTAGGTGCTGGAGCCAAAGTACTAGGTAATATAAAAATAGGAGATTGTGCAAAGGTTGCTTCAGGTTCAGTGGTTTTGACCGATGTTCCAGAGAGAAAAACTGTGGCTGGTATACCTGCAAAAATAGTAGGTGAAGTTCCAAAAGAGATTTTACCATCAAAATCAATGGATCATGAAATTATAACTAATGAATAATTAAGCCAGAAAATTAATAGGCTCTTCCAAAAAAGATGCTATTTCATTTAAAAACTTTGCGCCAACCGCTCCATCTATCATTCTATGATCAACAGATAAAGTTAATTGAATTATAGTTTTCTTTATAACTTTTTCGTTTTCATCAAAACATACAACTTCTTGTGTTTTACCAACAGCTAGTATTGACCCATGGGGTGGATTAATTATTGCGTCAAAATTGTCAATCCCCATCATTCCCAAATTAGAAATTGTTATTGTTCCGCCATTCAATTCATCAGCTTTTAATCTCCTATTTTTTGATCTTTCAATTAATGATTTTGTCTCTAAACTAATATCAGACAGATTTTTGTTTTTTATGTCTTTGATAACAGGTGTTATCAGACCTTCATCAATTGCAATTGCTAATGCTACATCAGTAGACTTAGACTTGATTATCTTATCCTCACCCCAAGTAACATTACAGTCAGGAATGTTATAAAGAGCATGGGCAATAGCTTTGATAATAATATCATTTATGGAAATTTTTATTTTTTTTTGTTCTAATTTTTCATTCAGTAACTTTCTGGCTGATAACAACGTATCGACATAGACATTTTTTCTTAAATAAAAATGAGGTATTTCTCTTTTTGATTTACCGAGTTGATTTGCAATAGTCTTCCTCATAGGTGTCAGAGGAATAAATTCTTCCTCTGTTTTAAGTGGTTTTAATACTGTGTTCGAATTTATTTTCTCATTTTTGTTAATTAAATTAACTATGTCTACTTTGATAATACGACCTAATGGTCCAGACCCTTTAATTTCATTAAAATTTATGTTATTTTGTAGGGCAATTCTTTTTGCAAGTGGAGAAATTTTAATTCTTTTTTTTGAATCAATTTTTTTTATGGGATTTTCAGAGGAGACTTCTTTTTTTATTAATAAATTTTCATTATTTTTGTTTTTTTTCTCTATAGCATCAATATTTTTTCTATCAATTTTATCAACATCTTTACTTAATGATTGCAAGTTTGATGTATCCAGTACTGCGATTGGTTCATTAACTTTGATATTTTCTACCCCTTCTTTTATCAGGAGTTTTATAATTGTACCATCTTCAGAACTTTCAAACTCCATAATTGCTTTATCAGTCTCTATTTCAGCAATTAGATCTCCCGCTTTTACTACATCACCTTCTTTAACAAGCCATTTTGACAATTTACCCTCCGACATCGTCGGAGAAAGAGCTGGCATTAATACTTGAGTTGACATATATTTTTTAATCCAAATTAGTTACTTTTTTAATTTTCTCAAATATTTCTTCGGGAGTGATTAGTGCAGCTAATTCTAGATTTTTAGCATAAGGCATAGGTACGTCTTTTCCAGTACAATTTATAACTGGTGAGTCAAGATAATCAAAAACATTCTCCATTATGGAGGCAGATAAATGATTACCTATAGAACAAACAGGAAAACATTCTTCAACTGTGATGCAACGGTTGGTCTTTTTGATTGATTCAAAAACAGTATTATAATCAATTGGTCTTAAACATCTTAGATCGATAAGCTCGACACTTATATTAATATCTTTAGCAAGTTCTATTGCCATAAGTGAATGCTTTATTCCTATACCGTAACTTATAATTGAAACATCTGTACCTTCAATTAAGATATTAGCTTTTCCTATGGGGATCAATTCATCTCTTATTTCTGATGAAGCTGACTTGTCATTATATAATATTTCATTTTCTAAAAAAATTACAGGATTTGGATCTCTTATAGCGGATTTCAAAAGCCCTTTTGCATCATTTGCAGAAAATGGTTGAATTACTTTTAAACCAGGTATTGATGCAAACCACGGAGCAAAATCTTGAGAATGTTGGGCTGCAACTTGTGAGGCAGCTCCATTTGGTCCTCTCAAAACAATAGGGCAGTTCATTTGTCCACCTGACATATAAAGCGTTTTTGCACAAGTATTAATTATTTGATCCATTGCTTGTAATGAAAAATTGAAAGTCATAAATTCAACTACAGGTTTTAATCCTCCAAAAGCAGCACCAGCAGCTAAACCGGTAAACCCATGTTCAGTAATTGGTGTATCAATTACTCTTTTACTTCCAAATTCGTCTAAAAGACCCTGAGAGACTTTATATGCACCTTGATATTCTGCAACTTCTTCTCCCATTAAAAAAACATTCTCATCTGCTCGCATTTCTTCAGCTAAAGCATCTCTTATAGACTCTCTAACTGTTAATATTTTTTGGGTTTCATTTTTTTCTAAATCGATGTCATGTACATCATTTTGGGGATTAATAATTTTTTTAGTCTTATTTTTTTTATCATTTTCTTTATTTAAATTTTTTGTTGGTAATGGAATATGGTTGTCGTTAATTTTAACAATTGGTGTATTTACTTTTATATTATTGGTTCCTTCTTCTACAAGTAGTTTGCTAATTTTACAATCTAAAGCAGATTCAAATTCCATTATTGCCTTGTCAGTTTCTATTTCTGCAATTAAATCTCCTGCTTTAATTATATCACCTTCTTTGACCAACCATTTTGCAATTCCTCCTTCTTCCATGGTTGGAGATAATGCAGGCATTAGTATTTCATTGCTATTCATTTTTATAAAACCCTTTAATACTAATTATCCAAGTAAATATCTTTATATAAATCAGTTAAATCAGGTTCTGAACTTTCTAATGCAAAGTCAGCAGCTTCTGAAACAATTTCTTTTATCTCTTTGTCAATTTTTTTAAATTCATCCTCATCCAAACCTTCATTTAATAGATGTTTCTGAAAATTTTCTATAGGGTCTTTTTTATCTTTAATATTTTGAACTTCTTCTCTGGTTCTATATTTTGCTGGATCAGACATAGAATGTCCTTTGTATCTGTAAGTGTTCATTTCTAAAATATATGGTCCATCTCCCCTTCTACAATTAGAGGCGGCAAGTTCTGTTGCTTTACTCACCTCTAAAACATCCATTCCATCAACTAACCTTCCTGGAATATCAAATGCTTCACCTCTAGTAAAAAGTTTAGGTGTAGAGGAAGCTCTATCTATTGACGTACCCATTGCATACTGATTATTTTCTATAATAAAAACAACTGGAAGTTTCCAAAGAGAAGCCATATTAAATGCTTCGTAAATTTGTCCTTGATTAGCTGCTCCATCACCATAGTAGGTAAAACAAACAAATTGATTTTTTTTATATTTATTCGCGAAAGCTAATCCAGCTCCTATTGGAACTTGAGCTGCTACAATGCCATGTCCTCCATAGAAATCTTCAGATTTACTGAACATATGCATAGATCCACCTTTTCCTTTGGAATAACCATTTTTTTTTCCAGTAAGTTCTGCCATAACTCCTTTTGGATCCATTCCGCAAGATAACATATGACCATGATCTCTATATGATGTTATAACTTGATCACCTTTTTTTTTGACTGAATCTACTCCCACAACCACTGCTTCTTGTCCAATATACAAATGACAAAATCCGCCTATCTTACCCATTCCATATAATTGCCCTGCCTTTTCTTCGAATCTACGAATTAAAAGCATTTTTTTGTATAAATGGAGATGTGACTTTAGGTTATTCTTTTTGATCATGATTTAGTTTAACATTAAACTATAGATTTAACAATGATATTTTATTTTTCAATAAGCATTATTTCGTCAGGTCTAATTAGACCAAGAATTTTTCTTGATTGCTCATCTAATAAGTCTAAATCTAAATTTTTTTTACTTAAACTCGATGTTTTTTTTTCAATATTAAAAAGAACTTTTTGAAGGGAATTTAATTTATTATTCAATTCAATAATCTCTAATTCCAAAACTATACTTTTTTTTAAACCGTTATTTCCATAAATAGCGTTATAAGTAAAATAAAATGAAATAACTAAAAAACTTACTGATATTAAAAAGTTTATTAGGATTATCTTTGATTTTTTATTTATATTAAAGAAATTTATCAATTTATAAAATTTAGTTCTGTAAATTATAATTTAAAATAATACTATAATAAACATTTAATACCAGGCAAACTTTTTCCTTCCATCCATTCCAAAAATGCACCGCCTGCTAAAGATACATAAGAAAATTTCTTATCAGCTTTTGACTTCTTTAAAGCAGATACAGTATCACCGCCTCCAGCAACAGAAATCAATTTACCACTTTCAGTAAGTTTACCTGCACAAAGGGATGTATCAATAGTTCCATTATCAAATGGCTCTAATTCAAAAGCACCCATAGGTCCATTCCAAATAAGGGTCTTTGAAATTGAAAAAATTTCATTAATTTTTTTACAGGTAGATGGTCCAATATCTAAAATCATTTCGTCTTTTTTTATATTATTTAAGTCTTTGATATTGTATTTAGCATTAGCTTTAAACTCAGAGGCTACAACTACATCTTCAGGGAGTATAATCTCACAGTTGTTTTTTTTCGCAGTATACATTACTTCTAAAGATGTTTCTTTTAGATCTTTCTCACATAATGAATTTCCAATTTGTATACCCTGAGCAAAAAGAAAAGTATTAGCCATTCCACCTCCAATGACTAAATAATCAACTTTTTTGATTAAATTTAATAATAAATTTAATTTTGATGAAATTTTTGCACCTCCAACAACTGCAGTTAAGGGCTTTTTTGGATTTTTTAGAACTAATTCTAGGGTATCTATTTCTTTTTTCATGTGATGACCTACACAATTTGGAAGGAATTTAGCTAGCCCAACAGTTGAAGCGTGTGCTCTATGAGATGCAGAGAATGCATCATTACAAAATATGTCGCCTAAGCTAGATAACTTTTCAGCAAAATTCTCATCATTCATTTCCTCTTCTGGGCAAAATCTTGTATTTTCTAATAACAGAATTTCACCTTTTTGAAGGCTATTTATTGTTTTTTTTACATTTTCACCAATAATCTCAGAAGAAAATTTTATAGGAAAATTTAAAAGTTCCTCTAACAAAGGAACAACTTGTATTAAGCTATATTCTTTAAAATATGATCCATTTGGTCTACCAAAATGAGAAATTAAAATAGTTTTTCCACCTACGGACTGAATATATTTTATTGTTGGTATAATTCCTACAACTCTTGATGAATCAGATATAGCACCATTTTCAATAGGAACATTTAGATCTACCCTTACTAATATTTTTTTATTAGTGAGATTATGATCAGTTAGTGTCTTTAAATTCATTAAATTTTCAATTTTTGGTTTAATTAAAGTTTTCTTTAACCTTATTTATGACATTTTCTTCAGTTATTCCAAAATGCTCATAGAGGTCTCCGGCAGGTGCTGAAGCTCCAAAATCGTTCATACCAACAAAAAAGTTATTTTTATTTTTTCGCCAACCTGCATGTAACCATTTATCCCAACCCATTGGTGAAGCTGCCTCAATACCTACAACTAAGCAGTTAGAAGTCAGTACTTTTTTTTGATACTTTATATCTTGTTTTTCAAATAATTCCCAGCAAGGCATTGACACTACTCTTGTTCCAATACCGTCATTTTCTAATTCTTTTTGTGCACTTAATGCAATGGAAACCTCAGATCCAGAAGCAACTAGTACAACTTTCTTGGACAAAGTTGCTTCGCTTATAATATAGGCACCAAAATTAGTTAAATTTTTTGATGAATACTTTTTTCTAACTGTAGGTAAATTTTGTCTGGATAATGCAATTGTGGAGGGTGTATTTTTATTTTCTAAAGCAATTTCCCAAGTTTCAGCAGTTTCAACAGTGTCTGCAGGTCTAAATACAAACATATTTGGTGTTGCTCTTAACATCGCTAAATGCTCTATAGGCTGGTGAGTAGGACCATCCTCGCCTAAACCTATACTATCATGTGTCATAACATAGATTACTCTAATTTTCATCAAAGAAGATAACCTAATCGCACCTCTTGCATAATCAGTGAATGCTAAAAAGGTTCCTCCGTATGGTATGAGACCGCCATGAAGAGATATACCATTCATAGCCGCAGCCATTGCATGCTCTCTTATGCCATAATGAATATACCGTCCTTTTTTATTTTCAGGAGAAAAAATACCAAGTTCAGGAGTAAGTGTATTATTTGATCCTGTTAGGTCTGCGGATCCTCCAATAGTAAACGGGATATTTTTGTTGATTACAGCTAAAGTTAATTCTGATGATTTCCTGGTAGCTATTGTTGGTTTATCCTCAATTATAGTTTTTTTAAATCTATTAAATTTATTTTTTAGTGAGTTAGGAATATCACCAGATATAGATTGAATAAAATAACTTTTATTATTCTTTGACATATTATTAAGATATTGAAGCCATTGTTCTTTAATAACTTTATTTCTTTTTCCAATGCTCAGCCAAGCCTTTTTAGTTTCTTCAGGTAAGTGAAATGGTTCATAATTCCATTCAAAAATTTCTCGTATAAGTTTAATTTCTTCTTCTCCAAGAGGTGATCCATGCGCACTAGCTTTTCCTGCTTTATTTGGAGATCCGAAACCAATTAATGTTTTGCAGCTTATTAATGAGGGTTTATTACTTTTTTTTGCTTTTGAAATTACGTCATCTATTTCATTTGGATTATGTCCGTCACATTCGAATGTTGACCAATTAGATGATTTAAAACGGTCTATCTGATTTGTAACACAAGATTTGTGAATCTCACCATCAATTGTAATACCGTTATTATCCCATAATACAATGAGGTTTGACAACTCATGTTTTCCTGCAAGAGTTATCGATTCTTGGCTAATACCTTCCATCAGGCATCCATCTCCTGCTAATACATAAGTTTTATGATCGACTAAATTTTTGCCCCATTTTTTTCTCAAGATCAGCTCGGCAATAGCCATTCCTACGCCAGTAGCTAAACCTTGTCCTAACGGTCCAGTAGTCGTTTCTATTCCTTTAATATGTCCAAATTCAGGGTGACCTGCTGTTTTAGAGCCAATTTGACGGAAATTTTTAATATCATCTAAACTGATATCTTTATAACCCGTAAGATATAAAATTGAATATAACAACATTGATCCATGACCTGCTGATAAGATAAATCTATCTCTATCAGGCCAGTCTGGATCATTTGGATCAAATTTAAGGTGATTCTTAAATAGAACAGTACATACGTCAGCCATACCCATAGGCATTCCAGGATGACCTGAATTTGCTTTCTGCACAGCATCTATGGATAACATTCTTATGGCTGTTGCTTTTTCCCAATGCTCCTTAAAATTTTTCTTTAGATCGACTACATCCATTTAATTTCCAGTATTTCAATTTGTGTGCTGTATTTTCACATAAATTAAATATATCTAATAAAATTTGTTGACAATAGTTTTTACCCTACTTCTCAAAAAAAAATCTTTATAAATAAATCAATGTAATTTTCAAAAAATATAAATTTTTTGTTGTTATTATAATAAAACTGTAAATATAATTGATTTAATTTGAATTTAATTAATAATTTAAATTATAAGGACAAAAAAATGAACGAGATTAAAGAATTAGAAAAAAATATCTATGATACAATCTCAAAGATTGAAGCAACCTTGTCCAAATTTAATTCAGGAAATGCTGATTTAAATATTCCAAAAAAAATAGACTCAAATGAAATAAGTAAATTAGAAGAAGAAAATTTACTTTTGAAAGAAAAGATGAATCAACTCAAAAATGAACATCAAAAAGATCTTGATAATTTGAATAGGATTTTGGAGGAATTGAATTCTGTTTTGGGAGATGAAAATGTCTGAAGTAGAAATAAATGTAGGTGGAAGAAAATATGCAATAGCCTGTAATCCTGGAGAAGAAACAGATGTTCTAGCTGCATCAGAGGAATTAAATAAAGAAGCTAAAAATATGATAAATGCTATTGGAAAAGTTCCTGATGTAAAACTTTTACTAATGGCTGGATTGATGGTTAGTGGTCGTTTAAAAACTATTGAAAAGGAATTATTAACAAAAAACAAAGAAATTTTAGAAATTAATACAGCCTCGTTAAATTTAAAAAATCAAATTCAAGAATTAACCAATTCAAATCATGAAATTCAAAAAAAAGAAAAATTAGATTTAACTAAACCTTATATTGATGAAACCTCAGTAACTAAAATTCTAGTATCCATTCATGAAAAATTAAAAACTCTGATAGAAAAGGATGGTGTAGATCTTGAAGAAAAGGAAAATATAAACAATAGCGGTGAAATAAATAAGGAAGAAACTGATCAACAAGAATTATTTTAACTAAAAAACTAATCTTTATTAGCTTCCCTTATTTTTGTTGCAGCCTCTGAACTATAACTAATCTTATTTTTTTTTAAGAGTTCGTCTAATTCTCCAGACATAGCCATTTCAGTAATAATATCGCATCCCCCTACAAATTCACCTTTGATATAGAGTTGAGGTATAGTTGGCCATTCTGAAAAACTCTTTATTCCCTCTCTTAAATCCTCATTTTCTAATACATTTACGTCTTTATAAACTACTTCTAGGTAATTTAAAACACCAGCAACTCTACTAGAAAAGCCACATTGGGGCATTGAGGAAGTTCCTTTCATGTATAGAACAACATCATTTTCTGAAATTTCATTTTTTATATTATTTATAACTTCATTCATTTTTTTCCTCCGGTATTTTTGTAGTAAGTGCAAGTGCATGGAGTGCTCCGTTTGGACCATCCATTTTTCCTTTAAGAGCTGCATATACTAATTGATGTTGCTTAACTCTGGTTAGGCCCTTAAATTCATTAGCCGTTATAACAGCTGAATAATGGTTCTTGTCTCCTGCTAAATCTTCAACCTGAATTGTTGCAGTTGGAAATGCATCTTTTAATAGTTTTTCAATTTCAATACCATCAATTGCCATTGTATTTCCTACTTTTGATTAACATTTAGGTTCAAATATATGTTTGTGTATTATATATAATCTAATTTACTAAATCATCTAGTCCATTATAAAAAATAGTTTTTAGTTCATCAATTTTAGAAGTTTGTTTTCCAACTTTAAATATTCCGTCATTGAAATAACCTAATTTTTGTAAAGAAATTCTATTTGATTGAGCCATCTTTAAAATAGATTCTACCTTAGTTTTTTCGCAAACTATCAAATATAGTCCTTGATTTTCTCCAAAAAGCCAATTTATGTCATCTGTGTTAAAAACAAAACCAATATTGTTAAGAATACATATTTCAGCTGTAGCAAGTAAAATTCCACCATCTGAAACATCATGACCACCTACAATAAGTTCACTTCTATTTATTTCAAAAATAAATTCTGAGATTTTTCTTTCTTTTTGAAAATTGATTTTAGGTACAGGGCCCGCTTTCTCTGCAGAAATTTTCAAAACCTCTCGAAAAAAAGCAGATTGACCAAGATTATTAGGATTTTCCCCAATTAAAAGTAAAGAGTCACCCACCTTTGCTTTTATTTTAATAATTTCTTTTAAATTTTTTATTATACCTACTCCTCCAATTGTAGGAGTGGGTAAAATTGGGCAACCATTAGTTTCATTATAAAGGCTTACGTTTCCAGATACTACCGGCATGTTCAATTCTTTCGATGCCTCAGAAATACCTTTTATGCAGCCAACAATTTGACCCATTATTTCTGATTTCTCAGGATTACCAAAATTTAAATTGTTTGTTATTGCTAACGGCTTTGCCCCTGAAATGACTAGATTACGAAAAGTTTCAGTTACTGCTTGAATCCCACCTAATATGGGATCTTGTTCACAATATCTTGGATTACAGTCTAAAGTACAAGCAATTGCTTTTTCCGAGTTATTTATTTTTACAATCCCAGCATTGGCTCCTGGTGGTAAAATTGTACTAGATAAAACCATATGATCAAATTGTTCCCAAATTACTTTCCTTGAACAATGATTTGGACTGGATAATAATATTTTAAGAGCTTCCATTGGATTGACAGTAGAAGAATTGAATCTAGGTAAAGTGGTAATCTTATTTTTAATTTTCCAATTTCTATCATACTCAGGTGAATTATTTGATAAGGCCAGTAGTGGTAAGTCCGCTTCTATTTTCCCTTTATGATAAACTTTAAATCTATCTTCAGAAATTGTTTTTCCAATTATTGAAAAATCTAAATCCCATTTTTGAAAAATTTCTCTAGCAATTTTTTCTTTACCAGGAGCAAGAGTCATAAGCATTCTTTCTTGACTTTCTGATAACATCATTTCATAGGCGTGCATGTTAGTTTCTCTTACAGGGACTTTATCAAGCTCCAGATATACACCTAAATTTCCTTTACCAGCCATTTCAACAGCTGAACAAGTAAGTCCAGCTGCTCCCATATCTTGTATAGAAATTACTGCTCCATTATTCATAAGTTCCAAACAAGCTTCTAACAGGCATTTTTCCATAAAAGGGTCTCCTATTTGAACTGTTGGTCTCTCCTTTTCCTTTTTACTATTGAATTCATTCGAAGCCATTGTGGCTCCACCTATTCCGTCTCTACCTGTTTTTGCTCCTAAATAAACTAAAGGTAGATCGGGTCCAGTTGCACCAGAATAAAAAATACTATCTTTTTTAACGATACCTGCTGCAAAAACATTCACTAGGCAATTACCATCATAAGATGGATCAAATCTTAATTCTCCTCGTGCTTGGGCAAGTGCTTGATACTCATAAGCATCCGCTTTTTTCTCTAAGGTATCTCTTTCTTGTTCAGCGGCTTGTACATCTCTAAATGCATCTATAACTTCTCCAGGTGGATCAGCTTTATCAAAATTTAAACGAACTATATTTACACCACTACTATATGTATCTAAAATATTTTGAATTAACTCTCTAACATCGGCACTTACTAAAGCTCTATCCCTGTTAAGAATAGGACTCAGTTCAGATCTACCAATAACCTCTCTCATTGCAGATTCTGACACAGCTCTGATTGTCTCTGTAGGGTCAGCTAAGTTAAATAAAAATTTTGCAGGATCAGAGATATTCCAAACAACTTGAAAGTCAATATCAACTATATTTTCGTCACCTGTTAGCATCAAGCCTTCATCTTGTCTTCCTCCTCTACCTCCAACGCCAATGTCTTCAGTATTTTCTCTAGTGACTGTAAGAACTTCATGCGTAATGAGTGGCCATGGTGCAAAATTAAGGCCTGATTCACCAGTATCGTAATATTCTCCAAAGAAAAGTTCGATTGACTTTTCTTCAGGTTTGACAGTGTAAAAAGATAAAAATGCCCAAATTACTACAATACCTACTAATATAAGTGATAATGTACTTCTACCAAAATTAGGCGCACCTCCTCTGCCAGGTCCACTACCACCTGAAGATCCGCCTCTACCACCCATAAGAACTTTAAGTCTTTCCTGACCTTTTTTTACGATTTGATCAATTTCAGGTATTCCAGTATCACCTTGGCCAGGACCACTTCCATTATTTCCAGAATTTCCACCCCAAGGGCTTTTATTTCCATTACTATTTTTATCTTGCTTTTTTCCAGATCCCCAAGGGCCATCAGAGTCATCTTTGTAGGGCATAGTCACATCCTTAATTAGTTTCTATTTAATTGTGGCTTATTAACAAAATTTCAAGAGAACATTTTAACTTAAAGTAACAATCTCCTCTGCAATTGTGGGATGTACGGCACATGTAGAATCAAGATCTTTTTTCTTAACTCCCATTTTCATTGATATACCAAACATTTGAATCATTTCACTTGCACCATCCCCAACAATATGACACCCCAGAATTTTATCAGTTGTATCACAAACTACCAATTTCATCATAATTTTTTCCTGATTATTTTTAATTTTACTTCCTAAACTAGAAAAATAAGTTTTAAAGATTTTTACATTAAAATTTTCTCTTGCCTCTGTTTCTGTCAAACCGACAGTCCCAACCTCTGGTTTTGTAAAAACGGCTGTTGGTACCAATTTATGATCAGGTGACTGTTTTTTTTCTCCAAAAATGGTATTTATTAATGCCACTGCATCTCTTATTGCAACAGGTGTCAAATTCAGTCTATTAGTTACATCTCCAATTGCATATATTGATTTTTGTGATGTTTGTTGAAACTTATTTACCCTAATTGCTCCTTGTTTTGTTAAATCCAATTTTAATTTATCTAATCCAAGATTTTCAGTATTTGGTTTTCTGCCGATTGCTGACAAAACTATATCAGTACTAATTAAATGATTATTACTCAATTGAAGTTCAAACTTATCATTTTTAGATCTTATTGATTCAGGAGAACAATTGTTCAGGATTTTAATACCTTTTTGTAAAAAAGCTTTCTCAATACTTTCTCTAATATCATTATCAAATCCACGTAAAATTCTATCACCACGATATACTATAGAAACATCAGTTCCAAAACCGTTGAAAATTGATGCAAATTCACAGGCTATATAACCGCCACCAATTATGACCATCTTTTGTGGTAAATGCTTAAGGTTAAAAATATCATTAGAAGTGATTGTCAAATCACCTCCCTCAATATCTAGCTTTAATGGCTCCCCACCAGTTGCAATTAAAACATATTTTGAAGTAACTTCTGTTTTATCGTTTAAAATTATAGAATTTGAACTTGTTAACTTTGCCTTTTGCTGAAAAATTTTTACTTTGGATGATGAAAGCAATTCATTGTAAATTTGTTCTAAACGGTCAATTTCAGAGTTCATACTTTTGGAAAATTTATCCCACGAAAATAAACGCTCTTTTTGATCCCACCCAAATCCAACTGATTCTTGAAAAATTTTTGAGTATGAACTTGCAAAAACCATTAATTTTTTTGGAACACATCCTCGAATTACACAAGTTCCTCCAAACCTATATTCCTCGGCAATTCCAACTCGTTTACCTAATTTTGAAGCCAGTCTTGCAGC
>CACHDI010000024.1 GCA_902578545.1 uncultured Alphaproteobacteria bacterium
TATTTGTTTTACAGTGTTGACGTCAATGACACTTAGGATTAGATATTTTAAAGCTTAATTTTTAAAGAATATACTACATTTGTTATAGGTATATTCTCATGGGGAGGATAAATTGAGTAGTATTGCAATTAACTATTTGCCAATTCTTATATTTATAGGACTAGCTTTAGTTATAGGAATTACTTTTTTGCTTGCAGCAGCAATTATAGCCGTAAGAAACCCTGATGTAGAAAAAGTTTCGGCATATGAATGTGGATTTAATGCTTTTGATGATGCGAGAATGAAATTTGATGTTCGTTTCTACCTTGTAGCTATACTTTTTATAATATTTGATTTGGAAGTAGCATTCCTTTTTCCATGGGCTATTAGTTTTAGTGAAATTGGATTATTTGGATATACATCTATGATGATTTTCCTGTTCGTATTAACTGTTGGTTTTATTTATGAATGGAAAAAAGGCGCGTTAGAATGGGATTAGCAAAGAGTAATAATAACGTTTTGGGAATCGATAAAGATTTTTTTACTAAAGAAATATCTGATAATGTAAGTACCAAAGGTTTTATACAAACGTCTGCTCAAGATGTAATTAATTGGGCAAGAACTGGTAGCTTACATTGGATGACTTTTGGGTTAGCTTGTTGTGCTGTTGAAATGATGCATACATCAACACCAAGATATGATTTGGAAAGGTTTGGTACTGCACCAAGGGCTAGCCCTCGCCAGTCTGATCTTATGATAGTTGCTGGAACTTTAACTAATAAAATGGCTCCAGCCCTCAGGAAAGTGTATGATCAAATGCCAGAGCCAAGATACGTCATCTCTATGGGTTCATGTGCCAATGGGGGAGGATATTATCACTACTCATATTCAGTAGTTAGGGGATGTGATAGAATTGTTCCTGTCGATATATATGTTCCTGGGTGTCCTCCAACTGCAGAAGCCCTGCTCTATGGAATATTACAACTCCAACGTAAAATAAGAAGAACTGGAACTTTAGCAAGGTAGAAGGTATTAGCATTGGATGAATCACTTAAAGATTTAAACGAATTTCTATTGTCTAAATGTTCTGAAGACATAATTTCTTCTGTAATTGAACATAACCACCTTACAATAACAATTGTATTTTCATCATTAGAAAAAATCACTTCTCTTATGAAAATTAATAATGTCTGTCAATTTAGAACTCTAATAGATATTACAGCTATAGATTATCCGGAACAAGAGGAGCGATTTTGTTTAGTTTATCATTATTTATCAATGCAGCAAAACATAAGAATTAGAATAAAATCATTTGTTAAAGAGGAACAAATCGTTCCTTCAATTACAAATTTGTTTCCCTCTGCTAATTGGTTTGAAAGAGAAGTTTTTGATATGTATGGTATTTTATTTTCTAACCATCCTGATATGAGAAGAATACTTACAGATTATGGTTTTCAAGGTCATCCATTAAGAAAAGATTTTCCAACGACTGGGTACCTTGAGCTTAGGTATGATCAAGAGAAAAAAAAAGTGATATACGAGCCAGTAAAGCTAACCCAGGAATACAGAAATTTTGATTTTATGAGTCCTTGGGAAGGTGAAGCTTTTAATTTTGATAACAATGATAGAGAACTAGAAGAAAAAAGTTAAAATGGCAGATAATTTTCAACATGAAAAAAATATAAAAGAGAGTTCTGTTAGAAATTTTAACATTAATTTTGGACCACAACACCCTGCTGCTCATGGTGTTTTGAGAATGGTGCTAGAATTAGATGGAGAAGTTGTTGACAGATGTGATCCTCATATAGGACTTCTTCATAGGGGAACTGAAAAATTAATGGAAAGCAGAACATACCTTCAAAATTTACCCTATTTTGATAGATTAGATTATGTTGCTCCAATGAACCAAGAACATGCTTGGTGCTTAGCTATAGAAAAACTTTTAAATGTTAAAATTACTTATCGGGCTTCATTGATAAGAGTTTTATATTCTGAGATTGGTCGAGTACTAAACCACTTATTAAACATTACTACGCAGGCTATGGATGTAGGAGCATTCACCCCTATATCTTGGGGATTCGAAGAAAGAGAAAAGTTAATGGTTTTTTATGAACGAGCTTGTGGGGCTAGGCTTCACGCAGCTTATTTCAGACCTGGTGGTGTTCATCAAGACCTTTCAGAACAACTTTTAAACGATATTATGAGTTGGTCTGAAGAGTTCCCAAAAATAGTCGACGATATAGAAGATCTATTAACTGAGAATAGGATATTCAAGCAAAGAAATGTAGATATTGGAATTGTAAATAAAGATGATGCTTTTGAGTGGGGATTTTCTGGTGTCATGGTAAGAGGCTCAGGTTTAGCCTGGGATCTGAGAAGGTCTCAACCTTATGAATGTTATAGTGATTTTGATTTTAAAATACCCGTTGGAAAAAATGGGGATTGTTATGACAGATACTTATGTCGGGTATGGGAAATGAAAGAAAGTGTAAAGATAATTCAACAAAGTATTGAAAAATTATCAAAATGTATGGGTGAGGATGTTTTAATTAGGGGTAAAATAGCGCCACCTAAAAGATCAGATATGAAAAAATCCATGGAGTCTCTAATTCACCATTTTAAACTTTATACTGAAGGATTTCATGTCCCAAAAGGTGAAGTTTATGTTTCAGTTGAGGCACCAAAAGGAGAATTTGGAGTATATCTGGTTTCGGATGGAACTAATAAACCCTACAGAGTAAAATTAAGAGCCCCTGGCTTTTCGCATTTAGCTGCTATTGACTATTTGTGTAAAGGTCATCAACTTGCGGATGTTTCAGCTATTTTAGGATCATTAGATGTTGTTTTTGGAGAAATAGATAGGTGATGTTAAGAAGAATTGATAAGGATCAGCCAGAAACTTTTGCATTTACAAAATCAAATCTTTCTTGGGCAAAAAAGCAAATATCGAAATATCCTAAGGACCGTCAACAAAGCGCTGTTATACCTTTATTATACAGAGCTCAAGAACAAGAAGGCTGGATATCAAAACCTGCTATAGAATTTATTGCAAAAATGTTAAAAATGGCACCAATCAGAGTTTATGAAGTAGCAAGTTTCTACTTTATGTTTCATCTATCTCCGGTTGGTAAAAAGGCCCATATTCAAGTTTGTGGTACCACACCCTGTATGCTGAGAGGCTCTGAAAAACTAATTGAAATATGTAAACAAAAAATTTCTAAAAATCAGAAAGAACCTTGCTCTAAAGGTAATTTATCTTGGGAAGAAGTTGAATGTATTGGAGCTTGTTCTAACTCACCAGTTGTACAGATAGGGAGTGATTATTACGAAGATTTGTCCGAAGAAAGTTTTTCAAACCTTTTAGATAATTTAATTGAAGGGCATCCAGAACCAGGTAGTCAAAAGAAAAGATTTTCTTCTGAACCTGAAGGTTTTTTAAATTCTACAAAGGTCAAGATTGAGGAAAATAAAAATGCTTCTGTAAGATTATTTTTAGAAACATCTATAAGAAAAAAAACAAAAAAGTTAATGTCAGAAAGGTAAAATAGTGCTTAAAGAAAAAGATAAAATTTTTTCTAATTTGTACGGATTTAAAGATAGAAGTATTAATTCTGTGATTTCTAGAGGTCAATGGGATGATACAGCTAAATTTATAAAAAATGGTTCCTCTTGGATAATTGAAGAAATTAAAAATTCTGGGTTGAGAGGAAGAGGAGGAGCTGGTTTTCCTACTGGCCTCAAATGGTCCTTTATGCCTAAACCAAATCCAACTAAACCCTCCTACTTGGTTATTAATGCTGACGAATCAGAACCTGGAACATGTAAAGATAGAGAAATTTTGAGACATGAGCCCCATACTTTAATCGAAGGTTGTTTAATAGCAGGTTTTGCTATGGGTGCACATGTTGCTTACATTTATGTTAGAGGTGAATATGTGCGAGAGAGGGAAGCTCTGCAAATAGCAATTGATGAAGCATATTCTAAAGGGTTTTTGGGAACAAATGCAGCAAAATCAGGCTGGAAATTTGATATTTTCGTTCATCACGGTGCTGGTGCATATATCTGTGGAGAGGAAACGGCTCTTCTTGAAAGTTTAGAAGGTAAAAAAGGAATGCCTAGGATGAAACCACCATTTCCAGCCATGGCTGGTTTATACGGTTGTCCAACTACAGTAAATAATGTTGAATCTATCGCAGTTGTCCCAACGATTTTGAGAAGGGGTGCATCTTGGTTTTCCAAATTTGGTAGATCAAATAATACAGGTACCAAATTGTTCTGCTTGTCTGGTCATATTGAAAAACCTTGTGTGGTAGAAGAGGAAATGTCTATTCCTCTTAAAGAACTTATTGAAAAATATGGTGGTGGCGTAATTGGAGGTTGGGATAACCTTAAAGCTGTGATACCTGGTGGATCGTCTGTACCACTAATTCCAGCTAAGATATGTAATGACGCAATTATGGATTTTGATTGGCTTAGAGAAAATCAATCAGGATTAGGTACTGGTGCTGTTATAGTTATGAATTCTTCAACTGACATAGTTAAGGCTATTTGGAGATTGTCTAAATTTTATAATCATGAAAGCTGTGGTCAGTGTACTCCATGTAGAGAAGGTACTGGCTGGATGATGAGAGTTATGAAAAGATTGATTTCAGGTGATGCAAAATTAGAAGATATAGATAATCTTTTGCAGATTACCAAGCAGGTAGAGGGACATACAATCTGTGCTTTAGGTGATGCAGCAGCCTGGCCCATTCAAGGTCTATTTAGGCATTTCAGAAGTGAAGTTGAAGATAGAATTAAAAATAAAGTTAGTCCAAAAATTGCAGCCGAGTAAAAATGGAAAATAATTTAAGAAAAATAATTATTGATGGAGAAGAAATTGGTGTAAACCCTGCAATGACAATACTACAAGCTTGTGAATATATTGATAAAGAAATTCCAAGATTTTGTTATCATGAAAGACTTTCAATTGCTGGAAATTGTAGAATGTGTCTTGTTGAGGTTGTCGGGGGTCCTCCAAAACCTATGGCTTCTTGTGCACTACAGGTAAAAGACCTGAGACCAGGTCCTAATGGTGAACCTCCAACTATAAAAACAAATTCCAAAATGGTAAAAAAAGCTCGAGAAGGAGTTATGGAATTTTTGTTGATAAATCATCCTTTGGATTGCCCAATATGTGATCAAGGAGGAGAATGTGATTTACAAGATCAAGCTCTTGCATATGGTGTTGATTTTTCAAGATATATCGAGCCTAAAAGGGCTGTGATGGACTTGGATTTAGGGCCTTTAGTTGAAACACATATGACAAGATGTATTTCATGTACTAGATGTGTAAGGTTTATTACAGAAGTAGCAGGTATGCCTGAAATGGGACAAATAGGTCGGGGTGAAAATAGCGAAATTACTTCTTACCTTGGAAGAACATTAGAAAGTGAATTACAAGGAAATATTATCGATTTATGTCCTGTTGGGGCACTGACCTCCAAACCTTATGCTTTTACAGCGAGGCCATGGGAGTTGTCTAAAACAAATTCTATTGATTTAATGGATGCTCTTGGATCGAATATCCGAATTGATTCAAAAGGAAAAAACATTATGCGTATCATTCCAAGAAATCATGATGGCATAAATGAAGAATGGTTGTCAGATAAATCAAGATATATTTGGGATGGACTTAACAAGCAAAGGCTAGATATACCTTATGTGAGAGATAATAGTGGAAGATTAAAACCCTGCTCCTGGAATGAAGCTTTTGATCTAATTACTCATAAATTCAATAAAAGCCCTAATATTCTTGCATTGGCCGGAGATCTAATTAACATAGAAACCCTTTTTTCTGCAAAAGAATTGGTTTCAAGTTTAGGTGGAAGAACTGAATGTAGAATTGCTGATACTTGTATTCCACCTAATGATAGAGGTTTGTATGCAGGCACTGTTCCAATAGCAGAAATTAATAATTCTGAAATTATATTCATCATTGGTTCTAATCCTAGGATTGAAGCTCCGGTCTTAAATGCTAGAATTAGAAATTCTTGGCTTAGAGGGACAGAAGTAAATTTAGTAGGAGAAAAATCTGATTTAACCTATGATTATAATCATATGGGGACAAGTCTTTCTGAATTAGATAAAATAATCAAAAGTAAAACGAGATTATTTGCAAATAAAAGAATTTTAATAATTTTAGGCCAGGGTATTTTCTCTAGAAACGATGGTTATGAAGCTTTAGAGGTTGTAAAAAAGTTTAAAGAAAGTTTAAAAGCAGAGCTTATTAGTCTTCATGTTGCAGCTTCCAGGGTTGGGGCAATGGATTTAAATTTTGTTTCTGATCCAGGATATAGTTCTTCGATTGAATGGTCAGATATTATACTTAATATTGGTATGGATGAATACGATTTGCCTGAGGATAAATTCGTTATTTATCAAGGAAGTCATGGTGACCGTGGTGCTAATAGAGCAGATGTAATACTTCCCTCATGTGCTTTTTCTGAAGAATCAGGTATTTATGTAAATACAGAAGGAAGACCTCAGATTTCACTAAAAGCATGTGAAAAAATAGGTGAAGCTCGTGAAAACTGGGCTATAATAAGAGCGTTGTCAGAAAAACTTAATTGTACTCTTAAATATGATAATTTAATTCAGTTAAGAGAAAAACTTTTTTTAGAACATCCAAATTTGTCGTCACTTGATGAAGTTAAAAAAAATAATTGGATAAATTCTTTCATGTATTCTAAAGAATGTTTAAAGTTTGACTTGAAAAATATTTGGAGAGATCATTATTTAACAAATCCAATAGCTAGATCTAGTACAATAATGGCTGAATTATCAAAAAATAAACAAAAAAAATAAATAAAAAAGTTAAGAAATAATATGGATTTTTCACAAGGTTTTGGTTTTATACTACTTACAATTGGTCAATGCTTGTTAATTACAATAGGTGTATTATTGAGCTTGGCTTTTTTAATGTATGCCGATAGAAAAATTTGGGCAGCAGTGCAGATGAGAAAAGGACCAAATGTTGTTGGAGCCTTCGGCATTTTACAATCATTTGCAGATTTTTTAAAGTATGTATTTAAAGAAATTGTTATACCATCAGGCTCTGATAAAGTAGTTTTTTTATTAGCTCCTTTAATTACTTTTGTTTTATCATTGGTAGCTTGGTCAGTAATTCCTTTTAACGAAGGATGGGTTCTTACTGACATAAATATTGGCATTTTGTTCATATTTGCTGTAGCGGGTCTAGAAGTTTATGGGGTTATAATGGGAGGTTGGGCTTCTAATTCAAAGTACCCATTTCTCGGAAGTTTAAGATCTGCAGCACAAATGATCTCTTATGAAGTTTCAATAGGCTTCATAATAATCGGTATACTTATTTCAACAGGATCGCTGAATTTATCCAAAATAGTTTTGGCACAAGATGGTAGTTACGGTATTTTAAGTTGGTATTGGCTGCCTCATTTTCCTATGGTGATATTATTTTTTATATCTGCATTAGCAGAAACTAACAGACCACCATTTGATTTACCTGAAGCTGAAGCCGAATTAGTTGCTGGTTTTCAGGTTGAATATTCATCAACACCATTTTTACTTTTTATGATTGGCGAGTTAATGACTGTTGTTTTGATGTGCGCACTAATATCAATACTTTTTTTTGGAGGATGGTTATCTCCTATTCCTGTTATACCTGATGGCATTTTTTGGTTGATATTAAAAGTATTAATCATATTTTTTATGTTTTCTATGGTAAAGGCAATAGTTCCTAGGTTTAGATATGACCAATTAATGAGATTGGGTTGGAAAGTATTTCTTCCCTTGTCTCTAGCTTGGGTTGTAATAGTGGCTACACTTGCTCAGCTTGGCGTTTCAGGTTATGTGAGATGGTAACAATAAGGTGCAATTATGAATAATATTAGTTGGCGAAGAGCGATATATTATTTTCTTCTCAAGGATTTTATTACAGGTTTCAAGCTTGGGTTTAAGTATTTTTTTAAGTCTAAAGCTACTCTTAATTATCCTTACGAAAAAGGACCTATCTCATCAAGGTTTAGGGGTGAACACGCATTGCGATGTTATCCTAATGGTGAAGAAAGGTGTATTGCTTGTAAGTTATGTGAAGCTATTTGTCCTGCTCAAGCAATAACTATAGATGCAGGACCTAGACAAGAAGATGGTAGTAGAAGGACCACAAGATATGACATTGACATGACAAAATGTATTTATTGTGGACTTTGCCAAGAAGCTTGTCCTGTTGACGCTATAGTAGAAGGTCCAAATTTTGAATATGCTACTGAAACTAGAGAAGAGTTATTCTATAACAAAGAAAAATTAATGGAAAATGGAAGAAAGTGGGAACATTTATTAGCAGAAAATATTAAACATGATAAGAGTTTTAGGTAATTTAAGAAATAATTAAGGATTTTTGATGGAACCATTTGTATTAGGATTTTATTTTTTTTCCATCCTTACCATATTACCTGCATTGATGGTTGTATTATCTACTAACCCTGTTCATTCAGTTTTGTGGCTTATATTAACCTTTTTTGGTTCTTCGGGTCTTTTTATACTGTTAGGAGCAGAATTTTTGGCTTTAATTTTAATGATTGTCTATGTGGGAGCAGTAGCCGTACTTTTTATGTTTGTAGTCATGATGTTGAATATTAATTTTAAAGAAATTAAATCAAATTTAACAAAATATTTACCTTTAGGAATATTAGTTGGCTTAGTTCTTTTTGTAGAACTAGGCTTAATTTTTGGTGATTTTATTCCAGAATTAAAATTTAATGACAATAATCATTTAGAAATCAATTCTGAAATTGAAAATACAAAACAATTAGGACTAGTCCTTTATACCGATTTTTTCATATATTTTCAATTAGCTGGTATTGTTCTGCTAATAGCAATGATAGGTGCAATCGTATTAACACACCAGAGGAGAAAAGATGTAAAAAGACAAGATATATTAGCCCAAATATACAAGAATCCAGCTAGTTCAATAGAATTAAAAGATATAAAACCAGGACAGGGGTTATGATTGAATTACAACATTTTTTAATTTTATCATCTTTATTATTTTTAATTGGTGTGTTTGGAATATTTCTTAATAGAAAAAATATAATAATTATTCTTATGTCAATAGAATTAATCTTATTAGCCGTGAACATAAACTTTGTATCTTTTTCTTTTTTTCTAGGTGATCTGACAGGACAGATTTTTTCACTATTTATTTTGACAGTTGCGGCTTCTGAAGCTGCAATTGGTTTAGCTATATTAGTCTGTTTCTTTAGGAATAAAGGATCAATCGCTGTTGATGATGCTAATGTAATGAAAGGGTAACAATTTGATTAATTTTATCATATTTGCGCCTTTGATAGCATCTATTTATTCTGGATTTTTTTACAAAAAATTTAATGAAAAAACTGTTTTATATTTAACAACTTCTCTAATTTTTTTATCCGCATTACTATCTTGGTATATTCTTTTAAGCTCAGACTTCTCTAAGGTTGAAACATTAATTTTAATCAAATGGATTGAGTCTGGATCCTTACTTGTCAATTGGGAATTAAGGTTGGATAGTTTAACAGCTATTATGCTTACTGTAGTTACTACTATATCAGCTTTTGTACATTTTTATTCTTTAGGTTATATGTCGCATGATCCAAATTGGGAAACTACTGAAAAATACAAACCTAGATTTTTTTCGTACTTATCACTTTTTACATTTGCAATGCTTATGTTGGTTACCTCAAATAACTTTGTTCAGTTGTTTTTTGGTTGGGAAGGTGTTGGTTTGGCCTCCTATTTATTAATAGGATTTTACTATAAAAAGTCTTCTGCAAATTTGGCTTCATTAAAGGCATTCATTGTAAATAGAGTAGGGGATATTGGATTAGCTTTAGCTATTTTTAGTACTTTTTTTTATGTAGGTTCTTTAAATTTTGATGAACTATTTTCAAAGTCCCAAGATCTTTCAAATAAAAATATTGAAATTCTATTTTTTAATTTTAATGTCTTGGAATTTATTGTAATTTTATTTTTCTTAGGTGCCATGGGAAAATCTGCACAACTTTTTCTTCATACATGGTTACCTGATGCAATGGAGGGACCAACACCAGTATCTGCTTTAATACATGCAGCAACAATGGTCACAGCTGGTGTATTTTTAGTATGTAGACTTTCCCCAGTGATTGAATATACCCCAATCGCTTCAAATCTAATAATATTAGTTGGAGCAATTACCGCTTTCTTTGCAGGTACAGTTGCTTTAGTTCAAAATGATGTAAAAAGAATAATTGCTTATTCAACATGTTCTCAGCTTGGTTTTATGTTTGCTGCAGCTGGTATTGGACTATATCAGGCTGCGATGTTTCATTTGTTCACACATGCTTTTTTTAAAGCCCTATTATTTTTATGTGCTGGATCAATTATCCATTCCATGCATCATCAGCAAGATATAAGATACTATGGTGGTTTGAGAAAAAAGCTTCCAATAACTTTCTACTCAATGTTGATTGGAACTCTAGCAATTACAGGTTTGGGTATACCTTTAAGCTATGATTTATTTCACTTACCTATTGGATTTGCAGGATTTGTGTCTAAAGATGCTATTATTGAAGGAATCTATGCTTCGAAAAATGAAAGTGCTTTTATTTATTTTTTATTAATAACAATTTGTACACTTTTAACTTCACTATATAGTTGGCGTTTGATTATTTTAACATTTTTTGGAGACTACAAAGGTAAAATTGAACATTTTAATCATGCAGTAGAAGACTCTAGATCTATAAATATTACATTAATTTTTCTTTCAATTTTTTCTATTTTGGTTGGAGTTATTTTTTATGATTTTTTTCTTGGGAAGAATGCAGAATATTTCTTTTCACAATCTTTATTCATTTCACCGGATAATACCGTATTTTATGATTTGCATTACATACCAAAATGGGCAAAGATAACTCCATTTTTGGCAATGACAGCTGGGCTATTTTTAGCTTTATATTTTTACGTAATGAGACCAAAATTACCCCAAATTTTTTCTAATAATCAAAAAATCCTTTACAGTTTTTTGTTGAATAAATGGTATTTTGATGAGCTTTATAATTTTCTTTTTGTAAAATCTTCAAGGTGGTTAGGTACCTTTTTTTGGAAAACTGGTGATGAAAAAATAATTGACGGGTTTATTAATTTTATTTCTTTAACTTTTATACCAACAATAACAAAGTATGTTGGTCGATTACAAACTGGATTTATTTATCATTATGCCTTCGCCATTTTTATTGGATTAGTATCTATATTAACTTATTTTCTTGTTAGTATAGGAGGTTAAGCGTGGATTATTTACTTTCCTTAATTATTTTTTTTCCATGTTTTGGTGCACTAATACTTGGAATTTTTTTAAGAGGTGAGAATTTAGAAGCTAATAATAATGCTAAGTTATTAACTTTAGTTTCTACTATTGCACCATTAATCTTCAGTATTTTTGTCTTTTTTAATTTCAATCCTAATGTCACAGGATTTCAATTAGTCGAAGAATATCAGTGGTTGATGGGGTTAACATATAAAGTAGGTATTGATGGAATATCTTTGCCACTAATCTTGTTAACAACAATAACAATGCCAATTGTAATAATTTCTAGTTGGAAAATCGAAAGAAATGTTAAAGAGTATATGATTTGTTTCTTAATATTAGAAACTTTAATATTGGGTGTTTTTTGCTCATTAGATCTTGTTTTATTTTATTTATTTTTTGAATCCGGGTTGATTCCAATGTTTTTAATAATTGGAATTTGGGGTGGAAATAATAGAGTATATGCAGCTTTTAAGTTTTTTTTATATACTTTATTAGGCTCAATATTAATGCTATTTGCTGTTATTTATATGTGGACAGTATCCGGTACAACTGACATCACAAAATTAATGTTTTTTGATTTTAACAGTAGTGATTTTGAATTATTGGGCTTTAATATTAGTGGAGGTATTCAGTCAATACTTTGGATGGCATTTTTTGCTTCATTTGCAGTAAAATTACCAATGTGGCCATTTCACACTTGGCTTCCAGATGCTCATGTTCAAGCACCTACTGGAGGTTCTGTAGTCTTGGCGGCAATTTTGCTCAAAATGGGAGGATATGGGTTTTTAAGATTTAGTCTTCCAATGTTTCCTGATGCTAGCCTCATTTTTCAAAATTTTATTTTTTCAATCTCAGTCATTGCTATTATTTACACCTCTTTGGTAGCTCTTATGCAAAAAGATATTAAAAAATTAATTGCATATTCATCAGTTGCACATATGGGTTTTGTTACTTTGGGTATTTTTTCCATGAATCAACAGAGTATTGATGGAGCTATTTTTCAAATGATAAGCCATGGAATAATTTCAGCTGCTTTATTTTTGCTAGTTGGAGTGATTTATGACCGTATGCATACAAGAGATATTGATTTTTATGGTGGATTAGTATCGTTAATGCCTAAATATGCATTGTTTTTTATATTTTTTACTATGGCAAACGTAGGATTACCCGGAACAAGTGGCTTTGTAGGAGAGTTTTTGGTATTACTTGGTACTTTTAAAGTTAGTAAATTAGTAACTATATCTGCAAGTTTGGGAATAGTACTTTCGGCATGTTATGGATTATGGCTTTCTCGTAGAATAATTTTTGGTAATGTCACAAATAATAAGTTGCTTGAAATAACTGATTTAAACAGAATAGAAAAACTCTATTTTATACCTTTAATTGTTTTTACATTATTTCTTGGAATTTTACCCTATCCAGTTTTAGAAATTACATCTAATTCTGTAGACTTATTAGTATCTCATTTAACACAAAATTTAAAATAATTGATGAAACATGAAAACTATTGATATTTTAATCCTAGCTCCAGAGATTTTACTAATAATTTACTCAATAATTGCAATTTTAATTGCTAGTTTCTTAAAGAGTAATAAATCAAATAAATTAATTTTCCAAGCAACTGTTATTATTTTTTTAATTTCTGCACTAATTTTATATTTTACTCCTTTTGAAATTCAAACAAATGTTAGTGGTATATTTGTAAGAGATACTTTTTCTAAATTTTTTCAAATACTGATTTTATTAAGTGTGTCATGTCTTTTATTTATGAGTAAGCAATACTTACAAAAAAACAATTTATTTAAACCAGAATACCCAATTCTTATAATATTTTCTACATTAGGCATGATGATTATGATATCTTCCAATAATTTTTTATTGTTATACCTAGGGTTGGAAATTCAATCTTTATCTTTATATGTTGTTTCTTCTTTTCGAAGAGATAACTACAAATCAACAGAGGCAGGTTTAAAATATTTTATTTTAGGGTCTTTATCATCTGGACTAATGTTATTTGGAATTAGTTTAATATATGGATCAACTGGTTCTATAAACTTTGAAATTATATCTTCAATGATTAATTTTGAGGGATTTTTTCCAGGAATTGTTGCAGGTTTAGTTTTTTTAATTTGTGGTTTTGCATTTAAGGCTTCTGCGGTTCCATTTCACATGTGGACACCAGATGTTTATGAAGGATCTCCAACTCCAGTTACTGCATTTTTTGCAACTGTTCCTAAATTAGCAGCTGTAGGGGTTTTGTTAAGGGTCCTCTTTGATTGTTTTGGTCAAATAGTAGAAAGTTGGCAGCAAGTTATTATTATAATATCTGTATTATCCATGTTTTTAGGTTCTGTAGCAGCAATAGGTCAAAATAATATTAAAAGGTTGATGGCTTACTCTTCTATTGGCCATATAGGTTTTGTTCTCATGGGGGTAGCAAGTGGTACAGATAAAGGGGTTTCAGCAGTACTTATTTACATGGTTTTGTATATTATAATGAATATAGGAGTTTTTGTATTTATTTTAAATATGGAAAGAAATGGTGTAGCAGTAACTACAATAAACAGTCTGAATATGTATAATAATGTCTCTAAAAGCCAAACTCTTTTTTTAACAGTTTTGTTATTTTCTTTGGCTGGTATTCCCCCGCTGGCAGGTTTTTTTGGAAAATTCTTTATTTTTAACGCTGCAATAAATGCAGGACTATCTTGGCTTGCAGTAATGGGGGGTATAGCCTCAGTAATAGCAGCTTTCTATTATTTGAGGATTGTTTATCTAATGTATTTTGGGTTATCCACAGACCCTTTATCTGGCAAAATGCCAATTGCTCACTGGATCATTTTATCTGGTTCAGCTTTACTAATGTTAATTGGAATTATAAACCTTTATGGTCTTGAAAAACCTTCTTTTTTAGCAGCCACAAGTCTTATAAATTAGTGAAAAATTGGCCAAAATTTTTTAAATTAATAAAATACAACGAATTAGATAGCACTAATTCAGAAGCTAAAAGGTTGGCGTTTAACGATAATTTAAATAAATGCATTTTTTCAAAAACTCAGACAAGAGGAAAAGGAAGCAGAGGGAGACATTGGATTTCAGGATCAAAAAATTTAACAGCTTCGTTTCTTTATTATCCAAAAGGAAATTTTATTAATTTTTTACATCGTACATTTATTGTAAGTTTAGCAGTTTTTGAAGCTTTAAAATATTCAGGGGTTGATGATAAAGATTTAATATTAAAATGGCCTAATGATGTTTTATTAAAAAACAGAAAAATATCAGGGATTTTACTAGAAACTGTGAAAGATAAAAATTCAAGCAGAGTCGCCTTAATAATAGGAGTAGGTGTTAATTTAAATTCTTATCCCCCCAAAATAGGTCTTTCCAATTACTCTAAAATAAAACCTATCAGTTTAAATACTGTTATTGGTAAAAAGACACCTTCACCTGAAGATATGATAACATATATTGCAAATTCATTGCTTTATTGGGAAAATACCTATATCAAGGAGGGATTTGGAAATATAAAGAAAATT
>CACHDI010000025.1 GCA_902578545.1 uncultured Alphaproteobacteria bacterium
TGGACAAATTATAGATTTAGGTTGTGGAACTGGAGAAAAGTCTATTTGGTTTAGTCAGAAAGGTTTTAAAGTTGATGCAGTAGATGCTTCTCTTAAAATGCTTGAAATATTTGAGAATCATAAAGCCATTAATATTCAGCAAAAGGATTTGAATGAAATAGTTTTTTCAAAAAGATATGACGGAATTTGGGCTTCTTTTTCAATTCAGCATTTGGAAAAAAAAAACCAAGACTTATTATTTGGTAAAATTTCCAAAGCTCTAAACAAAAAGGGAATTTTTTATATCGGAATTCATGAAGGCCACAAAGCTTATAGAGATAACTTAAACAGACTATATGTCCCTAGAACCGAAAGTGAATTAAGAAAAATCTTAAAAAATTTTAACTTAAGAATTTTTAATTTATTTAGAGAAGAGAATTTTAGTTTTGATAACAAACCAATAAATATTATGCATATATATGCTAAGTGTGGTGTGTAATTTATTTCTTATTATAAAAAAAAGGAAAAACATAAGAGAAATCTTTACCCTTACCACCCTCATTCAATAACTCTTCATAGATTTTCATTGCGTGATTACCGAGTGGAGTATGTGAATTAGATTGAATTGCAGCATCCTGAGCAAGCATTAAATCTTTCAGCATTAATTCAGATGAAAAACCTGGTAAATAATTTTTATCAGCAGGTGTTTCTGGGCCAATTTCAGGGGCAGGACAGTAAGTATTAAGAGCCCAACAACTACCAGATGAATTTGAAGAAACCTCATAAAGTTTTTTCAAATCCAAGCCAATTTTTTTTGCTAAAGTGAAAGATTCACAAACACCAATCATTGAAATCCCTAAAATCATGTTATTACACATTTTTGCTGCTTGTCCTGAGCCTGAATCTCCACAATAAACTGCTTTTTTGCCCATTACTTCAAACAAAGGCTTAATTTTATTGAAAGCTCTTTCATCGCCTCCTACCATAAAAGTCAAAGTGCCATCTACTGCACCTACTACTCCACCTGAAACTGGTGCATCTAAAGTGAGTAATCCATTTTTTTTTGAAATATTCGATATTATATGAGTACTTTTTATATCTATTGTAGAACAGTCTATCATTATAGTGGAACTTTCACATTTATCTATAATTTCATCATAAACTGCAATAACTTCTTTACCACTAGGAAGCATTGTAAAAATAGCCTTATTACTTTTAACAATTTCTTCAATACTGTTTGAAATTCTAATTGTAGAATTAATATTTTTATTTATATCAAATCCTGTTACCTCATGACCCTCTTTTTGTAAATTTTCAGCCATTGGTAATCCCATGTTACCTAGGCCTATAAATCCAATCTTCACAATATATCCTCCTATTTAAATTTTTAACTCATTTGAAAAACTTAAAGGTTTAAGTAAATCAAATACTTTCTTGATAGGAACTTGATCAATTTTTGGATATTTCCAAAGAGGTGACTTATCCTTATCAATAATCATAGCCCTAATTCCTTCTTGAAAATCAGCAAATTCTTGTGCTCTTGAAGTGACCCTATACTCAATTTTTAACGCATCTTTTACAGAACAAGAAATTTCTGGCATCTGAAGCATATGAAATGAAGTTAAAATAGATAATGGAGAGGATTTTTTTAATTTTTTTAGACTCTTAGAAAAAAAAGGATTTAATTCCATTTCTTTTATTATCAAGTTTAATTCATTTTGTGAAAATACCTTCTCAATAATTTGTAAATTTTCCCTTAAGCATGATTTTAAACTATTTCTTTGAAATTCATATAAAATAGAAGTATCGCCATTTTTTATTAATTGTAACTTAATTTCATTCCAATATTTTTCAGGTATATAGAAATCGGCAAAATCTGTAAAAATTGCATCATCTGCTTTCATATGTTGACCTGAAATTCCAAGATAAATACCTAATTTTTTTGATTTTCTGGTAAGTAAGTAAGAACCACCTACATCTGGTACTAAACCAATACTGCATTCTGGCATGGCAATAATGGAACTATCCCCAACTATACGGTGGCTACCATGACAGGATATTCCGACACCTCCGCCCATTGTGAAACCATGCATAAAAACAACATATGGCTTTGGATAATTTGAAACTAAAAGATTTAGACGGTATTCATCAGACCAAAATAATTTACCAAATTCAAAATTTCCAGTAGTTCCATTTTTATATAAATCTGAAACATCTCCACCAGAGCAAAATGCTTTATCGCCATTTGCATCTACTAGTACAATTTTAACTTCTTCATTTTGTTTCCATGAAATTAATGCTTTCTCAATTTTTAAAATCATATCATATGTCAAAGCATTAAGGGCGTCAGGCCTATTTAAGGTAATATGACCTACATTACCATTTTGCCTAATAATTACATCTGTCATAAATACTTCACATTACTTAAGAGAATCTCTAGCAACTATTAATTGCATAATCTCATTTGTACCTTCCAAAATCTGATGAACTCGCAAATCTCGAACAATTTTTTCAATACCATAATCAGCCAAATATCCATACCCTCCTAAGAGTTGTAATGAATTGTTCGCAATATTGAAGGAATTGTCTGTAACAAATTTTTTTGCCATAGCACAGTATACTCCAGCATCAGATTTTGCATTATCTAGTTTCCAAGCAGCTTCTCTTAAAAAAGTCCTTGATGAGTTAATAGCTATTTCCATATCGGCTACTTTAAACTGTAAACCTTGAAATTCAGACAAACTTTTCCCAAAAGCTTTTCTTTCTTTAATGTATTTTTTTGCAATATTGAGAGCTGTTTGGGCCCCTCCTAATGCAGCTGCTGCAATATTAAGACGACCTCCGTCTAAACCCTGCATGGCATAAATAAAACCCTTGTTTTCTTCACCAAGTAATTTTTTAGAAGATACATGACAATCATCAAAAATTACTTGTGCTGTAGGTTGTGATTTCCACCCCATTTTTTCTTCATTATTTCCAAAACTTAATCCTGGAGTATTTTTTTCCACTAGTAATGCTGATATACCATGTGGGCCATTTTCTCCTGTTCTAACCATCGTAAGATATATCTCAGAAAATGCTCCACCTGAAATAAATGATTTTGTACCATTTAATTTAAAACCTTCATTAGTCCTTTCAGCTTTTGTAGTTAAAGCAGCACTATCTGAACCCGAATTTGGTTCAGTAAGGCAATATGAGCAAATCTTATCCATTTTTATCATTGGCTCTAAAAATTCGTTTTTAATGTACTGATTTCCATTTTCTGAAATCATCCATGCACACATATTATGAATAGATATAAATGAAGAAACAGAAGGGCAAGCCATTGCTAAAGCTTCAAAAACTAAAGTAGAATCTAATCTGGTAAGACCTGAACCTCCATCTTTTTCATTAACATATAAAGATGCAAAACCTAATTCACCTGCTTCTTTTAGAATTTTTTTTGGAATTAGGCTATTTTCCCATTCTAAAGCATATGGTGCAATTGAGTTTTGCCCAAAATCATAGGCAGTATCAAAAATTAATTTTTGCTCGGAAGAAAGAGAAAAATCCATTATTTAAATTTAGTCCATTGTTGGTATTGAAAACTTTGCTCCCTCTTTTATACCAGTAGGCCAACGAGATGTAATCGTTTTTGTTCTCGTATAAAATCTGAAGGCATCAGGTCCATGCTGATTAAGGTCACCAAAAGCCGATTTTTTCCAACCTCCAAAAGTATGGTATGCAAGTGGAACAGGTATTGGGACATTTATTCCTACCATCCCAATATTTATTCTATTTGCAAAATCCCTGGCTGTATCGCCGTCACGTGTAAATATTGCAGTTCCATTTCCATACTCATTGTTAACAGCTATAGATAATGCCTCTTCATAGCTTTCAGTTCTAACTGTAGAAAGAACAGGACCAAAGATTTCTTGCTTATAAATTTCCATATCAGTCTTAACGTTATCAAATAAACAAGCACCTACAAAAAAACCATTTTCATATCCCTGCATTTGAAAGTTCCTACCATCAACCACTAAATTTGCACCACTCTCTATACCTGAATTTACCAAACTTAAAATTCTTTGTTGTGCTTGCTTTGTAACGACTGGTCCAAAATCTACTTCATTTTCAGAAGTATAAGGACCTATCTTCAGTGCTTCAATCTTTGGTACAAGTTTTTCAATAAGTTTATCACCAGTTTCTTTTCCCACTGGTAAAGCTACAGAAATCGCCATACACCTCTCGCCCGCAGCACCATAACCTGCTCCTACAAGTGCGTCTGCAGCTTGATCTAGATCAGCATCAGGCATAATTATCATATGATTTTTTGCACCGCCAAAACACTGAACTCTTTTACCATTAGAACAACCCCTAGAATATATATATTCTGCAATCGGTGTAGATCCTACAAAACCAATTGCAGAAATGTCTTCATTATCCAAAATAGCATCCACTATTTCTTTATCTCCATTAACAACTTGTAAAATACCCTCAGGTAGACCTGCCTCAAGCATTAAATTCGCAAGCATCATTGGTACTGAGGGGTCTCTCTCCGAAGGTTTTAAGATAAATGCATTACCTGCAGCAATAGCTGGACAAAATTTCCACATTGGTATCATTGCAGGAAAATTAAAAGGTGTTATCCCAGATACAACACCAAGTGGTTGGCGCATAGAGTACATATCAATACCAGGACCTGCACTATCAGTAAATTCACCTTTTAATAAATGAGGAGCTCCAACACAAAATTCCGCCACCTCGAGTCCTCTTATAATATCGCCTTTCGCATCTGGAATAGTTTTACCGTGTTCAGAAGACAAAACCGTTGCCAATTCATCCATATCTCTATGTAGAAGATCAATAAATTTCATAATTACTCTGGCTCTTTTTTGAGGATTAGTAGCAGCCCAAGCAGGTTGGCACTCTTTTGCCTTTTCTACAGCATCATCTAACTCAGATGCCAAACCCATTGAAACTTTTCTTTGAACTTCTCCAGTTGCTGGATTAAATACATCTGCTGTTCTTTTGGAACTACTACTTACTTCACGACCGTTTATAAAATGGCCAATTAATTTCATATTGTTCTCCCCAATTTTAGGTTTATGAGTATTTAGTCAGTTCAAAACTATATATTCATTTATAAAATAAATTGCATACTGGATATTTAATAAAAATAGCTATCCACAATATATTGTTTAAAGTACCAAGTTAAGTAATTGCTTTATTAAACAACAAATAAACATTAAATATATATAGAGTATTTAAAGTAATTTTTTTTAAATTACTAAACTTTAAAATATTATATTTTAAACTGTTTTGATTAAAGCTAAGAAATTAGTAAATTGTATATGTTAGAATAATACAATTAAAACCAAGGTATCAATGGCACATCAAATGTAGAGCAGCTAGACAATATTAACAAAGAAGCAACGATAAAAAATTTCTTCATAACAAATCCTCACGTAATTTAAATAAGACTATCTATATGTAAAACATTTTATTCTAGTCGTAAATCTAAAACTAATTAATTTTTTAATAAATTGATTATTTTTGATTTAATTTTTCTTGAATTTGGATTTGTAAATGAACCAAAACTAGCAACAAACATTCCCTGTTTATCGAGTAGTACTTTATTAAAATTCCAAACTGGTCTGAAATTATGTTCGTTAGCTAACCATTTAAAAAAAGGATGCGCGTCTTTTCCCTTGACACTAGTTATAGTTGTCATTGGAAGTGTTAACGAAAAATTAGTATCACAAAAGTTTTTGACTTTATTATTATCATTGAACTCTTGGAAAAAGTCTTGTGAAGGTATGGCTAAAACAACTAAACCGCTATTAGAAAATTCATCATGTAATTTTTGTAGTTCACTATATTGCCTTGTAAAACCACAATTAGATGCAGTATTTGTAATTAAAACTGGACTACCCTTGAAATCATCTAAATTGATATAACCACCATCTATTGATTCAAAATAAAAGTTTTCATTTTTTGTATTATTTTTTATGTTAGCTAAGATTGATGAGTGAGACATTACCACTAGACCTATTATAATTATTAATTTTTTTAATATTGATTGCATGATCTTGATAAAGGATATGATAAAGAAAATTAGGTAATAAGAGAAATTTAAAATTCAAGTCTAATTAAAAATAAATTTCGTTGATCATTATTATTTTGAAAATATATTAACATAACTTGAAATATTATTTCTTAAACCTGCTAGATTTTTCATCTAAACCAGATTGATTCATTCTATTTTTTAAAATTTGCAATACTTCATCAAAATCAACATCAGATACCTCTAAAAGGACAAGTAAATGATACATAAGGTCAGCCACCTCTTCTTTCAAATTACTCTCTTTTTTTTCAAGGGCAGCAATTATAACTTCGACAGACTCTTCACCAAATTTCTTACAACATTCCTGTAATCCCTTACGAAATAGGCTTGAAGTATAGCTCTTATTATCATCATTAACTTTTCTGTTTTTAATTACTTCAATTAAAAAATTTAAATCCATCAACTTATATCCTTACTGGAATTCCTTCACTCTTTAAATAAGATTTTACTTTATTAATTGAAATTTCTCCAAAATGAAAGATTGATGCTGCTAAGATTGCAGACGCATTACCTATTTCAATTATAGACTTAAAATGCTCTAACTTTCCAGCTCCACCCGAAGCAATAATTGGTATGTTTAGTGAATCTGAAATTAATTTCGTCAATTCCACATCATAGCCGTTTTTAGTTCCATCTTTATCCATAGAGGTTAATAATATTTCACCAGCACCCCTTTTCTGCATATCCTTTGCAAAAGAAATAGCATCAATTCCTGTTTCCTTTGTTCCTCCATGAGAAAAAATTTCCCAAGAATTATTTTTTGTTTTTTTAGCATCAATAGCTACTACAATACATTGACTTCCAAATTTATTAGCTGCACTTGAAATTATGTCTGGATTTTTAATTGCTGCAGAATTAAAGCTGACTTTATCAGCTCCATTCAAGAGCAATTGCCTTATGTCTTCAATTGTCTTTACTCCACCACCAACAGTTATAGGAATAAAACATTTTTCAGCAGTCTTTCTTACAAGATCTATTGTAACGTCTCTATTTTCAAGAGTTGCAGCTATATCTAAAAAACAAATTTCATCTGCTCCCGCTTCATCATATGCTTGGGCTGCAAGGACAGGATCTCCTGCATCTTTTAAATTTTTAAAATTTATTCCTTTAACTACCCTGCCGTCCTTTACATCAAGACAAGGAATAATTCTAACTTTCAACATTTTAATTTAAAACTCTTATTGCTTCATCTACATTTATTTTTTTGTCATACAAGGCTCTTCCACAAATTACCCCATTAAGTTCTGGACAGCTTTTTTTTATTTCTTTTAAATCTAAAATTGAAGAAATTCCACCAGATGCAATTATTGGAATAGAAACATTTTCCATCAATTTTTTTGTACCGGTAAAATCTGGACCAAGCATCATTCCGTCTTTTGCTATATCAGTGTAAATAATAGCTGAAACCCCAACATCTTGAAAAGATTTTGCCAAATCAATCATTGAGATATTTGATTTTTTTACCCAACCTTCAATCATTACTTTACTATTTTTTGCATCTATCCCAACTGCAATTTTGTTTGGAAAATTTTTGCATGCCTCTTTTACTAATTGAGGATCTTTTTGTGCAATAGTACCAAGAATGATTCTTTGTACTCCAATAGTAATCCAATCTTCAATAGTTTCCATATGCCTAATTCCACCCCCTAGTTGAACTGGAATAGCTACATTTTTTATAATATCTTTTATAATTTTCTTATTTACAAAGGATTGTGTCAATGCGCCATCTAAATCAACAACATGAAGCCATTCACACCCCTCATTAACGAATAATTTTGCTTGCATCAATGGATCGTTATTAAAGATGGTTTGCTTATTCATATTTCCTTGTAATAAACGGACACACTTACCTTTTTTTAAATCTATAGCTGGATATAAAATCATTCATTTTCTCCTGATAATATTATTCATATATTCTTGTAATAACTCTATCAATGATTTATGATAAAAAAAAATCGGAGAATATTATGAAAACTTTTTTTATATCTATTATCACATTATTGTTTTTTTCTGCAGAACTAAAAGCTGAAGTAGTAACAGGTACTTTTCAGACTGAAAAAAGTGATGAAGGAAATTATTTACATGTAAAATTTGGGGCTTGTTCTAAGGATAAGAGTAAAACATGTGGAACGATTAATGGATCCTTTACAAGTAATGGGTCAAAAAATAAAAATTCAAAAATAACTGGTCAATTAATCGTTTGGGATATGATTTCCAAGGGAGATGGTCAATATGCTAATGGTAAAATATGGGATCCAAGTAGTAATAATGATGATGGATCAAAAAAAATATATAATTCCAAAATGAGCCTATCAGGTAATACTTTGAGTGTGAGTGGATGTATTTTAATTTTCTGTAAGGCACAAAATTGGACAAAAGTAAATTAGGGTGACCAATTCAAAAAATTTTCAATGAAGATTTGACCTGCTTTTTGACTTTTTTCTGGATGAAACTGTGTTCCACAGATATTACCTCTTGCAACAATTGCTGTAAGTTTACCAGAGTAATCAACATATGCTAGTCTATTTTCTATATCCTGAAGTTGAAAATGATAGGAATGTACAAAATACATATCATCATCTTTAGTTAAATTTTTTGTCAAAAGATGTTCCCTATCAAATATCATAGAATTCCAACCCATATGTGGAATTTTAATTGTAACATCTTTAGGAATAATTCTTGTCACATCTCCACTTATCCAACCTAAGCCTTGTGTATTCTTAACATTTTCGTGTCCATAATCTGCTAGCAATTGTAATCCTACACATATCCCTAAAAAAGGTACTCCTTGTTTCAAGACTCTATCAGAAAGACAAAAAAACAAATCTTTATTTGATTTAATTCCATTAAGGCAATCGTTAAAACTACCTACACCAGGTAATACAATCTTATCAGCAGAACGGACAATTTGCGCATCAGATGTCAGTAAAACGTCCCCTTTTTTATTTAAGTTTGCAACCTTTTGAAAGCATTTTAAAGCTGAATGCAGGTTACCAGAACCGTAATCGATGATCACAGTTTTCATACTTATAAAGAACCTTTGGTTGAAGGAATTATTTTTGATTTTCTGGGGTCAATAGAAAGAGCATTTTTTAATGATTGTGCAACTCCTTTAAAAATAGCTTCTCCTATATGATGACTATTAATTCCATGAATCAGTTTTATATGAAGGTTTATACAAGCGTTCATAGTAAATGACCTAAAAAATTCAGAAAACAACTCCGTATCAAAGTTCCCTACTTTTGATGTAGGAAAGTTTACATCCCAAAATAAATAGGGTCTACCAGAAAAATCAATGGCTATTTGTATTAAAGCATCATCCATTGGTAATAAAACAGATGCAAATCTATGTATTCCTTTTTTATCACCGACGCATTTGTTTAAAGTTTCTCCTAAACAAATCCCGACATCTTCAACGGTATGATGATAATCAATATTAATGTCACCTTTTGCTTTGATTTTTAAATCTATTAGAGAGTGTTTTGCCAATTGATCTAACATATGATTAAAAAAATCTATCCCAGTATCTATTTCAGAGACGCCAGAGCCGTCTACATTCATTTGTACACTTATATCTGTTTCATTTGTCTTACGAGAATGTTTTTCTTTACGCATAAATTTCTCCTAATTAGAAAATGCAAATACAAATAATTCCAAAATAATAAATTTTATAACATCTTAGATTTTAATAGCTAAAATTAAAATAAATTCAAATAATTTATATAAATCTATTACAAATTAATTTTTTAATTTTAGGGTTTTATTAGCCAACTTTGGTTCTAATTTTAAGAATGCTTGAAAGTTAGTTAAAAAAACCTCGCCTGTTAATTCATCCAAAAAGTTTGTTTTTTTAAGTTGATCCATGACAGGACCTTTTACTTCACTTAAATGTAATTTTACGCCTGCTTCATTTAATCTACTGTTAACAAATTCTAAACTTTCTAAGGCACTAGAATCTATATAATTAACTGCAGAACACATGATGATAATGTGTTTTGCATTTTTATTGTTGATAATAAACTTATAAATTGTGTCTTCCAAAAATCTTGCATTTGGAAAATATAAACTTTCATCAATTCTCAAGCATATAACTGTATTGCTGGAAATCACTATGTGTCTATCTTCATTACGATAATGTTCAGTGCCAGGTACTTGTCCAACCTTTGCTATGTGCGGCCTAGATGTTCTATACAAAAACATTATTAATGACAAAACTACGCCAGATACTATACCAATTTCTACACCAAAACATAAAGTTACTACTATTGTTGAAACCATTGCTAGACCATCTGTCTTTGAATATGAAAAAACTTTAATTACTGATTTGAAGTCAACTAAGGATAATACAGCTATGATGATGGTTGCTGCCAAAGTAGCTTTTGGTAAATAAAATAGTAATGATGTCAAAAAAAGAGTAGAAAAAGCAATTCCAATAGCTGTAAAAGCCCCAGCTGCAGGTGTTTTTGCACCAGCATCAAAATTAACAACTGATCTTGCAAACCCACCAGTAACTGGGAATCCTCCTGATAAACCAGATCCAAAATTTGAAAGACCTAAGGCAATTAATTCTTGATTATGTTCAATTTTTTCACGTCTTTTTGCTGCCAATGTTTGAGCAATTGAAACTGTTTCAACATATCCAACTATGGAAATTAGTAATGCTGGGATAAAAAGTTCAAAAAACGCATTTAATGTGATTTCAGGAAATTTGATTTCAGGTAATCCCTTTGGAATATGACCAACAATGGAAACAGCATTATCACCAAGACCAAAAATCCAAACAAAAAAAGTTGATACAATTACAGCAATAATTGGTCCAGTTCTTGATATTAAGTCCGAAAGAAATTCATTCACATTTGAATTTTTTAAAAATGATTTAAACCTTTTTTTTGACCAATATAAAATAAAAAGGGATAATATTCCTATAAATAATGTGACAATACTTATTTCAGAAATATTTTTCAAAATACTTGATAAAATTGTTATCAAGTTACTTCCATCACCATTTATTCCGAGAATATGTTTTAATTGACTAGCTGCAATAATTAATCCTGAAGCAGTAATAAAACCAGATATTACCGGATGTGAAAGAAAATTTGTAATAAAACCAAGTCTTAATATACCCATTAAAAGTAAAATTAAGCCTGATATTGCTGCTAATAAAATTGCAATTGACACAAACTCTGAACTACCAGGTTGCGCAAATTTACTACAAACAGCAAAGGTCATCAAGGCAATAACAGCAACTGGACCGACTGCAAGTGTGTTAGATGTTCCAAATACTGAATAAATTAAAAGTGGTATAATGGAGGCATATAACCCTATTTGTGGGGGCAATCCAGCTAATAAAGCATATGCCAGGGATTGAGGTATTAACATAATCGTAACCACAATTGCAGCTACTGTGTCACTTGCAAAATCGTCATAAGTATAGTGTTTAATCCATACTAATATTGGAAAATATTTTTTAAACACTTAATTGCCTTACTCATAAATTTAAATTGATCCAAAAAATTCCTATCAAACATCATCTTCATGAATTAAAAAAGATGCTTTTATATCTTTTGAATCTGATTTTTCAAATATTACCTTAACATTATCACTATTTATTTCTTCAATAATTCCATATCCAAATTTTTGATGAAAAACTCTAGAACCTTTAGTAAAATTCTCTGGTATTGAAGCAATGAAAGGAGCAAATTCTTTATTAAGTGAGAAATTTTTTTTCTGAATGTTAGAAGACATTCTTTTCCAGCCTGGAGAATTATAATTATTATTATTAAATATTTGATCTTTTTCATTTGTCCTATTCCATCCGTCTGAATAGGATTGAAAAGCATTTTGGCTTTCTAAAATCTCAATATTTTCCTCTGATAACTCATTTATAAATCGTGATGGGATTGTATTTTGCCATTGATTAAAAATTCTACGGTTTGATGCAAAACTAATAACACAATACTTTTCTGCTCTTGTTATACCAACATGAGCCAATCTTCTTTCTTCTTCTAAACCTATTTTTCCTTTCTGGTCCATAGAACGCTGTGAAGGAAATAAACCATCTTCCCAACCAGGCAAAAAAACAACTGGAAATTCTAAACCCTTTGCTGCATGAAGTGTCATAATGGAAATTTTTGGGATATCTTTGTCTGTCTCCATTTCCATTATTAATGATATATGTTCTAAAAAACCTTGCATATTTTCAAATTCATCTAAGGCTTTGATTAGCTCCTTAAGATTTTCTAATCTTCCCGCCGAGTCTGGGGTTTTTTCAGATTGCCACATTTCTGTATAACCTGATTCATCGAGAACCATTTCAGCAACCTCAGTATGTTTTTTTGATTTATCAAAAAAATCAGAATTCCATCTTTTAAAATTCTTTAATAAATTATCCAATTCAATAGTTAATTTTGAAGGTAGTTTACCATTATCAATTGCAAATTTAGCTGCAGACATTAGTCCAATATTCTGTTCCCTTGCTAATTCATTTAATATTTGCATTGATTTATCGCCAAAACCTCGCTTTGGAGTATTTAAAATTCTTTCAAAAGCTAATCCATCGTCAAAACTTATGCTTGCTCTAAAGTAGGCAATTGCATCTCTAATTTCTTTTCTTTCATAAAATCGGGGGCCCCCAATCACCCTATAGGGTAAACCTAATTGAATAAATCTTTCTTCAAAAGTCCGCATTTGAAAGGACGCTCTTACTAAAAGTGCAATTTGATTATATAGAAAAGGTTTCATTCCTCTGGTTCCAAAACCTAAACTTTCAATCTCTTCCCCTATCCATCTTGCTTCATCATTACCGTCCCAATGATTGATAAGTCTTACTTTTTCTCCTTCAGATATATTTGTCCAAAGTTTTTTACCAAGTCTACTTGAATTCGCAGAAATAAGAGATGAAGCAGCACCTAAAATGTGAGGTGTTGACCTATAATTTTGTTCCAATCTAACAATTTTAGAATTAGCAAAATCTTTTTCAAAAGATAAAATATTTTTTACCTCAGCTCCTCTCCAACCATAAATAGATTGATCATCATCACCGACACAACAAATATTTTTATGTCCTTCAGCAAATAATCTAAGTAAAAGATATTGAGAAACATTTGTATCTTGATATTCGTCTACCAAAATATATCTGAAAATATTATGGTATTTCTCTAATAAATCGTTATTTGATTGCATTAATAAAATAGGAAATAAAATCAAA
>CACHDI010000026.1 GCA_902578545.1 uncultured Alphaproteobacteria bacterium
ATACAAAACTAAATCCATTTCAAAAGCTTGAAAAACTAAAGTTTTAAATTTTTTAAAGCTATTAACTACAAGAAAAAGTTATATAAATTTAAATTTAGTATTGAAAATAACTTTTTGTTTAATTAGTACTGAAAAATTATTATAATAAGAGGGTTTTATTATGGCCGTACCAAAGAGTAAAATTACAAGATCTAAAAGAGGCATGCGCAGAGCACATGATTCTTTAAAGGCAGCTAATGTTGTGGAATGTCCCAATTGTGGAGAACAAAAAATCCCTCATCATATTTGTAAAGCGTGTGGTTACTATGGTGATAAGGAGATTACACCAATAGTTGAAGATATTGATATAGATGATGACGCCGCATAAAAGATAAGACAAGTTTCTTATACCATATAAAATTATGCATGAAACAAAAGATAAAATTGTTATATCCATAGACTGTATGGGTGGAGATTTGGGAGAGCAGGAAGTTCTCAAAGGAATCGTCGAAGCTTATAATCAGAATAATTATTTGTATTTTATAATCCATGGAACAGGAAATTTACTTCCCAAATTACTAAGGAAAAATAAACTACTATCTGGAGCCTTCAAGTATGTGGAAGCTAATAAAGTAGTGAGTATGAGTGAAAAACCATCACAAGCTTTAAGAAAAGGAAGGGACAGTTCAATGTGGAATGCACTTTCAAGTGTTTCTAATGGAGAAGCTGAGGTAGCAATATCATGTGGAAATACAGGTGCATTAATGGCAATGTCTATGATGAAACTAAAAAAAATAAATGGAATAAATAGACCTGCAATTGCGGTACTTTGGCCTTCAACTAATATTAATGGATTTAATATTTTATTAGATGCAGGAGCAGATATTAAAGCAGATGCTCATGATTTATGCCAATATACAGCAATGGGCGTTTCATATGCAAAAAGTGGTTTTAATATAGAAACACCAAGAGTTGGTATATTAAATGTTGGTACAGAAGATCATAAAGGAAGTTCAGAATTACTTAAAGCTTCTGATATTATTGAAAATTTGTCCTCTATTTTAGGTTTTAAATTCATTGGATATGTTGAAGGAGATGATATACCTTCTTCTAAAATTGATGTGATTGTAACAGATGGTTTCACGGGAAATATAGCCTTAAAAACTGGTGAGGGAACTGCTACTTTAGTAAGAACGTTATTCAAAGAAACTTTTACAAACTCATTCTTGGCTAAAATTGCTTCATTTCTTGCATTTAAATCACTGAAGAATCTAAGAAAAAGGATTGACCCAAGAAGAGTAAATGGTGGTGTTTTTTTAGGACTAAATGGAACGATTGTTAAATCTCATGGTGGCGCAGATGCTATTGGTATATGTGCAGCTATAACGCTTGCTAGTAAATTAGCTAAAAATAATTTTCAGAAAAACCTTGAAAATAAAGTTTTACAGATAAATAATTTTCAAAGTTTTTAAAAAGTTTTTCAAAAAATTTTATATTTAGAATACCAATATATATTGACTCTAAGTGAACATTTTTAATATTGTTTAAGCAATGGAAAATAATACAAATAACAATAGTCTTACAAGACTCGAACTTTCAGATGCTTTAGTTCGAGAAGTTGGTCTTTCAAGACACGAATCTATGCAACTAGTAGATGACGTTCTAGACCACTTATCTAATTCTCTTGCCCTTGGTGAAAATGTTAAAATATCATCTTTTGGTACATTTTCTTGTAGACAAAAAAAAGAAAGAATTGGTAGAAACCCTAAAACTGGTATCGAAGCCCCAATAATTGCAAGAAAAGTTGTCACTTTTAAACCTTCGCAAATTATGAAAGATAAAATCAACAAAGGGAACCAAAAAAGTTAATTTGGTTAATTCATTTGGTCATTGAAAAATCACCTCAAGCATTTAGAACTATTTCGGAGGCATCTGAAATTTTATCACTACCTAGTCATGTTTTAAGATTTTGGGAGAGTAAGTTTAAACAAATTAAACCATTGAAAAGAGCTGGAGGAAGAAGATTTTATAGACCAAATGATATATTATTTATATTTGGTATAAAAAAACTATTACATGTAGATGGGTTAACTATTAGTGGAGTTAAAAGGTTAATAAAAGAAAACGGCATTAATCATATTATTAAAATAGGTAAGGCTTTAAATGGTAATAACTTAAATTTTCAAAAAAAAGAACCACTACTAAAAAAAATTAATGCCAAAAAATCAAATGTAAATAAAGAATTAATAAATGATGCTATTGAAAAATTAAATTTTTTGAAGTTAAAAATTGAAAGTAGAATATCAAATGATTTTTAAGAAATAGTATCATAATTTTTATCACGGGCTATAGCGCAGTCTGGTAGCGCGTTCGTCTGGGGGACGAGAGGTCGTGAGTTCGAATCTCGCTAGCCCGACCATTTATTTAGGAAAAAATAATGTGTTCAAAAGAGCCTGTATATTATAAATCAGTGCTTCCCTCTCAGGAAATTAGAGGCCTTCTGCATAAAAAACAAATATTTTCAAATTTGAATTTTGAAAAAGACCAAATACAACCTTCCAGTATTGACCTGCGTTTAGGATCAAAGGCATGGCGAATGAGAGCATCATTTTTGCCAGGCATCAAAAGAAAAGTAAGTTCTTGTATTTCAGAATTTGCAATGCAAGAAATTGATCTATCAAATGGCTATATTTTAGAAAAAGGCTCTGTTTACTTAGTAAAGTTGCAAGAAAACTTAAACCTTCCAGAAAATATCGAAGGAATTGCAAATGCTAAGAGCTCAACAGGCAGATTAGATTTATTCACAAGATTAATAAGTGATTACTGCGATGAATTTGACAGGGTCATCAAAGGTTATAGTGGTCCATTATATGCTGAAATTGCACCGAATTCTTTTTCAGTATTAGCTCAGCAAAATATAAAGCTAAATCAAATCAGATTTAAATTACACAAAACTTTGGATACTAGAGACATTATAGTTAATAAAATTATATCTAATCCCAAAATTTTCTCTATTAATTTAAAAAATAAAAAAAATTTGTTTATTGGTTATCGGGCGAAGTCTCATACTGACTTAATTGATTTAAGAAAAATAAATCATTATAATATTGATGATTTTTGGGAAAAAATTGAATCTAAAAATAATAAAATAGTTTTAGACCCAGGAGCTTTTTATATTTTAAGTAGTAGAGAATATGTCAGTGTATCACCAAGTTATGCTGCCGAAATGGCCCCTTACCTTCCAATGATAGGCGAGTTTAGAGTACATTATGCTGGATTTTTTGATCCTGGTTTTGGATATAGTTCTGATAATACTAAAAAATCAAGAGCAGTTTTAGAGGTAAGATGCCACGATACACCTTTTATTTTGGAGCATGGTCAGAAAATGGGTGAATTAATATTTGAAGAAATGTTAGAGAAACCCGACGTTTTATATGGTAAAAAATTAAAATCAAATTACCAAGGACAGGGGTTAAAATTGTCAAAACATTTTAAAAATTAAAAAGACTTATTCTTGTTCAACTTTCAATTTCTTCCACTTTAACATCAGCTGAAAAACCGGCTTCTATCATTTCTTTAAAATTAGGTAAATCTTTAACTGTAGTTAATCCAAAATAGTCTAGAAAATAATTAGTTGTTATATATGTAACTGGCATTCCGGGAGTATTTCGTCTTTTTCCTATGCTAACCCAGTTGGATTCTAGTAAAGTATCAATTAAACCTTTATGTAAACTTACTCCCCGAATGTCCTCTATTTCTGTCCTTGTAACAGGTTGATGATAGGCAATAACAGCCAGGGTTTCTTTCGCAGCTTTAGATAACTTGACTTTTTTTTCAACTTTTTGATTTATATGAATACTGTAGTATGGCGAAGTTCTAAAAGCGTAAGTATTTTTAATTTTAACAAGGTTCACAGCACGATTACTGTAAAAAGCCATTAAATTGTTGATAGATACATCTATGTCCTCAATAAACGGGCAGGACTTTTTTAAGTCATTTATACTTAAGGGTTCACTAGATGCAAAAATAATGGCTTCAAGGATTTTTTCATTTTCAAAATTAGCTTCATTATTTAATTCTGATACTTGAGTTTTAGTATCAGAAAATTTTTCATTTTCATTTTTATGAATAAAATTCATTTTTTAACCCTAAAATCGTTACCTTTAATCTTTAAATCAGTAAATGCAGAATTTTGTTCTAAAAGACAATCTCCTGATTTTGCCAGTTCTAAGGAAGCTGCAAAAGTAGTAGCCATAGCTGATCTTATTTTTATTTTATTATTTTTCCAATCCTTAGGTATTATCTCTTGAATAAGTATCCAGTTTTTACTTTTGAAAATAAAGTTCATTACAATATTCACAGCATCATCAATCTTAAAAATAGATTCTCTTATAAATTTCAAAGGTGAGAAAATCTTCTTACTATTTATTTTTGCAAAAGCACGTAAGATTTCTATTAATGAAGAATCTAACTTTTTAATAACTTTTTTATTATTTTCTTCAAAAAATCCTCTTTCAAAAAAATCAACTCCTAGCTTCGGTTTCATAAAAAGTTCTTCAGTAGAATTTTTAATTTCAGATAACCTTTTTAACTTGAAAGCTAGATTTTGTTCCAGTTCTGAAGAGGATAATTCTTCTTCAAAAAGATCTTTAGGTAAAAGAATTCTACTTTTCAAATAAGTCAAAAAAGATGCCATCATTAAATATTCAGCGGCTAATTCCAATTTAAGTTTGCTAGCTGTTTTTAAAAAAAATAAGTATTGATCAACTAACTCTGTTATGGATATCTCCTTTAGATCAACTTTTTGTTTTTGAGCTAAAGATAGTAGGAGTTCCAAAGGACCATCAAAACCCTTTAGATCAACTATAAATTCATTATTAATAGGATTTGCATTAACCATTTATTTTTATATGTCCGATATTATTTTACAATCTAAGTTATGCTTTAAAACTACTTCACAGTGATCTAATGCTTTTTCATAAAAAAAATAGTTATTAGATATAACACTGTAATTATTTATGGTATTATTCATATTTTTTTTTATTGAAAAATTTGTTACCAAATTAAGATCATCTATTTTCTTTACTGCTAATAACTTTTTATCAGCATTTTCTGCACTCTCAAAAGATCCTAAATACAAATAAAATGACTTATCAGATGTAATTATTTCTTGGTTTTCTAAACTTTTTAAGGCTAGGTTTATAGAATTTTGAAGTTGGTTCTCCATATCTGAGGAAACTGCTTTTTCATTATTGAGTAATTCTGGCTCAATTGTATTTAATGGTTTATAATCCTTATAATCTTCTAAAGTATTACCCTCTTTTAGTGTATTGATTGATAAATCCAAATTTTCTATACCATCATGTGAGTTTTCTGCTGCAGGGATCTTGAAATCTTTATTTAAGACTGAAATTACTGGTAAGTCTTCAATCTCTACTTTACTTAATTGAAGAGTCCAAATAACCATAAAATAAATTATGGTAGTTGATAAGCAAAAGCCTAAAAGTTTTATTATAATATTTACTTTTGTACCTGATTTAGCGTGCAACTTTTCTTCAACCAAAATTACCTCAATATTTAAACTGCTCTAAATTTTATATATATTTTTAATTAAATCATATTAATATAAATAAAAAAATTTTACAACATTTCATCTACTGGGTTAACACCTAATATTTTTAATCCTGAGATAATAACTATTTGAATTGACTGAATCAAAGCTAACCTTGCAAGGGTAACTTGCATATTATCCTCAATCAAAAACTTCATGGTATGATCTATTTTACCAAGGCTTTGCAAACCATGAAAAAGCTGGGCCAGTTCATACAGATAGAAAGCTATACGATGAGGCTCATATCTGGAGGCAGAAACAAAAATTATATTAGGCCATTCAGAAAGTTTTCTAATAATTAATATCTCACTTTCACTAGATAAGTAAGTTAAATCTGTTGTAGCTATAAATTCTTTTTCTGTATTAATTCCTAATGATCTTGCCCTTTTAAGTATTGAGCATATACGAGCATTTGCATACTGAACATAAAAAACGGGGTTATCTTTTGTTTGTTCTATTGCTTTATTGAAATCAAAATCTAATGGAGCATCATTTTTACGCATTAGAAAAAGAAACCTAATTGAATCTTTTCCTACCTCATCTAATAAATCTCTCAGAGTTACATAAGTTCCGGACCTTTTAGACATTTTCATTGGTATCCCATCTTTAAATAATCTGACCAGTTGACAAAGTTTAATAATTAAATCTTTTTTACCATTTGATAATGCCTTAACAACTGCTTTCATCCTTACAGTATATCCACTATGGTCAGCACCAAAAATATCAATGATTTTATCATAATTTCTTTTAATCTTATCATAATGATAAGCAATATCTGGCGCAAAATATGTCCAATCACCGTCAATTTTTTTTATTGGTCGATCTACATCATCTCCATATAACGTAGATTTAAACAAATCTTGTTCTCTTTCTACCCAATCCAGATTATCACTCCCTTTTGGCTTTTCAAGTACACCTTTATATATCAAACCCAATTTAGAAAGGTAATCTATAGCTTCTTGAACTTTACCATTCCTATAAAGTGAGCTTTCTGAAACAAAGTTGTCCATGATAACACCCAAGTCTAATAAATCTTTTTTAATTTGATCAATCATTACACTTAAAGTGTGTTTCTTAATTTTTTCTAAATTTGGCTTATTATCTGAAGATAAAAGTGAATCTCCAAACTCATCTACTAAGTTTTTACCAACCTTTTTTAGATAATCACCTGGGTATTCATTATTATCAGCATTATATTTTTTTCCCAAAGCTTCTTCATATCTAGAGTAAGCTGACCTGCAAAGTGCTTCAATCTGAGTACCTGCATCGTTAATGTAATATTCTCTTGTTACCGAAAATCCTACATTTTTTAAAAGACTTGCTAGAGTGTCACCAAATATGGCTCCTCTTGTATGCCCAACATGTAAGGGTCCTGTAGGATTAGCAGAAACAAATTCTATATTTACTGTCTTACCTTTACCAATATTCTTAAAGCCAAAACTTTCATCATCTTCTAGAATTTTTTTGATTAATTTAATCCAAAATTGTTTATAAATTATAAAGTTAATAAATCCAGGTCCTGCAATTTGAGCACTTTCTATCATTGTATCCTTTTTTAAAATTTTTATCAGGTAACCAGCCAAATTTCTTGGTTTAATATTAGCTTGCTTCGCTAAAACCATTGAAACATTTGTTGATAGCTCACCAAAACTTTCATCTTTTGGCTTTTCAACGGTAATTGAATCTTTTTTTAGATCTTTAGGTAATACACTTTGGTTTTCCAACTTTTCAACCGCAAGCATTATTTTGTCTTTTAAAATATTAGTAATGTCCATTGCAAAAATTTACCCAAAAAAATCATCAAAACTTTTTTACTAACTGCTTATGTAGGTTTATAGCAAACCTGTCTGTCATACCAGAGATATAATCACCAATAATTCTTTTTGGATTTTCTAATACTTCACTATCAATTTTTTCTTGCCATTCTTTTGGAAGCAAGTTTGGATCATCATTGAAAATATCAAAAAGTTCCTTGACCACCAACGAACATTTTTCTTTTTCAAAAAGAACAACTTTGTTTCTATACATATTGTCAAAAAGAAATTTACTTATAATTTTCATCTCATCATTAGTTTTTTTACTAAAATCTATTAATTTTAATTCCTGATTTTTACAATTATAAAAATTTTTTGCTTGAACTAATTTTAACCTTTTAGAACTCTCCTCAATAAGACCAGTAACTAATTTATTAAGGAAATGACGAATAACTTCATGACATTTTGTTTTATAATTAACAGCTTTATATTTTTTATCTATGAATTCATAAGCTTCATCTATAATTGGAAGAGACTTAATATCGGATAAATTAAAAAAACCTGCGCGTAATCCATCTCCTAAATCATGACTATTATATGCTATATCATCAGAAATAGCTGCAATCTGAGCCTCAATACTAGGACTTTTTGTTAACTCAAAATTTTTTAAATCTTTAATGTATTTAAATATTTGGTCATTTTTTTTTGTTAAAGGACCATTATGTTTAATTATTCCGTCTAATGTCTCTATTGTTAAATTTAACCCGGGATGAGAGGCATACATCTCCTCTAATTTAGTCACTATTTTCAATGACTGTAAATTGTGATCAAATCCGCCATCATCTAAAAGAAGACTTTGTAATTGTTCTTCACCAGTGTGCCCAAAAGGTGGGTGTCCTAAATCATGAGCCAATGCAATTGCTTCTGCTAATTCTGAATTTGCACCCAATACTGTTGATAGCGTTCTAGCAATTTGAGCAACCTCTAATGTATGAGTTAGTCGTGTTCGATAATAATCGCCTTTACTTTCTAAAAAAACTTGAGTTTTAAATTGAAGTTTTCTAAATGATCCACAGTGCAAAATTCTATCTCTATCTCTTTGAAAATCAGATCGATAATTTGAAGGTTCCTCAGGATATTCTCTACCTTTCGATTGATTTGGTAAGATTGCAAAGTTATTCATTAAGTAAATTACTCCTTGTAACTAAAGTATCAAAGCATTATTATATCATTATACACAATCATTATATCAAAGTTCATGGAAGTTAAAATACCACCTAAAGTCACCCCTAATGCTTTTAAAAAAATTTTAGCTATTGGAGGTAAAAAATGCTTGCGAGTAGCAGTTGAAGGGGGGGGGGTGTTCAGGTTTTCAATACGAAATCAGTATGGATAGTGATATCAAGGATGATGACATAATCTTGTCAGAAAATGATTGTAAGGTAATCATTGACCCAATTTCACTAGGTTTTTTATCCGGAGCAATAATTGATTTTAAAGAGGAACTAATTGGATCTAAGTTTGTTATAGAAAATCCGAATGCTACATCCTCTTGCGGATGTGGTACCAGTTTTTCAATTTAAGTAATAAGCTTAAGTTATTATGCAAAAGTATGAAAATTGCTAGTTTTAATATAAATGGTATTAAAGCAAGAATTCAGTTACTGAAGGAATGGCTGAAAAAGGAAAATCCTGATATAATTGGATTACAAGAGTTAAAATCTGATAATAGTAATTTAAACAAAAACATGTTTGCTGATTTAGGTTATAGCTTTGCATATAATGGACAAAAATCATACAACGGATGCGGAATTCTTTCAAAATACGAAATCAAAAATACATCATATTTCTTCAACGGAATTCAGGAGGATCCTCAAAAGAGGTGGATTAGTGCTGAAATAAATGAAATTTTAATATGTAATCTTTATTTACCTAACGGTAATCCATTAGGAACTGAGAAATTTGAATATAAAATACATTGGATGAACCTTTTATATAATTACTTAAAAGAATTACAATCCATAGGTAAACCAATTGTTATAATGGGAGATTTCAATATAATTCCACAAGATATAGATTGCAAATCTCCAAAAAAATGGATCAATGATGCCTTATATGATATGGATGCTAGATCTATTTTTTTCAAAATACTAAACTTGGGTTTTTATGACGCTCTTAGGCTGAAAACGTCTAATAGCAATATTTATACACAATGGGATTACCAGGCTGGTGCTTGGCAACAGAATGAGGGAGTGAGAATAGATCATTTTCTACTAAATCCACTAGCAACTGATAAATTAATTTCTTTTGGAATAGATAAATACATGCGAACCTTAGATCGACCATCAGATCATGTACCTATTTGGATTACAATGAGTTCTTAAACTTTGATGTTACAGGACCACCTGAATATATCCATGCGAACCTTTGCAAAATAAAATTAGGAAAATATCCTGCAATTTTTAAAGAGAAATGAAAAAAAAATTTCAAAAGTGGATTCTTTAAATGATACAATATCGCATTTTTTTTTGATGCCTTTTTAATTTTTTTTACTCTTAGATATCTATTATTTGTATATGTTTTCAAAAATTTTGTTGGGAAAAGTTCATCAAAATTGTATTTCAAGGATTGGCATAATACATAAGAGTCCTCAATTGCTTGAGATGCACCCTGAGCAAGATAAGGTAATATAGGGTGACAAGCGTCACCCAACAAAATGATACGATTATTGTACCATGATTTATTAAAGGGATATTCAAATAATCCCCACTTTTTTAAAGACGAAATTTTCTCAAAAACACCTTCAAATGTAATAAAATCTGAAAAGCTTTTTATTAATTCTGATGTATCTACCTTTCTGGTCCAATCTTGTTCATAAAAAATCTCTGTATTAATACAAAACACAAAGTTTATAAAAGCTTTATCTTTAATAGGATAAGAAACAGCATGTTTTCCATTTCCCAAAAAAAGAAGTGTTTTGTCTTGTAAAAAAAGACCAGGTATATTTTTAGAGGGTATTAGTGTTCTGAAAGCAACTTGTTTTAAAAATCTGGGTTTGTGATTTGGAAAAATTTTTTTTCTGACAAGTGAATTGACACCATCTGCTCCAATAACAAAATCATAGTTATAATTATGATTAAGTAGTTGAATTTTTACATTCGATGAATTTTGAGTTATATTATTAACAGCACTCCCATAATTTATTTTTATTCCAAAATCTTCAACTTTATTTTTTAAGATAGATATAAGATCATTTCTATGTAGCTGGTAAAAACCAGCATTAAATTTTTTTTCAGCAATTTTACCTAAAGGTATTGAGGTAATTTTCTTTCCATTATGCCCGTTAATACAATCCACCATTGAGGGAAAATTAGCGACACTAGCGATATTGTCTTCTAAATCAAAAAGTCTTAGAATTCTAATAGCATTTGAGCTGAGTTGTATGCCTACCCCAGATGATATTGATTTAGATTGCTTTTCAAATATAGTTACCTTATGTCCTAACTTTTTCAACATTAGGGCACAAGTTAATCCTCCTACACCAGCCCCAACTATTCCTATATTCAACACTTGCTTACGAATATAGAATTATAAGGTCGTATAGATTTTATATTCAACCTATTCGTCTCTATGAACTCTTTCTCTTCTTTCATGTCTTTCTTGAGCTTCAAGGCTTAATGTTGCAATTGGCCTAGCATCAAGTCTTTTAAAAGAAATAGGGTCTCCTGTTTCTTCACAAAAGCCATAAGTACCATCTTCTATTCTTCTTAAAGCAGAATCTATCTTGGAAATAAGTTTTCTTTGTCTATCACGGGTCCTAAGTTCAAGTGCTCTATCAGTTTCTTCCGAAGCCCTATCAGTAATATCAGGAATATTTCTAGTATCAGTTTGCATATCTTCAATAGTTTCTTTACTTTCTTTAAGGATAGAATCTTTCCAAGATATCAATTTGCTACGAAAATATTCAATTTGCTCTGAACTCATAAATTCTTCATCAGGTAAAGAATGTTTTAGATTACTTTTATGATATAATACCATCTTTTTGACCCCCCACTCTATGTCTAGACAGTTTATTATTATTTCAATATTTGATAACAGTGTTTTAAATGGAATCAAATAGTTTGTCACTAAAAAATTTTAAATTTTGGAGAAAATAATGCAGTTTAATAATACTGAAAATTATATAACCACTGAAGATCTTGAGATGGCAGTTAATGCTGCTATAAATTTAGAGAAACCATTATTAATAAAAGGTGAGCCAGGTACCGGTAAAACTGAGCTTGCAAAACAAGTTGCATTAAAATTAGGTTTAGAATTATTTGAATGGAATATTAAATCTACGACAAAAGCCCATCAAGGATTATATGAATATGATGCTGTGAGTAGACTTAGAGACAGCCAATTAGGTGACAAAAAAGTAAATGATATTAACAACTATATAAATAAGGGAACAATTTGGATGGCTTTTTCATCAGAAGAGCGGGCAGTTCTTCTTATTGATGAAATAGATAAAGCAGATATTGAATTCCCAAATGATTTGCTTCACGAATTAGACAAAATGAAGTTTCTTGTTTACGAAACTGGTGAAATAATTTCTGCAAAGAAAAGGCCAATCATCATTATTACATCAAACAATGAAAAGGAATTACCCGATGCTTTTTTGAGGAGATGTTTCTTCCATTATATTCAATTTCCAGATCAAGAAACCTTAGCTAAAATAATAAATGTGCATTTTCCTAAAATAAAAAATAACCTTTTGCAGTCAGCGTTAGAAATATTTTTCGAAATAAGAGAAGTACCAGGATTAAAGAAAAAACCTTCTACCTCAGAAATTTTAGACTGGATTAAACTACTTTTAGTTGAAGATATTCCTGTTTCTGATCTCAAAAAAGACCCAAAAGATATGCTACCTATACTTTATGGAGCTCTATTAAAAAACGAACAAGACGTCCAATTATTTGAAAAATTAGCGTT
>CACHDI010000027.1 GCA_902578545.1 uncultured Alphaproteobacteria bacterium
GTAAATTATATTTTAGTTGATGCTGGGGTAACTTTTCCAGACCCAGAATATACACCAGGTGTAGACCTTATAATGCCAGATACTTCATTTATTGAAAATAATATAAGTAATTTTAAAGCAATATTTATAACTCATGCTCATGAAGATCACATTGGTTCTCTTACCCATTTATTTGAATATATAGAAGCTCCAATTTATTGTGGAAAATTTACAGCATTAATTGCAAAGTCTAAAATAAGTAAAGGTGGAGGAAATACAAAATTAGTCAAGATAGTAGATCATTACCCAAAAATGATAAAAGTTGGCCCTTTTAATGTTGGATTTGTAAATATTTCTCATTCTATACCAGAAGCATCTGGTTTAGTTATAGAAACCCCATGTTCACGAATTTTTCACTCGGGTGATTTTAAAGTTGATCATTCACCAGTTATTGGAAAACCTTTTAATAATGAATTATTAAGTAAAATTGGAAAAAAAGGTATAAATATATTGGTGTGTGATAGCACTAACGTTTTTAATGAACATAAGGGTCGATCAGAAGCTAGTTTACTTGATAATTTTGTAAAATTATTCATGGAAGTAAAGGGAGTAATCGTCGCAACTACTTTTGCTTCTAATTTAGCAAGATTGAAAACCTTAGCATCTGCGGCATATCAATCTGGGAGGTCATTGGTAGTATTAGGCAGAGCAATGAATAATATGATAAAATATGGAAAAGAGAGTGGAATACTTAAAGATTTTCCTGACATTCTGTCACCAAGAGATGCAAAATTAGTCCCTAAAAGTCATTTATTAGTTTTAGCAAGTGGTAGCCAAGGAGAACCAAGAGCTGCATCTGCTCAACTTGCCAGAGAAGGTTACATGGGCTTTACAATTGGTAAAGGTGATGTTTTTTTGTTTTCTTCAAAAACTATTCCTGGTAACGAACTGCGTGTTTCATATATCATTGATAAACTTGAACGTAAGGAAGTTCAAGTTATAGAGGATAAAAATGGATTATTTCATGTATCTGGTCATGCTAATAAACCTGATTTAAAAATTTTTCACAATTTAATTTCACCTGATTTATTTATACCCATGCATGGGGAATTTAGACATTTGAAAGAGCACATAAGGATAGCAAAAGAGTCAGGATTCAAAACACTTTTAGTGCAAAATGGTGATGTTGCTCAAATCTCAAATAGTGCAAGTGCTGAAATTATTGATAAAGTAGAATATGGTAGAATTTTCTTAGACGGATCCGTACTAATTGATGAAGAGGAAGGAGTAGTTTCTGAAAGAAAGAAACTAATGTATAATGGGATTGTAAACGTTTCTATTTTGATAAATAATATCAGCCCTTATACTCATTTTGAGTTAAACTTTATTGGAGTATCCACAACTATTGATTTTAAGAATGAAGTTATAACCCATCTAGAAGATGAAATTAACTTTTTTATTAATAATAAAATTAAAAATTTAAAAAATTGTGAGAATTATCTATTTGAGACAGAGGTGAGAAGGATTTTGAATAAATTTTTTAAAAATGAGATAGGTAAAAAACCACAACTTTCAATTTGTATTCATAGAATGGATATAATGTAAAAAATACATTAACTTTTTATAAAGCATGATTTTATTCTACATAATAATTTTTACTTAAGCTTCTAATTTAATATGCTAATGATATTATAATGTTTCATTAATATAAAATAAGAATAACTTTTAAGGTGAGGGTTGATTGAATACATCTACAAAATCATATTTAGGACTAGAGAAGTTAGAAGTTTTCTCAATTAGGCACTGGACTAAAAGGACTTTTTCTTTTCAATGCAAACGTCCCAAAAATTTAAGATTTCGATCTGGTGAATTTGTAATGATAGGTTTAGAAAATGGTGATAAGCCATTACTTAGAGCTTATTCAATAGCATCACCTAGTTGGGATGAAATTTTAGAATTTTACTCTATCAAAGTAAGTGATGGTCCATTGACATCGAGGCTTCAAAATTTGACTAAAGGGGATAGCATTTTTTTAAAACCTAAATCTGTTGGTACCTTGGTTTTAGATGCTTTAATACCATCCCAAAGATTAATCCTATTTTCTACAGGTACTGGGATAGCACCTTTTTTAAGTGTGATAAGGGATCCTGAGACTTATGAAAAATTCGACCAGGTTATTCTTACGCATACTTGTAGATATAAAGATGAATTGGAATATGGCAAAAAAGTTTATGAGAAAACAAATAATGATAATTTATTAAGCGAAATTATTAATGGCAAATTAAAGCTTATATCAACTACAACAAGAGAAGATACACAATTGATGGGTAGGATGACTGAATGGCTGCAAAATGGAAAATTTAAAATTAATACTGGTAAAGATCTAAATTTGGAAAGTGATAGAGTTATGATATGCGGTAGTCTTAATATGTTACAGGATCATAAAAATATATGCCTTCAAAAAGGTATGATTGAAGGATCAAATTCTAACCCAGGTCATTTTGTAATAGAAAAAGCTTTTGTTGACTAATTATCATCATTATTGGTTTCCTTAACTTTGATAAAATTTATATTGGGATTTTCTTGTATGCTTTTTTCTAAGTCCCAGTCAATTCTGATAAGATACACGTAATCATTATCATTATCTTTTGCCATTTGGTTTATATTTGCTTTAGTAAATTTTTCTATTTGCTTTTGTTCTCCTTTTAGCCATCTTGCTGTCTTATACTGGGTGTTTTCAAACTTTACTGGTATACTATATTCTGATTGAATTCTATGCTGCAATACATCGAATTGGAGTATTCCTACTACACCGACAATTTTATGATCACCCACAATTGTTTTGAATAATTTTATTAATCCCTCTTCTGCGAATTGATCCAAAGATTTATTCAAATGTTTTGATTTCATAGGGTCAGTCGTAGTAATTTTTTTCATTACTTCAGGAGCAAACGAAGGAATACCAAGAAATTGTAAATTTTCATTTTCTGTAAATGTATCACCAATTACAAATTGACCATGATTAGGTATACCAATTATGTCACCAGCCCAAGCCTCATCAATTATATTCCTATCTTTAGCTAAGAATAAAATTGGATTAGAAATTGTGATTATTTTTTTTGTCCTTACATGATGAAGTTTCATTCCCCTTTTAAATCTACCAGAACATATTCTTACAAATGCAACTCGGTCCCTATGCCTATGATCCATATTTGCTTGAACTTTAAACACAAAACCAGTTACTTTCTCTTCTTCTGGTTTTATAATTCTCTTTATACTTGGCCTTGGTCGCGGAGAAGGACCATGTTCCATTATTGATTTTAACAACCTCTTTACACCTAAGGAATAAATTGCCGATCCGAAAAAAAGAGGCGATAAAGTACCCTCTAAAAAATTTTTAATATTAAATTCAGAAGTTAATAAATTAATAGTGTTAATATTATCATATTCTTCGTTTAACTTAACCTTATAAACTTTGGAAAATTCTAAATTTTTAGTTTTTGAATTGATGATAGTTGTCTCATTTTTTACATTTTTATTTTGTTTATTTAGTAACTCAATATTACCATTACTCATTTCATAACAACCAATAAAACCATTTCCTTTACCCAATGGATAATTTATAGGGGAAATTTCAAGAGCAAGTAACTCTTGAATTTCGTCAATAATATCTATAATCTCTCGACTTTCTCTATCCATTTTGTTGCAGAACGTAATGATCGGAAGTTCTCTAAGTCTACAAATTTCAAATAATTTTTTAGTCTGACTTTCCACACCTTTAGCACCGTCTATAACCATTATTACAAAATCCACTGCTGTTAGGGTACGATATGTATCTTCAGAAAAATCAGCATGACCTGGTGTATCTATTAAATTAAGCCAAAAATCATTATATCTTAATGACATTGCGGAAGTAGAAACTGAAATTCCTCTTTCTTTTTCAATTTTTATAAAGTCAGAAATAGTTCTTTTGCTTGATGATTTTGCCCTAACTTGTCCAGCAAGGTTTATAGCACCAGTTTCTAATAAAATTTGTTCAGTAAGTGTTGTTTTACCTGCATCAGGGTGTGAAATAATTGCGAAAGTTCTTCTCTTTAATATATCATTTGGTATTGAATAAGGAGTTTTCATAACTAGTAAATTTGTAAGATAAATAAATCTAAATTTTTCAATATAACATTTGATTACATTTGAGTAGTAATGTAATTTTTAATAATAAAATAATAACAATTATCATACATATTAAATTTTTGATAGTATTCAAATTATTATCTTTAATATTACAAAGAGAGAGTTTTATGGATTTAGGCATTAAAGGAAAAAAAGCTATAGTATGTGCGTCTTCTAGAGGATTAGGATTTGGCTGCGCTGAAGCTCTAGCAAAAGCTGGTGTATCTTTAACTATTTGTGCGAGAACAAAAGAAGATATTGAAAAAGCTGCAGACCAATTATCATCACATAATGTTAAAATTACTGCAATAGCATGTGACATAACCACGGAAGAAGGAAAAAATAAAATACTTGATGCTTGTGACTCACCTGATATATTGATTAATAATGCTGGAGGACCTCCTCCAGGTATTTGGTCTGATTGGGTACGTGAAGATTTTTTAAAAGCTTTAAACTCCAATATGTTAACCCCAATTGACCTAATTAAAAAAGTTCTACCTTTTATGATTGAAAAAAAATGGGGTAGGATTGTTAACATTACAAGTCAAGCCGTCAAAGCCCCAGTTCCAGCCTTAGGATTATCTAATTCTGCACGTACTGGCCTAACGGGGTATGTGGCGGGGACTTCAAGACAAGTTGCAAGGTTTGGTGTGACAATAAACAACCTTTTGCCTGGAATGCATGATACTAGAAGATTGATTGATTTGGACGAGGCAATGAGTAAAGAAAAAAAAATCTCATTTGAAGAGGCTAGAAACTTAAGAAAAGACACTATTCCAATAGGTAGATATGGTACAATTGAAGAATTTGGTAATACCTGTGCATTTCTTTGTTCCAAACATTCTGGATTTATAGTAGGTCAAAACATTCTTTTAGATGGAGGCGCAGTTAACTCAACTATTTAAAATTTTATTCAATTACATATATCTCTAATAAGTCGAAACTTTATTTATGAAAATAGATTACTCATTAGAACTTATTAATATTACTAAAAAGTTTGATAACCAAAATGTGGTTGAAAATTTAAACTTGTCAATATTACCTGGTAAAGTTACTTGCCTTTTAGGTCCATCCGGTTGTGGTAAATCAACAACTTTAAGGATTGCAGCTGGATTAGAAACACAAGATAGTGGAATAATTAAAATAAATGGTAATTTGATATCAGAACCTAATGTTTCTCATTTACCACCTGAAAAACGAAATATTGGCTTTATGTTTCAAGATTTTGCTCTTTTTCCTCATTTAACTGTCAAAAAGAATATAGAGTTTGGAATTACAAAAAATAAAAATGAAACTTTTAATAATTTTTCTGCTGACAAACTCCTAAAAAAAGTTGGTTTGGATAGGTTTCAACAAAAATATCCACATACTCTTTCCGGAGGAGAACAGCAAAGGGTTGCTCTTGCTAGAGCAATTTCAAGTATTCCTATGGTAATGCTGATGGATGAACCCTTTTCTGGGTTAGATAAGAGATTAAGAGATGAAATAAGAGATGAAACTATTGAAATACTTAGAAATGAAGGGGTAGCAGTATTAATCGTTACTCATGAACCGGAAGAGGCTATGAACATGGCTGATAATATTGCATTAATGAGAGATGGTAAAATTATTCAGCAAGGGGCTCCTTATAATATTTATAATAAGCCAATAGATAAAAACGTAGCCTCTTTTTTTTCAGATATAAACACATTACATAGTAAGGTCAAAGATGGAAGAACTGAAACTCCTTTTGGTCCATTTATAACACCTGGCTTTAAAGAAGGCTCTAATGTAGAGATTATTATTAGGCCTCAACACTTAAAAATAGATTTTGATAGAAATGGTAAAGGTCCTAGCCCTACTATTCAAGATGGTGTTCCTGCCAGAGGTAAAGTTTCTTTTTCAAGATTCATCGGTAAAGAAAGTATAATAGAGTTAATTATGGAAAGAGATGGATCAAAGCTTAAGGCTTCTATTCCTGGTGTTTTTTTGCCAGATGCAGAAACACCCTTATGGTTATCAATGAGAAGAGATCGTTGTTTTGTTTTTTTAAAATAGTTTTTATGACCTTTTATATACACCAATATATTTACTTTTATTTTTTTAAGATATAATTATGTATAAGATATTGAAACTTATTTAATAATGTAAATTCAAAACAGGAGTATTTTAATGTTAAATAATATTGGATTACCTGGAATATTGTTAATTGCTGTCGTTGTTCTTGTTCTATTTGGAAGGGGAAAAATTTCAGGACTAATGGGCGAAGTTGGAAAAGGTATCACTAGCTTTAAAAAAGGTATTAATGAAGGAAAAGCTGAACTTGAAAAAGCAGAGGAGGAAGCAGTATCTGATGTTAAAGATGTGACCCCTGAAAAGGACAAGAGTTAAATTTATAAAAAATTGGAACTAAATCCATGTTTGATCTTGGTTGGTTAGAATTATTAGTTATAGGAATTACAGCTTTAATTGTAGTTGGACCAAAAGAGTTACCACAACTTTTTAGGACAGTTGGTAGGTTTTTTGGAAAAATTAAAGCAATGGCAAGGGAGTTTTCACAGAGTATGGAGGAAGCTGCTGATGAAAGTGGTTTAAAGGATGCTACTAAAACATTGAATTCTATAACAGACTTACATCAAAAAACAAAATTACCAACCAAAAAAAACTTAGAACAAAAATTTAAAGAAAAAATAAACCCCATACAGGAATCAATTAAATCAACAGGAAATTTTTCCATTAAAGGTGATAAACTTGCTGAAAAAAAAATAAATATAGATAGTAAAGAGAAAAAAGATTAAAATTTTGTAATCTTATTCCATCAAAATACTAAATTTTTAGTTTAATTTACTTACTAAGGACTTTGATTAATGAATGATGAAAAAAATGACAGTGACGATATCGATCAAAGTTCAGCTCCACTAATTGAGCATTTAGCTGAATTAAGAAACAGACTTATAAAATCTGTAGTAGCTTTTGCTATATGCATGATATTGTCTTTCACGGTTGCTACCCCAATTTTCAATTTTTTGGCTAATCCTATTGTAAATATTTTAAAATTAAATGGTCAAGCACCTGATCTTATTTTTACAGGGTTACAGCAGGGTTTTATGGTAAATATTAGAATTTCATTGTTTGGAGGTTTTATTTTGTCTTTTCCATATATCAGTTTACAGATGTGGAAATTTGTTGCTCCAGGCCTTTATAGGGACGAGAAAAAAGCTTTTCTACCCTTTTTGATTGCTTCTCCTGTATTATTTCTATTAGGAGCTTCATTTTCATTTTATATAGTTATGCCGTTAGCTTTTGATTTTTTTCTGGGATTTCAACAAAATAACGAAGATTTTTCTGACCTAGTAGGTATAACCTATCTTGGAACTATTAATGAATATCTTGGCCTAACAATGAAATTCATAATAGCATTTGGGTTATGCTTTCAATTACCTGTTTTACTCACTTTAATGGGTAAAGCTGGCTTAATTTCATCTGAAGCATTAGCGAAGTCCAGAAAATATGCAGTTGTTGGTATTTTGATACTTGCTGCCATTGTTACTCCTCCAGATGTAATTACGCAGATCATTTTATTTACAGTTGTATATGCACTTTATGAAATTTCAGTTATATTAGTTAAATGGGTTGAAAAAAAGAAAAAAGAAAATCTAGATAAAGACGATTTCTTTGATAATGGGTCTGAGAAAATATAGTAATAAATCCAAATATTATGAATTCTTTTGAGGATAATAATTTAAAAAGAATAGCAGATGCGCTGGACAGACTTATACCGTCTCCAATAAACTTACAAAATTTAAATAGTTCAAATTTATTTATATGGAAAACAAACCCAGACCAATTAATTGGTTTAGAAAATAGTAGTTTATTAACTCTGGAGATGCTTATCGGTATAAATCATAATAAAAAGGTACTCTATAATAATACACTACAATTTGCTAAGGGATTTTCTGCAAATAATGTTTTATTATGGGGTGCCAGGGGTACTGGCAAGTCTTCATTGGTAAAGTTGATACATAATAAAATTTCTTCAGATTATAATTCTCTTAAACTTATACAGGTGAAAAAAGAAGATATTTCATCATTAGATAGACTATTGTCTATATTGAAACAAACTCAAAATAATTTAAATTTTATTATATATTGTGATGATCTTTCTTTTTCCGACGAAAATGACGATTTTAAGATATTAAAAGTTTTGTTAGATGGAGGTTTGATTGAAAAACCAAGAAATGTAATTTTTTACTGTACTTCCAATAGAAAACATTTAATTCCTAGAGATATGTCAGAAAATGTTTCCTCATCTATTTCTCCAACTCAAGAGGTAGAAGAAAAAGTTTCTTTATCTGACCGATTTGGATTGATCTTAGGATTTTACCCATTTTCACAGGATCAATTTATTGAAATGATAATTAATTACAAAAATAATTATAAAATACCAATAAGTGATGATGAAACAATAAAAGAGGCTATTGAATGGCAACAAACAAGAGGAGCTAGGTCTGGTAGAGTTGCATGGCAATTTATTTTGTTTTTAGCAGGAAAATTCGAAGTCAATCTTTAATTTTTCAAAATAGAAAATTTCACTGAAATAATGGTTCTGGGTCAAGACTTTCTGTTCCTTTTCGTAATTCAAAATGTAGATAGTTTTGTTTTTCTTCATCTATAGACGATTTTTCTACACTTCCAATAACTTGACCAGGTATAATTCGATCACCTTTAGCCACTTTTATATCTTTTACTCTTCCATATATACTAATGATAGAGTCTTTATGCTTTATTAGAATTATTTTACCTAATCCACCGACAGGCTCAGAAATTAGAGCTACTACACCCGCTGCTGCTGACTTTATTGGAGTACCTTCTTCTGCAGCAAAATCAATTCCCTCATTCTTATTACTAACTGATGTAGGATTGTATTTTCTAAGTATTTCACCATTAACAGGCCTTGTAAATTTTAGAACTGAATCTTGATTTTCATATTTATCATCATTTTTTATTTCATTTTCAATTTTATTTTCTTTGGCTAAGGAAGTTTCTTTTTTTGGTTTATTTTCTAAAGTAATTTTTTCTTTTGGTTTGGTTGATGGTACTTCAAATTTAGTATTTTTTTTATTTGAAATTACAGGAATTATAAGTTCTCTTCCAATTATTACATTTAAATCAGCATCTAAACCATTCCATTTGGACAAAGAAGTTATAGAAACATTATATAATCTTGCAATAGAATACGCAGTATCACCAGGTTCTACTCGGTGTTTTATAGGATTATCTGGTGTTCCAAAATTAGTACTTTCATTAGGAATATTTTCTATTGAACTTCTTGTATCTTCGATAGTCCATTCTGAACTAGAACTATTTAGATCTCCAGTTAATTTAATGGGAAGTGCTAAAACTTCGTCTTTTCTCGGTAGATAAGTTGAAAGTACTCCATTGTAAGACGCAAGCCTATCACCATCAATGTTAAGCCTATTTGATATCTCTTTTACTGTTTCATTACCACTTGCTACTAATATTTGATAATCTTTATAGGTAATAATTCCTCTATTATCAGGAAGAGGTCGCTCTAAAATAGATCCATAATCTGAATTATTACCAAATTGATATTCTGTTTTAGTATTAATATTTGATTTACACGAAAATATAGTAGTAGAAACCAAAATTAAAATTATTCCTTTTTTACTCATCATGATAATTCCTTATGTTTTGTAAACCCTCAACTAAAGGCACAAACCTTACTTTAAAAATTTCTTCATAATGAGTTTGATCTGTTTCTTTTCTTACTTTAATAAGAATCTGTTCCTCTTTTGAAAATCCTACAGGTAAGACCATGATACCACCATACTTTAGTTGTTTTATTAATGTTTGTGGAATATCTTCTGCAGCAGCAGATATTAATATACGATCAAATGGTGCCTGATATTCCATACCCAAAGAACCATCTCCAAATATACATGTAACATTCTTAAAATAGTTTTTTAGTAATAATTCTTCAGCTTTTTGTTTTAAAAACTCGTGCCTTTCTATTGAATAAACTCTTCTTGACAACTTTGAAAGTATTGCAGTTTGGTAACCTGAACCTGTCCCTACTTCTAAAACTTTACAGTTTTTGTTAATTTCTAGCTTTTCAATCATTTTTGCCACAATAGATGGTTGACTAATAGTTTGACCGCAGTTGATTGGAAGAGGAATATCATCTTGAGACCGTTCTTTAAAAA
>CACHDI010000028.1 GCA_902578545.1 uncultured Alphaproteobacteria bacterium
AAATGGTGAAGTTTTTATAAATGATGGTAATGCTCTTTATGGATTAAAAGGTAATAGTAAAATAATTTTTGATTATGATGGAACAAATACAATGATAACAGGAGAGATTAAATCACTTAATGGAAATAAATCCTTATTAGATCTAAGTTGTAGAAATTGTCCAGCAACAGAAATTGTTGAGATTCTATTTCCTAGTGGTCAAATTTGTAATAACGACAGAATTTGTTTTAGTGAGATAGAGTTAAAAAATAGCAAATTAGATAGTATATTAACAAATGACTATGTATTGGAATCCGATGGTTCATTTTTTGGTCCAGAAGGAGCTGAATTTGGTAATGTTTTCTCCGTAAATGATACAGATAGTGGATCAATTGAAATCAGAGGGGCTATTGTTGGTTCTAAATAATTTTTAAATTTAATTTAATTATAAAAATAAACAACCAATAATTTGAAAAAATATGTCAAATTAGTTGATCAGATATTTTACTTAAAAAAATAAGTCAAAAAATTGTATTTACCCTCATTTTAACTTTGAGTTATACCAGTAAATCATGTTAGAAACGTTATATTAATTTTATTTTTTTAAAAATGATAGAACATTGATATTTGTAAAACCTAATACAGAAAAAGAAGCAGTTTACTTATTAAATAATTCAAATGGAATTTCTAGAATTCTAGGGGGAGGAACTGATGTACTGGTTCAAATGCGCTCGGGAATCATTGAACCTGAATTGATTGTCGATATAAAAAATATTCCAGGAATACGAGAAATCAATGAAATAAATGGTGGATATGAAATAGGAGCTGCAGTTTCAGGGTCAGAATTCAACAATTATCCAGGTTTAAAAGAATTTGCACCAGGAATTGCGGAAGCGTTTGATCTTATTGGTTCCTCCCAAATACAAGGAAGATGTACTTTGGCAGGCAATATATGCAATGCTTCTCCAGCAGCTGATACTGCCCCGGCATTAAGTGTATCTAAATGTATAGTAAAAATAGTAGGGCCAAATGGATTTCGAGAAGATTTAGTCAGTAATATACCAATTAGTCCAGGAAAAAACTCACTAAAAAAAGGAGAGTTTATTAAATCAATAATAATTCCTAAAAGACCTCCGTATTCGTCTGATTCATATATACGTTTTACTCCAAGAAGTGAAATGGATATCGCAGTAGTTTCTGCTGCATGTTTCATAACTTTAGATCAAAATAAACTTATAAAAGAATTAAATATTTCTTTAGGTGCAGTAGCTCCTATAGTTGTAAATGTTACAGGAATAAATGAGTTAGTTATCAATAATAATTTAAATGATGATTTATTATCACAAATATCAATAATTTGCTCAAGTTCATGTGATCCAATAGATGACAAAAGAGGAACTATCGAATTTAGATCTCATGTTGCGGGAGTTTTAGCAAAAAGAGCAATTATACTAGCTCACAGTAGAGCAGGAGATAAAATTGAAAAAATTGCACGTTAATGTTTCTATTAATAACGATGATTTAGAATTTTTATGCAACCCAGAAGATACACTTTTGGATGTTCTTAGAAATGATTTAAATCTTACTGGTACTAAAGAAGGCTGTAGTACTGGTGATTGTGGGGCATGTAGTGTCATTCTGGATAAAAAATTAGTTTGTTCTTGTTTAGTATTAGCAGCGGAAGTTGATGGTTCTTCTATTGATACTATTGAGGGTATGGCGGAAGAAAATAAATTACATGTTTTACAAGAAAAATTTCTGGAACATGCTGCTTTACAATGTGGGATCTGTACTCCAGGAATTTTAATAGCGGCAAAAGCTCTTCTGGAAAAAAATCAAAATCCTACAGAGAAAGAGGTTAGATATTGGTTAGCAGGTAATCTTTGTAGATGTACAGGATATGATAAAATTATAAGAGCTGTGCTAGATGCAGCTCGTGAGATGAGGAAAGATCATGGACCAAATTACTCCTAAAGCTGTTAAAGAATTTAAGATTGTTGGTACCAGGCCATTAAGGCCTGATGGTATTGATAAAGTAACGGGTAAAGCTATGTATGGTGCTGATTTATATGCTCCAAACATGTTATATGGGTGTTTACTTAGAATAAATGAGCCACATGCTTTTATTGAGTCAATTAATATTTCTAATGCAGAAAAATTGCCAGGAGTAAAATCAATAATTACTTTTAAGGATTTTCTAAAAATTAATCCTGATAATAAAAATAATCCGATTTTGGAAAATTGTATTGCTAATGAAAAAGTTTTATATGATGGACATGCAATTGCTGCCATTGCTGCAGTTGATTTAAATACCGCGAAAAAGGCACTAAAACTTATTAAAGTTAAATACAAAAAGTTACCATTTGTTATAAATATAGAAGAAGCAATGAAAACAGGAGCTCCAATTGTTTCTGTTGGTAAGAAAAATGAAAATATACCAGACGGATATTCTGATAATGTCATACAATATTGTTCATTTGGAAATGGAAACCTTGAAGATGGTTTTAAAACAGCGGATAAATTAATTAAACGAACTTTTAAAACACCCTCTGTTCATCAAGGTTATATAGAGCCTCATGCTTGTTTAGCTTCAATGAGTAATGATGGAAAAGCAGATTTATGGTGTTGCACTCAAGGACATTTTAACGTTAGGTCTATATGTTCTAATATATTTAAAATGGATAATAGTCAGTTAAAAGTGACTGCATCAGAAATTGGGGGTGGTTTTGGAGGAAAAACTACTGTTTTTATTGAGCCAATTGCACTAGCTTTATCTCAGAAATCTGGTCATCCTGTAAAAATAGTTATGTCTAGAGAAGAGGTGTTTAAAGCAACTGGTCCAACTGTTTCATCATTAGTTGATGTTGAAATTGGAATGAAGAAAAGTGGAAAAATTACAGCAGCTAAAGCTATTATTAGATATGAAGGTGGTGCTTTTCCTAATGAAACATATGAATTAGGTGCGCAAAGCGCTTTTGCATCTTATGATCTAGATGCAGTTAAAACAGAGGCATTTAATGTACTAACAAATAGACCTACTCAAGCTGCATACAGAGCACCAGGTGCACCACAGTCTATATATGCAGTAGAAAGTGTTATTGATGAATTATGTCAACATTTTAATCTGGATCCTTTGTATGTACGTATTTTAAACGCTGCAAAAAAAGGTACAAAATCTTCTTATGGTCCTACATTTGATGATATTGGCTTAAAAGCTACTTTAGAAGCTGCAAAAGATCATCCGCACTATAATGCACCACTTAAAGAAAACCAAGGCAGAGGAATTTCATGTGGTTTTTGGTTTAATTTTGGAGGAAATACTTGTGTTAGTTTAAACATAAATTTTGATGGTACAGTAGGGGTTGTTGAAGGAAATCCTGATATTGGAGGATCTAGATCATCAATCAGCCAAATGGCAGCTGAAGAATTAGGGATTAGTCTTGATAAAGTTAAAACAGTAATTGCTGATACTAATTCTTTGGGTCATAATGATGTTACTGATGGAAGTAGGGTTACTTTTTCAGTTGGTTTAGCAACAATTAAAGCAGCAAAATTAGCGAAAAAAGAATTATGTAAAAGAGCTGCAAAATTATGGGGGATTGATGAAGATGCAGTTATTTGGAAAGAGGGATATGCTCACCCAGCAGGTGCAAATGCCGGAAATCAAGAGCCTTTATCATTAGAAGATATTGCAAAAGTTTCTTCTCAAACTGGTGGTCCAATTTCAGGTCATTATGAAGTAAATGCAGAGGGCGCTGGTGTAAGTTTTGGTGTTCATCTTGTAGATATTGAAACAGACATGGAAACAGGACACTCTAAAATCCTTCGCTATACTGTTTTTCAAGATGCTGGAAAAGCTATTCATCCAAGTTATGTTGAGGGTCAAATGCAGGGAGGTTCTGTTCAAGGTATTGGTTGGGCACTAAATGAAGAATATATTTATAATCATGACGGTAAATTGCAAAACCCCGGTTTTTTAGATTATAGAATACCAGTTGCCTCAGACTTGCCGATGATTGATCCAGTAATTTTAGAAATCCCAAATCCAGGTCATCCATATGGGGTTAGAGGAGTAGGAGAAACCTCCATTGTTCCTCCATTAGCAGCTATAAATAATGCAGTTTCAAGAGCTACTGGAATTAGATTTACGGAACTTCCTTTATCACCGCCGAGAGTCTTAAAAGCAATTTTAAATAAACAATAATTTCATGGTTAAAGTAAAAATCTGGGGATCATTAAAAAATTTAGCTGACGGAAGTGATTACATATTAGTTACTGGCTCTAATTTTAAAGAAGTTGTTGATAATATTTCAATGAAATATCCTGGTCTTAAACCTCAAATTAAAAGAGGTATTTCTCTTGCCATAGATGGAAAAATTTATAAGGAGTCTTGGTTTACACCGATTGATAAAGATAGTGAAGTTGTCTTAATGCCTTATATGCAAGGTGGATAATTTTATATACTTAATTGTTTAATAAATTTTTATTTATAATGATTTTATTTAACTTTATGTGAAAAAAATGTTTGGATATCCTAAAAAAAGAATTGGAAGAACAACAGTTGAAATGGATGTATTAGGACTGGGCTGTGCACCTCTTGGAGGAAATTTTGTAGATTTAAATTATAACCAAGCCGCTGAGATAATAAAATTTGCTCTAGATTCAGGTATAAGGTATTTTGATACAGCTCCTTGGTATGGCTTTGGCAGATCTGAACGTGTTGTCGGCGACCAACTTAGAAATAGTCAATTTATTATTTCAAGTAAAGTTGGACGTATTTTAAAACCTGGTGCTGTAGACAATCCATCAAATTATGGCATGGTTGATCCTTTACCATTTCATCCAGTTTATGATTATTCATATGACGGTATTATGCGATCTTTTGAAGACGGATTGCAAAGACTAGGGTTGGATCAAATTGATATTCTTTTAGTACATGATATTGGAGAATTTCAACATGGAGAGGAAAACCAAAGACATTTTAAAGATTTATCTGAAACAGGTTATAAAGCTATGGATGAACTAAGGAATAATGATGTAGTCAAAGCCATAGGATTGGGTGTAAATGAAAACAAAGTTTGCTTAGATGCACTAGAAATAGGTAATTGGGATGTTTTTTTATTAGCTGGACGTTATACTTTATTAGAACAAACACCTCTAGATTCTTTATTTCCAAAGTGTAAAAATGCTGGTACTTCTATTATTTGTGGGGGACCTTTCAATTCAGGAGTATTAGTTGGTAGAGAAATGTGGAATTATGCTAATGCACCAAAAGATGTAGTTAATAAAGTACAGTCTCTTAAAAAGATTGCAGAAAATTTTAATATACCATTACCGGCTGCTGCACTGCAATTCCCCTTATTTAACGAAATCATTACATCTGTAATTCCTGGAGCAAGATCAAAAAACGAGTTTAAACAAATCTTACAATGGTTTTCGCTAAAAATTCCCATTGATTTTTGGAAAGAACTAAGAGCTAAAGAACTTATTCATCATGAAGCTCCCATTAGTAATAATTAAGAATTGTCTTCTTAAAAAATAATGGTATAAAGTTTACAATATTTACTTGTAGTATAATAATCGATTTAAGCCTTTGTCACAGTTAAGTAAGGCGCATATTCAACTCGGAGGAGTGACAGAGCGGTTGAATGTACCGGTCTTGAAAACCGGCGAAGGGGCAACTCTTCCGTGGGTTCGAATCCCACCTCCTCCGCCATATGCTAGTAATTAAACCAATGATAACAATAGTTTAGGTGAATTGATATATTTAAGTCCCCCATTTAGTCCCCCAATAAAACATTGCTAGAGATACAAATTCAGGGTGCTTTTTCTTTATTTAACAAAGAAAGTATGATTATGACGGATAAAGGGTAGGGTACCTCAAAAACCAAAGCCAGTTATTAGCAAGTACTACTGCTTACACATTTTGGTTGGAAATAGTTAGGATACTAGCAGATACCTGCTTGAGCTATGCCACCTATTTTCCAGCCATATTCTAGCTTTTTAAGTTGATAAGTTTTCTCATCAATGTCTTTACCGTCAGTATATAAAGTTGTACTTCCACCCTCTTTTTGAATGACAAGAATATCCTCAAAACTAGCACCTATTCCAACACTACCTAGCAAACTATCTTTTGGACTTTCCCCTTGTTTGTTACAGTGGTGTGTCATAATAATTTTTCTCTCATACTTTTCAGTCAACAAACACCAAGGGCGAATACCATTTGACCATTCAAAACAGCCGATTTGCCTCTCCTGAGGCTTCCTAGAGTCATTGAGGATGAGGCTGAAGGCATGAATACGTTCTCAAGCTAAGGATATTTACTGTTCTATCGGAATAGAAACCTTATAAAGTTTAATTCGCAGCACTCCTACAGCAAAACTAGTAATAATATAATAATACTATAAGTATAAGGATCAATTAAGGTTATTGGAAAAATGGTGTCATTTTTTTAAATAAAAGGTTATCGCGGATCGACACCCAACGCAAAAATATAATGGGCCATTTGATCAAATCCTGTATGTACCACTTCGTCATTCATTGAAAAGTTTAATACGGTTTTGTAATGAGGCCGCAGACTTTCCGCTAAAGTTTCTGGTGTCTTAAGATTTACATGACTTCTTCTAGCACCCTCTGACGCATATGCCTTTGCATATTCATTTGGCGTTCCAAGTAGCAATGGTCCTCTGTTTACTGAAGATACGATATTATTTATATATATTTTTTCTTGATCAATAGGTATATGCTCTATCACATCCAGTGAAAAAGCCGCATTAGTCTTAATATTAAAGGGTTTTTCTAATATATTGACGGTTTCAAATTTCATGTTTTCTTTTAGTTTAAGTCTATTTCTATTATCTTCTATAACAATATCTTCAAAATCCAAACCGTAGTACAATCCTACATTTGCTGCGACAATTACAGATCCAAAACAATCTCCGCAGCCTACCTCAAGAACTGAATCGAGCTTGCCAAACATCTTAGAAACAAATTTATACCTAGACAAAGAAAATAATAAATGTTTTGGGTCATTGTAAAAAAAGTTTGATGTCCAAGGTCCTAAAACAACTCCTCCGTGACTTCTATATTCTTTTAATTGCTTTTCCTGTACCTCCAGTGTTTCTTCTTGGTTACTCATAAATTAGAATCCTTATTTTTAGATAAATTCTTGTTTGGCATTTCGCCCCTATAAAATGTCTAGAAATTGTGAGTATTATGTGGCACTTATTAGAATAAGTAAAGAGTAATATATGAATAAAACATGATAACTATATGATAAATATATGATTATTGAGTACTATTGAGAACTATTGTATTGTTGACACCTCCTCCGCCATTAACTAGCATTTAAGTCAATAAATACAATAGTTTAGGTAAATCAATATATTTTGGACCCACATCTGGACCCACATTAACTTAATCTAATTTATAGAAAATATTAAGTTAATCTCCTATATCTTCTAGTATGCCTAGTTATATCTTTAACATTTCCATTATAAAAAGGGTAAAAAATGGAATCTAATGAAAGTCAGATAAACAATATAGTAAAACGCTATATAAAATTGACTGTGGAAGTATTGCCTATTATAGCCAGTGAAAAGAAATTGCAATGGCCTGTGAAATATGATCATTGTTTTCAGCGTATTGTCCTTGATAACATTTGTAATGGGTGTTGGTATGATCATCTTAAACGTCCTGCCTACAAGTATCTTAGTAATAGTCAAGCTTTGAAAGCTGTTAAATTGTGTGAAGATATAATATCTGGCAATGTTGATTTGCATACTTTCAATCACAAATCACTTATATGGCGTAGAAAAAAGTTAGATAAAAAATTAAAAAAGTATAAATCAAAAATTGAACTATACCCCTGGGGTACCCTCACTTTAGTATCTGGGACTCCTGATATTATTTAGTAATATGAATTTGGAAGAAGGAATTTGTAATCAGTGGGGTCGGGAAGTTCGAGTCTCTCTGGAAGCATTACAAAATTAATAACTTAGCCGTTTTATCATAAATCTATGTTTGTCTGGGGAAACACAGGGGAAACATTTTACTGCTAACTTCGTTATTAAAGAGGGCTTTTTTAACAGCAAAATTATTCATACTGTCCTCCAAGCTTAGTAGCCCAACATTATACTATCCAATCTAAATTTTCGTTAGTTAAAAGCCAGTCTTTTCAGAAACGCTTTTGAGTGTTTCAAATCTCTTCGAGCTAAATGCTACGAGATTAATTTTTTCACTCTTTCCGAATTTAACTAGATCTTTGATGATTAACCCTGCAGCTGGTGCGTGCATTAAACCTGTTCCTGAAAAGCCTGCAGCCGTAAACAGCCCAGGTTTTTCTTCCTCTATAACTGGCTGATAATCTACAGTGCCTGGATACAGGCCGCCCCAATGTTCAAGAACTTCCGAATTATAGTCAATAAGCCCAAATGAGCTTTCTGCTGCAAAAAGAACTCGCTGTTTCCAATCTTCCGAAATTGGGAAATCATATTCCTGAATATCCGTCGTTTCATTATTACCGAGAAAGCCACCAACTAAGGCTTTGCCAGCCCCATCAGGCCTGGTATGAACTTGGTTATCTATGTCGATTAGCCAAGGACAGTCCTCTGGAAAGGGTTTCCTTGGCCTGACTATCAACAACTCATGATGTCTTGATGTGAAGTATTGCTCAGCTTTCGAGTATCTTGCAAACTGGCCCGCATGTGCGCCGGCGCAATTAATTATAATATTTGCTTCAATTATCCCGACTGAAGAGTTTATGCGGTATTTGGAATTATCCATTAAAGAAATCGTATTTACTTCAACTTCCTCTCGCAGTTTTCCCCCCAATTTATGAAAACCTGAAACTAGACCATCAATAACTTTTTGATGATCTAAATAGCCACCAATAGGACAGTAAACCCCATAATCCTGAATAAGCTGGCCTAAATAAGGCCACTTAGTTTTAATTTGCCTCCTATTTAAAGCACTCAAATTTAGTAGGCCATTCGGATCACTACTGCATAACTCTTCAGACTTTTGACGGTTTGAAGTCAGGAAAAGATGTCCGGTTGTCTGATAATTGATGTCGATATTGAATTCGTTTTCGAAATTCTTCCAAAATATTTCACTCAAGAATGACATGCTGATGTTTTCTTGGGTTCCATGTAGGTAGCGTATACCGCCACCAGTTCGCGTGGACTGCCCACAACCCGGACGATCTCTTTCCAGCAGGGTTACTTTTTCGCCGCTCTTCAGAAGGTTATAAGCGCAAGACAGCCCAACTACGCCAGCACCTATCACAACAATATTTTCCATTGAAGTCATATAAATTAGTGAGTGATTGCTAGCGTGGTTACCATAGGATTACTCT
>CACHDI010000029.1 GCA_902578545.1 uncultured Alphaproteobacteria bacterium
AGGATCCTATTGCTGTCTTCTTGGTCCATCCGGTTGTGGAAAAACTTCTTTACTTAGGATGATTGCTGGACATGAAGAAATAAGTGAAGGTGAAATTTTTCTTGGCCCTTCTAGACTAAATGAACTACCACCTGCCAAAAGAGGAACATCTATGATGTTTCAGAGTTATGCTTTATTCCCACATTTAAAAGTAATAGATAACGTGTCTTTTGCCTTAAAAATCGCAGGAATATCCAAGGAAGAAAGAAATAAAACTGCCTTAAAATATATTGAAATGGTTCAAATGAAGGGATATGAAAATCGTTTGCCTCATCAATTATCCGGTGGCCAAAGACAAAGAATAGCATTAGCAAGAGCTCTAATAACAAAACCTAGTGTTTTACTTCTTGACGAACCTTTATCTGCTTTAGATCCTGCGCTTAGAGTTTTAATGAGAACAGAACTTAAGCAAATGCAAAGAGAACTTAATATAACATTTATTCATGTTACACACTCTCAAGAAGAAGCCTTAGCACTTGCATCTATTGCCGTAGTGATGAATGAAGGAAAAGTGGAACAAATTGATAATCCCCTTACCGTTTATAACAAACCTAAAAGCGCTTTTGTTTCTGAATTTGTAGGGGGACATAATATTATCCAAGAAGGAAATAAATTATTCTCTATTAGAACCGATAATATTCGTTTGGAAAAAAATAATAAAACCAAAAAAAATACTGAAAAAATGAAAATTACTGATATTGAGTTTCAGGGGAATAGTGTAAAAATTATTTTAAATAATACAAAATATAAACATTTTAATGTAATTTTAGGTGACTCAGAGTTTTTTACAAAAGACTTAAAAATCAGTGATGACGTATACTGTTCTTGGGATATTAAAAAATTACACGAACTGCAATGATATTATTATCAAATAACAGACCCTCTTGAAGAAATTCCCCCATCAATCGTCACGATAGTCCCAGTTATATATCCTGCTAGTGGAGAAGCAAGAAAAGCACATAAATCTGCAACCTCTTTAACTGTAGCAGGTCTTTTGGCAGGATAGTGATTATAAAGTTCTTCCCATCGGTTTTCGTCACCTAAAATATCAATGGCTTTACGTCTCATTATCTTTAACATTCTGTCTGTAGCAACTGGCCCTGGATTTACTCCAATGATTCTTATTCCTTCGTTTAAACTTCTTCCACCCAATGCTTTTGTGAAAGACATGAGTGCAGCATTTCCTGTAGAACCAGCAAAATAGGCAGCATCCCAATTTTCTCCAGAATTTCCAATTACATTTATTATAACACCATCTTTCCCTTTCCTTTTATTCCAAAAGGCCCTTGAAAGGGAAATGTACCCAAATACTTTTAAATCAAAACCTTTTTTTATTGCTTCGTCTGTGACTTCCTCAATATCTCCTGCAGGTATATCACCTGCATTGTTAAGGAGTATATCATATTCACCAGCTGAATGATCAAGCTCTTGCATACTTTTTGTAGAACTTAAATCCGCTTCATGTACTTTCACAAAAATATCAAATTTATTTGTTAATTCATCACTTAGAGATTTCATAGCAGCTCCGTCCCTAGCTGCCAAATGTAAGTTACATCCTTCTTCAGCAAAAACTTTTGCTAATCCAGCACCTATTCCTTTTGACGCACCAGTAATTAATGCAGTTTTTCCTTTAAGCTGCAGATCCATAATACAATACCTCAATTTTGTTATACAAATATTAAAATTATGTACAATATTTAATAGAAAAATGAAATGTTTGGCTAGCTCTTTTTTTATAAATGTAGTACTTAGTTAATAATTTAAGAAATTATGTATAAAGACAAATTTACATGAATATTCAACAATCAATAACAAAGAAAAATACTCGCACTGAAATACTGGTATCTGAAATCGAAAAATTGATAGTTAATGGATCTATGGTTCCAGGTCAACGATTGGATGAAATGGTTTTGGCAAAAAAATATGGTGTTTCAAGGACGCCTGTTAGAGAGGCAATCCGTGCGTTGATTGCAATTGGATTAGTTCAAAACACTGGAAAGCAAGGTTCACAAGTTGCTAAATTATCTATATCAATGCTTATCGAAATGTTTGAATTAATGGCAGTTTTGGAAGGTATGTGTGCACAATTAGCAGCCAGGCGAGCAACTAAAAATCAATTATTTGAGATGCAAAAAACACATGAATTACTAGAAAAGACCTTTGAAAAGGGTACTCATAAAGAATTTTACAATGTAAACTTACAATTTCATGACTTATTATATAATGCATCCCATACACAATATTTGGCTGAAGAAACATTGAGATTGAGACGACGATTGTCACCTTACAGGATGCGAGTAACTTTTCAACCAGGCCGAATGAATTCGACATTAGAGGAACACAATAAAATTTTAATTGCTATTAAGAAAGGTGAAAGTGAACTTGCAAAAAATGAAGCTATATCTCATCTTCGTCTAATTGGTAATGACTTAGAAGATTTTATTGCATCTGTTTCTTCTAGTACAAAAAGTGACTATCTCTAAAAGATATGAATAATAAATTTCAAAAAACTCGAATTGCAATGCTTACACCCTCCTCTAATTCAATTGTAGAGCCCTGGTGCTATAGGATTATAGGTTCTTTAGATAACGCAACTGTGCATTTTGGAAGAGTAGAAGTACTTAGGATAGATAATAAAGAAGACAGCTTGGCACAGTTCCATGATGAAAATATGTTAAAAAGTTTTGATTTATTATCTCATGTAAAGCCTATGGTAATCGGATGGAATGGCACGTCAGCATCTTGGCTTGGATTTAACAGGGACCGTATTTTAATTGACCTAATAAAAAAAAGAACAGGTCTCAGAGCAGTAACTTCAACACTTTCAATCTTAGAAGCATTAAAGTTGCTAAATAAAAAAAAAATTGGATTTGTAACACCCTACGTTAAATCAATTCAAAATAAAATAATAAAGAATTTTGAGCACGAGGAACTAGTCTGTGTTTCTGAAAGACATTTTAGTATTACTGACAATTTTAGCTTTGGCGAAGTAGCAGAAACAAGAATAGCTAAAGCAGCTGAGGATGTCATTTCAGAGGGAGCAGAAGTTGTGATTATACTTTGCACAAATTTAGAGGGAGCAGGAATTGCACCAGTTATAGAGAAGAAAACAGGTGTTCCTGTATTAGACAGTGTTGTACTGACATTGTGGGGGGCATTTAGATCAATTGGTATAAATACAAGTTGCTTGGCTAAGTGGTCTCCTAAAGTATCAACACTTAATTAATAAAAACTAGTTGCCCAAAATTTTAAATTGATTAAATTTTGGGCTAATCTAAGAAATTTATGTATAATTTTAATTTAATGTTGTATGAATATGCAAAAAAATATAATTTGAATACATTAATTAAAAGAAAGAATGCATTTAAAGGCCTTGCATTTATTTCTATACAGGCAAATCATTATTAAACAGGCCGTGGACAATTGAATTAAAAATTAAATGGAGTTAAAAATGGTTTACTTAATTAGAAAAATATTGGCTACCGTTTCATTTATTATTAGCTTATTGGCAACAAGTTCTTTAGCTTATGCTGATGACGTGATTACTTTTGCAGAGGCTGATACTATTACCGGTGAAAGTCTTATTAATTTGATAGCTTTCGAAAGAGCAAAAGCTCGAGGAGTGAATGCTGAAGCAATTTCGCTACAGTCTGATGACCTTGTTTTTCAAGCTGTATTGAATGGTCAAGTGGAAATAGGTGTTGGTTCAGCTTATGCTGCGATGCAAACTCTAGGAGCCGATGCACCAGTACGTAACTTTTATCAACTCAAAAAACTTGGTTTTCTATGTGTTGTAAACAAAAACGAAATAAAATCATGGAAAGATTTAGATGGAAAACCAATTACCATCCATGCTCGTGGATCAGGTACGGAAGCAATATCCTACTATATGGAAAAGGTGCATGATATTAAATTTTCAGAAATGAGTTTTGTTCCTGGATCAGAGGTACGTGGTGTAGCTTTGATGAAAGGTACAATTAATGCAACTTTCTTAGATATTACAAATACCAGACTCGTTCTAGCAAGTGATCCTAATAAATTTGGTATTTTAGATCTAGGTGATGTTGATGGTTCAGATAGTCTTTTATTTGCACGATCTGACTTTTTGAAAGAGCGCGCCGGTGATATGCAAATTCTCCTAGAGGAACTAATGCGCTCAGCACGTGAAATTAATGCTGATCCAACTTTACCCGCAAGACTACGGGAAGAAATGGGCCTTCTACCTGATTTACCGCAAGAATTAGTAGATGAAATCACACCATATTTTGAAACAGCAGTAAAACAAGGCATGTTTGCTGAGGATGGTGGTGGTCTACCAGCAGCTTTAGGAGATTTTGACTTTCTAGTAGCATCAGGAGGGTTGAAAGGACCAGCTTCAAATTTAAACCCAGACAATTTTTGGAATTTTGAACTTTTAGAAAAAGCAAAATCAGCTTTAAAGTAAAATTAACCTAAAATTACTTTATACTGTGGCAGATTTTCTGCCACAGTATCTTTTGTTAAGGGATCTACTTTTTGGAAAATCAAATAAAATATTCTCAGACTAATGAGGATTCTAAATTAAATATTACTAAGGTTGGTCCTAAAACCAGTTTACTTTTTTTTAGAATAATATCTTTTTTCCTAGTTTTTTTAATATGGGAATTAGCAGGTAGATCTGATATCAGCATTGCTTTTCCTCCATTTAGTAAAGTTTTTCTTGCATTTATAGAAATGATTTTATCTGGAGAATTTGTCGAAGCGTATGCAGACAGTTTACCTCCACTTTTAATTGGACTTTTAATAACAGTAGTTGGGGGTGTAATTATAGGTGTAAGTGTAGGTTTAGTGAGGAGTGCTGAATGGTTTATTATGCCATTACTTATTATTTTTCAAACTGCACCAGTTTCTGCTCTTATACCTATGTTAACTTATATTTATGGTATTAGTGATACATCAAAAATAGTTGCTATTGTAATTTTAGGCATGCCACTGGTTGCGCTTAATTCTTATAAAGGTATTCAATCAACAAATCCTTCCCTCTTGGAAATGTCTGCGAGTTTTCTTGCTTCCAGAACTAATACAATAATTTTTGTTATACTACCGTCAGCTCAAAAGATGATTTTTGCTGGGTTGAGACTTGGTATTTCAGGAGCTTTCATAGGTATTGTACTTGCTGAGTTGCTAATAACACCTACGGGTATTGGTGACCTCATAACTTATAATAGATTTATCGCAAGATATGACAAAATGTTTGCAACAATTGTTTCAATTCTTGCAATTGCAGGTCTTACACTAAGCCTTATGCGAGTATTTGAAGACTGGCTTTTTCCAAAAGAAAAAAATTAGTGTAAATATTGATTTAGGAGCTAAATAATATGAAAAAGAGGAGTAGATCTACTGAAGTGATTTTAAGCACTGATTCAATTAATGTGGTTTACCAAGAATCCCTAATTGCACTCCAGAATGTTTCATTAGATATACCGGCAGCAAAACTCACAGCAATTTTAGGTCCAAGTGGATGTGGAAAGACAACTCTTTTAAAAGTTATAGCAGGTCTAATTAAACCTACTTCAGGTTCTGTAAAAGTTCGAGGAAAAGAAATTGAAGGTCCAGGACCTGATCGTGCTCTCGTATTTCAAGATTTTGCTTTGCTTCCTTGGGCTACAGTATTACAAAATGTTGGATTTGGCTTACGTGCTAGAGGTGTACCCAAAAAAGAGAGAGACGAAACCTCCTTACACTATATAAAAGAGGTAGGGCTTTTAGGATTTGAAGATAAATATCCTCACCAATTGTCAGGGGGTATGAGACAAAGAACTGGGCTTGCTCGAGCACTTACAATAAATTCAGATATTCTTTTGATGGATGAACCATTTTCTGCTGTCGATGAGCAAATGAGAAGAAAACTTCAAGAGGATTTGCTAAATTTACTTAAGGTAGAAAATAAAACTGTAATATTTGTTACTCATTCAATCGAGGAGGCTGTTTATTTAGCAGATCAAGTTATCATTCTTTCTGGAAGACCAGGATCTGTTGCAGAAATTGTATATCCAAAAATTGATAGAACAGGTGAGATTGATCTAATTAGACGTCAACCTGGTTACATTGATTTGGTTGATGAGATTTGGAGTAGTTTGAAAAAATATGTCGAATAACAAAACCAAAAATAATAAATTGTTAAGCCATTCTTTCTCTTTAAAAAGGCTGATGCAGAAATCTCCTTTTTGGTCATTAATTTTTTGGGCAGGAGTATGGGAGTTTGTTGGACAAATGCAGTGGATGACTTTGCTTCCTCCTTTATCAGGAATATGGTTTGCTTTTGCTGAGCTTTTTCAGCAATCTGCCTTTTGGGATGCATTTATTATGACTGCAAGAACCTTTGGAATTGGGCTTTCTTTATCTATTGTAGTTGGAATACCAATTGGCATTTTGATGGGAATAAGTAGTCGAGCAGACAAAATTCTATCTGTTTGGGTTAATCTTTTTCTCTCAGCTCCAATAACTGCAGTAATCCCAGCACTAATGCCAATACTAGGTATTGCTGATGCAACTGTAATTGCAACAGTAATATTGTTTTCAATTTGGGTAGTTATAATTGATACTCAAGCCGGCGTAACTCACGTAAAAGATTCCTTAGTAGAAATGGGTAAAATCTTTGGTTGCTCTCGATCAAAAATTATCTTCTGGATTGTAATCCCTTCAGCAATGCCAGAAATAATAACTGGAATCCGACTTTCTGTAGTAAGGGCAGTCAAAGGTGTTATTGTGGGACAAATAGTAATAGCATTAATTGGATTTGGTGGCCTCTTCAGTACTTATCTATCTTATTTTCTAATGGAACGGTTTTGGGCACTAATTATAGTCGTTTTTATTATGTCATTTACCATAATAGGATTAGTTGAGATGTTAGAAAGAAGAATAGCTTTTTATGCTAAATCTAGATAATTTATTGTGTAAATGTTTTTCAGTATATATATCCATTAAACTCATATAAATAAATACTAGATAAACACTATTACTTTATTTTAGAATAAAAATTTTGTTAATTATTTCTTTCTTATTTTAAGTTTCAGTATTGCATTTAAAAAATAAACTATAAATAAAAACTATTTCATCAATATCTGAGTTACACCAATTCCAGCTGCATCATAAGCATCATAAATTTCGTCTGCTCCAGAGTCTTTTAAAATATTTAAATCTCCTTTTGATGTTGTAGGTACAATAATTTTACCTTTAAAGCCAAATTTTCTTGCTTGTTGTGTTGACCAATTTTGAGAATGAAATTCTGGTAGTGATAGTATTATTGTTTTTAGTTTTCCAAATCTCAGTTTTGACCAAAACCCAGGATCTTCAGCATCTGCAAATGCTACCCTTTTACCATTTTTTAAATATTTTTTTACTAAATCAGTATCTGCATCAAATCCTACTACTTTAATATTCTTTTCTTGTAAATTTTGAAAAATTGCACTCCCTATTCGACCCATACCAAAAATCATAACTTGTGCTTCACCACAAGTATGAGGCTCCTCATCTGGATGATGGGTTTTTCTTTCAAATACAACAAGATATTTCTCCAAGTATACATATATTTCATGCACATAACTATTAATAACTGATCCAATTATAAAGCTAAGACACACACTACAAGTTATAATGGTTAATATTTCAGAATTTATGATACCTGAATCTAACCAAGATGATAAAAGTATTAATGAAAACTCAGAATAAGTTGAAAGAGAAATAGTTATTAGAAAAGCAGTGTAAGCCCTCAATTTAAAAGTTAGAAGGAGGAGAAATAATAATGCAGATTTAAATATAAGAAGTAATAATAGGAAAAAAGCATTTTTTAAGACATTGATATCAATTTTTAATTCCATACCAATTGAAATAAAAAATGCTAAAAGTAATATCTCTCTTAATCCCCATATTTTTTCTGCAAGCTTATCTGCGTGTTTATAACTAGAAAGGCAAATACCCATAATAAGAGCACCTATCTCACCTGTTAAACCAATAAATTTAAAAAACTCAGCACCAAAAAACAAAGCTATTAAAATAGCAGAAATAAGTTCTAATTCATGATTAGTACGGATTTTTGACAAAAAATATAATAAAATTGGTATAAAAATAGGAAATAAAATTATGAAAAAAAAATTTGAAGAAAATTTATCTATTTCTGTGGATGTTAATAAAATTAATGCAAGTATATCTTGAAAAATCAAAATAATTATTGATATCCTGCCATGAAAAGTTTTTAACTCATTTCTGTCATCTAAAACTTTTGAAGCAATAACAGTGCTAGATAGCGTTAATGAAACACACAACATCAAAAATACTAAAATGTTGATATCATAAGTTAGAAAAACAAAATAAATTAAAATTAAAATTCCAATATGAATAAAAAAAACTGAAAAAATGTCTAGGTTCAAAAAGTAGGATGGTTTTATTTTCAAACCAATAGAAAATAGCAAAAGCTCTACACCCAATTCCGCAGGTAGATTTAATAGCTTGTTAGTATCTTCAAAATTAAAAATACTA
>CACHDI010000030.1 GCA_902578545.1 uncultured Alphaproteobacteria bacterium
TTATAAATTTTTATTGGTCATTATTATATCTTTTTTTGGCAGGAGGGTATTGTCTCTCTATATAAAAGTGAAATAATATTGATTGTTATTTTGCATTATTCTACTATATCTATAACAATCTATCATAGAAATAATTTCTAATTTTAAAAATAGAATTTTATGCGGGTAATTCCTTGGGGGAAAAAATCTTAAAAAATAGTGCAGGTTCTAATGCTGGAATTGATGAACAGTTAATTTCAGGAACTCAAGCTTTAGTCCAAGCAACTCTTATCCAAAAAGAAAGAGATGAATTTTTAGGTTTTAAAACTGCCGGTTATGTAACTGGTTATAGGGGTTCACCTTTAGGAAGTGTCGATCAAGAATTCAACAAAACAAACAAAGTATTGAAAGAAAAATCTATTTTTTTTCATGAAGCACTTAATGAAGATTTAGCTGCCACTGCTTTGTGGGGTGCTCAACAAAGTAATCTTAATGGTGAAGGAAAATATGATGGTGTTTTTGGTTTGTGGTATGGCAAAGGACCAGGAGTGGATAGGTCTGGGGATGCTTTAAGGCATGCCAATTTAGCTGGTACAAGTAAGTTAGGTGGAGTCGTAATGGTCATGGGGGATGATCACACAGGAGAAAGTTCTACCACTTTACATCAATCAGATTACGGTTTGATAGATTCCATGATCCCAATTTTTTCTCCTTCAGGAGTACAAGAAATCATAGATTACTCTATTTATGGTTGGTCATTAAGCAGATACGCTGGAGTTTGGGCAGGGTTAAAATGTATTAAGGATACCGTAGAAGTAAAAGAAATTGTAAATATTAGCCCAGCAAATATTTTAATTCATAAAGATACCAATGAAAAATTTTCTGGTAAGTTTAGCATTAAATTAAATGATACACCTTATGAACAAGAAGAAAGGATTCATAATCAAAAGCTTCCAGCAGTCAAATATTTTGTAAGAAAAAACAAAATTGATAAAGAACTATTTAAAAATCAAAAATCTAGTATTGGAATAGTTTCGTCTGGTAAAAATTGGTTAGATTTAATGAGTTCATTAGCTATGCTTGGTTTAGATGAAACTCGATGTAAAGAATTTGGAATAACTTGCTATAAAGTAGGAGTTATTTGGCCTCTAGAAGACCAAAATTTTAAAATATGGGCAAAAAACCTCAAGACTATAATCATTGTTGAAGAAAAGAGAAAAATTTTAGAGGATCAGATAAAAAATATACTTTTTAATGAACAAAACCGACCAAATGTATATGGAGAATTTGACGAAAATGGAGATAAGTTATTTCCTTCCTCTTATGCATTAAATCCTAATCAGATTTTAAAGGTAATTTCTGAAGTAGTTCATAAAGTAACAAATAAAAAAATAAGTAAAATTTTTCCTTCAAAAAATATAGGAAAGGATTTATTAAAACCAAAATTAAATTATGATCCTAGAAAACCTTATTTTTGTGCAGGTTGTCCTCACAATAGTTCCACCATTATTCCTGATGGATCCAGAGCATATGCAGGTATTGGATGTCATTACATGGTGCAGTGGATGGATAGATCCACCATTGGATATACACATATGGGAGGTGAAGGTGCTAACTGGATTGGTGAGGCACAATTTTCTAAGAGAAATCATATTTTTCAAAATATTGGTGATGGAACTTATAATCACTCAGGTTTACAGGCGATTAGAGCCTCTGTAGCTGCAAAAATTAATATCACTTATAAAATACTTTTTAATGACGCAGTAGCTATGACTGGAGGACAAAAAAATGATGGTAACTTAGACCCTCTTAAAATAATTAATGAATTAAATGCTTTTGGAGTAAAAAAAATAATTGGTGTCTATGACCCTAAAGAAGATATCGATTTAAATACTTATAAAAAACATGTTGAATTGCAACCAAGAGAACAATTATTATCTGTGCAGAATAGACTGCAAAAGATAAAAGGGGTTTCTGCAATAGTTTATATTCAAACTTGTGCAGCAGAAAAAAGAAGGCGAAGAAAACTTGGTACTTTTCCTGATACAAAAGAAACTCTTTTTATCAATCCTGAAGTTTGTGAAGGTTGTGGTGATTGTGGTATACAATCAAATTGCGTCGCAATTTTACCTTTGGAAACACAATTAGGTAGAAAAAGATATATTGATCAATCAAGTTGCAACAAAGATTTCTCCTGTCTTAATGGATTTTGTCCAAGTTTCGTATCATTAGAACAGAGTCTTGTTAGACATGAGAACCCATTGATTGAAGAATCTAATAATATTCCTGAACCCAAAATAAATTTCAAAATTGAAAATACTTATAATATTGTTTTTGCAGGAATTGGTGGAACAGGTGTTGTAACAATGGGTACACTTCTAGCACTAGCTGCTAAAGAAGAAAAAAAATATGTTGGAATAATGGAAATGGCAGGTTTAGCCCAAAAAGGTGGAGAAGTACATGTTCATTGCAAAATCGCTGATACTTCTAAGGAAATTAATTCAATTAGGGTAGATGATGGTCAGGCTAATGTTATAATAGGAGGAGATTTAGTTGTAACTGCTTCAACAAAAACTATTAATTTAGCTAATAAATTTAATACAGCCCTTATATGTAACGATAATGAATTAGTAACTGGTGATTTTACTAGAAATCCACAATTTAAAATTAAATCAAGTAATATGAAAAAGTCTTTGATTTCAAATTTTAATAAAAATTCTACATGGTTTTTAAATTCTACAGAATTTTCAAAATTAAATTTAGGTAATACAATATACTCTAACTTAGTCTTGTTTGGATATGCATTTCAAGCAGGATTTATTCCTTTAAAATTTAAATCAATTTGTTCAGCAATTAAAACTAATTCAAAAAAATCAGAAATGAATTTAAATGCATTCAATCTAGGACGAAATCTTTATATAAATGATGAAAGTATTACTAAAAATCAAAATTCAAAAATTAGAGAGAAAAAAAGTCAATATGAAGATCCTTTTACGCTTAGACATCAAAGATTGAAGGATTATGCTGGTAGTAAGTTTGCCAATAAGTTTAAAAATAAAGTCAACAAATACATTAAACTAGATAAAGAGCTTGGAAATGCAGTTTCTGAAGGTTATTTCAATGTTTTATACAATAAGGATGAAATCGAGGTTGCCCGACTTCATGTTAAATACTTAAAAGAAAATTTAGATTTAAATTTTAAAAAATATAAAAACATAAAATTTTTCTTAGCACCTCCAATTTTAAGTTTTATAAAAATCAACGGTCGGCCTAAAAAGTTTAAGTTTGGAAGTTGGGCTTATTTTATTTTTTATTTATTAATTTTTTTAAAACCTTTTCGTAATTCAATGGTTGATATCTTTAGCTTTTCAAAAGAGAGAAAGATGGAAATTGAATTGTTGAAAAGCTATGAAAATGACTTAAACTTTATTTCTAATCATTTTAATAAACAAAATAAAAAAATATTAATTGAGATTGCTAGATTACCCACTAAAGTTTTGGGTTTTGGACCCGTCAAGGTTAAATCTATAGAAAATCATTATCTAAAAAGAGAAATTCTTTATACTAAATTAAAAGAATTTAATAAAATTAAGCTAGCTGCTGCTGAATAATTTTATCATCAATCGCTCGGGTTTATCATTTTTTCAGGTCTAACTATCTCAGTAAATGTTTCCTTATCAATTAAACCAGATTTTATTGCTTCATCTTCAAGTGTTGTCCCATTTAAGTGAGCTGATTTAGCAATTTTAGTAGCAGCGTCATATCCTATTTTAGGAGTTAAAGCAGTAACTAACATAAGACTTCCCCACATTAAATTTGATATTTTCCTCTCATTAGGTAAGATATTTTTTAAGCATCTAATTGTAAAACTTGAGGTAGCGTCACCTAATAATTGCAATGATTGCAAAACATTGTAAGCGATTAGAGGTTTAAAGACATTAAGTTCAAAATGACCTTGACTTCCCGCAAATCCTACTGCAACGTCATTCCCTATTATTTGTGAACAAACCATGGTTAAAGCTTCTATTTGTGTTGGATTAACTTTACCAGGCATAATAGAACTTCCAGGCTCATTTTCTGGTAAGCTTAGTTCTCCAAAACCACATCTTGGTCCTGATGCAAGGAATCTAATATCATTAGATATTTTAAAGACGGATGCTGCCATTCCTCTTATTGAACTTGAGAAATTTACTAATGCATCATGAGTGGCTAGAGCTTCGAATTTATTTGGAGCGGTAAGGAACGGAATTTTTGTAAGTCGAGCTATTTCTTCTGAAACAAGTTTGTCAAAGCCTTTCTTAGTATTAATTCCAGTTCCAACAGCCGTACCACCCTGTGCAAGATAAAAAACATCATTTAGTGATTTTTTTATTCTATTTATTCCCATTTCAACTTGGTGTGCATAACCACTAAATTCTTGTCCCAATGTAAGTGGTGTTGCATCTTGAGTGTGTGTTCTCCCTATTTTAATAATTTTTGAAAAAGCATTTGACTTTTCAACAAGCTCTTTATGCAGTTCTTCTAAAGCAGGAAGTGTAAGATCTAGTGTTGTTTATGCTACAGCAATATGCATTGCTGTAGGATAAGTATCATTAGAACTTTGTGATAAATTTACATGATCATTGGGGTGGATAGGATTTTTTGATCCTACTTCACCTCCAAGCAATTCAATACCTCTATTAGCTATTACTTCATTTGCATTCATATTGGATTGAGTGCCTGACCCAGTTTGCCATATAACTAAGGGAAAGTGATCATTAAATTTTCCATCAGCTACTTCTAAAGATGCTTTAATAATTGCTTCACCAATAGTTGGATCAATTTTGCCTTGTTTAATATTTATTTTTGCACAAGCCGCTTTTATAAAACCTAGTGATTTAATAATTGAAATAGGTTGTTTTTCCCAGCCAATTGGAAAGTTGATTATAGAACGTTGTGTCTGTGCTCCCCAATATTTATCTTTGGGAACCTTCAAATCTCCAAAACTATCACTTTCAATTCTATAATTTGTCATAATTTGTATTTTTAAGAAATAGTCTTAATCCTATTTTTTATATTTTTCAAATTGAATTATGTTACTATTTTGTTCTGATTCTGATTCATCTTTGTCGGATTGTGGTTGTGGATCATTTTCTTTTGTATCCATTATAGTTTCTAGATTTTGACTTGCAGAACCCTCAAATTGTAAAGAAAAATTAACTGAGGGATCTGAAAAACTGAGAACTGATTCAAAAGGTATAGTAAGTTTTTCAGGTTTGTTTTTAAAGTTTAAGACTATACTAAAACCCTTATCATCTACATGTAAATTTTCAAACCAGTTTTGAATAACAATAGTCATTTCATTTGGGTAATCTTTCATCATCCATTCAGAAATTTTTACACCTGGAAAATTTGTTATAAATGAAATATAAAAATGATGATCTCCTGGTAGACCTTTTAATGATACATTCTGCAAAAGTTTTTTTATAGCTTCCTTTAAAGAATTCTTGATTATCTCTTCATAGTTAATTGTGAAAGTCATTATGTATCCAAAAAAAAGTAATTCTTCTTATATAAAGTTAATTTCAAAAATTAATAGTGTAGGCTTCTGTTGCCAGGTGCCTACAACCCCGCCAATCTTTGCTAGAAGATTGGACTTAATTTCCAGTTAAATTACTGCTTAGGCAGCAACTGCTACTGGAGCATAATTGTCATTTGCAATTATTATTTTTGCGCCGATAACGGTGGCAATCCCGCCGAGTAAAAGCTAACATCTTTAGACGTCCGTCGATCCTATTTCGGCCCCCTAAAAACTGGTGGAGCCGCCGGGTACCGCCCCCGGGTCCGATCCGTTTATTACATGCGCGTTTATTACCATAGTTCTAAGAACAACATATTATGCTATAATTTATTTTTTTTTTCAAGTATTACCAATGACCAACATTTCCCATAGATTTCCACGGTTCTTTACTTTGGAGGGCACTACCCTTCTGCAACAATTCAATTGAGATATTGTCTGGAGAACGTATAAATGCCATCCTACCATCTCTAGGAGGACGATTTATAATAACACCCGCTTTTTGTAATTTTTCACAAATTTGATAAATATTTTCTACCTCAAACGCAAGATGACCAAAATTTCTTCCCTCTGTGTAATTTTCAGTAGAATTCCAATTGTAAGTCAATTCAACACAGACTTCTTCTTGTTTTGGTGCAGCTAAAAAAACAAGTGTAAACTTACCTTCCTCACTATTTTTTCTTCTTATTTCTTTCAGTCCTAAGAGGTTACAGTAAAATTCTAAAGATTGCTCAATATTTTTTACTCTAACCATTGTATGTAAATATTTGATCTTCATTTTATAAAATCCTCAGTTTATAAATCAATAATTCAAAGTTTTACGAATCTATTTTAGTTGGAATTAAAATGAGTTTATCAGAAGAGCAAAAAGAAGATATTAAAAATCAAAGGAATAATTTTAATAAAACAAGAAGAGCAATATCAGAAGGTATGGAGGAAAATCTTTATTTAATACATAAAGTTTTAGATCATGGATTTGTTAGGGTGATTGATTATATGGGTAATGACACCTCAATAGTTCAAGCTGCAAGAGTTTCTTACGGAGAGGGGACAAAAAAATCTAGAGATGATAAATCCTTAATCTTTTATTTAATGCGACACTGGCACTCTACTCCATTTGAAATGTGTGAGATAAAACTTCATGTTAAATTGCCTGTTTTTGTTGCTAGACAGTGGATAAGACATAGGACGGCAAATGTTAATGAATATTCAGCTCGATATTCAATTTTAGATAACGAATTTTATATACCTAAATCTGAAAATCTAGCGTCTCAATCTAATTTAAATAACCAAGGTCGAGGAGATGTTTTAGAGGGAGAAGAAGCTAAAAAAGTAATCCAAATTTTAAAAAATGACAGTTTGCGAAGCTATAAAAGTTATGAAAAAATGTTATCTAAAGAAAATAAAAAAGGTTTAGCTAGAGAGTTGGCAAGAATGAATTTGCCCACTAATATTTATACTCAATGGTATTGGAAAACAGATTTGCATAATCTGTTCAATTTTATAAGGTTGAGAAATGACATACATGCACAGTATGAAATCAGAGTTTATGCGGAAAAAATAGCAGAATTAGTTAAAAAATGGGTTCCATTTGCATTTGAAGCCTTTGAGCAATACCAACTAAATAGTAGTCATTTATCTTCTAACGGTCTTTCTTGTATAAAAAGGTTGATGAAAGGGGAAGATGTTTCCCAAGATAATTCTGGTATGGGAAAAAGAGAATGGAAGGAATTCTGTGAAATTATAGGAAAAGACCATAAATAAGACTATCTAATATACCTAAATAGTTTTTCAAAAAGAATTAATTTTACCTTTTATTTAAAATAAATCTAAAGTTTCAAAGTTGTTTGTCGTTACTTTATTCGTGAAATGATTAACGAATTCCTAGGGTTATTAATGACAAGTTTGAAAGTTTCATTTTGTATTATAGATTTTTCCTTTTTTATTATGATTTTAAAGAGAGTTTTTAAAACTTCTTTTTCATTAGTTATGAGGGCTAAAAAAATCTTTAACTGTGCATCTCTTATTTAATATTTTAAAGTAGTGGTTCTATTATATGGATTTATCAAAAAAATTTAAAAATTCAATAAGCTACAGAGCTCTCACAGTTGCTCGCTCTAATAAATCAAAAGAAGCATTTATTTTAACAGCAACAATGCTTACGCTTGCCAGTTGTGGCGGTGGCGGTGGCGGTGGTAGTGGTGGAATATCATCTTCACAACCTTCAACAATTTTACCAAATATTACGGGAACTGTCGTAAAAGGTCCCCTTCATAATGCTTTAGTGTTTGCAGATTACAATAACGATGGACTTTTGAGTACGGGAGAGCCTAGTACAAGAACGGCAGCAGATGGTAGTTTTGTTTTAAACTCTAACGATCCTTCAGCCAATTTTGTTTCAATTTCAGATTCACAAACTACAGACTCCTTCACTGGTGAAAATGTATCCGGTATAAAATTAAAAGCTCCAGGTGGTTCAAGTGTTGTAACACCCGCTACTACGCTTTTAGTCGAAATAAAAAAATCATCACCCTCAATTTCAAATTCTGAAGTAGCTAATGCGCTTGGATTATCTGGGGTAGATATCACTAGTTTTAACCCGTTTGCTGCTGGGGTAGATCAAGATTTAGCATTGGTTTCTGAAAAAGTAGCAAATCAGATCATTTCTACAGTTTCAACTATATCGGCCGCTGCTGAAGGTACAGGGGCAAATAAAGATATTGCATTTGATAAAGCAGTAGGTGCTGTTTCAAGTGCTGTTATAAATGAAATTAATGATGGAAATAGTACTGATTCATTAAACTTATCTGATAGCACAGTTTTAAATGAAATCAAAAATAATGCTAAGTCAGTACTTATTAACGATGTTACCTCAAATACGGCATTTGAGGCGGTATTGGATAAAGGTATTGAAGCTGCTGAAAACGTAAATGTAAAGATCAACACAGCATCAAATCTTTCAGATAATGAGTCAAAAGCGATTTTTAGTCTAGATAGTCAATTATCA
>CACHDI010000031.1 GCA_902578545.1 uncultured Alphaproteobacteria bacterium
GATAGATGTTGTTGTTGAATTGATTGGTGGGGAAGAAGACCCTGCAAAGTCAATAGTTGAGAAATCATTACTGAATAAAAAACATGTAGTTACCGCAAATAAAGCTTTGTTATCAAAACATGGTCACTATTTAGCATTACTAGCTGAAGAACAACAAGTTAGTTTAAATTTTGAGGCTGCAGTAGCTGGTGGAATACCAATTATTAAAGCTATAAAAGAGTCACTGAGTGCAAATGCAATTTCAAAGGTTTATGGTGTTATTAATGGTACCTGCAACTATATCTTGACCCAAATGGAAAAAGAAGAAAAAGAATATATCGAAGTTTTTAAAAAGGCTCAACAACTTGGATATGTTGAAAAAGATCCAACTTTGGATGTGGGAGGTATAGATACTGCGCATAAAATTTCATTACTAACTGCATGTGCATTTGGAACAAGAATTAATTTTGAAAATGTTGTTACTAAAGGAATTCAAAATGTGTCTTTAGTTGACATCAAAAATGCAGAATCAATGGGGTATAAAATTAAATTGATGGCTTTGTCTTCAAAATCTGAAGATGGTATTACCCAAGAGGTAGAACCATGCCTTGTTCCCAAAGATAGTATATTTGGAAAACTTGAAGGTGGAACAAATTTGGTTATGGTAGAGGGTGATTGTTCAGAAAAGACATATTATGTGGGGCCAGGTGCAGGATCTGGTCCAACTGCATCAGCAGTAGCAGCAGACATAATTGACATCGCACAAGGTAGAAGATCTTCTGTTTTTGGAATAAATGCAAATAACCTTAAGCTTTTAGTAAACAAAAATAAAGATCTTCCTTCAAGTTTTTATCTTAGGTTTTTACTAGTTGACAAACCAGGTACTTTATCTCAACTAAGTGCTATTTTGGGAAAATATCAAATTTCTATAAATAGAATGAACCAATTATATCATAGTGGAAAAAATGCACCTGTATTAATAGTAACTCATCCTTGTTCAAAAAATTCCCTTAATTCTGCCATAGAAGAAATAAGTAAATTGGAAATTTGTATAAATGAACCAGTTGTATTAAAAATTGAAGAACTTTAAAACTATCTGAACTTAATGGAAACCAGACTAGAATTTAACGATAGATTATTATCACTTGGTCTTGCCAGAGTGTCTGAAGCAGCAGCTATTGCTGCAACTAAGTTTATAGGTGCTGGTGATGAAAAAGCCGCAGACCAAGCAGCAGTTGACGCAATGAGAACTCAATTAAATATGTTAGATATAAATGGAAAAGTAGTAATTGGAGAAGGTGAAAGAGATGAAGCACCTATGCTTTATGTTGGTGAAAAAGTTGGAAGTGGTAATGGACCTGCTGTAGATATTGCACTTGACCCCTTAGAAGGTACTAATTTAACTGCTAAAGATATGCCAAATGCACTGACAGTGATTGCAATGGGTCCAAAAGGGTCTCTATTGAATGCACCTGATGTATATATGGAAAAACTTGCTTATGGTTCGAGGTATAACAAAAATTTTATTTCTCTTGAGATGTCACCTACTGAAAGAATTGAGAAATTAGCGCAAGCAAAAGGCTGTAATCCTAGAGATCTTATGGTTTGTGTGCTAGAAAGACCTAGACATCAAAATTTAATAGAAGAAATCCGTGCAACTGGCGCCAGACTTAGATTAATTACAGACGGAGATGTTGCTGGAGTAATACATTGCGCAAATACAGAAAAAACTGGTGTAGACATATATATGGGGAGTGGGGGAGCCCCAGAAGGTGTTCTAGCTGCCGCAGCATTAAAATGTGTAGGTGGAAACATACAAGGTAAACTTATATTTAGAAATGAAACAGAGAAAAATAGAGCTATAAAAACTGGAATAAAAGATTTTAATAAAATATATTCTCTTGATGATATGGTAACTAAGGATGTAATTTTTGCAGCCACTGGAGTAACAGACGGATCAATTTTACGTGGAGCAAAATGGGATGGAAATATATTGGAAACCGAAACGATATTAATGAGGTCAAAGACTGGTTCGGTTAGAAGATTATTATATCAACAAAAATTTCAATGATGAATAATAATGAAATTTTCTTAAACAATAAATTTTCTATTAGCAACCAAATTTGGTTAAAACCAAGAAAAGACACTCAAGAACTCGCTACAAAATTTCAACAAGTTTATGAGATATCTTACCCTTTAGCCATTTTTTTAGCTCAAAAAGATCTTGAAATTGACCAAATTGAAAATTTTCTCAATCCAAGAATTAAATTTAGTATGACAGATCCCTCTTTATTATTGGATATGAATAATGCTATAACAATAATAACTAATTCAATCATTAATAATAAAAGGATCGCAATTTTTGCTGATTATGATGTGGATGGTGGAGCATCAGCAGCTTTGCTTTATAAATGGTTTGAGAACTTTAAAATAAAACCAACTATTTATATTCCAGACCGAGATAGGGAGGGATATGGACCAAACATAGAAGCTATGACTAAGCTGTCTTTGGATCATGATTTAATTATTTGTGTGGATTGTGGTACTATTTCTGATATCCCAATTACTAAAGCTAAAAAAAATAACTGTCATGTTATCGTAGTTGATCATCATCAAGGTGGTGATAAAAATACAAAAGCAGATGCATTAGTTAACCCAAATCGTGTGGATGAAAAGTCTGAACTAAAATTTTTATGCGCTGCAGGTGTAACTTTTCTATTGTTAGTAGCATTAAATAGAGAATTAAAAAAATTTGAATTTAATGTTCCCGATATCTTGTCATATTTAGATTTAGTTGCGCTTGCTACTGTTTCTGATGTTGTCCCTCTAATTAAATTAAACAGAGCATTTGTTAGAAGCGGATTAAAGATAATCGAAATGGGAAAGAATATTGGGATTAAATCACTTATTGAAATTAGTAACATTTCAAAACCAATAAATACTAATCACATTGGTTTTAATATAGGACCAAAAATAAATGCAGGTGGGAGGTTAGGTTCTCCAAAGCTTGGTGTTGAATTATTAATCGAAAAAAACCAAGACGAAGCAATTAAAATAGCTAAAACACTTGAGAGTTTAAATGAAAATAGAAAATTTCTGGAAAATGTAATGACAGATAAAGCCGCCTCACTCTTAAAAAAAGATCAGCTAAAAAATGAGTTTATTTGGGTTGCTGATAAAGAATTTAAACCAGGTATTACAGGTATTATTGCTTCAAGATTACTCGAAAAATACAACAAAACTAGTTTAGTAATATCCATAGATAAAAATGGTATAGGTAAGGGTTCTGGAAGATCAAATTCCAATCACAACTTAGGAAATGCTATTAATCAATTATCTGAGGAAAAACTTATAACTAACGGTGGTGGTCATGCTAAAGCTGCCGGTATCACAATAGAAGAAAAAAAATTAAGAATTGCAATGAATAGATTAAATGAAATTTTATCAAGTCAACAAAAAAATAATTGTGAAAATCTTACTTTTAAAATTAATTCAATAATTTCAATTAATGCTATTACTTTAGATCTGATTGAGGAAATCGATAAAGCTGGTCCATTTGGACCAGATTCGCCAAAACCAATTTTTGTTTTAAAAAACTGTAAAATTAAATGGTGTAAATTACTTGGTAATAAGCATTTAAGGTTTTATATCTATGATAATAGCTTTAGTAAAATTCAATCTATATTTTTTAGAGCACTAGAGAATAAAGCTGGTACTTTTTTGTATGAAAATCTTGAAGGTACCTTTCATTTTGCTGGAAACTTAGAAATAAATGATTGGCTAGGAAAAAAAGAACCTAACTTTGTAGTTAAAGATATTGCAATTGCTATCTCATGAAAAAAAATCTTGCACCTATTTAAATACCGAACTAATAAGAGTACTGTGCGCCCTTCGTCTATCGGTTAGGACGCCAGATTTTCATTCTGGAAAGAGGGGTTCGATTCCCCTAGGGCGTACCATCTTATATCCTTTAAAATCAATAACTTACAAGATAAAAAAGGGTGTTTTAGAAACATAATCACATTCCGATCTCAGAAATTGATAGCATCAGCCATAACAGATGAAGATTCTTTCATAAAATTAGGAGAGTATTTCGCATATACTAAACATATTAAAGTAATAAACTTTAACTATCTAGCACCTTCTATCTTTAATAATTGTTATTCTATTCATGCATCTATAATTAGGAAGATAATCAGCAATAGCATAATGCATAGTAACTCTATTATCCCACATAGCCATATCGCCTGGTTTCCAATTCCAGCGAATTTGATCCTCAGGTTTATTCATATGATTTGTTAAAAAAGCTTTTATTGCATTACTTTCATTAATAGTTTTTCCAATTATATGAGAAACAAATGTCTCGTTAAAATTAAGATATTTTTTTCCACTAGTTGGATGTTTCTCAATTAGATTACGTATGTTTTGACCAAATTTAGACATTCCCTCATTCAAACGCTCAACACCAGATTTACCATCCAAAGATTGTGCAAACGTATTTCTAAAGTCACCCATATCGTGGATACATTTAATATCCTCAAAATCTTTTTTCATTCCAGAAGAAAGTCTTTCATAAGCTGCATAACAACTAGACCAAAGTGTGTCACCACCTATTTCTGGTACAGAACGAGCAACAAGTACTGAAGCAAATGGTTGTTCCTGTTTAAAGGTTAGATCTGTGTGCCAAGCATCAGTATCAGGTGGAGAATTTTGATCATTTTCAAGTTTAACTATTTTATTAAAACCTTCAACACTGGGATAAACTGGATGAGGGTCATCTATTTCACCAAAGTTCTCTGAAAACTCCAAATGAGCCATCGGAGAGATACTGGTGTTTCTAAAAAAGATAACTAGATTTTCAATTAAAATCTCATAAATTTGATCAAAAACATTTTCCTTTATAGGTTCTGAAAAATTCACACCTTCAATCATTGCTCCAATTGTAGGTGTTATTTTTTTTACTTCGATCATTTAATTATTACTATTGAAGAATATTTCGCTTAAACTCTTTATGTAACACAAAGTGACTTATATTCAGGATCTTTACAAAACTCTATAAAATCTAATTATTTTAATTTTGATCAAATTGCCAGCTGAAATCCCCTAGAAAGGGTTAGGATATCTAACTTTTGATTCCTTCCCCTAATCTCTACCTTATTAATATTAAATTGAGTTTTATCTAAGGAAGCTAAATTTGCCACTCTTTCAGAAATAATTAATTCACATTTTAATTCTTTAGTTAATTGCTCTAGTCTACTCGCAGTATTTACTGTATCACCTACAGCAGTTTCAGAAATTGACTGGCCATGACCAATAAGGCCTACAATTGAATTTCCTATATGAATTCCCAAACCAAACTTTAATTCTTCAACAAATTCGTCTTTAGATAGTTCATTAAATTTTTTCATATCTTTAGAGATTTGCTTTGCAGCTATTAATGCGTTTTTACAATTTAATTTATTATCATTATTACTATCGAATATAGCCATAACTCCATCACCTATGTACTTGTCAACTCTTCCATAATTTTTTTCTATTGCCTCTCCAGAAATTCTAAAATACTCGTTTAAAATGTGTATCACGTCATAAGGTAATTTTTGTTCAGAGAGTTTAGTAAAGCCTCGCAAATCAATAAACATAATCACTATTTCAGTTTCTTTTCCCTGTAAATTATTTTCAAATCCAAAACTCCTCATAATATAACTACTTTTATTTTCCATTATTTTGCTAGGTACTAACGGAAGGACTTTGATATCAGATAATGGTCTTAGCTGACAGGCTAATCGTATGTTAGATTCAAAGCCAAGGCGATCTATTACTTGTTTTTCTACTTCGTTAGGTTTTGGAATATTAGTTAATTCTGAAAGAATCTTTACTCTACAAGTTGTACATCTACCTTTCCCACCACAGGAAGATGCATGTGGAATGTTTCCTTCTCTACTAGCATCAAGTACAGAATAGCCCCTAGATACAGGTATTGTTCTGCCACCAGGAAAAAAAATTTTTATTTTTTTATTAATTCTTACAAAATACATATTTGCAGAAACTATTAATAAAATTATTACTAAAGCTATTAGATAATGTAACTCAAGTTTGTCTGCAAATATTTGTAGATTTATAGCTGGTTGCCACATTTCAGATTGATCTAAACTTTTGACTAAGTACCCGGATTTTGTTAATTCTTGCACCAAATAGTCTTTATTAAAATTAGATATTGTTAATGCTTCTTTTCCTGCTAGGAAAAACCCCAATAAGGATAGAGTTGGAATAATCATAAAAAAAGAATTTATACTTGCTCGGTTTCTTTTATACCATGATCTATGAGAGCAAAGATAATGAATTCCAATTATTCCATGTACCCATACTACTAAAAGCATAGCAATATAATAATAACCACCTTTAATTCCCCATATATCAGGTGGAGCAACCCATGAACCAACTATGACAGAAGAATATGTATCTTCTATCCCTTCGAAATGATGTGCATAGCCAGTAAAAACAATATGAATAATTAAAAACCAAGGTATTATAATTCCTAATAAAATTTGAACCCATTTTCTTAAGGGGAGTTTCAAAGTCTTCATCTGAAAAATACTAATTAAGTTAATAAGTATGTGAATTAAAAATGAAGAATAAAGTAAAATAGTACCTATTGGGTTTCTCCAAATATAGTTGAAAATTATCCTGCTTTTATCAAGTAATTCGATAGAAACTATTCCAAATGAGTGATTTATCAGGTGTCCTAGGACATATAAAAACAAAACTAATCCTGAAAAAATTCTTCCATTCTTTATTACTAATGCGGTGTCCATTATAAGAAAGTTAATTAAAATTGAGTTAAGATTATTTATTTATTTATTCATGACTATTATACACCAATTCAGGCATGGGTGGTTGTGGTGCATTTACGTCCAAACCATGTACTTCCATTACTAATTCTGCGAATTCTGAAGGCATTTTTTGTATTATCTGCGAATAACCTGTAACTGGATCTTTTCCTTCAAATGTTAGAATTACCATATGACCATCAGGGGTCTCTTGTAAAAATGATCGTTCCCTTACTCCAGCTGCGTGACGCACTGCATCTGTATCTGGCTTATTTTCTCCAAGCATTTTATCTAGTATTTTAGTTTTCCATACTTCAATTTTCCCAGGCAAAATTGGTAATGCAATAGCAATCATTTCCGTTTTCTCATCTTTTTTGAAAATTTCACTTTGTTCATCCTTACTATCATATACCATTTCTGCTAACATAGTTTCCGGATTTTCTTCTTTAAATATCCCCCTTCCATGTAGATCAGCAAGATGGTCCGTAAATTCGGGTAGTGCTATTTTCATTAAATCTAACCAAAATGATAACGGATCATTTCCCTCCCAAGTAAGAATACATACATGTCCTTTTGACATTTTTTGCAAATAAGAACGTTCCTGTACACCTGCATATTCTCTACTTTCATCAGTAGCTTTTTTATTTTCTCCAAGCATGTTGCCAAGTATCATTTGTTTCCAATCTTCTAATTTTCCTTCTAAGATTGGTACAGCAAAAGCAATCATTTTCATAAGTATCTCCAAACAATATTTTTATTTGAATCTGCATTATAGCATTAAAATTATTTGTAATTAAAAACAAAAATAATACCAATTAGTATTTGAATTTTTAATCAAATTCTAAAAGTAATGACCAACTATGACCGACAAAACAGGTACTAATCTCTTGTAAGTTATTGAAATCATAAAATAATTAATCCGATAGGGCGTACCAATTTTATTGTTTAAAATCAATGAATAAGGTGAATATAGTCATGACATTTCTTAGATCATGCTATTTGCACCTGTTTCAAGAAATAAAATCTCCCATTACATTAGCAGATTCTTTCATAAAATTAAGGAAATATTTAACATTGACTTTTTCTGTTACATTAACTGACTTATCTCCTAAGTAAACAGAAATTTCTTTCATGCTCACCCTACCAGAGTTTAACATTTTTAAACTTTGATATTTACCTTAGTAATTTAAATTTTTAATTTGAAATTATAGATTTTTGCACAATTTTGTAGCTTTGTCTAAGGCTTTACTAATCCCAAATATACTCCA
>CACHDI010000032.1 GCA_902578545.1 uncultured Alphaproteobacteria bacterium
TTTTTTCAGATGTTTTTTTATCTAATTTTTTTTCTATGGTTTCCTCGGCTATTTTAAATGCTGCATCTATTATTTCATCTCTTATGGAATTTAAGACATTTTTTTCATTAGCTTCAATTTGTTTTTTTGCCATATCTAGCTTACGGGCAACTGCATTTTTAATTTCTGACTTGGAATCTTCTAATAGCTTTCTACTCGTTGTTTCTGCAGATTTTATCAATTCCTCAGCTTTCAAAATGTTATTTTTATGTTCCCTCTCAGATTTAGCTAAAATAGACTTGGCATCCTCTAATAATCTACTTGCTTCTTCAATTTCTCCACGAATAGTATTTGCTCTTTTATCTAAAAGGTTAATGATAATTTTTGGTACCTTAAAGTAGATTAGAACACCCATGAATATTAAAAAGGAGATAGCAACCACAAAGTCAGTATTTTTAAGACTAAATGGTGGCGCATCACTAGCTGCATTAACAGCAGTCGAACTATAACAAATTATAAAAAATAAATATTGAAAGATCTTATTTAAATTTTTCTTTTGAGAGAACTTTTTTAAATTTTTCAAGTATGTGTTCATTTATTTCATTATCATCATAATTTTTAGGATATTAATAATTTAACAATTTCAGGAGCCAATTTTTTTGATAAATTACTAACCTCTTTTTTAGACTCAGCTTTTAATGATATAATATTTTTCTCAGAAGCTTTTATTAAATCAGCAATTTTTATATCAATATCTGCAATAGCTTCTTGAGTATTTCTCTTTATTTCATCTTTACAATTTCTCAATATATCATTTGCTTTTACACGAGCTTCTTCTAATTCATTATTTAGTGTCTTTTCAACTTCTAAGGCTTTATCTTTCAATTCCTCAGCTTCTTGAATATCCTCTTCAATTATTTTTCTGCGGTTCGTTAAAGTCTCTTCCATTCGTGGCATTACAAGAAGTCTTATAACTAAAAATACTAAAATAAGAAACAAAAATAGCCAAAAGGTCTGATTATCAAAATTAGAAAAATCTAATTGAGGCATTCCTATAGAACTTTTTTCGGAACTATTAGCCATATTTAACCTTTTTCAAATAAAATTTTAACTTTGCAAAGTAATTGTAATCAGATGAAATGCTAATTTCACATTGCATACATTAGTAAAAGAGCTACCAGAAAGCTAAAAATACCTAAAGCTTCAGCGAATGCAATTCCAATGAACATGGTAGCGGTCTGACCAGCAGCAGCGTTTGGATTTCTCAAAGCACCAGAAAGATAATTACCAACAACATGGCCAACACCAATTGCAGCTCCTCCCATACCAGTACAAGCTAGACCAGCTCCGATTAATTTACCCATTTCTACAAATTCGCCTTCCATATTTTTCTCCTTGATTAGAATTTAAATAAACTTAATTTTAATGACCTGGATGTAATGCATCATTTAAATAGACGCATGTCAATATTGTAAAAACATAGGCTTGAATTACGACAACTAACATTTCCAAACCATACACAGCAACAATTGCTAAAATTGGAGCAACAGCACCTAATCCCATTATACCTGCAAATCCTGCAAAAACCTTTATAACAGCATGACCAGCCATCATATTACCTGCTAACCTAATAGAATGACTGATTGGCCTTACAAAATAAGATATTACCTCAATAATAAGCAATACAGGTCTTAGTGCTAAAGGAGCACTGGATATCCAAAAAAGGCCAAGAAACTTCAATCCATTCTTTACAAATCCTAAAATAGTTACCGAAATAAATACTAATAATGCTAAAATCCCAGTCACTGCAATATGACTAGTGAAAGTAAAGCTATATGGAAGTAACCCTAAAACATTTCCAAAAAGAATGAGAAGAAAAAGTGTAAAAATGTATGGAAAATATTTAAGACCCTCCTCGCCGGTAATATCTAACACCATTTTATGTACAAATACGTAAATTACTTCAGCTATTGATTGAATTCTTCCAGGAACAACATCACCCTTCCTAATACCAAAAACAAATAATAATATTATCCCTATCAGGGCAATGAGCATCCAAAGTGACTGATTAGTGAAAGTATACCACTGCAGATCACCTTCAGAAAACAAAGGTGTTATGATGAATTGATCCATAGGTTTTATTTCAAAAACACCGGATTCACTTGCCATACTAATATACCAAAAACTTTTTTATAACTAATAAGAAATATTGACCAATATTACAAGCGATAAAATAGAACATTTTATTCATTAATTTCCTTAGCTGTTTTTATCATAGTTTTTACACCAGCTGCAAAACCAAAAAAAATCATTATAATCAAAAAAATTGGCGAGGTATCAAATAAATAATCTATACCAAATCCAAGCAAAACACCTATTAAAATCCCAATTACTAATTCTAAAATCATTCGCCACCCAATATGGGCAGATTTAAATGCCTGTCCATTTGAAAGTTTATTCGAATTCTTTTTTTCACGGATTTCATTAAGTTTATGATCTAAATCTTTTAATTTTTGGTTTTTAATATCAGATGATGACATCTTAATACTCTCGTAGATAAAAAAAGTAATTTAAAAGCATAGTTAAAAAAACTTATAAATACATTTAATTACAATTCTTTAATTGCCTATCAAATAATCTAGCAGTACTTGCTGTTCTTTTTGCCACAGCCATGATAGCTTCACTCGACTTATATCTACCGCTAGCATATCCAGAATGACCTTGATGATATGCTAAATATTGCTTGTAAACATCAGATTTTGAAATTTTTAATTTTTTATTTGTCTGAGTTACATACCAACCAATAAAATCTGTAGCATCATAAAAATTAGTTCTGCTGGCACCTCTATTACCAGAATCCTTTTTATACCAATCCCATGTTCCATTTAATGCTTGGGCATAACCATAAGCAGATGAAATACGTCCATTAGGAATTATTCCTAAGAAAAACTTTCTTGGGGTCTTAGCTCTTGCCTTAAAATTTGATTCCGTTTTTATAAATGCTAATTGTAAGGAAGGGGATACTCCCCACTTCTTACTAGTTTTATTGACTGCTCTTTTCCATGAGGACTTATGATCTAGTATATCACAGGCATTACCTTGAGATGACGGAATACGATTGAATACTCCACAAGATTGAATCAAAACAAAGGCTAATAATATTAAAATTTTTATTATCATAGTTTTACTGATCGTTTTTATCATAATACTTTTAATTAGGTAGGTCTAACAAAAAATAAAAGATATACTTGTAGACAAGAATTCAAAACATAGATAGATTATCAAGAGAGGTAATCAATGGAACAGAAAAAGGCAAAATTTGCAATTGGAGCAATAGTTAAACATAAAATACACCCTTTCCGAGGTGTTATTTTTGATGTTGACCCCACCTTTTCAAATACGGAAGAATGGTGGAATTCAATTCCTCAAAATTATAGACCCAAAAAAGACCAACCTTTTTACCACCTTCTGGCTGAAAATGATACAAGCTATTACGTTGCATATGTTTCGGAGCAAAACCTTTTACCAGACGATAGTGGTGACCCAGTGGAACATCCTGAGGTTTCTGAACTTTTTGAAAATTTATCAAATGGGAAGTATACCCTCACAGACCGTCTACATTAGATTTTTAACTACTAATATCCTAACGCACATCCGTCCTTCCTTGGATCTGAACCCCCTATTAAAATATCTTTTTTTAAATCATATATTATTGCTTGAGATCCTCCAATAGGTTGATTTGGCCTCAAAATCTTATGTCCTTTATTTTCTAATTCAGATGCTACTGTATCAGAATATCCTTCTTCTAATTTTAAAGAACCATTTTCAGGAAAACTTCTTGGAAAATCTATCGCTGTTTGAATATCCATTCCATAGTCAATAATATTTGAAACCAAGCGTGCATGGCCATTTGCCTGGTACTGACCGCCCATAACACCAAAAGGCATAATAAAATCATCTTTTTTCTTTAGAAAAGCAGGTATTATAGTGTGTAAAGGTCTTTTATTTCCAACTAACTCATTAGGATGGCCACTTTCTAAAGTAAAACCCGCTCCTCTGTTATGAAAAAGTAATCCAAATTTTTCTGATGCGTATCCTGAACCAAAACTATTAAAAATTGAAAAAATTAGAGAAACCATTTGCCTATTTTTATCTATCACAGTCAAGTAAACTGTATCTTTGTGGTGATTTTCCCAGGTGGTATTAATTTCATTATTAGCTTTATTAAAATTAATTTGACTTAAATATTTTTCAATAAATTCATCAGAGCTAAAATGTTTAAGTTCGAAATCGTAAAAATTTGGATCACCTATATAACGATTTCTTATATTATAAGCTATTTTTACGACTTCAGCTTCTAAATGTATCCTTTCAGCTGATGAAGGGTCAATATTACAAATGTTCAATCTATCAAACATTTTTTTTATCAAAAAAGCCGTTACTCCTTGACCATTTGGTGGCAGTTCAACCAAAGAATGTTTTTCAAAATCGATCATTATTGGATCTACATATTCGCATGATACATTTTTTAAATCATCAAAAGTATGAACGCCTCCTAATTTATTCAAAGAAGAAATAAGATCATTTGCAACTTCTCCTTCATAAAAACCTTTGGCTCCATATTTTGCAAATTTTTCTAATACATACGCTTGCTGTGGAGCTAAAAAAACATCCCCAATTTGATAAGCTTTTCCAGATTTTGTATAAAATTTTTGTGAAGTTCCTTTAAGATTATTTAAGGAAATTTGCCAATCTAAAGCAACTCTTGGGGAAACTACAACTCCTGTTTTAGCATAATGAATTGCGGGTTGACATAATTCTTCTAAGTCTAACAAACTATATTTTTTATGAAGACTTTCAAAAGCCTTCATAGCTCCAGGTAAAGTTATAGTAGAAAGATCTGTTTCAGGAATTTTCTTAAAACCATTTGACTTTAATATTTCAGAATTTGCCTTATTTGGGGATTTTCCTGAACCATTCAACCCAATAAATTTAGAATCATTAAATTGTGAAATGATACAAAAAACATCACCAAAATATCCTGTTGATTGTGGTTCACATAAAGGAAGGACCAATGCCATTGCTAGTGCAGCATCAACAGCATTACCTCCCCTTTTAAGAATGTCTAAACCTACTGTAGAGGATACAGGATGTGATGAAGCAACCATTCCATTTTTGGATAAAACACAAGATCTTCCTGGTTTTTGAAAATTTCTTACCATTGAATTTATATTTTTATGAGATCATATTTAATTATAAAAAAAAATTTATTTGACAATTCTAAATAATTTAGCCTCTAGAGGTTTCAAAACTGAAGATAAATCGTTACCTCTCTTCAAAATTTTTCCATCAATAGCAATTACTGAAAAAACCTCTTTTTTATAAAAGTTGTTAGGTATTTTTTTTACCTTATAAATTGGGTATTCTGAAGAATGCTTGTAAATAGAGAATATAGAAAAATCTTTAAATATTGAAATACTATAGTCTCTCCACACACCTAATGCTACCATCTTTCCATAGATATTAAGAATTTTACCTAGTTCAATCTTATCAAAGGATACCCTACTATCAAATCTTCTTACAGAATCAATATTAAAAACTTTGTTTTTAGCTAATCTCATAGTTAAATAGTAACTCAAAAAAAAAAGACTTTAAATAAATTTTTTTTACAAAATCAGATTGAATTAATATTAATGTTATTTATCTAGAGTATTTATCTTCATACCTTGTTATATCATCTTCTCCTAAATAAGATCCAATTTGTATTTCTATAATTAACAGAGGAATTTTACCTTCATTTTCTAATCTATGTTTAAACCCTAATGGGACATATGTTGATTCTCCAGCTTTTAATACATTTTCTTTCTTATTAATTATTACTTTTGCTGTGCCTTCTACAACAACCCAATGTTCTGAACGATGCTTATGACTTTGTAAACTCAATTTACCACCAACCAAAACACATATCCTTTTTACTTGAAATTGAGGACCACTAGTCAAGGATTCATACCAACCCCAAGGTCTATGTTCTTTTGGAAAATTTTCAGCTTGTTCAACACCCTTACTTTTTAGTTTTTCCACGACTTTTTTAACATCTTGAGCTCGATTTTTATTAGCAACTAGAACAGCATCAGGCATTGCAATGGCTATAATATCTTTAACACCTAATCCAACTAATTGAGTTTTACTATCCTCAGATCTAAAAAGGCTATTTTCACAATCTATAGTTGAAACATTTTTTGATTTTACCAAAGTACTTTTAGAGGATTTTTGCTCATCCCAAAGTGCATCCCATGAGCCTAAATCTGACCATCTCCCTTCAAAAGGAACAACTGATAAATTATTTACTTTTTCTAAGATTGCATAATCAATAGATATTTCATCACACTTAGACCAAGAATTTTTTTCTAATCTAAAAAAATCTAAATCAAAATTACCATTTTCTAATGAATCTCTAACATTTTTTAAGGTATTGTTTGAAAAATTTTCAAATGCTCTAATAATATCTTTTACTGAAAATAAAAATATACCACTATTCCATAAATATTTTCCTGAAGCCAACATTTCTCTAACTTTTTCTTTATCTGGTTTTTCAACAAAACTATATAATTTTTGAGATTTCTTACTCATTTTATCAGATAAATGTAAATATCCATAGGCAGTTTCAGGTTTTGTAGGCTTTATACCAAAAGTAACTAATTCACCCATTTTTGATAATTCAATCCCTCTTAGAATACATTCTTCGAGTATATTATCTTCAGGTATTAAGTGATCGGATGGGCATACCAACATAATTGAATTTGGATTTTTTTTATTTAAAAATAATGCTGCTGCAAGAATTGATGGTGCAGTATTTTTGCTTACAGGTTCAATTATGATTTGACAAGAATTAACGCCAATTTCTCTAATTTGTTCTTTAATTATAAAGCGATATTCTTCATTTGTTAAAATTATTGGACTTTCCAATTTTAGTAACTTATTTCCAATAGCAAACATTATCCTATTTTGGAATAAAGTATGTTTTCCAATAAAATTTATGAATTGCTTTGGGTAGCTTTTCCTGGATAAAGGCCATAGCCTAGTACCAGTTCCACCAGCTAAAATAATAGGAAATATCATAAAAAGTCCGTAATAGATATTTTTGCAAATTATTGTTACTTACCAATATGATTAAAACTTGATTAATAATCAATTTTTTTTATATCAGAATAAATTCTATGTTCCATATTTTATATGATAAAAATTATAAACTTATTTTTTTACAAATATAATGTTTATTCCCACTCAATAGTTTTTTTTCTTGTAAGTAATTGATTTCATAATATAAAATATTTACTTTAAACTACTTGGAAACTGAGTCCAAATTACTAATCAATTTCAATAACTTACCACTTACCAATTTTTGAAGAGACTATCGATAGTATTAAATCATATAGTTATTATATAAATGTTAAGAAAACAATCTACTTCATAATGAACTATTTTATTCAACTTTCCTGTATGTTGTTAGGGTGGAATACTATAAATGAATTTTACCTAAAACCAGTGAAAGTTAAATCAAAGAATAGACCTCAATGACTACAGTCTCGGTTTAGAAAATCTTCCCAAGTTTTTTTAGGAGAAGCATATTGCCAGTCTTCATTATTGATAGTTTTAGTTTCACCATTTCCACCACCCATCGATTCTTTATAAGCGAAAACACTTAAATACTTAAACCGAAATAACTTATAATCACCTTGTTTATATAATTTCATAGATAAAGTTTCCCCATTGGGTGCAAATAAATAAATTAAAATCCAATAATAGATATACCCATCGTGACTTCGTATTCTCTCAAAATCAATATACTTGGTTCCTAGCGAATTTTCAGAAACCTTCGTCCATTCTGCATAACTGGTGGATGAGAACATCAAGGTGAATAGAAGTGTGAGTATGGTGAGTAGAGATTTCATACGTCCATTTTTGCTTCAGTCACAAGATAGATCAAGTAAAATACTTGAAATGAGGGTTTAAGGTAGTTCACAATATCAAAATTTAAATTCAAACAACAAGTATTAATTTAATACATCTCACCGATAAACATTTCTGTATCTT
>CACHDI010000033.1 GCA_902578545.1 uncultured Alphaproteobacteria bacterium
TTTAAATATATCCAGCTTCAATTAATATTTTATTCATTTATGTATATATCAACAGGTTTTTCTTTTCTTCTAAATATAAAAAAAGCTTCTAACAAACCCTTCTCAAAGTTTTTAGTATACCTTTTTGTATCAAAGAGTGGCTTTTTACTCTTCCCAAACTTAAGTTTTCTTTTTATTTCTAATATTTCACTTTTATTTTTTCCTAATGCTATTGCTAACTTAGTATAATCATTTACATTTTTAGTAACTAATTCTGGCAAATTTACTGCATATATCAAACTTGCACATACCCTAGCTGCAAATTGTTTACCTATTTTTGTTAATACTGGTACCTCCATCCACAAAGCATCACTCGCTGTTGTATGAGCGTTGCAATTAAAAGTATCTAGAAAAAGATCAATGTGCCTTAATCTTTCTAAGTGCTTTTTATATGGTAAAGGGTCAGCAAATATTAATCTATTAGGGTCTAATCCACTGACTTTTGCTTCATTTGACAAGTTTTTTATCATCCACTTGTTTGAGTTAAATAACCACAGAACACTATTATTTACATTTTTTAGGACTCTAATCCAAACTTCAAATTCTTTTTTAGTTATTTTATAACTGTTGTTAAAATTGGCAAAAACAAAACTATTGCTAGGAATGCCAAAATCAGATTTTCTTGATGTTGGGGAAGGATAAACGCGACTAAGATTATTTGGTTGATAAGAATTTGGAAGATAAATAATTTTTTCAGAATAATATTTTCGTTGCTCTACTGGTATAATAGTTTTGTCAGCAATTATATAATCAATAAAATCAGCACCCATAGTACTTGGATATCCTAAATAATTAATTTGAATAGGTGCTATTCTTTGTGAGAAAATATTAATTCTTGAACCATTGGTATAACCTTTTAGATCAATTGCTATGTCAATTTGATGATGTTTCACAAGTTCTTTAATTTCTTTATCTGATATATTTTCAATATTCACAAAGGTATCTACATATTTTATAAATTTATCTCTCAATTTCCCCTTTTTTACTTTTCCATAACAATATGCATGAACTGAGAATATTTTTTTGTTATGAAATTGAGGTAAATCTGCCATTAAGCTTAGTGTTGCGTGATCATAAAAGTCTGATGAGAAATAACCAATCTTAATTAATTTATTATTGTAACCTGATTTGAAAGAATCGTTTTTTTCTTTATTACAAAAATTTCTTACATAAATCTTAGATCGCTTTAAATTATTCTTAGGATTATCCTCAACAGCTAAAGTTGAAAATGGTGAAATATAGTCATCATTAGATTTGAGTTGTTTCTTGAGGAAATCTAAATTTCCAAGATTGTCCCATTCACACATTTGCATTTTTAAAGATAAAATATAGCTTTGTATGGAAATAGAATCTTTTAATATTAATGATTTCTCAAACATCTTAAGAGACAATTTCAAATCACCATTTTTTTTAAAAATCATTGCGCATTCATTTATGGCATCAACGTAATTTGGATTAATCCTTAATGATTGATGATAAAAATATAATGCATTCTTGTAATCTTTTTTATATTTAAAAACATCCCCTATACATCTAAGAGCAAAAAAACTTTTAGGTTTTAGCGATATTACTTTACGAAAAAATTTTAAGGCTTCGTCATAATTTTTAGAATTGGTATGTGCAATTCCCCAATTCAAAAATTTTTCAAACATTACCTCATTTTTAGAGTTATGATTATAAAAATTCATGACAAAATTATTATTAAAATCAAATTTGATAGTTCACTGATTTTAATCAGCAAATTACATGCCATTAAAATTTAAGATTTAAAAAAATATTGGAATAGTCCAAAATCAAGTTTTTCAGGCTTTAGGCATCTTCTTGGCTCGCTTAAATAGCCATTTTTTATAATACAATTTTATGCTTTTTATCACTTATTTCAAAGGTTTTTTTAACTTTTTTTAAATAATGAACTGAGTTATATCTCTATAAATAGAAATAAACATATGTTTTTACTGATAAAAATTTGAATAAAAACTACTCCATCAAAATAGCCTAACCAAACCATAATGTGTGAGCAGTAGTACTTGCAAAATGGGCTGTGGTTTTTGTGTACCCTACCCCTTTGATAAACAATGTTAAAAAGCTTTAATAATTGTATTTGTTTCCCCAGTGTTTCCCTAGAAACTGACATCTCCTAGCTTACATAGGCTAAGTAATTGTTTTATTGGTGCCTCCAGAGAGACTCGAACTCCCGACCCACTGATTACAAATCAGTTGCTCTACCAGCTGAGCTATAGAGGCACTATTTTTTCATAAAATTTAAAGAAGAATATTGCAAGCTTTTATTAAAAAAAAAATTATAAGTAGCTTTATTAAAAATTTGATTTTATGATTAATAAATAATGTATTTTTTTTTTATATTTGGAATAATACTTATTGTAATAGGAATATCTTTAATATTTTTTGTTATTTATAAAGCACTGAAAATAAAAAAAATCATTGAGGAAAATCCTAACCAAAATAATATAAATAATTTGAGCCTTCAAAAACTACTACCATTTAACTTATCAGGATTGTTTCTATCATTTATTGGAATAATATCTTTAATTCTGTTTTTTATATTGTCTTGAATTCAAGATATTTTTCAACCAACCCAATATAATTTCAATTCCAAATTCTGTTTCTCTTGGGGCCTTTATATCACCTAATATTACATGATAATTTTTATTATCAACATTACTAGAAACATCAAGACTAACTATGCTTGATTCTCCGCCCCAACGTTTAGATGCTTTTTTAATCCTTTTTATGCTTATCCACTTATCTTTAGGACAAAAAATAAAAATAACAGGTGAAATAATTTTGCTAAAGTCCGATTGCCATATTTTTTCAACACTTAATTCTAAATTTATAATAGATTCAATTGGAAGTTCATTACTCCACCATTTTTTTTCCTCAGATTTTCGATGAGTTGCTACCCTTTTTTCCCCTAAAAAAAATTTATAAATAAATTTTGACCAATAAAAACTTGATAATTTAAGCCGCCAATCTGGGATACCAAAACAAGGAGAAATAAAAATATTCCCTAAAACTAAGTCATCAATTTTATTTTTTGATAAATATTCAGATACTAAAGTACATCCAAAAGATGTAGCTACCACAATAATTTTATCACCTATCTTCTTTCCTATTTCAAATGCCTCTTGGACATCTAGATACCAATCCGCTCCATCAACATCTTTAAGAGATCGAAAATCATTAATTCCATGTCCTGATAATCTAGTAAAAAAAAGATTTGCATTATAATTTTCAGCCAAAATATCAGGAACTGGTCTAATCTCTCCTAAACTTGCTGAAAATCCGTGGACATAAATAACAGCTATTTTTGATTTGGATTTTAAATTTGGATTATTCCATATAATTCTTTTTTTTGTCCAAGGTAAAACACCTGTTATCTTAGATTCTGACATATTCAAATAATTCTCTATGTCGTTACCTATTAGATTAGAATCAAATTTCTGATCAAAGCTTAATTTTTTTTTCCTCATTAAAAAAATAAAAATTATAATAAAAAAAAAAGATAAAATTAAAAACAAAAAAACCTCTATAACTATTTCTTTTCTAACAATTTTAATAATGTACTACTTATTAATTTTAGACATTCTTCAGTAGAAAAAGAATGATCAGCATTTTTAACAATTTCTAATTTAGCATCTTCACAAGTTATATGATTAATTAACTTTATAGCTGTATTTAAGGGGACATCATTATCCAATGTACCTTGTAGAAGCCTTACAGGAAAATTTAATTCAATTTTATCACGCAAAACAAAACAATTTCTTGATTCCAATATAAGGTTTTTGGAAATTTTATAAGGTTCATCAGAGTATTCAGAATTTTGTTTAATTAAGCCGTGCTTAATAATTTTTATCTTTTCATCTTCGCTAAAATTATCCCACATCAAGTCCTCAGTAAAATCTGGAGCCGCTGCAATTCCTATCATCGAGTGGATTTTTTGAGGACGCTTTTTTGCTAAAATGAGTGCTATCCACCCCCCCATTGAAGAACCTATCAAAATTTGTTTTTTATTTGTTAAATTATCCAATATAGAAAGAGCGTCTTCAGACCATTTTAAAATTGAACCATCTGTAAAAATCCCCTCTGAGCGTCCGTGACCTGAATAATCAAATCTAATAAATGTATTACCCTTAGATCTACACCAATCCTCTAAGTATTTTGCCTTAGTCCCCTCCATGTCAGAAGCTAAACCCCCTAAAAATAAAATCCCTGGTTCTTCAGTTGATTTACCATCAAGTTTCTTGTAAGCAATTTTTCTATTATTTTCAGTTAAATGAAAATTCAAACTTTCTTTATTCATTGACGTTCTGATTTAATGATGAATAAATTTAATTAATGTCACAAATGACTATTTTCTATAATTATCAAAAAGTAAATAGAATTTAATATGAATTATAAAAATAATCTTTGACAAAATTATATCTTCAAACAATAAGTGATTATAAAATAATAGGTATATTTTAAGAATGAATAAAGTCACAATAGAATTTCCTGATGGAACAATTAAAAACTTTCAAAAAGGTATTAACGCAATTCAAGTAGCAGAGAGTATTTCGAATTCGTTAAAAAAATCAGCTATTGCTTGTTCCTTGAACGGAGTTTTGTGTGATCTTTCAAAAGAAATTAATGAAAATTGTAAACTAGAAATATTTACAATTAAAAATGAAAATGTAGCGCTAGAACTTATAAGACATGATTGCGCTCATATTATGGCTAGAGCTGTTCAAGAAATTTGGCCAGATACAAAAGTCACAATTGGTCCTGTTATTGAAAATGGTTGGTTTTACGATTTTGATAGAGATGAACCTTTTACTCCTGAAAATTTGTTGACTATTGAAAAAAAAATGCGGGAAATAATTAATTTGAAAGATCCTGTTAAATTTGAAGTTTGGGAAAGAAATAAAGCAATAAAATATTATTCGGAAAAAAAAGAACCTTATAAAGTTCAACTGATTAATGATATCCCTGAAAATGAAAAAATTTTGATGTATTGGCATGGTTATTGGCAGGACCTTTGTAGAGGTCCACATTTAGCTAATACAGGCCAAATCCCAGGTGATTGTTTCAAACTAATGAGTATAGCTGGAGCCTACTGGAAAGGCGATAGTAATAATAAAATGTTACAAAGAATTTATGGAGTAGCCTTTAGAAATAGAGATGAATTAAAAAAATATCTAAATTTCTTAGAAGAAGCACAAAAAAGAGACCATAGAAAAATAGGTAAAGAAATGGAACTTTTCCATATGCAAGAGGAAGCCCCTGGTATGGTTTTTTGGCATCCTAACGGTTGGCGTATATATCAAATCCTACAAAACTATATGCAAAAGGAATTAGAAAAAGGAGGTTATTCAGAAGTAAAAACACCCCAAGTAGTAGGAAGAAAACTTTGGGAAGACTCTGGCCATTGGGAAAAATTTCAAGAGCATATGTTCATAGTTGAAGTAGACGAAGAGGGCTCTAAAGAAAAAAGAATAAATGCTCTGAAACCAATGAATTGCCCTTGTCACATTCAAATTTATAATCAAGGTGTTAAATCATATAGGGATTTACCTTTTAGAATGTCAGAGTTTGGCTCTTGCCATAGATATGAACCATCTGGAGCTATGCATGGAATAATGCGTGTTAGAGGATTTGTACAAGATGATGCACATATCTTCTGTACAGAAGAACAAATAGAAAGTGAAACAAAAAAGTTTATTGAACTACTATCAAAAATTTATTCAGACTTAGGGTTTGCCGATTATAAAATTAAATTTTCAGACAGACCAGAGAAAAGAGCAGGCTCTGATGAAACCTGGTTTAAAGCAGAAGAAGCTCTCAAAAATGCCACTCAAACTGCTGGTTATTCATTTGAATTAAATCCTGGAGAAGGAGCTTTTTATGGTCCAAAGTTAGAATTTGTATTAACAGATGCCATTGGGAGAGATTGGCAATGTGGAACTCTTCAGGTTGATTTTGTTTTACCTGAAAGACTAAACGCAAATTATATAGCCATGGATGGAAATAAAAAAAACGTTGTAATGTTACATAGAGCAATTTTAGGTTCATTTGAGAGATTTATTGGTATCTTAATAGAAGAAAATTCTGGAAAACTCCCATTATGGTTGACACCTACGCAAGTAGTAATCGCTTCAGTAGTTTCAGGAGCTAATGATTATGCAAAAGAAATATATAAAGATTTAATTTCAAAAAATATTCGTGCAAAACTTGACATAAGGAATGAAAAAATCAATTACAAAATCAGAGAACATTCATTAAAAAAAATACCTATAATATATGCTGTTGGACTACGTGAAGTTGAAAATAAAACAGTAACTATTAGAAAGCTAGGTTCTAACAAAACATCAACCGTAAGCCTCTTAGACGAAGTTGAAGGGCTCATACCTAATTGTGAGATTCCGAAATGAGATTTAGGAATTTTCACCACTTTTGACTATTGCTTTACATTAAGGTATACAAATATACATAAATTTTTAGTTTTTAAACATAAAGGAGAGTTAATCATAGTAAGAAGACCAAATGAAAATCCTCAAGTTTCTAGGGAACAAGGTATTCGGATAAATCATTCTATAGATTCTAATGAAATTCGATTAATTGGGTCACAAGGTGAAAATATAGGTGTAGTTACCCCAAATAAAGGAATAGAGCTTGCAACCCAAGAAGATCTTGATTTGGTTGAAATTTCACCGAATGCAAGCCCTCCAGTCTGCAAAATAATGGATTACGGTAAATATAAATATGAGCAACAAAAAAAAGAGGCAGAGGCTAGGAAGAAGCAAAAAACAATCGATGTTAAGGAAATCAAATTTAGACCTAATACAGATATACATGACTACGAAGTCAAAATGCGATCCGTTACAAAATTTCTTGACCATGGTGATAAAGTAAAAATTACTATGAGATTTAGAGGTAGGGAAATGGCTCACCAGGAACTTGGAAAAGATCTTTTAGAAAGGGTAGCTGAAGATACTTCCGATATTGGAAAAATAGACTCCATCCCAAAAATGGAAGGCAGGCAAATGACTATGATGATCAGTCCTTTGAAATAAAAAATAAAAACAAATATTCCTGGATAAAATTTAAGTGACTTATTTTACAAGCTTTTTGGAATATATCCCATTTTGGTTTTTTATTCGTATAATGAAGTTTTTAAACTTCAATACTAGAATATTTATCAGCGCAAAAGTTATTAGTTTTATTATCAGAAATACCCCAAAATATAAAAAAAGAGTTTTAAAAAATCTAAAACTCATTTATCCAAAAATGTCAGACTTTGAAAGAAAAAGTTTTCTAAAAAAATTCTCCCAAAACCTAGGACTTACTTTTTCAGAGTTCTTGTTTAATGAAGAATACCATAAACATCTAAATATTAAATTTGAAAACCACTCAGAAATGTCAGAAATTTTAGAAGCCGTAAAAATTAATAGGCCAGTTTTAATAGTGTCTGGTCATATTGGTCCTTGGGAAGCGGTTCGTGCTTTATTAAGAAAAAATGGTGTTGAAACTGCTGCAATATATAGAAAAAGTAAAAACGTATTTTACCAACCGTATCATCATAAAAGTATTGAAGCAGGTGGAAAACCAATATTTCAAGTTGGAAGAAAAGGGACTTCTGAAATGATTAGGTTTCTGAAAAAAGGCGGTGTAGTTTGTATGATGATAGATCAAGCAGTTAGTGAAGGGAAATATATGGATTTTATGGGAATTCCAGCAAAAACATCCTTTGCTATAGCCAATATTGCTACTAAATACAATGCACTAATAATACCTGCATATGCCATAAGAACAGATAGTAATGAAGCAATTCAAGTTATAATTGAGCCTAGTGTAAATATTAGGGAGCCATCTAAAATTATAGAAAAACTTAATAAAAGTTTAGAAAATATTGTATGTA
>CACHDI010000034.1 GCA_902578545.1 uncultured Alphaproteobacteria bacterium
GCAGGACTAACACCAATGGAAATTTTATTTTTTAGTATTGCCTCAACTGCCAGTGCTACTGGTATTGATACTAGCCTAGCCATAGCTGTATAATTTTTGTCACCCCAAGCATCCAATAAATAAGATCGTTCAAATTTAACATTGCTTTTTTGAGAAGCTTTTAAAGAGACATTTAGAACTACTCTGTCTTCCTCTTCTTCTTTATAAGAATATTTATCCCAAAGTTCGTTTGATAAATTTTCCAGTTTTTTATAATCACTATCAATATTGATGTTTTCAATGTTTTGAAATATACCCTGCCAAGCTTTTTTCCATCCTAAATTTCTTAAAGTACCTCTTACAAATTTTTTTAACTTCCAATTATTTTCAAAATCATATTGATTAATAAATGGCAAACTATCACGATTAGGATAAACCTCGAATTTCTCTTTTTCAAAAGATGGAATTTCATGTACTTTTACATTATGCCATGGCCTTAACGTTTCTACAGGATTAAATTCCTCTATTGATTTAGCTGGTGATTTTAAAGCTTTTAGAACCCCTAGTGGAGACCAACTAAATTTATAACAAAATTCGTTAGGTTTTTTTGGTACTCCACCACAAAATGAATAAAATTCAATGGTATTATCATCACTATAATTATAAGATTCTTTATATTGTTTAACTAAGTCATGAGCCATTAAATGATCAATACCAGGATCAAGGCCAACTTCATTTAAAAAAACTAGTCCTTGTTTTTTCACATCACTATTTAGTTCTTGAAGTTCTTCGGAGATATATGAAGAAGAAATAAAGTTTGCATTCTTTTTAAGACATAATTTAGCTATATCTAAATGATGACTTGCTGGAAGCATAGAAATTATTACATCTCCAGCTATAATTTCTTTTTCCAGTTCATTAAGGTCGAATTTGCATATATTATTAGTCAGATCGCCTAAAAGAGATTGAGCTTTCTCTAAAGTTCTATTCCAAACAAAAACATCATACTTCTTTTTTAATAACATTTTTAATCCAGGAATTGAAGAAAGACCAGTTCCTAACCAATGAATTCTAGGCATTTATTTATCCTATTTTTGAATTTGATTTAAATTATTATAAAATATTTCCTTTGCACCACTCCATACACCGGTTTTATCCAGATTAAAATCAAATAAATATGGAAGAAGTTGGTTTTCAAAATCTAGACTACTTTCTTTTGGGAGCATAGCTGGTAAATTATCTATAGCAGTTAAAATTAATGGTTTTTTTTCTTTAATTATGTATTGAAAAGGTTTTTCAAATGAAGAAGGCTTATCATATAAAGGAATTGTATTAAAATCACTACCAGGATCACAAGATACATCAGATATTAAAACTAATTTTCTATCATTAATAACTTCACTTTTTTTAAGAAATTTGATTGATTTGTCAGATGATAACACACAATTAACAAAAATATCATGTTCAAGTATCTCAGGAAAAGATTTTCTATGAAGAGTCTCTTTCAAATCCCATTCTGTTAAAACCAAACCTAAAGATTTAAAAAAATCACATGCACCTGCCCCTACTCTTCCCGCAGATCCTATTACTATTATTTTAGGCATCTCCAATTTATTTTTTTTATGTAACTCAAGTTGTTTGGAAGCAGTATTAACTAAGTTTTGTTTAGTTGTAGAAAGTGGGATTTTTATACCTGATGATAGAATATTATTTTTATAGTTTAACCAAATATTAAGCCCTACAAATGCGCCTGAATAGCCAGCATAATATCCAAAAGCTGCTACTCTTTTGCCTTTAGTATCTTTTAAATATTCAAGATCATATAGTGTACCATTATTTTTTTTAAAATTATCTAGTATTTTCTTTGAATTAGCTTGTTTTTTAAAAACATGAGCAAACATGATATGTTTATGGCTCAATTCTAAATCTTGATTTATTTCTTTCAAACCAATTATTATGTTATCTTTATCAGCAGTAATCCAAGAACCTTTTGTTACTATTTTACAACCTTTAAGTTTATATTCTGATGTCTTAAAAATTCTTTTTTCACAATCTTCAACAGTTACTTCAAAACCTTCCCTTAAAAGTTTTTCTGCTCCTTTAGGAGAAATAGGTGCACGGAATTCGTACTGTTTATCTTCGGATCGTAACCAAAAATGTGTCATTTTGACTCATCATTTTATGGCGCGGTTGACGGGGCTCGAACCCGCGACCTCCGGCGTGACAGGCCGGCACTCTAACCAACTGAGCTACAACCGCATTTGAAACATAACATACTACTTATAAACTCTTGGATACAATTATTGTCAAGAGAAAGATTATGTAAATTTTCTCTAACCAAGTATTTTATGAAGATAAATAAGATTTAATCAGAGGGTTGGTGGGTGATAAGAGACTCGAACTCCTGACATCTTCGGTGTAAACGAAGCGCTCTACCAACTGAGCTAATCACCCGGAAACAATTATCGAAGATAATAATTAAATAAATTAAATACAATAATTATTTTCATAAAATTAGTATTTTTTAGAGATACTAATGAGCTACTGAAGTCTCACCGTCTAATTCATCTTCACTTTTTCCACTACTGTCGGAACCACTTCCAATTAATGTTTCTGGATCCCATTCTATTGGTTGAGGTTTATCAATAAGTGCAATATCTAAAACTTCACTAACATGTGCAAGTGGAATTATCTCAAGACCATTCTTAACTTGATCAGGAATTTCCCTTAAATCTTTAGCATTTTCTTTTGGTATCAGTACTGTTTTTATACCACCTCGCAATGCTGCTAACAATTTTTCTTTGAGACCTCCTATTGGAAGTATATTCCCCCGTAGTGTTACTTCTCCAGTCATGGCTATATCTCTACGTATGGGAATTTCAGTAAGGACAGAAACTATAGATGTAACCATTGCAATACCAGCAGACGGTCCATCTTTAGGTGTTGCTCCCTCAGGAACATGCACGTGAATATCCAATTTCTCAAATAGTGGCGGCTTAATACCAAGAGTTGGTGATTTAGACCTAACAAAACTTGAGGCAGCATCAATACTTTCTTTCATAACTTCGCCTAGTTTACCTGTAGATTTCATTCTTCCCTTACCAGGTAACTGCAAAGCTTCAATTGATAACAAATCTCCTCCCGTTTCAGTCCAAGCAAGACCAGTAGTCACACCAATTTGGTTTTCTTCTTCTGCAAGACCAAATTTAAATTTTTTAACTCCTAAAAAGTCATCAATATTCTTCAGGGTAACATTTACTTTTTTTGCTTCACCCTTAATAATTTTTGTTAATGATTTCCTGCAGAGTTTGGCAATTTCTCTTTCTAAATTACGAACTCCAGCTTCTCGTGTATATCTTCTAATTATTTCTAAAAGACCGTTTTCATTAATACTAAACTCCGTATCTTTAAGTCCATGTGCTTTCATCTGCTTTGATATCAAATGCTCAGTAGCAATGTCACGCTTTTCGATCTCAGTGTAGCCTGCAAGACTTATTATCTCCATTCTATCTAACAAAGGTCTTGCCATATTATAAGTATTGGCAGTCGTTATAAACATTACATTGGATAAATCATATTCTACTTCTAAGTAGTGGTCTGTAAAAGTACTGTTCTGTTCTGGATCAAGAACTTCCAACATAGCGCTTGCAGGATCACCCCTAAAATCTCTACCCATTTTATCCACTTCATCGAGAAGAATAAGAGGATTAGTAGTTTTTGCTTTTTTCATAGATTGAATAATTTTTCCGGGCATAGAACCAATATAGGTTCTTCTATGACCTCTGATTTCACTCTCATCATGAACTCCGCCTAAGGCTATTCGTATAAATTCCCTACCAGTGGCAGATGCAATAGATTTACCTAAGGAAGTTTTTCCAACACCAGGAGGTCCTACCAAACAAAGTATTGGACCTTTAATTTTCTTAGATCTTTGCTGTATTGCTAAATATTCAATAATTCTTTCTTTAACTTTCTCTAAACCGCAGTGGTCGTCATCAAGAATTTTTTGAGCTCTGTTTAAATCTTTTTTAACTCTACTTTGCTTTCCCCAAGGTATGGAAAGTATCCAATCCAAATAATTTCTAACAACTGTAGCTTCAGCAGACATCGGTGACATTGATTTTAATTTTTTAAGCTCTGCCAAAGCTTTATCATTGGCTTCTTTACTTAGTTTAACTTTAGAAATTTTTTCTTCAAGTTCTGCTAACTCATCCTGAGTTTCAGAACCATCACCTAATTCCTTTTGAATGGCTTTCATTTGCTCGTTAAGATAATATTCTCTTTGAGTGCGCTCCATTTGATTTTTAACACGTGATTTGATTTTTTTCTCAACTCTTAAAACACTCATTTCACCTTGCATAATACTAAAAATAGTCTCAAGCCTCTTGTGTAGATCAATAATTTCTAAAAGTTCTTGTTTTTTTTCAACTGAAACACTTAAATGACCTGCAACAGTATCTGACAATTTGGAAGGATTATCAGCTTCAGATATAGCTTTTAATGCTTCTTCTGGTATGTTTTTATTTAATTTTGAATAACGATCAAATTCATCAATAACTGATCTTCTAAGAGCTTCAATTTCTTCTGATTTGTTTATTGTATCATTTAAAATAATAGCCTCAGCTTCAAAAAAATTTTTATTAGGGATAAATTTTTCAATTTTTACTCTATTTTTTCCCTCTACTAGAATTTTCACTGCGCCATCAGGCAGTTTTAAAATTTGAAGAACATTAGCAGTTACACCGACTTTATTAATACTTTCTTCGGTTGGTTCATCTTGAGTTGCATCAATTTGACTGGAAAGTAAAATTTCTTTGTTATCTTTCATTACCTCTTCAAGAGCACGAACGGATTTATCTCTTCCAACGAAAAGTCTTACAATCATATTTGGAAAAACGACAATATCTCTTAAGGGTAATACTGGTTGGGTAATTTTATTTTTTTTAGCCATTATAACCTCTTCTTTCCACTCCTTTAATCAGAATTGATTAGAACATAGATATGTTTGGTATACGACATATTCAAGAAATACATTTAATTAAAATTAAAAAAATTTACAACAAATTTAATGTCAAAACAGAATTAAATAAGTGATAAGTCTCCAGAATTTTGAAGTTTGGTAAATCCATTTATAAATTCAATTAGTTTTTTATTTATAATTGCATCTCTAATATTACTCATCAATTCTTGATAATAGTGTAGATTATGCCATGTTATGAGCATTGAGGATATAATCTCACCTGATTTAAACACATGATGTAAATAGGCCCTTGAATAGTTGAGACACGTGTAACAATTACAATCGGGATCTATAGGCCTATAATCATCTTTATGTCTCGAATTTTTAATATTTACAGCACCTCTTCGAGTTAAAGCTTGACCGGTTCTGCCTGATCTTGTTGGAAGAACACAATCAAACATATCGACTCCTCTTAAAACTGCTCCAACAATGTCATCTGGTTTACCAACTCCCATCAAGTACCTAGGTTTATCTATAGGAAATTTGCTTACAGAAGCATCTAATACCTTAAACATTTGATTTTGCGGTTCACCTACAGCTAAACCTCCCAATGCATATCCTTGAAACCCTATATCTATAAGTCTTTTGGTGCTTTCATCCCTTAAATCTTCATATATCCCACCTTGCTGGATACCAAATAACAAACCGCCATCAGTTAAATCAAACTGCTCTTTAGATCTCACAGCCCATTCCATGGACCTTTTCATACTGAGAGCAATATCACTTTTTTCTGAATTAAAACTTGCACAATCATCAAAACACATGATGATATCGCTACCTAATGTTTTTTGTATCTTAATGGAATATTCAGGGTTTAAGAAATGTTTTTTTCCATCAAAATGTGATTGAAATTCTACTCCTTCATTAGACTTTTGGGATAAACCACTTAAGCTCATAACCTGAAAACCTCCACTATCAGTAAGTATTGGTTTTTCCCAATTCATAAACTTGTGTAATCCACCTAATTTTTTTATTAAATTCTCTCCTGGTCTTAACATGAGATGATATGTATTACACAAAATAATATCTGCACCTAGTGATTTTACATTTTCAGGTAACATAGCTTTAACAGTTGCTTGTGTACCTACTGGCATAAATGCAGGTGTTCTTATTGATCCTCGACTAAGAAATAATTCTCCTACCCTAGCCTTTCCGTCAGTACCTTTAATCTTGAAATCCATAAGAAATCTATTTAAGTTAAAGTAAAACATTTTGAAAGTATGAAAATGAATGAATTCAAAAATAGTTCACCATATACAACTGATGATAATGAAAACCAGATAGAGAATGTATCTTTAATAAAGCCATCCAGTACAGATCATCCACTTTACAATGATGTAGTAAAAGCTTGTAAAACAGTTTTTGATCCGGAAATACCAGTAAATATTTTTGATTTAGGATTAATCTATACTGTAGAAATAAATGAAGATGGAGATACATCTATATTAATGAGTCTCACTGCTCCAGGTTGTCCTGTTGCAGAAGATATGCCAGGCTGGGTTTCCGATGCTGTAAAACCAGTAAAAGGTATTAAATCAGTTAATGTTGAGATCGTATGGGAACCTCAGTGGGGCATGGATATGATGAGCGACGAAGCAAGATTAGAATTAGGTTTCATGTGAGAATTATACTATGAAAAGTCCGATTTCTTTAACAAATAAAGCAATTCAAAAAATTAAACAACTTACTATTAATTCAAATAAATTTGCTTTACGCCTTGATTTGAAAAAAGGTGGATGTGCAGGTATGGAATACTTTATGGAATATGTTGATAAGGTGGAACAAAATGAGGAAGTGATAGATTTTGATGGAGCAAAAGTTATCATCGCTCCACTTGCTCAAATGTATCTTTTTGGCACAACAATAGACTATGAAGATGGAATTCTTGAGTCAGGATTTAAATTTAATAACCCTAATGTAACTGAAGCTTGCGGCTGTGGTGAATCTATTAAAT
>CACHDI010000035.1 GCA_902578545.1 uncultured Alphaproteobacteria bacterium
AATTACAAGATCTTTTCTTAAACAGGGGGCTAAAGTATCTTTTTTAGATTTTAATGAAAATCATTCATCAAAGTTAATTAAAGAATTAGATACAGATAAAGTTCATTTTGAATTATGTGATTTAAGGGATATTGAACAATTAAAAAATTCTATAAAAAATGTCAGCTCTAAATTTGGGCCTATACAAATTTTAATCAATAATGCTGCCAGAGATGATAGACATAGTTTAGAAAGTGTAACATCTGAATATTTTGATGAAAGAATTGCAACTAATTTAAAACATCAATTATTCGCCTCTCAGGCAGTTGTTAATGATATGGAATCTAATGGAGGTGGTGTAATAATTAATATGGGTTCAACAAGCTGGATGATTGGTCAGGGAGGTATGCCATGCTACACTACTGCTAAATCAGCAATTCAAGGCTTGACTAGAGCTTTAGCTAGAGATCTTGGACCAAAGAATATACGCGTAAATTGTGTTGTTCCAGGTTGGATAATGACTGAAAGACAAGTAGAAATGTGGCTTACCCCAGAAAGTGAAAAAGAGCTTATGGAACGGCAATGCATAAAAAGAAAATTAGTTCCTGAAGATATTGCAAAATTTGTTTTGTTTATGGCTTCAGATGAAGCATCAGCCTGTTCAAACCAATCATTTATAGTTGATGGAGGGTGGCTCTAAGAGATTATTCTGGTACAGCACCTATAATTTGCTGATCATAATTTATAATTGAACCTGTTATTATTCCTGATGAAAAGCTTAATAAATAACATACCAATGGTGCTAATTTTTTAGGATTAACAAGTTCTCCCATTGGTAAAGTTTTTTCAGCTTTTTTTACCCAATCATCACTTGCTCCATGGTATTTTTTTTGAATTTCATCTTCTCCTGGTGTATTCATCCATCCAGGTGCAACAACATTTACACGTATCTTATCTTTTCTCAATGCTAAGGCAGTATTTTTTGATAATGTTAAAAGACCGCCTTTGGATGTTGAATATGCAGTCAAAAAGCTTTGACCAACATACGATGAAGTAGAGGCAATATTAACTATTGATCCAGGTTCTTTATTTTTTTTAAGTTTTTTGATTAAGCCTTGCATGAGAAGGAACGGTGCTCTTAAATTTATATTCATATGCTCCTCCCATAATTCAGTTGATGTATTATCAATAGTTCCTCTAGAAGTTACCGCGGCAGAATTAACTAAGCTGTTAAGCTTAGGAAAATATTTTAAACTTTCCACTATTAGGTTATGACATTCTTGAGCATTCCTTAAGTCAGTCATTATATATTTGACTTCAACATTTTTTTTCAAAAGTTTCTTTTCTGCTATAATACCTTTTTTTTTATTTCTACCTGCTATAATAATTTCGCTACAGCCGTTTTCTATAAGCTGATTTGCAATTTCAAATCCTAGTCCTTGTGTTCCTCCAGTAATTAAAACAGAATTATTTTTGTTATCGAAATTCATGAATTACCTTCTTAAATTAAGTAGAAAATTTTAAATATATTGAATGTATTTCTGTTGTTATAATAATTTTATAAAGATATAAACATAATATATTTTAAAAAACAGATAAATGAATATTTGGATATATTAAATGCCAATAATTAATCGAATAGCAAATTTTGCAGAAGATATGAATCAATGGAGACAAGAACTCCATTCAAATCCTGAACTGAAATTTGATTGTTATGAAACTGCTAGTTTTATAGTTGAGCGGTTGAAAGAATTTGGCATAAATGAAATTCACACTGGAATAGCTAAAACGGGAATTATTGCCATTATAAATGGAAAAAAAGACGGTGAAACTATTGGTCTAAGAGCTGATATGGATGCTTTACCATTACAAGAAATTAAAGATCATCCATATAAATCCAAAAAAGATGGTATTATGCATGCTTGTGGTCATGATGGGCATATGACAATGTTACTTGGTGCAGCAAAATATCTAAATGAAACTAAAAACTTTTCTGGAAAAGTAGCTTTAATTTTTCAACCTTCAGAAGAAGATGGTGGAGGTGGGAGAGTAATGTGTGAAGAAGGAATTATGGATACTTTTTCTATAAATCAAGTTTATGGTTTACATAATGCACCTGGTTTACCATTAGGTTTTTTTAAAACCAACCCTGGTCCCAATATGGCTGCTGCTGATGATTTCACTATTGAAATTAAAGGTAAAGGTGGGCATGGAGCAAATCCAGAAGAAACATTTGATCCTATTACAGCATCCCTACAAGTTGCACAATCTATACAAACAATTAGTTCAAGGAACTTATCTGCATTGGATAATGTTGTTATATCGATTACACAGATACACTCTGGGACAACTCATAATATTATACCTGAAAAAGCATTTATTAACGGTACAGTAAGAACACTTGATAAAGTAACTCAGAGACTTATAAAAGAAAGATTAGATTCTATTTGTGAAGGTATAGCAATTTCATTTAATTGCGAAATTAAATTAAAATACAACATAGGTTATCCTGTAACTTTTAATCATAAAAATGAGACAAAATTTTCTGTAGAAGTAGCAACTGAGATATCCGGATCAACTATGGTTGATGGTAATGCTCCACCAATTATGGGTTCTGAAGATTTCTCTTACATGCTTCTTGAAAGACCTGGTGCATATTTACATTTGGGGCAAGGGGATGGACCAGCCTTGCATAGTTCAGAATATGACTTCAATGACGAATTGTCTCCAATAGGTGCAAGTTTTTTTGTGAAACTTGTAGAAAAAGCTCAGCCATTATAGTTGTTAAAAAATGAGGAATTCAAAATTTTGGATATAGTTTCTAAATTAGCAAAACAATCTGAAACTAGCAGGCATTTAATTTTAAATTCTATAATTCAAACCCCATGTTTTCCAAGCCGATTAATATTGAATGAGGGAATTGACCTTTATTTTAAAGCTGAAAATTTTCAAATTACTGGCTCTTTTAAAATAAGAGGGGCATTGTCCAAAATAAAAAAAATTTCAAAAAATACAAAATTAATTACTGCCTCTTCTGGCAACCATGGTATTGCATGTTCTTATGCAGCAAAAAAGACAGGTCATAATCTTACAGTTGTTTTACCAGAAAAAGTTTCTAAATCAAAATTAGAGGCTATAAAGGGTTTTGGAACTAAAGTTATATTGAATCCAGGAGATTCAGGTTTGGCTGAAAAAAAAGCTCGTTTGTTAGCTCAGACAGGAGAATTTGAATATATATCTCCTTACAATGATTATGATATTATTGCAGGACAGGGTACCATTGGGTTTGAATTACTTGAACAGTTGCCAAATATTGATAACGTTTATATTTCAATGGGTGGAGGAGGATTAATATCTGGTATTGGCAGTGTTATTAAATACCATTCCCCAACTACAAAAATTATTGGGGTTAGTGCAATTAATTCTGGAGCATTGGCCGCCAGTATTAAATTAGGTTCTGTATGTGAAACCGCTCATTTTGATACATTAGCAGATGGATGTGCAGGTGGTATTGATGAGGGAACACTTACTTTACCTATAGCTACAGAAGTTACAGACTCTGTTATTGAATGCACAGAAGAACAAATAGTTGAAGCAATTAAAGTTCTTGCTTGGAATGAAAACTTGATGGTTGAAGGATCTGCTGCTCTTGCATTAGCAGGATTTATGCAGGAAAAACAAACAAAAAAACATGAGAGAAATCTGGTGCTTTTATGTGGGGGTAATTTTGATAAAAATAAAATATTATCTATTTTAAACTAGTTATAAATTGCTATAAATCTTCGCTAGTCTTTCCATAAAAGGTTTTTTGTGCAGTCTTAGATAGTGAGATGCCAGGTTTTGCATTATAAGCAAATACTACAAGCATCCTGGTAAGATTACCTATTGTAGGTGTTACCCTGTGCATTGAATTTTTTCCTCGAAATAACACCAAAGTTCCTGGTTTTATTTCTAATTTTTTGGGTTTTTTTTTCTTATAAATAATTTTAGCAACTGCCTCATAGCCCATATCATTATTTTTGATATTTCTTATATTTTTAACATATTCAAATTCACCTCCAGCTTCAGGTTTTTGAAGAAGAAGAGTTACAGCGAAATTAGAATTATCAAAATGCCAACCTAATTCTTGATTTTCTTTAGCATAATGTATGTTTATAGATGAAAAGGGGTCTGTATATTCATATAATTTTCTTTCATTCACTACTCTTGCTAGAAAATCTTTGAATATTATAGATCCATAAATACTTTTTAGTTTTGAATTCTCAGGTATTTGATCTGTAGTTATACATCCTTTTGAAGAAATAACTTGGTAGTTAAATATATGATCAGGGGGAAGTTTGGTATTTATTTCAGTTAAGTAAATATTATGTGTAGATTTTGCATAATAAGCCTTAAACTGATTTTCTTTTGCTTCGATTGTTAATTCCAAAAGGGTTTCATTATTAATAAAATTGGGTAGTGTTAAAACACCTTTTTTATCAAGTTCAGTTGCACATTGTTCTATAAAAACTTCATTATCTATTGGATATTGCCGAAAGTTGATAATTTGTTCTAGTTCTGGGTCTAATTCAGGCATTTTTTTATTGATATTGGTTGATTTTTTTTATTAAATTTTATTTACAGTGAATTTTATTATTTCACAAAAATCAAGTCAAAAAAGTTCATAGATTTTAAATATAGCAAAGCGACTCAAAATGTAGGAGCAAAGTAAACTGAATGGTAAAAAAATTACTTGCTCTTGGAGGGGATGGAATTGGCCCTGAGGTTTTGGAGTCTGGATTAATGATTTTAGAAACGGTTTCAAAGGTAATTAAAGTAAATTTTGATATAGATTTTGACTTAATAGGTGGTATTTGTTGGGACAAGTATGGGACTTTTTGTAGGAATATTACTATACAAAAAGCTAAAGAGGTTGATGCAATTTTGGTTGGTGCAGTAGGTGGTCCTAAATGGGACGCTATGCAAATCAAAGGAGATCCGGAAGATCAAGACGGTTTAATGTGTTTAAGAAAAAAATTAGATACATTTTTTGGGATAAGACCAATTAAATATTATAAAAGTCTTCATAAAATAATTCCTTTTTATAGGAAAAATGTACAAAACTCTGAAATAATTATTTTAAGAGAAATGTGTGGTGGAGTAATGTTTTCAAAACCAAGAGGCATAAAATATATCAAAAATCAGCGTTATGGATTTGATACTGCCGGATATTACGAATTAGAGATAAAGAAATTTGCTGAATGTGGTTTTGAATTAGCAAAAAAATATAATAAAAAGATTATTTCAATTGATAAATCAAATGTTATGGAGAGTTATCGACTCTGGAGAGATGTTGTTCAACAAGTTTCTCATAATTACCCAAATACTTATCTTGAACATCTTTATGCAGATAATTGTGCTTTTCAAATGATTATGAATCCTAAAAAGTTTGATGTAATATTATCTTGTAATTTTCTTGGAGATATATTCTCAGATCTTGCTGCTACTATATCTGGTAGTATTGGGATGCTTCCTTCTGCTTCTCTATGTGGTTCACCACTTAATTTAACAAAAGGTATATATGAACCTGTTCATGGGACTGCTCCTGAATTAGTTGGAACTGGAGCTGCTAATCCTATTGGTATGATACTTAGCATTTCAATGATGCTTAAATATTCGTTTGGATTAGATATAGTTTCAAAAAAAATAGAATTTGCAATAGATAAAACACTGCAAAATGGTTGTCATACGATGGATCTTAAAGGTAATTCGTCAACTGTTGAAATGACAAATCATATAATAAAAGAACTTAAATTATGTCTTTAGAATACGATTATATTATTGCAGGTGGTGGTTCTGCTGGTTGTGTTTTAGCTTCAAGGTTAGCTAGTAAATCAAAAGACAGTATTTGTTTAGTTGAGGCAGGGGGAAGCGGCAAAAATCTATTTATAAAGATGCCTGCTGGTAATGGTTTTATTTTTGGGAATCCTAAATTTGATTGGGGATATCATTCGGTTAAACAAGCTCAGTTAAATAATAGAAAAATTTATTTTGCACGTGGAAAAGGGTTAGGAGGAACTTCAATAGTCAATGGAATGGTTTATATTCGAGGAGTTGCACAAGATTACGATAATTGGCGACAAATGGGTTTAGATGGGTGGGGATATTCAGACTTATTACCATACTTTAAATATTCTGAAGGCTCTACAAATCGACAAAATAAATTTCATGGAAATCAAGGCCCTTTAAAAGTTGAACCTGCAAGGAATTTTTCAGTACTAGATGAAGCTTTTATAAAAGCTGCAGTTGAAACTGGGCATGAATTTTTAGATGATTTCAATGCCAACAAGAGGGCAGGTGTTTCAAGGATAGATAGCACAACTTATCGAGGTGTAAGGCAATCTTCTGCAATTTCCTATTTAAAAAAAGTACCAAAAAATTTAAAAATTTTTACAAACACAAGAGTTGTTAAAATTTTATTTAATAAAAATAAAGCTATAGGAATTCAAACGATTGATGGAAAAAAAATCTATGCAGGAAAAGAAGTAATTATATCGCAAGGTGCATTTGGAACACCACACTTGCTTATGTTATCGGGTATAGGTGATGCAAATCATTTAATATCTCATGATGTAAAACCAATTATTGATTTACCAGGCGTAGGACAAAATCTTGCTGATCATTTGGATGTATCTATTCAATATGGATCTGATAGAATGGATTTAAGTGCAGCAAGATATCAGCGAATAGATCAAGCAGCTTTATTATTGGGAAGATGGTTAATGAACGGAAGTGGACCTGGAGGTGGTTCTTTATTTTCAAGCATGCTTTTTCATTCATTTGATGACCCAAATTACCCAGAATTACAAATTTTTATGACACCAATGAATATTGACGAAAACTTGAGTGATGGAAAAAATGAAACTACTT
>CACHDI010000036.1 GCA_902578545.1 uncultured Alphaproteobacteria bacterium
TTGAATTATTCTCAGGCAATTAATCCTCCTCCAAAAATCTTTAATTTATTATTTAAAATTTTATACTTACTATAGTCAAATGAGAAAAAATAATTTAGTAAAATTAAAAATTAAAAATTATTAATGGGTGGTTTATTTGTTTTTAAGCGTTTTTGATATATTTAAAGTGGGAGTTGGACCTTCTAGCTCTCATACAAATGGACCAATGGTTGCAACTTCTTTATTTTTAAATTTCATAAATAACAGATCAAATATTATACCTGGATCAAAATCATTTTTCAGAATAACATGTACTCTTTACGGTTCACTATCATTTACAGGAAAAGGTCATCATACAGACAAGGCTATATTACATGGTATGGCTGGGATTATTCCTTCTACATATAATGAAAAAATAGGTGCAGAAATTGATAAAGAAATATCTAAATATGACCATATCATTGTCAAAGGTTTTCCAGAAATAAAATTTTACCCTAATACAGATATTATCTTTAATTATGGTCCAGCACTAAAACAACACGCAAATGGTATGATTTTTTCTGTATATGATAGAGATGAAAACTTATGCGCCACACAAACGTATTTTTCAGTTGGCGGGGGGTTTATAAAAACTATCAAAGAACTTGAAAATCCGAGTAAGGTAGTAATTGATAAAAAAGTTCCATACCCTTTTTCAACTGCAGACGAAATGCTTGATCTTTCAAAAAAAAATAAAATTTCAATATCTGAAATGAAAAGACAAAATGAATTAGTTTTTATTTCTGAAGAAAAACTTAAAAAAGGTATCTCTGAATTATGGAATACAATGTCTAATAGTATTAACTCTGGCTTAAAAAGAGATGGAATACTCCCAGGTGGATTAAACGTAAGAAGAAGAGCAAAGTCGATATTTGATTCTCTTAATTCAGAAATTGGATCTAATACTATTGCTCCTCATATAATAAATGATTGGATTTCTTTATATGCTATGGCAGTAAATGAAGAAAATGCAGCAGGTGGTAAAATTGTGACTGCACCTACTAATGGAGCTGCAGGTGTAATTCCTGCTACTTTTATGTACTATTTAAATCATGTACCCAATGCTGCTCCAGAAAAAATTGAAGATTATCTTCTTACCGCAGCTGCTATTGGGGGGATTTTGAAATCAAATGCATCTATTTCAGGAGCAGAAGTTGGGTGTCAAGGAGAAGTAGGTTCTGCTTCTGCAATGGCTGCTGGTGCTTTATGTGCAATTTTAGGAGGAAATTGTTTACAAATAGAGAATGCAGCGGAAATTGCTTTAGAGCATCATTTAGGGATGACCTGTGATCCAATAAAGGGGTTGGTACAAGCCCCTTGCATAGAAAGAAATGGGTTAGGCGCAATTAAAGCAGTTTCAGCTGCTTCATTGTCTCTAAGAGGAGACGGAATTCATCTTGTAAGTTTAGATGCTTGTATTAAAACAATGTTTGAAACAGGAAAAGATATGATGGAAAAATATAAAGAAACATCAAAGGGAGGGTTGGCTGTGAATGTTATAGAATGTTGATAACTTCAGTTCATAAACTTCACAATTTTATCAAAAGATTTTATTGGTAAAATAATTATCATTCCTGTACCACTTAATTCTATCTTCACTTTAGAATGTAAAACTTCGTTAGATGTACCAATTTTAAAGCCTGGAGAAAAAGAAACTCCTTTTATTCCATATTTAAGACCTTCACTTGATATCCCTACCACATCTTTAAGTGGAAACAAGGAAAGTCTTGTACCAATTTCTAAATTTAGCTCAATTTTTTTATTTATATGAAAAAGGAAATCTCTTTTACCCAAAAGAAAAACTTTCTTATCTTTCATTTTAACTAATGCAGAGATAGCTGCCATTGAATGGTCTATTCTTTCACCCAAAAAAGCGTTCCCTAAGAAAAATGGAGCGTTGAATGAATATAGACATTTTTCAAAATCTGTTGTTTCTTGTTCTTGTATTTTTTTTATGTTAGATCCCTTTGATTTCCAAACTTTTAAATTTTTTACAGAATCAAGATCTCCTATAATCCAATCTGGAACATTTTTGTTTATATCTAAGAAATTTAGTCCTGAGTCCACAGCTATTATTTTGGGAGCTATTTTTAGGCACTTGTGAAAATTTGTACTAGAAAATTCTCCTCCACCGACAATTGTTAAGGGTGTATCATAGTTTTTAACAACCATAATAAAAGACCTATTAAATTAACTATCAAAAATTAGTTACTTATATTTTTGGAAGCTAGCCCTTTAAATACAAACTTAAAAGGAAAAACCCATATTATGCCTAGTAATATATAAGTCAAAAATTCTAACCAAATATTTAATCGCCCTACATAATTGAGAATTGAGACTACAAAAATAACGTATAATGGTAAAAAAATAAATAATACAAAGTATGCTATTTTTTTTCTTTGCTTAAGTTTTAACATAAATTACCTTTCGAATGGATTTTTAATTTCAATTATATCGTTCCTATTTGGAGACGTAGAGACAATATAGGCAGGACAACCTACATACTTTTCTATTGATTTTATGTAGTATATAGCATTCTTTGGTAACTTTTCTAGGGATGAAATCCCTACTGTACACTCGTGCCAACCTTCAAATATTTCATAAATTGGTTCTATACCTTTTTCTAAATCAGCACCCATTGGTAAAAATTTATAAGATTTATTATTTATCTTATAACCAATACATATTTTTAATTCTTTCAAACCATCTAGAACATCCAATTTAGTAATAGCTATGCCGTCTACTCCATTTAATATACATGTTTGTTTAACAAGTGCAGCATCAAACCATCCACATCTGCGATCTCTACCAGTAACTGTACCTTTTTCGTGACCAACAGAAGCAAGATGTTTACCTACCTTATCATTAACTAGTTCTGTAGGGAATGGACCTTCTCCAACTCTAGTTGTATACGCTTTCACTATACCTAAAACAGTATTAACCCTTTTTGCCGAAACACCTGAACCAATAGATGCAGCGGGAGCTAAAGTATTTGAAGAAGTTACATAAGGATAAGTTCCAAAATCTACATCTAGTAGACTACCTTGAGCACCCTCAAACAAAATTGTTTTATTTTTATTTTTCTTGTCATCTAATTCTTGCCAAACACTTATTGAAAACTTTGAAATAAAAGAAGTAATTTCTTTCAATTTATCTTCTATTAGGGAAATAGAATATTCAGGTTTATTATACCCTTTCATCAATACATTATGGTGAGCTAAGGAACGTTCTAATTTTGCCCTTAATAAAATTGGATTATTTAGATCTGATAATCGAACTGATCGCCTTCCAACTTTATCTTCATATGCAGGACCAATTCCTCTTCCTGTTGTTCCAATTTTTTTAGCACCAGCAAGGTTTTCTCTTAGATAATCTAATTCTTTATGAAAAGGGAGTATAAGTGAAACATTTTCTGCAATCATGAGTTTATTTTTTGAAATAGTAATTCCCATCTTTTCTAAAAGATCTATTTCTTTCTTTAAGGCCCATGGATCTAAAACAACCCCATTTCCAATTATTGAAAGTTTATCATCTCTTAATATGCCTGATGGTAATAATGACAATTTAAAAGTTTTTTCACCAATAACAATTGTGTGTCCTGCATTATTTCCACCTTGAAATCTCACTATGATGTCAGCTTTTTCTCCTAAATAATCAACAAGTTTTCCTTTTCCCTCATCTCCCCATTGACAACCAACTACTACAAGATTGTTCATTAATTTTCCTCTCCAGGTAAATTTTTAATATTTTTAATGAAAATTTTCATTCTATTTTAAAAAAAATTTAAAGATTTAGCTTTTTCCACTTGAGGGAGTTTTTTTATTTTCTCAATAACACTATCAGATATAGCTTCATCTACTCCTAATAAGGCCAAGGCTTTACCATTTTTTTTGTCTCTCCCCAAAGAAAAAGTGGCTATATTTACATTTGCTTCACCTAATACCATTCCAAGTGCTCCAATGTAACCTGGTTTATCAATATTAGTTGTGTATAGCATATGATTAACTGGTTCTGCTTCTAAATTGATACTGTTTATTTGAATAAATCTAGGTTTGCCATCTGAATATATTGTCCCTGCAATTGAGAATAAAATATTCTCATGATTTAAAACAACTCTTATGTAAGAATCAAATGCTCCTTGAGTATCTCTTCGAATTTCTGAAATTTTAATTCCCTTATTTCTCGCAATTAGAGGAGCTGATACCATGTTAACTAAACCACCTCCAACTAGTGGTTTCAAAATTTCAGCTATTAGGACCGAAGAAATAGGTTTGAAATTTAACTCCCCAACCTTCCCTACATATTCGATATCAATATCTAAAATAGGTGCGTCAGTAATTTGTCCAACAAATGATCCTAAATTTTTAGCTAATTTAATCCAAGGGTTTAACAAAGGAGCCTCTTTAGAATCAATAGGGGGTGCATTTAATGCATTAGTAATAGCTCCATTATTTAGATAATCTATTATCTGTTCAGCGATTTGAAATGAAACCTTTTCTTGAGCTTCAGTAGTTGAAGCACCAAGATGTGGAGTACAAATTACATTTTTTAACCCAAACAACGGATTTGATAAGGCAGGTTCTTCAAGATACACATCAAATGCGGCGGCTGATAAGTGGTTTTTTTGGATAGCATCAACAACAGCATTCTCGTCTACTAACCCACCTCTGGCACAATTAATTAGTATTGATCCTTTTTTCATTTTAAAAATATTTTCACTAGAAATAATATTATTTGTGTTTTCATTTATTGGTAAATGAAGGGTTACAATATCAGACTGAGATAATAATTCAGAAAGACGAGTAGTTTTTGAAATCTTTAGGTTTTTTGCTCTTTCATTAGATAAAAAAGGATCATAAGCAATAATTTCCATACCTATAGATTGGGCCAATGAGACCACTATTGATCCAATATTTCCAACACCAACAACACCTAATTTTTTACCTGATAGTTCAGTACCTATAAAATTATTTTTTTCCCACTTTCCACTATGTGTTGATTCATTTGCAGCAGGTATTTTCCTAGCTGATGAAAAAATCATAGCCATAGTATGTTCTGCAGTAGTAGTTGCATTTCCAAAAGGTGTATTCATTACTACAATACCTTTGTTAGATGCTAATTTTAGATCTATATTATCAATACCTATACCTGCTCTTCCTATAACTTTTAATTTGGTGGCTTTATTTAATAGTGCAGAATTTATTTTAGTATCAGATCTTATAGCTATAGCATCAAAATTATGAATCTCATTTAAAATCAATGAAGTATTTTTTCCCATTTCAGGACTGTAAACTACATCTATGTCAGCTTCATTAAATTTATATATTATATCTTTTGATAAATTATCTGAGATTAGAACTTTATAAGTCAATTTAATCAATTCCTAATTTATTTAAAAAAGTCATTTCTCACAATTTCAAATGACCAGTCTAACCATGGTAATAATGCTCTCAAATCGTCTTCTTCAACCGTTGGACCACACCAAATCCTTAAACCTGGTGGAGCATCTCGATGGCCTTTTATATCAAATGCTGCATTATTTTGTTCAAGTATAGAACACATCTCTTGAATAAAAATCCATTTTTTTTGAATATCTAGTTTCAAAAATCTTTTATCATTAATTTCTAGACATATAGAAGAATTTGATTGTATTTTTTTATCTTTAACACTATTTGAGACCCATTCTCTGTTCTCATACCAATCAGATAAAACTTTGAAATTTCCCATAGATTTATTGTATGTTTGTTTCCATCCTCCTAATTTTTTTATCCATAATAAAGAATCTAAAGCATCAGCAACACAAAGCATTGATGGGGTATTGATTGTTTTTCCTTCATATATCCCATCTAAAATTTCGTTATCTTTTAAAAGCCTAAATAGTTTGGGCAATGGTCTATTAGGCTTAAAATTTTTCAATCTTTCAATTGCTTTAGGGCTTATAATTAAAATACCATGACCCCCTTCACCACCCATTGACTTTTGCCATGAAAAAGTTGCTACATCAATTTTATTCCAATCTAATTCTTGAGAATAGATTGCAGATGTTGCATCACAAAAAGTAATTCCTTTTCTGTTTTTACTTATCCAATCAGCATTAGGAACTTTTACTCCTGAAGTTGTCCCATTCCATGTAAAGCAAATATCCGTTTCATCACTTACCAAAGATAAATTAGGAATACTTGAATAATCAGCTTTATGTATTCTCAGATCTTTTATTTTTAGTTGGTCTTTTAGATCATATATCCATCCACTTCCAAAAGTTTCCCAAGCCAAAGCATCAACTGGTAAAGGTCCTATCATTGACCATAAAGCCATCTCAAAAGCTCCAGTATTAGAACCTGGGACAATTGCAACTTTATAATCAATAGGAATATCCAAAGTTTCTTTTGTTAAGCTTATAACCTCATTTAAAGTTTTTAAACAAATATCAGATCGATGAGACCTTCCAAGTAAATCCAAATTGTTTAGATTTTTGATGGTCCACCCGGGTCTCTTGACACAAGGACCACACGAAAAATTTGGACGTT
>CACHDI010000037.1 GCA_902578545.1 uncultured Alphaproteobacteria bacterium
ACAATAGAAACATCAAAATTTGTTGAAACTAAATTAAAAGAATTTGGGTGTGATGAAGTACTTTCTGGAATTGGTAGAACTGGTGTAGTTGCTTTAATTGAAGGAAAAAAGAATAAATCTGGGAAAGTCATTGGTTTAAGAGCCGATATGGATGCCCTACCGATACAAGAGCAAACAAATCTGGATTATTCCTCAAATAATCCAGGCGTTATGCATGCATGCGGACATGATGGTCATACTGCAATGCTATTAGGTGCTGCCAAATATCTTGCAGATACTAGGAACTTTAATGGAAAAGTAGCTCTTATCTTCCAACCTGCAGAAGAAGGAGGTGGTGGAGCTAAAGAAATGATTGATGACGGATTGGTAGAAAAATTTAATATTCAAGAATTCTATGGTATGCATAATATGCCAGGCTTAGAATTAGGTAGATTTTCTATAAAATCTGGAGATTTTTTTGCCGCAGCTGATACCTTTACTATTAAAATAGTTGGTAAAGGTGGACATGCCGCCAAACCTCAAGAAACAATAGACCCAATTGTAATAAGTAGTAATTTAGTAATGGCCTTACAAAGCATTGCGTCAAGAAATATAAACCCCACCAAAGATGTAGTGGTTTCTGTATGTACTTTTCAAACAGATACAATTTCATTCAATGTCATACCAGAAATAGTCACCCTTAAAGGAACCTTGAGGACTTTTGATAAAGAGGTTCAAAATAATGCAAAAGATAAAATTTTTTCATTGTCAAAATCTATTGCTGAGGCATATGGTGGAAAAGCTGAAATTGAATTTAATTATGGTTACCCTGTAATGAAAAATTCTTTTGATGATACAGAGATTGCAATAAGTGTTGCAGAAAAAGTAACTGGTAAAAAAACAATAAATGCTGAAAAGATAATGGGCGCAGAAGATTTCTCTTATATGTTGAATTCTGCCAAAGGAGCATATATCTTAATTGGTAACGGGAACACTCCAAGTGTTCACAGTCCAACATATATTTTCAATGATGAAATTTTACCTATAGGCTCTTCATATTGGGCTGAATTGGTAGAAACAAAAATGCAATTATAATAATAAGGAATTTTAAATGTCACTATACACTCCTTTCAACAAATGGGTAACCGATGAACATAAACTTTTCACTGATAGTGTACAAAAATTTTATAATGATGAAATGAGTCCTAATATTGAAGATTGGGTTAATAAAGGTGTAGTTTCAAAAACCTTCTGGGAAAAAGCCGGCTATGCTGGAATTATGTCAGGATCTGTTTCAGAAGAATATGGTGGAGTTGGAGGCGATATGGGCTTTGACTCAATCACTGTTTATGAACAATCCAAAACTGGAGACTCCAGCTGGGGTTATGGAATTCAATCTATAGTCATTCATTATTTAAACGAATATGGCACTAATGAACAGAAAAGTGAGTGGTTGCCAAAATTAATTGAAGGAAAAAGTATAGCATCTCTTGCTATGACAGAACCCGGTGCTGGCTCGGATTTACAAGCTATAAAAACTACTGCTAGAAAAGATGGAAATCAGTATACATTGAATGGTTCAAAAATTTTTATAACTAATGGCGGTTCAGCAGATTTAATAGTTGTTGCTGCTAAAACTGACCAATCAGCAGGAGCAAAAGGTATATCACTGGTTCTATTAGATACAAAAAATGCAGAAGGTTTTAGCCGAGGAAAACCACTTAAAAAACTTGGCTTAAAAGGAAACGATACTGCAGAGTTGTTCTTTGATAATGTTAAAATTCCCCTTACTAATCTGATTGGAAATGAAGAGGGTCAAGGATTTTACCAAATGATGAACCAATTACCTTGGGAAAGGTTACTTATTGGAATCACCGCATTAGGAGCCATTGATTTCGCATTACAGGAAACCATTAAATATGTACAAGATAGAAAAGCATTTGGAAAACGAATTATGGACTTGCAAAATACAAGATTTAAACTTGCAGAAGCAAAGACCAAAGCAGAAGTGTTTAGATCCTTTGTAAATGAATGTATAGCTCGTTTAATAAAAGGTAAATTAGATGCAGCAACTGCTTCAATGGCCAAATATTGGGGATCTCAAATCCAAAATGAAATTATGGATGAGTGTTTGCAATTACATGGTGGCTATGGGTATATCCTGGATTATCCAATTTCTAGAATGTATGCGGATGCAAGAGTACAGAAAATATACGGCGGATCAAATGAGATAATGAAAGAATTAATTGCTAGATCAATTGATAAATAAACATTTATATACAAAAAACATACTTTAACCCACTGACCATCCCCCATCGATAATGTGAGTTTGGCCAGTTGTAAACATACTTTCGTCGGAGGACAAATACAAAGCCAAGCTAGCAATTTCATCAGATCTTCCTACTCTTCCAAGAGGCTGTCTGGCTATAAAATCCTTTTTGGCTTTTTCATAATCCCCCGTATCTTTTAATCTAGAATGTAAAGATGGTGTATCAACTGTACCAGGGCAAATAGCATTACATCTTATTCCCTCTTTTACATATTCAACAGCAACAGATTTAGTTAAACCAATAACTCCAGCCTTGGTTGTCCCGTATATAAATCGATTAGGCGCACCAATAATTGATGAAACTACAGAGGATATATTGATTATAGATCCTCCTCCCTTTTGTATCATTAAAGGTATTGCTGCTTGAATAGAATGAAATATTGATTTTATATTAAGAGAAACTGCAAATTCAAATTCCTCATCATTAGCATCTAAAATTGTTCCTGCATGAACAAAACCAGCACAATTTATTAGTATGTCTGGATTAAAATTAGAAATTGTTTTTTGTAATTCAGTTTTATTTAAAACATCTAATTGTTTTTTTTCAGTTTCAATATCTTTTATCAATTCATAATTAACATCCGTTGCTAGAACTGAACCTTCTTCTTTAATAAATCTTTCTGTTATTGCTCTACCAATTCCTTGGCCTGCTGCAGTAATAAAGATTTTCTTACCACTCAATAACATGAGTATCTCCTCTTAAATAAAAAACTAAATTTATAAAGCTACATATTAATTTGAAGCTTACATAACTGCTCCAATTTGCCAAGGGACAAATTCAAAATCACCTAACCCTTGAATTTCTGATTTTGTCTTATCACCCGAAGCAATATTTAATAACAGATTATAGATGTTTTCTCCAACCTCTTTTATTGATTTATTTTCTGAAAGAATTACTCCTGCGTTTATATCCATGTCTTCATACATCTTGGCAAACATTTTAGAATTAGACGCAATTTTTATACAAGGTGATGGCTTTGAGCCAAAAGCAGAACCCCTACCAGTAGTGAAGGCTATAATATTGCAACCACTTGCTATTTGTCCTGTAACAGAAGCAGGATCATAACCTGGGCTATCCATGAAAACGAAACCTTTATCTTTAATAATTTCACCATATTTATAAATACCATTTAATTTTGATGTTCCAGCTTTTGATATTGCCCCCAACGATTTTTCAAGTATCGTGGTTATTCCACCCATCTTATTTCCTGGTGATGGATTGTTATCCATTGTTCCTAAGTTCCTTTTTGTATATCTTTCCCACCATTCAATTCTTTCCACTAACTTTTTCCCAATATTCTTATTTACAGCACGCTTAATCAAGAGATGTTCAGCTCCATAAATTTCTGGTGTTTCAGCCAATACACCCGTTCCACCTTTTGAAATCAATAAGTCACATGCATAACCTAAAGCTGGATTAGCAGTAATTCCTGACCATGCATCTGATCCACCACATTGCAAACCGAGTGTTAAATCGGCAGCAGAGCAGATGCTTCTATTCATTTTATTAACTATGGGTAGCATCTTATGAATTTTCTCAATGCCTTTTTCAACTGTTTTTCTTAAGCCACATAAATTTTGGATATTTAAAACTTGAAATTGTGGACCTTGTTTTATTTGGTAACTCTCTAGCAACCAATCAATTTGATTAATCTCACAACCTAATCCTACTAAAAGAACTCCAGCAACATTTGGATTTTTAGCATACCCCCACAAAACTCTTTGTAATGCCTCGAAACCATCACCATTATCAGCCATTCCACATCCAGTTGCGTGAACAAAAGCAGTAACATTATCTACATTAGGATAGGCCTTAATTTTGTCATCAGAAAAATGCTCAGCTATCATTCTCGCTGCAGTAGCAGAACAATTTACCGATGTAAGAATAGCAATAGTATTTCTAGTTCCAACTAATCCATTGGATCGTTTAAAACCCATAAAATTAGATTTTATATTATCTAAATTTACATTTTTGGGAACATAATTATCAGAGAATTTATAGTTTTTGTCTACTTCTCTATAATCTACATTGTGAGTATGAATATGTTCACCCAAATTTATATTATTTTTTGCATATCCAATTATCTGGCCATACTTGATTATAGGCTCTCCTTCCAAAATAATTCTTGTAGACATTTTATGACCAAATGGGATTTGAGAAAGAGCACCCAAATCACCCTTTTGTAGATTTTTCCTGGCTACAGCTACATTGTCGTCGTTAGACAGTTTTAAAACAAAATCTTTCATAATTTCAAATTTTAAAAAATTAAAGTATTCTAAAATTTAATAACTATAAACTATAACAGTCATGTTCTCAAATATTATAAAAATAAAATTTGCACATAACATGTTTTTTATTGCTTGAATGAACCAGTTATGTAAGAAGTATCCTAATTTGAATGTATTTAGATAAGTAGCTGATTTTTAGAAAGTGTTAAATTATGAAGTTAGTTCGTTTTGGGGATAAAGACAAAGAAAAACCAGGATTAATTGATCCAGAAGGTAATATGAGAGATTTATCTGATTACTTTTCTGATTTTACGCATGAAGGTGTATCATTAGCAACATTGGAAAAAATTAAGCATGTTGACTATAACAAACTCCCAAAAGTTCCTAGGTCTTCTCGATTAGGAAGTTGCTTAGCTGATACTCCTAATTTTTACTGTATTGGATTAAATTATGCAAATCATGCGAAAGAAACTAATGCAGATATTCCTAAAGAGCCAATTGTTTTTTCCAAAGCTACGACATCAATAAACGGGCCAAACGACAATGTGATTATACCAAAGGGTTCAGTGAAAACTGACTGGGAAGTAGAACTTGGGGTAGTTATAGGTGAACATTGCCAATATGTATCTGAAAAAGATGCTCTTTCGTTTGTTTCGGGATATTGTATTGTTAATGATGTTTCCGAAAGATCATACCAATTTGATAGAGGTGGGCAATGGATAAAAGGGAAATCAGCACAAACATTTGCTCCTATTGGTCCTTTTTTGGTGACTGCAGAAGAAATTGAAAATCCCCAAAATTTAAATTTACAACTTAAACTGAATAATAAAGTTGTTCAGAAATCAAATACATCAGATATGATTTTTACTGTCAGTCAGATCATATCACATTTATCTCATTTTATGGTTCTTCGTCCTGGTGATATAATAGCAACTGGGACACCAGAGGGAGTAGGAACTGGTATGAAGCCACCTGTTTTTTTAAAAGATGGTGATATTATGGAACTTGAAATTGACTTCCTTGGATCACAAAAACAAAAAGTTATTGATCACCAATAATTAATTTAATTCTGGCACTATAGTTAAGGGTTTACCATTTTCAAAGTAATTTAAAATATTTTGAAATTGTAATTCCCCCATTGCTTTTCTTGTTTTTATGGTAGCAGATGCTTGGTGCGGTTGCATAAAGACATTATTTAATTCAAAAAAACGATTATTTATTTTTGGCTCATTTAAAAAAACATCTAATCCTGCTCCATATATTTTATCATTCTCTAAAGCATCCAATAAAGAGTTTTCATCTATTACTGAACCTCTAGAAATATTAATCACTATTCCATCTTTACCAAGAGCCTTAAGAAAATCTCCAGAAACAAAGCCATTGGTTGAATCTCCACCTTTCAAAGCAACAAATAAATTTTCAACATTAAGACATAATTTAAGAGGGTCATTATGGTATATCCATTTACTAGAAACTTTTTTTGGTTTTCTAGAAAAATAATGTATTTCAGTTTTAAATGACTCTAATCTTTTTGCTATTTC
>CACHDI010000038.1 GCA_902578545.1 uncultured Alphaproteobacteria bacterium
CCGATAATTCAGATCCTCTGTATTAAAAAAATTACCTGCTGGGTTGTGGTCAATTTATTTTAGGATTTTGTACTTATGGTTTTGGAGAAGTTTTAAATGCCAACTATACAACAACTAATCAGAAAACCAAGAAAACCTCGGGTCGTAAGACAAAAATCCATGCACATGCAAGCTTGTCCACAGAAAAGAGGAGTTTGTACCAGGGTTTACACAACTACACCAAAAAAACCTAACTCAGCAATGCGTAAAGTTGCAAAAGTAAGATTAACTAATGGTTATGAAGTCATATCTTACATTCCTGGTGAGTCACATAACCTTCAAGAACACTCTGTTGTTTTAATTCGTGGTGGTAGAGTTAAAGATCTTCCTGGTGTACGTTATCATATTCTAAGGGGTGTTTTAGATACACAAGGCGTTAAAGATAGAAGGCAGCGTCGTTCAAAATATGGTTCAAAAAGACCAAAATAGAGGGAAATTATATGTCTAGACGTCATAGCGCTGAAAAAAGGTTAGTTTTACCAGATGCAAAATTTGGCGATATTGTTTTAACTAAGTTTATGAATAGTTTGATGTTGCATGGTAAAAAGTCTACTGCTGAGAGTATAGTTTATGGAGCACTTGATAAAGTTGAAGATAAGTTAAAAAAATCTTCTGTAGACTTATTTCATGAAGCTCTTGAAAACATAAAGCCATCAATTGAAGTAAGATCCAGAAGAGTTGGAGGGGCTACATATCAAGTGCCTGTTGAAGTAAGGCCAGAAAGAAGACAAGCATTGGCTATTAGATGGTTAATAAAGGCTTCAAGAGATAGAAATGAGAATACAATGGAAGAAAGATTAGCGTCTGAAATCATAGATGCAGTTTCTTCTAGAGGAGCTGCAGTTAAAAAGCGTGAGGATACACACAAAATGGCTGAAGCTAATAAAGCATTTAGTCATTATCGTTGGTAATCATATATTAGGTCAGTAATTAAGGGATATTAAAATGAGCAGAGATTACACACTTGATTTATATAGAAACTTTGGAATTATGGCTCATATAGATGCAGGAAAAACTACTTGCACTGAGAGGATTCTTTATTACACGGGAAAATCACATAAAATCGGTGAGGTTCATGATGGTGCTGCTACAATGGACTGGATGGAGCAAGAGCAAGAAAGAGGAATTACCATAACATCTGCTGCTACTACTACTTTTTGGGAGCGAACTGAGAATGGACAAGTTGCCGAAAGTCCTAAACATAGATTTAATATTATTGACACTCCGGGGCACGTTGATTTTACAATAGAAGTTGAACGATCACTTGCAGTTTTAGACGGAGCCGTTTGTGTTTTAGATGCAAACGCAGGGGTAGAGCCTCAAACTGAAACAGTATGGCGTCAAGCCGATAGATACAAAGTTCCGCGTATAGTATTTGTTAATAAAATGGATAAAATAGGTGCTAGCTTTCAAAATTGTGTGGAAATGATCTTGGATAGGACTGGTGCAAAACCATGTCCAATTCAATTACCCATAGGTGCAGAAAATTCTTTCGCTGGAATGGTAGATCTCATAACCATGAAGGAATGGATATGGCAGGGAGAAGATTTAGGAGCCACTTGGACACAGCAAGAAGTGAGGCCTGAACTTTTAGAAACAGCACAAAAAATGAGATCAGAAATGATTGAAATTGTTGTCGAAATGGATGACGATATAATGGAGAAATACCTTGATGGTAACGAGCCAACAGTAGAAGAAATTAGAAAATTGATAAGGCTGGGCACTCTCAACATGACCTTTGTCCCAGTTTTATGTGGTTCTGCATTTAAAAATAAAGGAGTTCAGCCTCTTTTAAACGCTGTAATTGATTTCCTTCCATCACCTTTAGATGTTCCAGCTTATTTTGGTTTCAAACCTGGAGATATAAATGAAGACAGAAATATAGAAAGATCAGCGGATGATACTCAACCTTTTTCGGGTTTGGCTTTTAAAATAATGAATGATCCGTTTGTTGGATCCCTTACCTTTCTAAGGATATATTCTGGTGTTGTAAAAAAAGGTGATAGTTTCCTTAATTCTACAAAAGGAAAAAAAGAGAGAATTGGCAGAATGATGATGATGCATTCTATAAACAGAGAAGAAATTGAAGAAGCATATGCTGGAGATATTATTGCCTTGGCTGGCTTAAAAGATACAACAACTGGTGATACCATTTGCGATTCTGCTTCTCCTGTAGTTTTAGAAACTATGACTTTTCCAGATCCAGTGATAGAGATAGCAATAGAGCCGAAGACAAAAAATGACCAAGAAAAAATGTCTGCTGGTTTACAAAGACTTGCTGCTGAAGACCCTTCTTTTAGAATTGAAACAGATCTAGAATCTGGACAAACGATCATGAAAGGTATGGGCGAATTACATCTCGATATTTTGGTAGATAGGTTAAAAAGAGAGTTTAAAGTTGAGGCTAATATAGGAGCTCCACAAGTTGCTTACAGGGAAACTATATCAGTAGAAGCTGAAGTGGATTATACTCATAAAAAGCAATCTGGGGGTGCTGGGCAGTTTGCTAGAGTGAAGATGGTCATAACACCAACAGAAACAGGTGAAGGTTACAGCTTTGAGAGCAAAATTGTAGGTGGTGTTATTCCAAAAGAGTATATTCCTGGTGTTGAGAAAGGTATACAGTCGGTTATGGATAGTGGACCACTCGCAGGATTTCCTGTAATCGATTTTAAAGTTTCACTTATTGATGGAGCATATCATGATGTTGATTCAAGTGTTTTAGCATTTGAAATAGCAGGAAGAGCAGCTTTAAGGGATGGCTTAAGAAAAGCTGGTGCAAAATTATTAGAACCAGTAATGAAAGTTGAAGTTGTCACTCCCGAAGATTATACGGGAAGCATTATTGGTGATCTAACATCAAGAAGAGGTATGGTTACTGGTCAAGAGACTAGAGGCAACGCTATCGTTGTAAATGCATTTGTTCCTCTTGCAAATATGTTTGGTTATATTAACAACCTTAGGTCAATGTCTTCTGGTAGAGCTCAATTTACCATGATTTTTGATCATTACGAGACTGTACCGTCAAATATTTCAGAGGAAATTCAAGCTAAGTACGCATAAAAATTATTAAACTATAACTTTTTTTAATGGAGACCAAAAATGGCAAAAGAAAAATTTGAGCGTAATAAACCGCACGTAAATGTTGGTACTATAGGTCATGTTGACCATGGGAAAACAACGCTTACTGCTGCAATAACGAAGCATTATGGTGATTTTAAAGCTTACGATGAGATAGATGGTGCACCTGAGGAAAAAGCAAGAGGAATAACTATATCTACTGCTCACGTAGAGTATGAAACTGAAAAAAGACATTATGCTCATGTGGATTGTCCAGGCCATGCTGATTATGTTAAGAATATGATTACAGGTGCTGCACAAATGGATGGAGCAATACTGGTAGTGAATGCTGCAGATGGACCAATGCCTCAGACTCGTGAACATATATTATTGGCAAGACAAGTTGGGGTACCTGCTCTTGTAGTTTTTCTTAATAAAGTTGACCAAGTAGATGATCCGGAATTGTTGGAGTTGGTGGAAATGGAAGTAAGAGAATTACTATCTAAATATGAATTTCCAGGTGACGATATTCCTATTGTGTCTGGATCAGCATTAGCTGCACTTGAAGATAGAGATGCTGAAATAGGAGCTAATAAAATAGCTGAATTAATGGCTGCTGTTGACGATTCAATTCCCACTCCCGATAGACCTATCGATCAACCGTTTCTTATGCCAATTGAAGACGTTTTTTCTATTTCTGGACGAGGCACAGTGGTTACTGGTAGGGTAGAGCGTGGTGTGATAAACGTCGGTGACGAAATCGAAATAGTTGGAATAAGAGATACATCTAAATCTACATGTACTGGGGTAGAAATGTTCAGGAAACTTCTTGACAGAGGAGAAGCTGGGGATAATATTGGTGCTTTGCTTAGAGGGGTTGAAAGAGATGGAGTAGAAAGAGGACAATGCTTAGTTAAGCCTGGTTCAGTAACTCCACACACTAAATTTGAGGCTGAAGCTTATATTTTAACTAAAGAGGAAGGTGGTAGACACACTCCTTTTTTTGGTAACTACAGGCCTCAATTTTATTTTAGAACAACTGACGTCACAGGCACAGTTCAGCTCCCTTCAGGTACTGAAATGGTAATGCCTGGTGATAATTTGAAATTCACTGTTGACCTGATTGCTCCTATCGCAATGGAAGAAAAATTACGCTTTGCAATAAGAGAGGGTGGAAGAACAGTTGGGGCTGGTGTTGTTTCAAAGATTTTGGACTAAATTTCTTGTTATTTTAGTATTGATATTATTAGGTGAATAATAAATGCAAAGTCAAAATATAAGAATAAGATTACAAGCTTTTGATTACAGAGTTTTGGATGTAAGTACTGCCGAAATCGTGTCAACTGCAAAAAGAACTGGAGCACAAGTTAGAGGTCCCATACCTTTACCTAATAAAATTGAAAAATTTACTGTTCTCAGAGGTCCACACGTTGATAAGAAAAGTAGAGAGCAGTTTGAGATTAGAACTCACAAGCGATTATTAGACATTGTGGATCCTACTCCTCAAACTGTAGATGCTTTGATGAAATTAGATCTTGCAGCAGGTGTTGATGTTGAGATTAAACTTTAGGATATTAAAATGCGATCTGGTATAATTGCAAAGAAAATGGGTATGACAAGAATTTTTAATGATGATGGTCAACAAATACCCGTTACAGTTTTGAGATTGGAAAAACTTCAAGTTGTTGCTCAAAAAACTGTTGATAAAGATGGCTATTTTGCTGTTAAATTAGGGGCTGGTTCTGTAAAAGCAAAAAATTGCAATAAATCTCTCCGTGGACAATTCGCAGTTTCAAAAGTTGAACCAAAAAGAAAATTGAAGGAATTTAGAGTATCTCAGAATAATTTAATTGATATAGGAAAAGAAATAAACGCATCTCACTATGTAGAAGGTCAGTATGTTGATGTTTCTGGCTTATCAATTGGTAAAGGCTTTGCTGGAGCAATGAAGAGACATAATTTTTCTGGTTTAAGGGCTTCTCATGGTGTTTCTATTTCTCACAGATCTCATGGATCTACTGGGCAGTGTCAAGACCCTGGTCGTGTTTTTAAAGGAAAAAAAATGGCAGGCCATATGGGTGATTGCAATGTTACAATTCAAAATTTGAGAGTCGTAAAAACAGATCCTGAAAAAGGTATAATTCTTATTAAAGGTGCAGTCCCAGGTGCGAAAGGTGGGTGGGTAACTTTAAAGGAC
>CACHDI010000039.1 GCA_902578545.1 uncultured Alphaproteobacteria bacterium
GTCTGTAGTTGATAATTCAAAAACTAAAATTACTTGTTTTGTCAGATCTTCAGAGAGTGTAGATGTTTTAAATATCCTTAAAAAATCTCCTAATATAAGTTACTATGTTGGTATGATAACCCATGAAGCTTATAATTTTAAAGGAGAATTTACAGAATTATCTAATTTAGATTCTGATGTTTTAAACATTTCAGAAAACTACAGAAAAAATTTAATTGATGTCTTGTCAGGTCTAGGGCTGGATACAGAAGCTGTAAGAAATAGATATGGTGAAGCCCCTGATTTAGGAATAACCTTTAAGGTAAACAAAGTATTCATACAAACTCCAGGACCCGAAGCTGGAAAAATTATAAGCTAGTGGAATAATAAATGATAAAAGATAAACATTTACCAGCAATGCAAGGAATGTTTCCAAGTTGGATAACCAGCTGTTCAAAAGAAGGGGAACCAAATACTACGGTAATTTCGCAAATATGGTATGTTGACAAAAATCATGTGGCTTTATCTTTTCAATTTTTCAACAAAACAAAAAAAAATATATCAGTTAATCCTTTTGCCTACGCCACTATAACTGATCCTTCTAATATGAAACAATATAACTTAGAACTTCAATTTGATCATTCAGAAACTGAAGGTGAATTATTTGATGAAATGGATATGAAGTTACAAGCTATTGCGTCAATGACTGGAATGACAGGTATTTTTGAACTTCAAGCAGCCGATGTTTATAAAGTGTTGTCAATTAATGATTAGCTTTTTTACAAACTATTACTAAATTTTTTTATAAAATAAAGGCTAAACTGTTTTGATGGATAAGTACTCTCAAAAAGATGAGTTTGAGAACTTAAAAAAAGTCTTAGATAGGAAGACTAAGGAATTTGAAATTATAAAACAAATTTCTTCCCAAATAAATAAAACGCTAGACGTCAATCTCATTGCCTCAGCTATGCTAAATGCAATGGACGAGTTTTTTGGATTTAAATATTCGATGATTTTGCTGATTGATGAAAAATTGCAAAAACTTAATGTCTTAGCAACTCATGGATACGAAATTAAAGGTATTGGTGCAAGTGTGAAGTTAGGCGTAGGTGTAATAGGAATGGTAGCTAAAAAGAAAAAAATGATGAGAATGGCTAACTTAGGAATGCAAAGAAGTTATATGAAGGCTATAAAAAGCCAGATTTCTTCAGAGGAAAAGAATAAGTTAGGCAATGAGGTAGAATTACCTGGTTTAAAAAATGCTGAAAGCCAAGTTGCTATACCGATGCTTTTTAATGATGAATTAATAGGCGTTTTATCTGTAGAAAGTGAAAAGGTAAATATATTTAATAATTCTGATGAGCTTTTGATTGGAATTTTAGCCAACCAGACCGCTAATGCTCTTCAAAATGCAAAACTTTATCAATTGGAACAGAAAAGAAAATTAGAACTTAATAATGCATACTCAGAATTAGAAAAACTAAATAATACACTTGAAAAGAAAGTCGATGAAAGAACAAAGGAACTTGTAGATCTTTCTCAAAAATTAGCGAAATATTTTTCACCACAAGTTTATCAGTCAATTTTTTCTGGTAAATTAGATGTCAAAATACAAACAAAAAGAAAACCTTTGACTGTATTTTTTTCAGATCTTGAAGGATTTACTGAACTTACTGAAAGGCTTGAACCGGAAGTACTCACTGAAATCCTTACTCAATATTTAACTGAAATGTCAAATATAGCAATTAAATGGGGTGGAACAATAGATAAATTTATCGGTGACGCTTTACTAGTTTTTTTTGGAGACCCTAACTCAAATGGCAATAAAGAGGACGCTATTGCTTGTGTTTCAATGGCAATAGAAATGCTTGAGAAATTAAAAATTTTAAGAAATTTTTGGAGGGATAAAGGAATTTCAAAACCTCTAAACGCAAGAATTGGAATTCATACAGGAGTTTGCACAGTAGGAAATTTTGGTTCAGAGGATAGATTAGATTACACCATTATAGGTAATGGAGTAAACCTAGCTTCTAGGATAGAAACAAGTGCAGAACCTAATAAAATCTTATTGTCTGAAGATACTTATCTTCTAATTAAAAAAAATATAATTTGTTCAAAAAAACAAAAAATAGATGTTAAAGGTGTTTCTTATCCAGTGCAAACTTATGAAGTATTAGGATTTGAAAATAAATATTCAAAAAATTCTTCTATTGTTGAAAAAAATATTCCTGGTCTTTCTTTATCACTAAATAAATCAGAAATTGAAGATAACCAGACTGCAATAGATTTAATTAAGGACGCTCTAAAATCTCTTCAATCCTAATAAAAGAAAATAGAGATACAAGTTGTTTTACAAAAAAATCAAATAAAAACTTTTTTAGCTTTTTATTTTTATTGCTTGGGTGGTAGGTTACAAACCTAGGGTATATGATACAAAAAACTGTGGACAACATACTCTTCAGTATCATTCTTCTCAAAAACTGAATGAAATGTAGTATAATCTGTTATTATCTTTCCTATGACTATGATTGCTAATCAGTGGTTCATTTTAAATTCCCCCTTTTTGTCCTACCTGACTGGTTTCTTAAATCCTTACCATTTCCTTTTTTCTTTCTATTGAGAAAGTGGGAGTAACTTTCCATACTTAAATCTATTTAAATAAATAATTTTTGAAAGAATAAAAAATCAACTGAAAAAATTTATATTAACTTAAAAGTTTTATATAAAAAAAACTTTATCAATAACTAGTTATTTCGCAATTATACTATTCAGGTTCATTAAAAGACTCCTCGAAGGCTTTCATTATAGGGTATGTAAAATAAGAAATTAATGATCTTTTTCCAACCATTATATCTGCTGACGCCAACATTCCTTGCGAAAGAACAAAATCTGCAGGCATTTTAGTAGCTTCTAAACTTTCCACTTTTACTCGTCCACGGTAAAAGACACCTTTATCTCCTGAAAGAGACTCATTAAATGTATCATTAGAAAAGTATATTAGTTCACCATCAAGTCCACCAAATTCCTGAAATGGCATAGAATCAAGCTTAATTGAAACCTTCATCCCTTTTTTAATATCTGAAATCTGTTTAGGGTCTATATCTATTTCTAAAAATAATGGTTGATTAGATTGAACTAAAGTAACTATGGGTTCACCTTCACTCACAATCCCACCGCTAGATACAGCAGGGATATCCAGAACTATTCCTTCTGCAGGTGAACGAACAATTATATTGTCGACTAGGCGAGTTAGTTTAATCCTTTCTTGTTTTAATTGTATCAACTCTTCGTTTTTATCAGTGATCTCACTTATTAATTTTGAGGTCCAATTCGCAATGAATGCTTGTTTATCAGCTTTTTGAGTTATTATTACAGACTCTAGTTTTGATATGTCTGTTTCAGAATTAAATTGGTCTTTTTCTGCGTTCAACAGACTATCTTTTGCTGATAAATAATCTAGTTTAAGATTTGAAATTGATTTCTCAGTATTATATTTAGATTTTTGAGCTTTTAGGAGATTATCTTGTGCTTTTTGATAATTAAGTAAAGTACCAACTTGTTTGTCATAAAGGTCTTTACTTATTTTAGCTAGTTGAGATTTAATTTGAATTTGTTTCTCATCTATTATGATTACTTTGTCTTTTTGCATCGTATAAAGTTTTTCTTTAGTAGATGCTAATTCAGCTTTTATTGTGGTTTGTTTTTTTACTATATCTAATAATTTCTTTGACGAAACATACTCTTTTTGTGTTTTATTTAATTTTTCATCTAAGGATTTTATTTTTTGAGAATATTCGGTTATTTTTTTTAATAAAGTACTTTTGTAAAGTTCACTTAATTCTATACTTTCTTGCTGAAAATTTAATTTAGTTAAGATTTTTAAGTATATTGAATCTATATCAGTGTTCTTATCGAACTCACTGATATTGTTTATAAGATATTCTTCCATGTAAAGACTAATAAGAGCCTGAATGATATTGTCTATTTTTTCTTGATTTTGCTTTAGATTGACTTTTACCATAGTGTCGTCAAGATATGCGATAATTTCGTTTTTAGATATAAAGTCCCCACGTTCAACTTCAACACTTTTAACTACTGAACTTGCACTAGCCTCAACAACTATGTTAGGCGTAGCAGTTAAGAATTCACCCCTTGCTGATATAGTAGTATCTACTTGACTAAGTGATGCGAATAAAACGCTACCAAATAAAAATATCACTAAGGTGATTACAAGTATTAAAAGTGGCTTAGAAACCTTTTGATCATATAATGCATCTGTATCATCTATTTCAAAATCGTGAATATTTTTATCAAGTACAACTAAATCTGAAACAGCATTATTATTTAGAGAGTTTCTCATCTCATATTTAGCAACTAATTGATTTGAAGACCGTAAATTCTCTGAAATAGTTTTCATAATCCGAATCGCAGCTTCTGGATTTTTACTTAGATAAGTTTTAAAAGAAGTAGCTGTTACTTCAGTTACCTCTGTATTTTCTTTTGCCCTAGCACCAGCACTCCGGGGATTTCCATCAATTAATGCCATCTCACCAAAGATAGTTGGAGCCGTTAGCTCTGCTAGTACTTGAACACCTGAAGCACTATTTTTTACTATTTCTACAACACCAGATTTTATTACATAAGCAAAAGCTGCGCTTTCACCTTCTCTAAAGATATACTCACCATTTGTATAAGATTTATCAGGCATATAATTTTTCTTTACCTATCACAATACATTTTAAATTGCCTACAATTTTCTGTCCATATCCCACAATTCACTGTAAAGACGACAATTTCTCAAAAGAACTTCGTGGTTTCCACACCCTACAACTTTTCCCTTCTCTAGAACTATTATTTGTTCAAAATTTCTAGTAGAACGAATATCATGAGTTGCCATTATAACAGTTTTTTCATGAGCTATACGATCAAAATTTCTAAAAAAAGCTACTTGTGTCGCCTTATCAAAATTTGCAAGTGCTTCATCTAATAATAGTATACGGGGTCGTGCTATAAGACCTCTTGCCAAAGCTAAGGTAACTCGATCACCTTGAGATAATGGCATTCCAAACTGGTTAATTTCTGTTGAAATTCCATTTGGTAATTCTTCAAGCACT
>CACHDI010000040.1 GCA_902578545.1 uncultured Alphaproteobacteria bacterium
ATGGACAACAGCTTATGATGCATCAATTAGGAGGAAAAGTAGAAAGTGGTAAATTTTCTGCCGAGTTTGGAAGAGCTTTCTTAGAATTAAAAAAAGAGACAAAATTATTAGATGGCTGGTTTAATCAAAGTAAAGAAGTAGTTTGGATGAGTCATGGGGACCATGTTTCTAAATTAGCTCCTGGATTTAAAGTATATGCCATTTCACCAAATGCATCTCATGCGGTAGTTGCAGATATCAAAAGAAATTTTTATGGAGTACAATTTCATCCAGAAGTTCATCACACATTAAAAGGTTTTATTCTTTTTGATAATTTTCTTAAGATTGCTGGTTTCAATGGTGATTGGACTATGAAAGCATATCAAGAAGAAATGATATTCCAAATTAAAAATATAGTTAAAAAAGATAAAGTAATTTGTGGAATTTCAGGAGGTGTAGACAGTACAGTAACAGCTGTTTTATTACATAAAGCAATAAAAAAGCAGCTAACATGCATTTTCGTCAATCATGGATTTCTAAGAAAAAATGAAGAAAATGAAGTTTTGGAGATGTTTAAAAATGACATTAAAATTCCACTAATTTATGCTGATGAAAGTGATCTTTTTTTAAGAGAATTGGAAGGAATATCTGATCCTGAAGTAAAAAGAAAGAAAATAGGAAAACTCTTTATCAATGTTTTTGAGAAGTATGCTCAAAAGATAAAGGGTGCAAAGTTCTTAGGGCAAGGAACTCTTTATCCTGACGTAATTGAGAGTATATCTGTTCATGGAGGAGAATCTGAAACTATTAAATCTCATCATAATGTTGGAGGATTACCAAAAAAAATGGGATTAAAATTAATAGAACCATTAAAAGAAATTTTTAAGGATGAAGTGAGAGACTTAGGACGAGAAATGGGTGTAAACAAAAATTTTTTAAATCGCCACCCATTCCCAGGCCCTGGATTAGCTATAAGATGTCCAGGAAAAATAACTAAAAAAAAATTAGAAATATTAAAAAATGCTGATCATATCTTTATTGAACAGATAAGAAAATATGGTTTATATGATAAAATTTGGCAAGCATTCGTTGCTATATTACCGATCAAAACAGTAGGTGTAATGGGTGATAAAAGAACTTATGACTTCGCTTGTACACTAAGAGCAGTCACATCAGTTGATGGTATGACCGCAGATTACTATCCTTTTGAACATGAATTTCTTAGAGATACTTCAACTAGAATAATTAATGAAGTAAAAGGAATAAATAGAGTGACCTACGATATTACATCAAAGCCTCCAGGAACTATCGAGTGGGAGTAGTTATTTTATCGTAAAATATTGATTTTATTTAATTACTTACACATTACTTTCACATTGAGAAATCAAACGTTGATTTCCTTAGTCTTTTTTCATAGAGTTACACGCACTGTAGCTGTTCCAAACACAAAGATTGTCAAACAAGAACCACAGCAGCAAACGACATCAAATGACACAGAACGAACGGACTTCACACCTATTCGTCCACAGCCACTGGTACCAAATAAACAAGACGATACAGATAAAAGTATCCAAAAGTGCACGGTTTGTAGCTGTTTGACTGTAAACTTGACACTATGACTGACTGGTATTGTGAGACGCATTGTAAATACTTTCCGCTAAAATTATCGCATTACAACAAGCGTAGAAAAAACGTGCTGTTCATCCCTTTAACAAATCTATATTATAAGACTGTCACTTAACCAACGGAGGTCTGAGATGAAATCTTATGATGAGTTGAACGCTCAAATGGAAGTAGTTCAGCAGCAGATGGTTGAAGCTAAGAAGAACGAACGTTCTAATGCACTTAAGGAAGTAAAGCGTCTTTGCAAAGAGTTTGGTTTTACTGCTGGCATGTTGAAAGGCGCACTTGCTGAAGGGCGAAAAAAACAATGAATATCGAACAAGCTAAAGAAATTGTAATCTCAGCTATAAATACTGCTTTAGAGGGCAAAGCAGAAATTACCGAAGATATGCAGCTTATCGGTGGTGAGTCGTTGCTTGATTCAATGAAGCTAGTTGAAGTCTGTCTTGCACTCGAAGATTTAGCAGATGAGCATGGATTTGAATTCGATTGGACATCAGAATCGGCTATGTCAAAATCACGCAGTATGTTCAGAAGTGTAGCTGCACTTGCGGAAGAGTTTGCAAATCAATCGGAGGTCTAAGTGATTATTGTTACTGGGGCAAGTCGTGGACTGGGGCAAGCAATAACTGAACGCCTCATTGAGAGAGGTGAAGAAGTAATAGGGTTAGCTCGCAACACAAACGGATTGAAAATAAACGCTATAGAATGTGATGTAAGTGACTATGCCTCTGTAAAGAATGCTTCAAAAGAAGTAAAGCGTATGAAAAAGCAAGTTAAAGCATTTATCAATGCGGCTGGTGTTGCCTCTATGAACATGGCAGTGACAACAGATGAATCAACAGTACAGAAGTTAATTCAGACGAATCTCGTTGGAACTATATATTGCTGTCAGTTATTCGCTCCGATAATGCTTCGTCAGAAGCAAGGGAGCTTCATCAATTTCTCTACGATAGCTGTTGCGCTGGCTTTAAAAGGTGAGTCTGTTTACGCAGCGTCTAAGGCTGGGGTTGAATCGTTTTCTCGTACATTCGCTAGAGAGATGGCTGACTTTAATGTAAGAGTTAATTGTATTGCTCCAGGGCCTATTCGTACTGATCTTCTACGAGGAATCACGGATACGCAAATTGAAAAAATCACATCACAACAAGTAATTCAAAAGCAATTCCAAAAGTCCGATGTATGCGATCTTGTTGAATTATTACTTGATGAAAAAGCAGCATCAATCAGTGGACAAGTGCTAAATGTAGGTGGTGTCTGATGGATATTATAGAAAAACTATCCGAACGGTGGAGTGGGATTGATTACCCATTCTTAATACATGCTAATGGTTCGTTAAAGTTCGATGAAGTCGCTAAACAGCAGCACGTTGATTTGGCTGAAGTTAAAAGTGGAGATGTTGTTGCGCTTATTGGTGACTTTAATCCTCAGTCCATCCTTTCTCTTTTGCAGCTAATTGATAAGAATGTGATTCTTGTGCCACTGACAGTAGATACAAGAGCTCAACATGAATACTTCTTTGAGTCGGCTCTTGTAGATGTTGTGATTGAAGGTAGCGATGTAAAGCGTATTCATCATAGTCAAAAGCACGTGCTAATTGATGAGCTAAAAGCAAAAGAACATGCTGGACTGGTTCTTTTCTCAACAGGTACTACTGGCCGTCCTAAAGCGATTTTGCATGATTTAACTTTGTTCATGCAGCGTTTCGAAACGCCGCGCCCAACACTGAAAACGATTAATTTCTTGCTGTTTGACCACATTGGTGGGCTAAACACGCTGCTCCACACGTTGTTTAACAAAGGAACTGTGGTTGCACCAAAATCTCGAAGTGTAGAAGACATCCTAGCTACGTGTGCTGAACATGAAATCGAAGTTCTTCCTACCACACCAACATTTCTTCGAATGATATTAATGAGTGGGCTTATACCAGAAGGTGTTCCTAAATCGTTACGCATCATTACATACGGAACAGAACGTATGGATCAACCTACGCTAGATGCGCTCTGTGAGTTATTACCAAACGTAGAATTTAGACAAACGTTTGGTATGTCTGAGCTTGGGATCGTGCGTGTAAAGAGTGAATCATCTAATAGTCTCTTTATGAAAGTTGGTGGAGAAGGTGTAGAGACGCGAGTTGTTGATAACGTGCTTGAAATTCGCTCGCAGACAAGAATGCTAGGGTACCTAAATGCTGAAAGCCCCTTTGATGATGAAGGTTGGTATAACACGAAGGACATCGTTGAAGAACGTGATAAGTACTACAAAGTAACTGGACGGACGAGTGAAGTTATAAATGTTGGTGGGCTTAAGTTTATGGCTTCTGAAGTCGAACGAGTAGCACTACAATATGAACGTGTTGAGCTTGCTAAAGCTGAAGCAAAACCCAATCCAATTACTGGACAGCATGTTGAATTAACAGTTCAGTCCGCGTGCAACAGTGAAGTTGATAAAGTTGGATTGAAAATGTTTCTTGCTGCGCAACTGCCAAACCACATGATGCCTAAGCGCATAAGAGTTGCTTCTGTAGGCGTTGGACATAGATTTAAGAGGATCTAACATGAAAAAGGCAATAGTAGTAGCCCATCCTGACGACGAAATTCTATTTTTTAGCTCTGTAATAGAAGCGGTTGATGAGATTATTATATGTTTCGGTCCATCATCATCTAAAGCCGTCAATGATGGGCGAAAAAGAGTTCAAGGTAGATATCCACTTAAAAATATTGAATGGTTAAACGTTCAACAAAGCAATGTATATTTTTCGACTAATTTTAACTCTCCAAAACTGAATGATTATGGTATTGATGTTAGCAAAAATAAAGATCATTATGAAAAAAACTTTAGATATTTAGCTGAATTATTTAAAAAAAAATTATCTTCATTTGACGTTGTATATACTCACAATCCCTGGGGTGAATATGGTCATGCAGAACATATTTCGGTTTTTAGGGCTGTTTGTGTGGCCACTAAATCCACAAAAACTTCAGTTTATGTTTCAGGCTATCTAAGTGATCGATCCAAGAAGGTTTTTGATATTCAAAAAGCTGTACTGGATTCTGACGTTATATTAGGTAGAACACCCACAAATCTCTGCGAGTCTATAAAACGTCTATATATAGAGAATAATTGCTGGACTTGGCATGATGACTATATCTGGCCCCCTACGGAATTATTCATAAAGCTTGGCGATCACTCATTGCTTCGCAAAAACAAATTTAAGGGACCCACAGCAAATCCTCCTATATTGTTTTTTACAGCGTCCTTTAAACAAAATCTTTTGGGAGTTTTATTGCGTCGTTTTCTTCCAAACATGCTAAAAAAATACATCAAAAGATTATTGAAGGTAGTTAAAAAATGACTTGTATATCGAAAAGTGGTTTTCACCTAGTTTATGACAAGGAAACACTGATAAAGGTGGTAGCTTTTCTAGAATTGGGTTTTGGCTGGGATAAACGCAGAATCAAGAGGATTTTAGAATGCCTTGAGT
>CACHDI010000041.1 GCA_902578545.1 uncultured Alphaproteobacteria bacterium
TTTATTTTGAGTATCATATTTTGAAAGTGCATCAACAATATTATCTATATAAATTAACGCCTCATTTAAACCCATCCAGGCATGAGGATTTGGTTTTCCTTTATAATCACCTGATTTGATATTTATATCAGAAATGCCTTTTGAAACAATTATGGATGGCAGATCATCATTCAGGCTTGAAAAAAATTGCTCAAACCACAATTCTAAGTTCATTCCATTCCAAAGAATTAGGTCAGCATCATATGCTTTAACCAGATCTTTGGGTGTAGGCTGATATCCATGTATTTCGGCACCTGGCTTAGTGATTGACACCACATCAGCTGCGTCACCTGTTATATTTTTAGTTATATCAGAAATTATGGTGAAGGTAGTTACCACTTTTAATTTTTCATTTGCAAGTAATTCAAAGTTTATAAAAAAGAATAGAAATATTATTAAAAAATTTTTAAATAACCAGTCCAACATTATACCTCAAAGTTTAACAAAAGAGATAATTCAAGATAGTAATTAGTGTCAAGAATTGAAATTGATGATTTTCAATTTAAAGTAATAATTTATCTAATTGACTAATATTTCAGTTAATTCAGTTACACATTGGTTTAAAAATTCAGAACCGTTTTTTGTTTCAACGTTTAATCTCACAAGAGGTTCAGTGTTTGAACTACGTAAATTAAATCTCCAATTTTTAAAAACAAGTGAAAGACCATCAAAATTATCATAGGATAAATACTGGCCATCATAATATTTTAAAACTTTTTCAAATATTTTTTTTGGTTGACTTATTGTAAAATTGATTTCGCCAGAGCTTGGAAATTTCTCTTTTCTTTCCTTAATTAATTCAGAAAGTTTTTTTCCAGTTTTACCCATAAGCTCTACTATAAGCAACCAGGGTATCATACCACTATCACAGTAAGAAAAATCTCTAAAATAATGGTGTGCGGACATTTCTCCGCCATAAATGGCATTATTTTCACGCATTGATTTTTTAATAAAAGCATGACCAGTTACTGATTCAATAGAGAAACCATTATTATTTTTTACTATGTCTTGTATGTTCCAAACCACTCTAGCATCATGAATAATTTTAGAACCAGGCTCTTTTAATAAGAAGCTTTCTGCTAATAAACCAACAATATATTCACCTGGAACAAAAACTCCAAATTCATCAAAAAAGAAACAACGGTCAAAATCACCATCAAAAGCAATACCAATATCAGCTTTATTTGAAATCACTAAATTTTTATTTATTTGATGGTTTTCTTTAAGTAAGGGATTGGGTATGCCATTTGGAAAACTGGGGTCAGGATTATGCTGACATTTTATAAAATTTAAATTTTTATTTTTTTTTAATAATTTTTTTTCGAAATGATCAAAGGTGGGACCCAAAGCACCATTACCCGAATTAATTACAATATTTAGAGAAGGCAACAGTTTTACATCAATAAATGTAAGTAATTTATTAACGTAGGCAATTTTGCTCTCAGAACATTTATCAAAAAGTAATCCTTTATTTTTTTTAATAGGAAAAATTTTTTTTTCTGCTGTTTTTTTTATTTTTTTAAATTCACTATCATCCAAAGGTTGGGATTGGGATTTTACCATCTTAAGGCCATTAAAAGAGATTGGATTATGTGATGCCGTAACCATGATCCCACCACAAGCTTTAAAATGCGTTGTAGCCCAGTACACTTCTTCAGTACCAGCGATACCAATATCATAAACATTTACACCTTGATCCATTAATCCTTTTGATAAAGATTTATATAATTCAGGAGATGATTCACGCACATCTCTTCCTAAGATAACAACTTTAGGATCTATAATCTCTGCAAAAGCACAACCAATCACATAGCAAATATCACTATCAAAATTGACACCTAATTCTCCACGAACGTCATAAGCTTTAAAACAAGAAAGTTCTTTGTTCATTTTTAATTATTTATTTTTAACTTATTGGCAACAAAATTTATTCCGGCCAAATAACCTTTAACTGAGCCGCAATCAAATCTGTTACCTTTTAATTTAACAGTTTCAACCTTATTTTCTTTTGCTAAAATATTTATAGCATCAGCAAGTTGAATTTCTCCACCTTTTCCAACTGTTTGGTTTTCTAATATATCAAAAATTTCTGCAGTTAGTACATATCTTCCAATAGAAGCAGAATTAGAAGGGGCTAAATTTTCTTCTGGTTTTTCTACTAAACCTTCAACTTTTCCGTCAATCGGATTATATTGAACTACTCCATAGTTAGAAATTTCCGAACCAAAAATTTCCATAACTGAAAGTTGAATTTTACTATTTTTTTCAAAAGCGCTTACTAAATCAGAAGTTACACCTTTTTCTTCACTTACTATAAAATCATCAGCTAAGAGAACTGCAAAAGGATCATTACCAACGGCTCTTTTGGCACATAAGACCGCATGTCCCAAACCGAGAGGCGCTGGTTGTCTAACGAATAAACATTCTATACCTTCAGGTAATATATTCCTAACCATATCAGCTTGTTTGTTTTTACCTTTTGACCTGAGTGCCATTTCTAACTCTTGGTTATTATCGAAATGGTCCTCAACCGCTCGCTTATTCCTTCCCGTAATAAAGATCAATGTATCAATACCAGCCTGAACTGCTTCTTCTGCAGCATATTGGATTAATGGTTTATCAATTATCGGAAGTAATTCTTTAGGCATAGCTTTGGTTGCAGGTAAAAATCTAGTACCTGAACCAGCAACTGGAAAAACGGCTTTCTTTACTTTTGACATATCTTTTTCCTTTTACAACTGTTAAAAAAAAGCAATCTAAAATAAAAGTATGAAATCAAAAGTTTAGAATTAATAACCATCAATTGTTTTTTTTATGAGCATTTAAGTGTTTTTGATTAATTATTAGACAACTATATCAGAATTTTTAAATATTATTATACATAAAATGTACATTTTTTTTTAAAAAAATTACATCTCTTTAATGCTTAGATTTCAAAATATAAATTGCATTGAATCAAGAATAATTAAGCTTTTATCCCAAAATAAGCTTGCTGTTTTTTTAGACATAGACGGAACATTAATACCATATGCTAATCATCCAAATAATATAACTGTGCCAAAAAACCTTAAATATCTACTATACAATTTAAGAAATAAACTAAATGGAGCCCTAGCTTTAATTAGCGGAAGGATGGTCCAAGATATTCAAAATATTATTAATCCTTTAAAACTTTCAGTATCTGGTATTCATGGTTTAGAATATACTAATAATCATGGGCAATATTTAAGAAATTATACAGAACCTATTCCATCAGATATATATAAGAGGCTATATACATTTTCAAAAAATTATCCTGGAAGTATGATTGAAAAAAAGAATATTTCTGTTGCGTTACATTATCGTAATGCACCTGGAATAGAAAAAAAAGCTACCAGTGTTATTAATCGAATAATTAGTGGTAGTGATCTTAAATTATTAAAAGGCAACAAGGTATTAGAATTAGTTCCAAAGAATTCAAATAAAGGAAAGGCTATAAATTTTTTTATGAATAAACAACCTTTTTTGAACAAAATACCTGTTTTTATTGGTGATGATGTCACTGACGAATATGGATTTAAATCTGTAAATAATTTAGGTGGTTATTCTATTAAAGTAGGATATCAAAGTAATACATTGGCTAACTTTTTTATTAAAGATACAACATCAGTTCTTAAGTTTTTAAATTTTGTGTCTTTTTGCTCAAAAAAAATTAGGTGCCAATCATTAAAATTAAACCATTTATACAGGGGTTTGAATTGAGCCGTCTTATAGTGATATCAAATAGGGTGATGTTACCTTCTTTGACAAACAAAGAGTCTGCTGGTGGATTAGGTGTCGCAATAGAGGAGTCTTTAAAAAAGAATGGCGGTGTTTGGTTTGGATGGAGTGGGGAAATATCAAATGAAGAAAATATACAACCTGAGATTTTAAAAAATGAAAATGTTACATATGTCACACTCAAACTTTCTCCAGAAAATTATGACAATTTTTATAACGGTTATTCTAATGCATCTTTATGGCCACTACTTCACTATAGATTAGATTTAGTTGAATATTCTAAGAAGAAATATACAGGATATCAAAGAGTAAATAATATTTTTTCAGATTTGATTAACCCCTTTTTGTTGAAAGAAGATATAATCTGGATACAAGATTATCATTTTATACTTTTGGCTAGAGAACTCAGGAAAAAAAAATGCACAAATAAAATGGGTTTTTTCTTACATGTTCCTTGGCCCTCAAAAGAAGTTTTGATGACACTACCAGACCATAAAGAGATTGTAGAATCTCTTTTAGATTTTGATGTCATTGGTTTTCAAACAAAGAGCTATGTTCTTTCATTTCTAGACTATATAATTCGAGAAATGAATGGAACAATCGATACCGAAGGATTTGTTTTTGCCAAAGGAAAAAAAGTAAAAGTACAACATTTTCCAATTTCTATCGATACTGAAAAATTTGTAGAATTATCAAAAAATGCAGTGGGATCTACTCATGTTAATAGACTAGTTGAAAGCTTAGGAAAATCAAATCTGATTATAGGAGTAGATAGATTAGATTATTCCAAAGGAATAATTAACCGATTTAAAGCATATGAAAATTTATTAGAAAAATATCCAGAACATAAAAGAAATAGTACTCTTATGCAAATAGCTCCAATATCAAGAGGAGACGTTTGGCAATATAAAGAACTTAGACAAGAGTTAGAAACAGAAGCGGGTCATATTAATGGTTTATATTCAGACTTTGATTGGACACCAATCAGGTATTTAAATAGAGGTTTTAATAGGAAAATTCTTGCTGGATTTTTCAGAAGAAGTCAAATTGGATTGGTAACACCTTTTAGAGATGGTATGAATTTAGTTGCTAAAGAATATGTTGCAGCTCAAGATCCATCTAATCCGGGAGTACT
>CACHDI010000042.1 GCA_902578545.1 uncultured Alphaproteobacteria bacterium
AACCATTAAAAATTACAATATTTCCTTCATTCATTTTTTGATCTACAGAGATTGGAATTCCATAATGTATTTCATGGGCTTCCCAGAATAAAGAAAATTCACCTCTTTTTTTTTTATCTCTGAATTCTTCTAAACTAACTGAAATAAAATCTTCATTTTCTTTCTCATTTTCTAATCTTGTAATAATCCTTTTTGGAAAATAAAAGGGAAGAATTTTTCTTGCATTTTTTATTAAAGTATCTTTTCCAACACCTGACGGTCCTACAACAGTAATTATTTTTCCTTTAAGTTTCTTTTGCATTTTATTTCATCAAGCTTACGTCAATCTCGCGATCACAGATTTCTTTTCTTATTTCTTGATCGTGGAAAATTCCTAATATTGCTGTATTCTTTTTCTTTGTTTTTTTTATAAGTGATAAAACAACGTCTCTATTTTTATTATCTAGGCTTGCAGTTGGTTCGTCTAAAAGTAGTACTGGATAATCAAATATAAATCCTCTTGCTATATTTACTCTTTGTTGTTCCCCTCCTGAAAAAGTTGAAGGAGATAATTCCCAAAGATTTTGGCTTATATTTAATTCTTTCAACATTTTTTTAACTTTAATTATACCTTTTTTGTATCCTATTTTATTAAGTAACAGAGGCTCTAAGACAGTATCGATTGTCTTAACCCTTGGTATTACCCTTAAAAATTGAGAGACATAACCTATTTTAGATCTTCTAAGTTCAATAGTTTTTCTTGGGGTTTTAAATGATAATATTTCTCCATCTATAGAAATTTGACCAGAATTATATAGATAATTACCATAAATCATTCTAATTAAGGTTGATTTTCCCGATCCTGAGCTTCCAGTAAGTGCAACACATTCACCTTTTTTTATTTCTAGATTGCAGTTTTTTATTACATTTATTTTTGAACCTCCTTGATGGTGCAGACGAAATTCCTTTGATACATTTTTAATCACTATCATTTTAAAACTGCAAAACTGACGAAACTAATAGTTGGGTGTATTCATGTTGAGGATCATCAAGCACCTGATCTGTGAGACCTGTTTCAACAACTTCACCAGATTTCATGACAATTAAACGATCTGCAAGAAGCCTAACTACACCTAAATCATGAGTTACAATTATAACTGATAAATTTAACCCTATAACAATTTTTCTTAATAAATCCAATAGTTTAGCCTGAACCGAAACATCAAGACCTCCTGTTGGTTCATCCATAAAAATTAATCTAGGTTCTGTAATTAAATTTCTAGCTATTTGTAATCTTTGCTGCATTCCACCAGAAAAAGTTGTTGGATTATCATCTATCCTCTCTGTGCTAATTTCAACCTTACTTAACCAATTTAGAGCTTTTGATCTCAAAGAAGAATAATTTCTTTGTCCCAATGCCATTAATCTTTCAGTAATATTCCCACCAGCAGAAATGTCCATCCGGAGTCCATCTCTAGGATTTTGGTGAACAAAAGCCCAATCTGTTCTTGAAAGATATCTTCTTCTTACCTCAGTAATTTCCGTAAGCTCTTCTTTCACATCAGTTCTAGATTTAAATTTAATTGAACCCTTATCTACTTTTAATCTTCCAGCCAGACAAGATAACAGAGTGGATTTTCCAGAACCACTTTCTCCAACAACTCCTATAACTTCACCTTCGTGTAAATCGAAACTTATATCATTACATCCTATTTGATGGCCGTAGGTTTTTGTTAAAGATTTGACAGATAAAATATTATTCATTTTATTTATTTTCTTTTTTCACAATAGTTAGTATCGGAACAAATGTAATTTTTATCGCCTTTATCATTAACTATTATTTCATCTAAATAAGAACTATTTGACCCGCAAATAGAACATATTGCTTCAGCCTTCATTGGTTCAAATGGATAATCTTCAAAATCTAAACTAATAACCTTAGTGTATGGTGGAATAGCATAAATTCTTTGCTCTCTACCCGCTCCAAAAAGTTGAAGAGCTTCATTATTGTGCATTTTAGGGTTGTCAAATTTTGGTATTGGAGATGGGTCCATTACATATCTTTCCTCAACTTTAATGGGATAAGCATATGCAGTAGAAATATGTCCATGTTTTGTTATATCTTCATATAATTTAACATGCATAAGACCATATTCTTCCAATGCATGCATTATTCTGGTTTCAGTTTCCCTAGGTTCTAGAAACCTTAATGGTTCAGGAATTGGAACCTGATAAATTAAAATCTGTCCTTCTTTAAGTGGTTCTTCTGGTATTCTATGTCTTGTTTGTATTATCGAAGCTGAATTTGTATCATCTGTAGTATTAATATTTGCGGTTTTTTCAAAAAACTTCCTTATTGAAACAGCATTAGTGGTGTCATCTGCTCCCTGGTCGATTACTTTGAGAGTATCTGTAGGGCATAAACATGAAGCAGTAACTTGTACTCCACCTGTGCCCCAGCCATAAGGCATAGGCATTTCTCTGCTTGAAAATGGTACTTGATATCCAGGAATTGCAATAGCTTTTAATATTGCTCTTCTGATCATTCTTTTTGTTTGTTCATCCAAATAAGCAAAATTATATTCATCATGCTCTAAAGGATCTTCTTTTGTATATTTATTTTTCTGACTTTTGAGCATCTTTTCTTATTTTTCTGATAAGTTCTAATTCAGATTGAAAATCAACATAATGTGGAAGTTTTATATGTTCAACAAAACCAGTGGCTTGAATATTATCACCGTGGTATAAAACAAATTCTTCATCTTGAGCAGGGGCATTCTGATTTTCTTCTCCTAATTCTTTCCATTGTAAAGCTCTATCTACTAAAGCCATAGAAATCGCTTTTCTTTCAGATTGTCCAAACACTAAACCGTAACCTCTTGTAAACTGTGGAGGCTCTTTTTTTGAACCCATAAATTGATTTACTGTTTCGCATTCAGTGATTTCTATTTCACCAATTTCTATTTCAATTCCAAGTTCAGAAATTTCAAAATATACGTCTACAATACCAATTCTCAACTCTCCAACAAATGGATGATTTCTTCCATATCCTCTTTGAGTTGAGTAAGCCATTCCTAATAAAAAGCCTTCATCACTTCTAGTTAGTGATTGCAATCTTAGGGAACGATCCGCGGGTAACTCTAGAGGTTCTCTAGTGAGGTCTTTTGGTTGCTTAGAAGTATTATTTTCTCTTTTTATCAAATCATCTTTATTTAGATATTCAGACACCCGAGATAATTTTTCGATATTATCTATTTCAACTTCTTTAGAATTATGGACTTCTTCTTCTGCAATTAATTTAAAATCTAGTAGTCTATGAGTATAATCGTAAGTAGGTCCAAGTATTTGTCCACCTGGTAAGTCTTTATACGTAGCTGAAATTCTTCTGGAACAAATCATATTATCAGTTTCAATTCCTTTTGAATATCCAAATCTTGGTAAGGTTGTTCTATATGCTCTTAGTAAAAATATAGCTTCAATTAAATCACCACTAGATTGCTTAATTGCAAGTGATGCTAATTCTTTATCGTATAATGAACCCTCTGCCATTACCCTTGAAACAGAAAGAAATAGCTGTTCAGAAATTTGTTTTAATTCTATTGATTTTAAATCAGTATTGCCACGCCTCTTCTCAGATAACCATCTATGAGCGTTTTCAATTGCTTTTTCACCACCCTTAACTGCTACATACATTATTTTTCACCGATTCTGGTAGACCTAGGTATAGCTGCAAATTTATTTTCATATGAGAAGAAAAAATCTAATCCTAAAGGAAATAAAGAATTATTATTCTTAAACTTTTTTTCGTCTGGAAGATTAAAATATGTATAATTCTTTATCCCAGGCCCAAATAGTTTAGTTCCATTATTTGAAATCTTTTCATAATTAACAATGAGTGTAGCAGACCGATCTGGATAGGCGTCAGTACCTAATTGATATTTTTCAAAAGGTAATAGTTCTTCCCAGTTTCCTAATGCAAATTTACAATTCCCTTTTTCAGTAAAATTTGAATTTGTGTGAAAAGTTATCCATTTTCTTATTTCATCAGTATTAAATGTTTCACTCAGGAAAATTGGGGTATCGAAATCACAAAGACATAATAATAGACTACCAGCTGATTTAGAAAGACCATTTGGTGTATTTAGATTACAAGATAAATCAAAAATTTTGCCAGGGTTGGAAATTGCATTTAAGGCTTGTCTAAAGAAGAAGGCATTTTCAATCTCTGGGCTTTCTAAGGCGTAAAGATTATTTGAGCTATTCATAAATTATCGCCTCTTACAAGGGTAAAAAAATCAACTTTTGTAGCTTTAGCTTTTTTCGCAATATTTTTTTTTCGTAATTCCTCTTCCTTTATCAATGGGATTAATATTTTATTTCTAATTTGAGGTGATAAATGTGTTTGCATAAGAGCATCACAAATAGCAGCAGTTATTGCTTTTTTTTTATTTCTTCCTTGAATGTAGCTAAATCCCATTTTTCCTGTGTTTAATAGTATAGAACAACGAGTAATTGTGATTTCACCTACATTAAATAATTCACCAGTTCCTCCAATTTTTCCTCTAACCATTACTGAGCCAATTTCTGGTTTTTTTAGTATTTTATAATCTGAATAAATTTCTGTGCTTTGGAATAAATTAGCTAAAGATTT
>CACHDI010000043.1 GCA_902578545.1 uncultured Alphaproteobacteria bacterium
AATTGATAGCATTTCTGAAGTTGCTTTAAACCCTTTTTTTGTATCCTGTAACCTTATTAGGTCTGCTAATCTTTCAAGCATATCAATTCTTATAGCCCTGGATCCAAGTTTTTTAAATCCTACTAACTCATAATATGAGTCTTCAACTCCTTCTGTTACTTCAATTGTAACTAAACCAGGTAAAGGCGGATCCATTTTTTTTTCTAATTGATGAAATTTGCTCCACAATATTACCCTTAATCTTGTTGGTTCTGGTTTCAAAAAAAGAGGATGGTATATACTATATTGTCCAAATCTAAAACCATATTTTCTGAATTTTGCTCTAGATTCTTGATCAAGACTTTTTACTTCCTTTGTTACACGATCTCTAGACAAAACACCTAAGTGTTCACTCATTGTGAAAACTAAGCCTGTAGAAATCCCATTAATCTCTTTATCCTCCATTATAGAAAAAAGATGAATGAAATTTTGTTTGATATAATTATTGATAAAGTATTTAATTCGTGTTTCGACTTTATTAATTAATGTTTCAGGTAGATAATCAGAGGTGACGGATTTGATATTTGGTTTATATAACTTATTTCCAACTGCAAGTTTTCCAACAACATTCTCATTCCAAATAATTTCACCAGAGTTGTTTAAGAAAAAATCTGAATCAGGGGTCTCATATAATTGATCAACAATTTTCTTAATTTTTGCAATAATCTGATCTTTAGCAATTAAAAGTAATTTTTTATTTTCTATTGACTTATCCGTAGTCTGAAAAACAAAGTTTAATCCTACAACTCGTCCAATTAATTGATTTTCAATAAGAAGTTCATTGTTATCATTAAATTCTGCCGTCAATTTTCCCTTTTCCCTAATTGTTTTCAATAATACGGTTGTTCTTTTATCAATAAAACGTTCAATAAGAAGTTCATGAAGTTTGTCTGAAAGTTTTTCTTCAATTGATTTTGCAGCTTCTTCCAAAAAGGTAGGGTTATCAAACCAGCTACCTCTATTTGCTACGTAATTCCATGTTCTTATGTATGACAATCTCCTAGATAACTTTTCGATATCACCATCATATTTATCTAACGATATTATCTTTTTTTCAAGCCATGTTTCAGGTAATTTACCTTTATCAATTAAAAGCAAGAATATTTCTGTTAAAATTTGCACATGATCCGTTAGAGATATTTTTCTATAATCAGGTATCTGACAGATCTTCCACAAAAGCTTTACTTCATTAATACTTTTAACTTTTTCAATAATTATCTGATTTTCGGACATAATCTTTAGAGTACTTAGGTCAGTACTCTCTCTAGATTTTACAAGGCTTAAATTATTGGGTTTTAAATTTAAGGATTCAATAAGTGATGAAGGGTTATCAAAAGATAAATTTGAGTTTCTCCATTGTATTTTTTTAATATCTAAAAAATTGTGGTTTTCAATATTATGAACTAAGTCAGATGATAAAGCCTCACAACCTGCAGTGGTCCCAAATGTACCGTTAGTTGTATATCGGCCTGCTCTTCCGGCTATTTGAGCTAATTCATTTACAAAAAGTTTTCTATGATTAAATCCATCAAATTTAGTTAAACTGGCAAAACAAACATTTGACAAGTCTAAGTTTAAGCCCATACCAATCGCATCCGTTGCTACAAGGTAATCGACTTCACCACTTTGATATATATTTACTTGTGAATTTCTTGTTTTAGGGGATAAACCACCAGTAACAATTGCAGCTCCCCCTTTTTCTCTTCTTATTATTTCAGCAATAGAATAGACTTCCTCAACAGAAAAACAAACTATTGCAGATCTAGGTTGAATTTTATTTATTTTTCTAGAGTCTACATATTTAAGTTGTGATAACCTCTTTCTTGATAAAAATTCAACATCTGGCAAAATGTTATTTATAATTTTTTTTATTGAACTTGACCCAAGAAATATTGTTTCTTTTTTACCCCTTAAATTCAGTAATCTATTCGTAAAAATATGCCCCCTATCCAGATCGGCACATAATTGTATTTCGTCAATTGCTACAAAATCAAAAGTTAAATTAATAGGCATTGCCTCAACAGTACAAACCCAATATTTTGGATTTTCAGGCATAATTCGTTCTTCACCTGTTATTAAAGCAACATATTGTTTCCCACATCTGAGTGAAATTTTGTCAAAAACTTCCCTAGCTAGTAATCTTAATGGAAACCCAATCATACCACTTGAGTGAGTAAGCATTCTGTCAATTGCAAAAAAGGTTTTTCCTGTATTTGTAGGGCCTAATAATGCCTTAATATTTTTTATTGTTTTATTTTTTTTTATCATCAGTTTCAAATTATCATAATATTCAACAATTAGGCCTTGATTCTAACTACTACAAAAATTAATAAAAAAATTGGAAACTGGAAAGAAATATCACTTTAAATTTTTGAGTTTCATTTTACAATATTTAAAAATATAAAACTTAATATGTAAGGAATTCTTATGTCAAATATCTTAGAAGAGGCAATTAAAGCTTTAGAAGAAAAACTTGAAGGTAAAAGTATAGATTTTAGTGCTAAATTTCAAATTGAAGATGAAGGATCAATTGTCGTAGATGGGAACGGTGTTAGAGAGTCTTCTGAAGAGGCTGACTGTACTCTGATAGCAAGTGCTGAAACTTTTAGAAATATTTTAGAGGGAGAAACAAATCCAACATCTGCATTTATGGGAGGAACTCTAAAGGTTGAAGGAAGTATGGGAGTTGCAATGCAATTAGGAAATATTCTTGGCTAATAGTAAACTCAACCCATTACCTAGGTTGGGAATTAAACTTCTACCTGGAGGGATACTGGATTATGTTCAAACTGAAGATAGAAAATTTATAAGATATGGTTATTGGGAAAAAGGTGATAAAGGTACTGTAATCATATTACCTGGAAGAACAGAGTATATAGAAAAATATAATACAGTAATACAAGAATTTTTAGACAGGAATTTTTCAGTTCTTTGTATTGATTGGAGAGGACAGGGTTTATCACAAAGGCCCCATGGAAGAATAGATATAGGTCATGTTAAAAATTTCTTTGAATACCAAATGGACTTGGAAACTATCCTAGAAAATTTAAAGGATACCTTAGATAATAGACCTAAAATACTTTTTTCTCATAGCATGGGTGGCTGCATAGGTTTAAGATATTTGTTGAGAGACAATACATTCAAATGTTCGATTTTTTCTGCACCACTTTGGGGCTTGCCAGTTTCAGAATTTACTATTTCAATTTTAATTCCAATTTTTAACCTCGCAATATCAATGGGCCTGGGTTTGGTTGCTTACCCTTACAAAATTGATGGATTTAACATTCTTACTAAACCATTTGAAAAAAATGTTTTAACAAAAAACTTGGAATTTTATAATGAAATGCGAGATAATTTATTGATTGACCCTCGATTGGGTTTGGGGCCACCTACTCTATATTGGATTAAAGCCCTTAATGATGAATTATTTAAACTTTCAAAAATGCCTCCTCCTGAAATACCACAGCTTACATTTATGGGAGATTCAGATAAAGTAATTTCAAAAAAAGCCATTGAGTCAAGGATGGCTCGAACTCCTTTAGGAGAATTAAAAATTTTAACTAATTCAATGCATGAAGTTTTTTTTGAAACTTCTGAGATAAAAGAAGAAATATGGGAAGAAGTGGATAAATTTTTGAATAAAATTTTTCCTAATTAAAATTAAAAATATCCCTTTATTGAAATTTATAACACTAAATATGTTTACCCAAAATCTTAAGAGCCTCTTTATGTATATATTGATCACCTGATGCTAGAATTCTTCCACTAGTAAAATCATTACCACCATTCCAGTCAGAAAAAGTACCACCAGCAGCTTTAATAATACATAAAGGCGCTTGAATGTCATATATTTGCATTGAGGATTCAACTATTAAGTCGATATTACCAAAAGCAACTAAACCATATGCATAAGCATCAAGCGAATATCTAGCGAGTTTACAATGATTTCTTAATGCTTCCATTGCTGAATTTTCTTTACAGTTTCCCATATTTGGATCTGTCGTGTGTATAATTGCATCACTAATATTATTGCACTTTTTTACAAAAATCTTTTTAATTTTACCTTGATGTAAATACTCACAAGAGTATTGGTCTCCTATAAACATTTCATTAGAAAATGGTTGATAGATAATTCCAAAAAGGGGCTTTTCTCCTTCGCTCAATGAAATTAAAACTGTCCAAGAGGTTTGCCCTGCCATAAATCCTCTAGTACCATCAATTGGATCAATTATCCAAGATAAACCACTAGAACCAACAACACTATTATTTTCTTCACCAATTATTGTATCGTTTGGTCGAAATTTTAAAATAAGATTCCTCATTACACTTTCAGTATTTTTATCTGCTTTTGATACTGGATCAAAATGAGTCTTGGATTTATTCTTGAAATTTAAATCTGATTTTCTAAA
>CACHDI010000044.1 GCA_902578545.1 uncultured Alphaproteobacteria bacterium
TGTAAGTTTTGACCATCTCTATTAACAAAATTGTTTAAAATCCAGTCAATTATTATATCAGGGATCTACATATTTTTTAACAACGGAGGAAAAAATGAAATCCAAAAATTCATCATCAATCTCTAGAAGAAAAATGCTTAAATTAGGTACAGGCACTACTGCAGCTGCTATCGCCGCTCTATATGCTCCTAGTGTTATTTCTTCAGATCCAATCACTTTAAGATACTTAGGAACTGCCGTAAGTATGGGAGATGAAGTACAAAAGAAATTATTTGAAGATACTGGTTTAAAAGTAAAATTTATAGCAGTAACTACCGATGAAGTTACTAAGCGAGTTTTAACTCAGCCAAATAGTTTTGATTTAGTTGATACCGAATATTTCAGTCTTCCGAAACTCGTACCTTCAGGAAATATTCTAGGAATGGATACCAAAAGAATAAAAGAATGGGATAATGTAACATCTATTTTTACAAAAGGTGTAACACCATCTGGAAAGAAAGTTGGACTTCAAGGAACCGCACCTTCAAAAGTGATGTATCTTGAAGGATCAACAGGTAAGAAATTTGCTAATGAAGTAACTCAGTATGCTACTCTGATACCAACTATTTATAATGCAGACACTTTAGGTATAAGACCAGATTTGATAGGAAGACCAATTAGTTCCTGGGCAGAATTATTAAATCCTGAGTTTAAAGGAAAAGCTGCAACTCTAAACATACCATCTATTGGAATAATGGATGCTGCAATGGTAGTGGAAGCAATGGGCGAATATACTTACCCTGATAAAGGCAACATGACTAAAGATGAAATCGACCTAACGATGAAAATCTTCACTGAAGCTAAAAAAGCAGGTCAATTTAGAGCATTTTGGACTGATTTTAATGAAAGTGTTAACTTAATGGCTTCTGGAGAAGTTGTAATTCAATCAATGTGGTCGCCTGCAATAACTGCAGTTAAATCACAAGGTAAAGATTGTGTGTATCAGCCACTAAAAGAGGGTTATCGTGCATGGGCTGCAGGATTTGCTCTACCAAAAACAACAAAAGGAAAAACAGCAGATGCTGTTTATGAATTCGTAAATTGGTATCTGTCTGGATGGGTTGGTGCTTATCTTAATCGCCAAGGCTATTACTCAGCGGTTCTTCCAACTGCAAAGCAATATATGTCTGAAGATGAATGGGGTTTCTGGATGGAAGGTAAGGCAGCTCAGGGAGACATCCTTAGTCCTACAGGTGCAAAACTTGCGTCAGCCGGTGAAAAAAGAGATGGTGGTTCTTATGAAGACAGAATGGGTGGTGTTGCTTGTTGGAATGCTACAATGGACGAAAATAAATACATGGTCCGTAAGTGGAATGAAATGGTAGCATCATAAATATTTATTCTTTAAATTGTCAATTTGGGCTGTTAATGTTGTTAATGGCCCAAATTTTTGAATTTATAAGAGTACACAAAATTGAAAGAAAAAATCCATATTTTTCAACCTAAACTATCTTGGTTAGCAATACCCTTCGCTTTAATATTTATTGCCTATTTTATAGTGCCCCTTACGTTAACTTTAATTGTAAGTTTTTGGGATTACACTGAATACTCTATTATACCTGACTTTATTGTAGGAAATTACATTTATATATTTGATGGTTGTTTTACTTTTGAAAATGGACTTTGTCTAACATTTAAGACATATATTTCAACTTTTTTCTTTTGTTTCTTTACATGGCTAATAACATTATTGTTAGGTTTCTGTGTAGCATATTTTCTTGCTTTTTATGTAAATTCTCTTCCACTGCAAATAACTTTATTTTTAATTTGTACTATTCCTTTCTGGACATCTAATGTAATACGAATGGTATCTTGGATACCCCTTTTAGGTAGAAATGGTCTAGTAAATGATACATTAATTACTTTAGGACTTATTCAAGAACCTATTGAATGGCTTTTATATTCAACTTTTTCAGTTATTTTAGCTTTAGTTCATTTATATACTCTTTTTATGATAGTACCTATTTTCAACTCTATGTTAAGGATTGATAAAGAAGTCATTGAAGCTGCGTATGATTCTGGAGCCAATCAATTTCAGATAATAAAAAATGTAATAATACCACTATGTAAGCCTGGGATTATTATAGGCTCAATTTTTGTAATTACAGTAGTAATGGGTGATTTTTTAACTATTGGAATTATGGGCGGTCAACAATTAGCTTCTATTGGTAAAATAATTAATACAGAAATGAATTATCTTCAATTACCGGGAGCTGCAGCTAATTCAGTGATACTGCTGTTTATTACAATTTTTATTATTATTGTTATGACAAAATTTATTGATATCAGAAAAGAGCTTTAGATGCACAAAAAAGGTTCATTAGGGTTTTTTATTTTTTTAATAATATTCTCTTTTTTTGTTGTTTTTTTATATGGACCAATACTTTCTATTATCTTGTTAAGTTTTCAGGGTCCCTCAGGTGGTCTAACTTTTCCATTAAATGGATTTTCACTTTATTGGTTTGGTGAGCTCTGGAAAGGTTCAGGGTTGGTTGATATTGGAGCATCTTTTCGAAGGTCTATTATGCTAGGAATATTTGTTATGATTTTAACAGTTGTTCTCTCAGTATCAGCAGGGTTAGCTTTTAGAAAAAAATTTATAGGATCAGATCTTCTATTTTACACCACAATTGCCAGTCTGATCGTTCCTTCGATAGTCCTTTCCTTAGGAGTAGCTTTGGAATTTAGATTAATAGATAGTATTATAGTAACTATTGGTGAAATGTTTGAAATTCAAATTATATTAGAAAATTTTCAAACTTCATTAGGAATGTATACAAGTGGTTTTGGTGCACAATTAACCTGGACGCTGCCTTTTGGATTACTCATTATGTTTGCAATATTTAATAGGTTTGATAAATCCTTAGAAGAGGCAGCTAGAGATTTAGGTGCAAATCCCAATCAAACATTTTGGTATGTTGTCTTCCCAATCATAGCTCCTAGCATAGTCGGCATAGCTCTTTTTGGATTTACTTTATCTTATGATGAATTAGCAAGATCATCACAAGTAATGGGTGCCACTAATACTTTACCCCTTGATTTGAGAGGATTAACAACAACTGTTACAACGCCAATAATCTATGCTTTAGGAACGGTAACCACTAGTATATCTTTTCTGGTAATAGGGATTTCTTTATCTTTTGTTTATTTACTTAGACATCGTAAAATAAAATAGGAAAGAAACAAATATGTTAATTTGTATTATAAATCCTAATACAACAAAAAAAATGACTGACAATATAGAGGTAGTTGCTAAAAAAGTAGCTTCTAATGGAACAACCATTGTTTCAACGAACCCTAAAAATGGACCAGAAAGTATAGAGGGCTATTATGATGAAGTTTTTTGCATCCCAGGTTTAATAGAAGAAGTTTTATCAAATTCAGAAGCTGATGCATACATAATAGCATGCTTTGACGATACTGGTTTGGATGCTATAAGAACAATTACAAATAAACCAGTTTTAGGAATTGGTGACTCTTCATTTCACATTGCTTCGTGTTTAGCAGGTACATTTTCTGTTATTACAACCCTAGATTTGAGTGTTCCAATTCTAAAAAATAATCTTCTAAAACGTGGTTTTGACCGAATTTGCGTAAATGTATCTTCCGTGAATGTTCCAGTTCTAGATCTAGAAAATGAGGAAAGTAATGCACTTCTTGCTATCGAAGATGAAATTCAAAGATCAATCACTAATGATAAAGCTGAGGCAATTGTATTAGGTTGCGCAGGTATGGCTGATTTTGCAGAAAAATTGGAAAAGAAATTTTCTATTCCAGTAATTGAAGGAGTTTCATCCTCCATTATATTAGCAGAGGGTTTAGTTAAAATGAAAAAAACAACAAGTAAGTTAGGAGGGTATTCATACCCTAGACCCAAAAGTTACGCAGGTATATTTAAACCGTTTGAATTTAAAAAATAAACACCACTTTAAAAATAGAAAATACTTTTAAATTAATGAACAAGTTTGAAAATTCTAAAACTAATTTCTTTAAAATACCGCCTGTTCATAAAATTCTCAATTTACCAGTAGCTCAACAATTAATTGATAGATATGGGCACTTGATTGTTGTGAACGCAGTTAGAGATATACTAGCTGAATATAGGTATAATCAAAAAAAAAAGTCAAATAATAATAAGATAATTTCTTATAATGATATTATTAAATTACTAAAAGCTAGAATA
>CACHDI010000045.1 GCA_902578545.1 uncultured Alphaproteobacteria bacterium
TTCATTAGGTCCTAATGGGAATATTCATCTCTATGGATGTAATGTTGGTCAAGGGCATAAAGGTCTTGAGTTTATTAATCTTTTTTCTTCAATTTCAAATTTGGATATTGCTGCTTCAGATGATGTTTCTGCACCTAAATTTTTAAATGGTGATTGGGATTTAGAAGTTAAAACTGGTGAAATTCATCAAGCATCAATCAAACCTTCATCCTTTAAAGGTAGTTTAGGTGCTCCTTCAATATCAAATCTGGATACTAATATTGCATATACTGAAAATGCAGGGTTAGGAGCACTTGATACAGACATAACTATTGCAGGTGGTACTACTACTGCTGGTGATAAATATGAGGGTGGATGGATAGAGTTTAGTCTCTCTACTGCACAAACTACGGATATTTTAAAATTCACTGATGATGGTAGTACTTCTACTGTTAATGGTCAGGTATCTATTGTTAATTCAATCATTTATGTTGGAAATGGAACAGGGGCAGCTATCCTTGGAAATGTTGATTCAACCAAAAATGGTCTAAATGGTAATGCTCTAAGGGTCAATATTTCTAATAAATTTCAAAATGGAAATTTTGAAACTAACGATGGTTCATCTCAATTCGGCAATTGGCAAATATATGATAGTGGACCAATTTATTTTGGAACTACTAAAATTGATGGACTAGATACTCCAACTGATACAACTCCTCCAAAATCAGGTATACCTATTTCTGATCAAAATGTTCCAACAGAAGTCGGATCATATAGTGGTGCAGTTAATGATGATGGCGGTGGAGAATACTCAGTAAGACTGACCAGCGGTAGCCCTAACAAAATAGTTGCAAAAAAGGGTTATGATATCGTAAGGGGTCCCGCTCTTTACAGTGACAATACTGTCTATTTAAGGGCTAATGATCAAGTTAGTTTTGATTGGAAAGCTTCTGGTGGAAGAGATGCATTTGATGTTTATGGATATATAGTTAATGTTAATGATAATTCATTTTTAAAAATTTTAGATGAAACAGGAATTTCTGCTAGTGCTACTACCAGTTGGGCAACTGAAACTGCAACTGTTACCGCAGAGGGATCCTATAAATTTGTATTTGTTGCTGGTACATTTGATTTTTCAGGTGGTAAGTGGGCAGGGGCTCAATTATTTGTTGATAATGTAACAGTTACAGAGAATGTTGCCCCTCCAACTATTTCAGATTCAATGGTTCAATCCATTGCACAAAGGGTAAAATTTGAAAGTACATCTGAGGATCCTCCGGCCTCTAAAACTCTCACTGTAAAAACTACTAATTTGAATAATGCTGGATCTGAACAAACTGGAACAGCATCGGCAACTATCAATTTTACCAAATTAAATGATGCACCTTCTATAACTTCTGGAAATACTGCGTCTTTTGATGAAAATCTTCCAATAAGTACAGTAGTTTATGATGGAAATGCTACTGATGTTGATTCATCAGATACCATTACTTTTTCAATCTCTGGAACTGATGCAGCTCTTTTTACAGTGGACTCAAATGATGGTGAAGTTCGATTAAAAACATCAGCTGATTTTGAAACTAAAAACTCCTATAATTTTAATATTATTGCTACTGACGACGGAGCAGGAACACTTTCTACTTCTAAAGCAGTAACACTTTCAGTAAACAATCTTAATGATCCACCCTCTATAACTAGTGGGGCAACTGGAACAATTGCTGAAAATGCCTCAATTTCAACTATTGCTTATGATGCACAAGCTAGTGATCCAGATGGTAATTCAATTACCTTTTCAATTACTGGCACCGATGCATCGTTATTTACTATTGATTCAGATGATGGTGAAGTTCGTTTAAAAAACTCCGCTAACTTTGAGGTTAAAAATTCATATTCAATCAATGTTGTTGCTACAGATAATGGATCTACGCCTGCTAATTCAACGAAGGCAATTACTATTAACGTAACTGATCAAAATGATAATCCTGCAATAGTTAATGATACAGCAATAACCACACTCAATACTGCGAAGAATAATATTGCTGTTCTTGCTAATGATAGTGATGAAGATGGAGACACATTAAATATACAATCTATCAGTTATTCTGGTTCTGGGAATGCAACAACGAATGGTACAATCATAAATTATACACCACCGACAGGGGTAGCTACGTTAACAGAAACAATTACTTATGTCACATCTGATGGAAATGGAGGTACTAGTAATGGAACTTTGACAATGAAAGTTGTTACTCCATTAATCCAAGGCCCCAGTAATTCCGCAGGATCTGAAACATCTGCAGTTACAAAAAATGAAAATATAACCGCAGTTACTAATTTAACAGCTAATGTTCCAGTCACTTGGTCAATTAATTCAGGGTTGGATGGTGATAAATTTAATCTTGATGCAGGGGGTAATTTAACATTTAAAGTTGCTCCCAACTTTGAAATTCCTACTGATGCTGATAATAACAACACTTATCAGGTAGAAGTCAAAGCAGTTGAAGGTGGAGGATTTTTTTCTACGCAAATTATTACTGTAACCATTCAAAATATAAATGAAGCAACACCTGTTATAGATACGACTAATTTAACAGGATCAGTTTCTGAAAATGCTAATATTTCTGAAGTAATTTATGATGTCACAGCAACTGATGCAGATGTAAACGATGTACTTACTTTTTCAGTTTCTGGGACTGATGCTTCTTTCGTAACAATAGATTCTGATGACGGCGAAATTAGATTAAAAACTTCGGCAAATTTTGAAGCTAAAAACTCCTATAATTTTAATGTTATAGCTACAGATCCTGATGGTTCTAAAGATACTGAAAATGTAACAGTGAATATTACTAATGCTAACGATAAACCTGTAATTACATCTGGTTCAACTGCAACTATAGCTGAAAATCTTTCAAATTCTACTGTTTTTTATACTATAACTTCAACTGATCAAGATGTAAGTGATAGTATAAATTATTCGGTTTCGGGAGTAGATTCTGGTTTAATTAATGTAGATTCCACAAATGGAAAAGTTCGGTTAAAGACTTCAGCAGATTATGAAAATAAATCCTCCTATAGTTTTAATGTAATTGCTACAGATAATGGAGTTGGTAATTTATCCGCACAAAAAGTTGTAACATTAAATATTACAAATGCAAATGATGCACCATATATTGAAAATCCAATAAAAGATATTTTAGTTAATGAGAATTCAAATAGTATCTACACTTTTAATAATACTTTTTCAGATCCTGATGACGATATTTTAACTTTATCGGCAAGGTTATCGTCAGGTTCAGTTTTACCTGGTTGGTTAACTTTCAATGCTATTACTAATAATTTGACTGTATCTCCTACAAGGTCTGAATTATCAGGTGCTACTGTAGAAATAACCGCAAATGATGGAAATGGTGGTACAGTTTTTGATCAATTTAACATAAATGTAAATCCAATTAATAATGTTGCAATTGGTGGAATTACCTTTTCTGGGGAAAAAGCTTTAGATCAAACAATCACAGCCACTGCATCAATTTCTGATAATGAGGGATTAGGAACATTTAATTATCAGTGGTTTAGTGATGGTATTAAGGTTCAAGATTCAAATTCCAATAAGTATAAAATTTTAGCTTCTGATTTAGGTAAAAAGATTAAAGTAAAAGTAAATTTTACTGACGGTTATGGATTTTCAGAATCAATTTCATCTGATGAAATTAAAATAGATCTACCTGTTAAAATTATTACAAATACAGGAGTTGGGAACCGAAATGTTTTTAAAGATGCACATAGTCAGGTTGTTTTAAAAGGTGGGGATACTGATGATATTTTAGTTGCTACTGGTGGAAATAGTGAAATTATAGGCGGTAATGGTTCTGATATTGTTATTGGTGGTACTGGAAATAACCCAATAAGTGGTAATGCTCACAATGATTTTTTGATTGGTGATTTGCTTTTATCTGAGTATTTTTTAGGAGATGATGTTCTAAATGGTGGTCCTGGTAATGATTTAATAGAAGGAGGAAATGGTAATGATACATTTGTATTTGAACCTTCTGGTGGAAATGACACTATTGCAAAATTTCAATTAAATCTTTTGAATTTAAGTGAGTCTAAGCCAATCAGTAAAGATTTTGAAGTTGGTAAAGATAAATTAGATTTAAAAGCCTTTGCTTACAAAGAGTTTTCAGAGGTAAAGTCAAAGTTAAAAAATAATTCTGATGGTTTTGCACTTTTTGAAG
>CACHDI010000046.1 GCA_902578545.1 uncultured Alphaproteobacteria bacterium
ATTTATAGGTTCCCCAGCTATGAATCTTATTGAAGGTAAAATTATAAAGGGTGTCTTTTCTTCTAATAACACTTCAATCAGAGGATTAAAAGCAGATGATGGGGAAATTATACTAGGTTTCAGAGCGGAAGATGCAACTGTGGTGAAAGAAAAAGGCCAATTAAATAGTCAAATTTTCACTCTTGAAATTTTAGGTGATGCTACGATGGTGACAGTTAAAGTTGGCAAATCATTAGTCAGTATAAAAGCAAACAAAAATTTTAGAGCAAATATTGAAGACAAAGTTTCTGTTAAAATACCTGCTCAGAAATGTCACCTGTTTGATAAAAAAACAGGGGAACGTGTAGGGGGTATAAATACCTCTTAAATTAATTCGCTTAAGCGATGTCAATCAGTGTAATTAACTTGCACTTAATAAATATGGAGATAAAAATGATGAAAAAACTTTTTTATTCGGTAGCCTTCGGATTTACCTTATTATTTGGAGTACCAGTTTTTGCTGGTTGCGAAATTTCAGCCAGAGTAAGTATAGTTGGAAATGAATTTCCTGCAATACAAACTGTTGGAGCTGGTGCACAAGAATGTACTGGTGCAAGTGTTGAAACCAACCTGACATCAGAACATCAGAAAATAAATGTTCCTGGTATGCAGGGAAATCCTGCAGAATACACTTCTGCTATTATAGCTAATTCTTCAATTGTTGCCTTAATGAATGAAGACGTAATAAGACCATTAGATGATTTGGTTGCTAAATATGGTAAGGGACTACAAAAAAGTCAGCTTATAAAAATCGGCGATAATATTATGGCTGTAGCATTTATGGCTAATGCTCAGCATCTTATGTATCGTGCAGATGTACTTGAAGAAATTGGAGTAGAACCTCCAAAAACATATGAAGATATGTTAGCGGCAGCAAAAATGATAAGAGATAAGGGCATTATGGAAAATCCAATTGGAGGTGCTTATGCTGCTGGATGGAATCTAGCTCAAGAATTCAATAATATGTTTCTGGGATATGGTGGATCTCATTTTAAATCTGGATCGGCTCAGCCAAATGTAAATTCAGATGCAGGCGTTAATGCCTTAAATATGATGAAATCATTATCAGAATATATGAACCCTGATTTTTTAACTCATGATTCTAATGCAACGAATGCAGAGTATCGTGCTGGAAATATTGCACTATTAAATATGTGGGGTTCAAGAGCGGCTTCGCAAACTACTGCTGAAGGTGTAATTGATGCAGTAAAAAATAATCACTCTATTGCAGGACCAATGACAGTAGGTGGGGGTTCGACACCAGCTTCAACACTATGGTGGGATGGTTGGACTGTTGCAAAAAATATTTCTGATGCTGAGGCAGAGGCCACTTTTATTGCAATGATGAATGCTATCCATCCAGATAAAATGAAAGATGAAAAAATTCGAACTCAAGCCGTATGGTTGATAGATGGTTATAAGCCAACTGATGCAGCAATAGGAGTTTTTGAAGCAGCAAAAATGAGTACTACTCCATATCCTATGTTGCCTTATATGGGCCTTTTACACACTGCACTTGGGAATGAATTGGCAGATTTTATGCAAGGAAAAGAATCTGCAAGTCAAGCTCTTTCTGATGTAGAAGCTGCGTATTCAGCTGCAGCTAAAGAAAAAGGTTTTCTTAATTAATAAAGAATAAAAATGGGGGTCAATAGACCCCCAACTCTTTATTTGAAGATAATTTATGAGACACAGCACTTTTTTTTGGTTTGTTTTACCGACGGCTACTGCAATGATCCTATTTATTGCTTTACCAATTATATCAGTTTTATTGCAGTCAGTTCATGCTCCCCATCAAGCAGTATTGGTTGAAGTTGAAACTTGCACTCCTTTAGTGGGTTGTACTGTTGAAACGACAATGGATCAAGAAGCAACAAAAGCACTTAGAGATGCGCAACCGTTAGGACGCTTTGTTGGATTAGACATATTTTTTGATAGAGGACATCTAGCAGTTAATGAAGTAAAAAAGATTATAAATAATTCAAATACATGGAATGAAATTTTCACGCAGCTTTCAAATCTTCCATTTTATAGAGCAATGGCTTTTACTTTAACTTTTACTTTTGTTGTAACTCCTTTTGTTATTATTTTTGGTTTTTTTATCGCAATTGGGGTAAATGCAATAAGTTCTTATTTTAAGGGCTTAGTCATTTTTTTTTCTTTATTACCTTTTGTTGTAACTCAATTAATAGGTGCGCTAGTCTTATTTTGGATGATCGACAGTAGGGGTATATTAGGAAGTGCAGTGCAATGGATTGCGTCAGATCCTAATTTATCACTAAAGGCTTCAACTGGGGTTATGTGGCTTTCTTTGATAATTTATGGCATTTGGCATGCTGCACCCTTTGCTTTTGTTATATTTTATGCAGGTCTTCAAACTTTGCCTCAGGATCAAATAGAAGCTGCAAAAATTGATGGTGCATCTCGTTATCAACAAATCAGATACATAGTAATACCTCACTTATTTCCCCTTATTACTTTTGTAGCATTAATTCAATTAATGGATAATTTTAGGGTGTTTGAACCAATAGTGGGTTTTAATGCATCTGCACATGCACAAAGTTTGAGTTGGTTTATTTTCAATGATTTAGGGGGTGAAACTAGACAACTTTCATCTGCTGCAGCATCCTCAGTATTAACCATAATTGGTGTTTCTATATTGCTTTTCCCAGTCTTACTAAGAACTTGGCGTGATTTCAGGGAGCAAACTTAGAATGGCACTCAGGATAGATAGAAGACCAATAAGTTTAAAATTATTAATTTATTTTTTAATTTTCTCTTGGGTTATAATTGCTGCTTTTCCATTTATTTGGACTGTTTGGGGTAGTTTTAAAGTCGAATTAGATTTTTTTTCTATTTCTGACTGGACTTATGCTCTGACTGGAGAGAGAACTAAAGCCGAATATGGTAGTCCTTTTACTGGAAAAGGATATGAAGGCGCATGGCTGGATAATTATTTTTGGCGTAATGCAATAAATACTTTCATAATATGTTTTTTCGTTGTTTGTACTTCCTTAACAATCGGAACATTAGGTGGATATGCATTATCTAGATCAAGTTATCAATACACCTTTTGGCTATTGGTTATTGCACTTATATTTAGGGCAATGCCCCCAATTACTTTAGTAGCAGGGTATATGTTGCCTTTTTTTGAATGGAATATTTGGGGGATTTTACCAACTACAATAATAGTTTTAGTTGCCATTAATCAGCCATTTACACTCTGGATGTTACACTCTTTTTTCCAAAATATTCCTAAAGAACTAGATGAAAGTGCTAAGGTAGACGGTTGTACTCAGTTTGAGGCATTTCGATTTGTTATTATTCCAGCAATGTGGCCAGGGGTAATAACGACTGGATTATTTTCTTTTCTTTTAGCCTATAACGATTTTGCGGTTACTTCCATGCTGCTGGCTGAAAATAATAGAACGATGGTTCCAGCCATAGCAGCGTTTCTAGGAACTACTTACACGGAAGGTAATATAATGTTTGCGGTTGCTGCTGTTGTTTCTACAACTATTCCTCTTTTCTTGTTGGTTATGTTTTTCCAAAAACAAATTGTAAGTGGATTAACTGCAGGAGCAGTAAAAGGTTAGAATGTATGGTGATAATAAAAACTGAATTAAAGAAAGTCATTAATTTGAGTGAAAATTTTTAAAAGGGAATAAAATGTCAGTAAGAAGATTAAAGAGTAGCAAACCTGAAATACAAAAAAAAGAGGATGATATAAAAGTAAAGACGATGGTTGAGTCTACCCTTCAAGATGTTGAAAAAAGAGGTGACAGGTCCGTAAGAGAACTATCCTTAAAATTTGATAAATATAATCCGCAAAGTTTTTTGCTTTCAGCAAGTGAAATAGAGGCAGCAATACAAAAAGTTTCAAATAGAGAAATGAACGATATAAAGTTTGCTCAAGAGCAAATACGTAAATTTGCCAATGAGCAACTTAAGAGTTTAAAGGATATTGAAGTAGAAACACTTCCTGGAGTTATTCTTGGTCACAAAAATATTCCTGTTCAATCAGTTGGGTGTTACGTACCTGGTGGTAAGTTTCCAATGGTTGCCTCAGCTCATATGTCTGTATTAACAGCTTCAGTCGCTGGAGTTCCACGGATTATAGCCTCAGCACCACCTGTAAATGGTC
>CACHDI010000047.1 GCA_902578545.1 uncultured Alphaproteobacteria bacterium
AAATCTGGAATTAAAAAATCTTTGTTGTAAATTACAAATCTAATCGTTTGATTTTCGAAAAAACTTTTATCTATGATAGGAAAATTTTTTTTTGAATCTAAAGTTTTCATGTGATTACAATTTTTTTTGGTTCTTGATTATTAAAAATTCTCTATGTTTGATCTAAAACTTCTTTTTCAAAATCTTCATTTGAAATCCATCCCATTTGTAGTCTTGCTTTCATAATTAAGCTTCTAGCCTCTCTTATTCCAATGTCGAATTTTTCGAGTATGCCGTCATCTTTTGTTCTTTTCCCATCAACTAAAGTAAAGCCACCAGCAATTTCCCAATCAGCACATTTTGCAAACTCTTCAATATTTTTTATTCCATCTTCAGCTAAAGCTGTTACCATTTCTGGGCTAAGGCCCTCAAAATCAATAAGTGAGTCCTCTACTCCTAACTCTTTAGCTTTTTTAATTGCTTTATTATTAATTTCTTCAATACATTCATGAGCTCTAGCTTGTAACTCTTCAACTGTTGATTCATCAAAACCTTCAATAGTTTCAATTTCACTTTTTTCAACATAAGCTACTTCTTCTAAAGTTGAAAAACCTTCAGATACTAAAAGTTGTGCTACCATTTCATCCACATTTAGATTGTCCATAAATAATTTTGATCTTTCTGCAAATTCAGCTTGTCTTCGATCTGATTCTTCTGCTTCAGTCATGATGTCAATGTCAAACTCAGTAAGTTGACTTGCTAATCTTACGTTTTGACCCCTTCTACCTATTGCAAGAGAAAGCTGATCATCTGGTACTACTACTTCAATCCTTTTTGAATCTTCATCTAATACCACTTTTGAAACCTCTGCTGGTTGTAATGCATTAACTAAAAAAGTTGGTGCATCGTCATTCCAAGGAATAATATCAATTTTCTCACCCTGTAATTCGTTAACTACAGCTTGTACTCTAGATCCTCTCATACCAACACAAGCACCTACTGGGTCTATAGAATTATCGGTGGTTAAAACACCAATTTTTGCCCTACTACCTGGATCTCTAGCTACAGTTTTTATCTCAATTATTCCATCATAAATTTCTGGAACTTCCATTTTGAAAAGTTCAGCTAAAAACTCTGGAGCTGTTCTTGATAAGAATATTTGAGGTCCACGTATTTCTGATTTAACATCTTTAATATATGCTCTTACCCTATCACCATTTCTAAACGTTTCTCTATTGATTAATTGGTCCCTCCTCAATACAGCTTCGCCTCTTCCAACATCTACAATTACATTGCCATATTCTATTCTTTTTACTTGGCCATTTATTATTTGTCCTACCCTATCTTTGAATTCTTCATATTGTCTTGATCTTTCTGCCTCACGTACTTTTTGAACAATTGTTTGTTTCGCGGACTGAGCCGCAATTCTTCCAAAATCTATCGGTGGCAATGGATCTAAAATTAATTCACCAATTTGAATTCCTGGTTTAATATTTTCTGCATCTTTTAATAAAATTTCTATGAAATGATTTTCTACATTATCAACTACAGTTCTACACCTGTTCATTGATAATTCTCCTGTTTTAGGGTCTATTTTAGCTTGGATGTCATATTCAGAACCATATTTTGATTTTGCAGCTTTTGCTAAGCTGTCTTCCATAGCTTCAACAACAAGTTGAGGTTCTATTAATTTTTCTCTTGCAACTGCATCAGCTATTTGAAGTAATTCACTTTTATTTGTATTGAATTCTGACATTTTAAAAACCTGTTATAATTTAAAATAATAATTTAGCATCACTTATTTTATCTAATTCTATAGGGATCAAATTTTTGTTTTGGTCTAATAATATACTCTTTTCAATTATATCAGCTAATATCCCCTTGTAGACTTTTTTTTCATTTTCTAGATTAACCGTTGTGATCTTGATTTTATTTCCTTTGTTATTATGAAAGTCTTTTATTCTAGTAAGAGGTCTGTCTATTCCAGGTGATGATAATTCTAAACTATAATCATCTGATATAAGGTTTTTTTCGTCTATAAGATTAGAAACAATACGAGAGTATTTTGCACAATCGTTTATGTCAATTTTTCTCATTGGGTGGTCAATCATTACTTGAACTATTTTTTCTTTTTTTTCGTATACCTTTACTCTTACTATTTCATAATCAGTACCAAAAAAAACTGGATTTAGATTCTTCAATAAATATTTTTCAATTCCAGAGACTGCTATTAAATTTATCATAATTCTATTTACATAAAAAAACGGGCATATAGCCCGTATGATTTTTGTTAACATTTAAAATGCAGAATTTCAAGAAATAAAACTCAAAAATCGCTCGTAATGCCTTTTCTTTCCCAATCCCCATATCTTGTAGGTTCTAATTCAGATGGACCACCAATTTCCTTTGGCATTTTTTTTGACATTTCATAATTAGATTTTCTTTCTTTAGCTTCTTTTAGAGCTTGATATGCAATTTTTTTTTTGGAATTATTTTTTCTATTTATGTTCATCTATAAATCAAACTTTTAATGGTGTATTGTATATGTAATGTAATTTAACTATAACACAATAAAATGAATGTAAATAAATTTATAATTTCAAAAAAAATCTCATCTAGATACTTGGTTCATAAAATATTGAACGGTGTTTTTATAGATAAAAAAACGAAAAATCAAACACTTGAATATCTGACAAGAAAAAAAATTCTTTTTGAAGAACAAGATTTGGCACAAGCTGATAGATTAGCAAATCTTATATTTGGACACCTTGAGAGTATTGATAATATACTATTAAGTGTATTAAAAAAAAAACAAATAAAAGTGTTATTAATATACTTCGAATAGTAATTGCCGAACTTGCTGTAAAAGAAGCTCCATTCTATGCTTCTGTAAGCTCTGCTGTAAATTTAGCAAAAATTAACATAAAGACTAAACATTTTGCTGGGTTAGTAAATTCAGTTTCCAAAAGTTTGGTAAGAATATTTCAAGAAAAGGACTTTATTTTAAAAAGTAATTTAGAAAAGAATTTTAAAAATTATTTAATTGAAAAATACTCTCAAGAAATAGCTATAAAAATTGAAAGAATATATACACTTCATAACTCAATTGATATTTCAATTATGAATCAGGAAGAGGTTGAATATTGGAAAGAAAAACTTGGAGCAAAATTACTACCAACTGGTTCTTTAAGAATAAAAAAAAATAAAAAGCTAAGCGACCTAAGTGGATTTAAAGAAGGTAAATGGTGGGTACAGGATATTTCTTCTTCAATACCTATAAAACTTATTGATAATATTAGAAAAATGGAGGTCTTAGATTTATTTTCTGCACCTGGTGGTAAAGCTATGCAATTGATTGCTTTAGGTGCAAATGTGACATGTATAGATAGCTCCTCTATTCGCATTAAAAAACTTAAAGAAAACTTAAATAGAATGAGTATGAATGCTGATATTTTTCAAACTGATTTTTATGATTTTAAATGCAAAAAAAAATTTGATTTAGTTTTAATAGACGTTCCTTGTTCGTCCACTGGTACAATTCGAAAAAACAAAGAGATACAATATTTAGATCCTTTCAAAAGATTAAAAAACTTACTAAAAATACAAGAAGATTCTTTAAATGTTGCTAAAAATTTTGTAAAAGATAAAGGGTATATTTTATATTGTAATTGCTCTTTATTTTCTTCTGAAGGTGAAGATAAAATTCGAAACTTTATTAAAGAAAACAGTAATTGGAAATTTGAAAAATTTGTTAAAGAAAATAAAGATATAGAGAAAGAATGGATAGATAAATTTGGTTTTTTAAGATTGAGGCCAGATCACTTGTATAATGAGGGTGGTATGGATGGTTTTTTTGCAGCGCTTTTAAAAAAAATAAATTAGTATGTCTTTTATTCAAATACACTATTAGCCTCAGATATATGGGGGGGATTTTATAAATTTGTTTTTAAAATTAACTCATTTTTTTATATTTCAATTTTGTAAAATAATTACCAGATATAAAAATATATCTGACATAAACCATTTTGATTTTAACACTTTTCCTTCAAGTATGATTGAATTAAAAAAACACGTCGAAAATGGTATATTTAGAAACTCAAATTTAAATAAAAACATTCAAGAATTAAAAATCAG
>CACHDI010000048.1 GCA_902578545.1 uncultured Alphaproteobacteria bacterium
GCCAGGTAAAGATAGTATTACTGGTGAACCTCTAGATATAATAAGCAGTTATCAAATTGCAGGAAGTAGAGATGAGAATCTTAAAAAAAGAATTGCACTTGAGTCTTGTCCTGGCATAGGCAGTTGTGGAGGTATGTTTACTTATAATACTATGCAAACATTTATTGGTGTTTTAGGTATGCAACCTTTACATATGGTTTCACCTGCATCAGAAGATCCAAGAAGAATAAAAGAATTTCCAGAGGAATTGGTAGATTATCTTAGTAATCTAATAAATAAAGACATCACTCCAAGAGATATTGTTACAAAAGATTCTTTAAGAAATGCAATAATAGTTGCAATGAGTGTTGGAGGATCAACTAATGTTATGCTGCATGCTCCAGAATTAGCAAGGGCTGCAGGGTATGCAAATTTTAATAGAGATATAATGAGCTCTGAAGAATTTAACTATTTGTCAGAAAAAGTTATACCAGTTGTAGTTAATGCTAGACCCTTTGGAAAATATTCTATGGTGGATATTGATAACAAAGGTGGAATACAAGTAATAATTAAAAATCTTCTAGAGGCAGGTTTACTTAATGGAAAAACCCTAACTTGTACGGGAGAAACTCTTGTTGAACAAGTAGAAAGATTATCCCCACCTGATCCAGATGGTGAAATTATTTACAAAATCGAAAATCCTTTTAAAAAAACAGGTGGTTTAAGATTATTAGGCGGTAATTTATCCCCTGAATTCAGTGCTATTCTCAAACTAGCGGGTGTTGAGGGTGGCCTTGAAAATGGGGTTTTTAAAGGAAATGCAAAAGTTTTTGATGGTGAACAGAGTTTATTAAATACACTAGATAATTCCCCCGAAAGTTTTGCTAATTTTGACATGGTGGTTGTTAGATATGAAGGTCCTGTAGGTGGACCAGGTATGCCAGAAATGTTAGACTCGACGTCTAGAATTACCACATTATGTAGAGAAAGAAATATTATTATTGGTTTAATGACTGATGGAAGATTTTCTGGAGGTTCTGTAGGTTTAGTAATAGGACATGTAGGGCCAGAAGCCGCAATAGGAGGACCTATTGGTCTTATATGTGATGGAGACACAATAACTGTAGACCTTAATAATAATATTTTAGTATGTGATGAACTTAAAGATATTAATATTTTGAGAAAAAGAAAAAAAGAATGGGAAGAAGCTAGAGATAGAAATAATGGTATTCATCCTTCAGTAGGAATTGCTAATACAAGACTTCTCAATAAAATGAGATGTTCTGCTGTACCCGCTATCTATGGTGCAGGAATGCATCCTAACCAATCAGTTTGGGTATATGAGGAAAGAACCCCTGAACCTACTTTTTTCAAACCAGTTAACAGATTTCGAAAATAATTTTTAAATTACTTAATATCAACATTAAATTTATCATTTTATGAATTTAAAATTACAAGTTTTAAAAAATTCATATTTGACAATACTAGTGATATTTTTGCTAGTGATATTGGCAAGTGCTCATGAAATAAATGGTAGCAGTCCAAAAAGGATAATATCTCTTTCACCCTCAATTACTGAGATTTTATTTGAAATAGGATCAGGAAATCAAGTTATTGCAGTTGATAATTTGTCTAATTATCCAAATGAAGCACCAATCTCTGATATTTCAGCTTATGACCCAAATGTAGAAGCAATTAGTTTATTAAATCCTGACTTAGTAATTTTGTCATATAATATAAAAAATCTAAAAAATGCTTTAAAAAAAATTGGAATAGAAACTATTTATCTCCCAGCACCATTAAATTTTGAAGATATATTAGAACAGATAGATTATCTTGGGCTACAAACAGGTAATGAAGATAAAGCCAAAAAATTAATATCAAAGATGAAAAATAGAATGAAGACACTTCAAAAATTAAGAGAGAATGAAAAAGCAACTAAAATCTATCATGAAATAGATCCAAATTATTATAGTCCCTCAAAATTTAGCTTCATTGGAGACATATATCAAAAACTCAATTTTAAAAATGTAGCAAACAAAGCTGATATAAGCAATTTAGGATATCCAAAACTATCACCAGAGCTAATTATCTCAGAGAATCCAGATCTAATTGTATTGCCTGGTAAGGATAATAAATATGTTGAAAAGGTTAAATTAAGACCAGGTTGGGATTATATAGAAGCAGTTAAAAAAAATAATTTCCTATTAACAAATAATGATATTGCTTCAAGATGGGGGCCAAGAATTCTTAATTTTGCATCAATTTTAGTTGAATATTCAAATAAGTAATTGATATTTAATTTTAAAAAAAGTTAAGTTTATTTATGGAAAAAGTTTTCAAATTTTCGAATAAATCTATTATATTTTCTGTAATTTTAGTATTAGTTTCATTAACAATTAGTGTAAGCATTGGCGCAGCTGAAATTTCAACTGATGAAATTGTAGGAATTTTTTTAAGAGAGGTTTTAGGATATCAAAGTAATACTGAAATAAACAATATTAATAAAATCATTGTACTAGAATGGAGACTACCAAGGTTTTGCTTAGGATTTCTTGTTGGTGCCTCTTTAGCTATTGCTGGGTGTGGTTTTCAAGGAGTATTTAAAAACCCACTAGCTGATCCTTTTCTATTAGGATCTGCAGCAGGTGCAGGTTTGGGCGTTACACTAGTAATTGTAAATGATCTTAATTACTCATTTGGTATTATTAATTCTGTCCAATTAGGTGCTTTTATAGGAGCACTGGGTGCAGTAATTTGTGCAGCGTTTATATCAATAAGTGCGGGAAAGTCTATTGCTAGTCTTTTGTTAGCTGGTATAGCAACTGCAGCCTTCTTAACTGCATGTCAGACTTATTTAATGCATAAATATTATTCCTCTATGCAAGAAATTTATAGTTGGATAATTGGACGATTATTGACCTCTGGTTGGGAAGATGTGATTACAATATTACCATATTTCACAGTATGTTTTATAATCATTTTTCTATTTAGGAAAGAATTAGACCTTTTGAGACTTTCTGAAGATGAAGCAAAAATGCTCGGTGGAAATCCTAGAAGGACTTATTTTATAGTTCTAACAGCATCCTCTTTACTAACTGCAGTAGCAGTTTCGTTAAGTGGATTAATTGCTTTTGTTGGCCTCGTCATTCCTCATATTTTAAGACTTACTGTTAGTTCTAGCTATAGAATAATAATACCATTATCTGCATTAGTTGGAGGTTCTTTTCTTACTATTGCTGATACATTTTCAAGAACTGTTATTTCTCCTTCAGAATTACCTATTGGAATTGTCACAGCCTTCATAGGAGCTCCCTTTTTTGCATTTTTACTCAAAGCATCTAAAGGATCTTTTTAATGTCATACAGCGCAAAAAACCTAAGTGTATTAAAAGATAATAAGAATATTATAAATGAGATTTCTTTTGATTTTCCCTCTGGAAGTTATGTATCAATAATTGGTCCTAATGGTGCAGGGAAAACAACATTATTAAAAACTTTAGCTGGATTATTAGATTTTAAAGGTTCACTTTTAATTAATAATGTAGATAGCGATGAATTATTTAAATATTCAAATAAAAATAATTGTGCTTATGTCCCACAAAATATAAGTATCCCTGAAGGAATGTCACTTATTGAGTATGTACTTCTAGGAAGGAATTCTTATACTAATTGGTTTCTTTCTGAAGATAAAAAAGATTACGAGATTGTCGAAAAAGCACTAAATAAATTAAATTTACAAACAAAAAAAAATCAAATGGTCAAAACTCTATCTGGTGGTGAAATGCAAAGAGCAACACTTTCTAGAGCTCTAGCTCAAGAGGCTAATTTATTGTTATTAGACGAACCCACTTCATCATTAGATTTTGCGAAGACCAATGAATTCTATGATCTGATAATACAGCTAAAAAAAGATTTAAAGCTAACTATTTTTTTTTCTACTCACGATATCAATAGTATTAGTAAATATTCTGAATATGTCATTGCACTAAAGAAAGGAAAAAAAATATTTTCCGGTAAAATTAACGAAATCTTAAATGAAGTTTTTCTTTCTGAACTATATGAAACTAAATTGAATAAAATAATAACTGAAGATGGATACCCTCTCTTTTATTAAAAATGATGTCTCTTGA
>CACHDI010000049.1 GCA_902578545.1 uncultured Alphaproteobacteria bacterium
TTTTTCTTCATAAAATTTAAAATAAACAAACATACCATTATAAATAAATATAAATCAAATTGAATGATATCATTATCATTATTATACCCAATGAAATATTGATTTTTTTCCATAAATTAGGTGATTTAATGAGTGGACCAATCTTAAATCCCATATATCCTAAAAAGAAGAAAAATAAAAAACTAGAACTTACAGTACCCAACAAAAAAGAGAACTGTTTTTCTGATTGTACTGAATTAGATATACTACCTATTAAAAAAACAGTATCTAAATATACATGTGGGTTTAACCAAGTTATACCTGAAATCGCTAATATTGTTTTATACAGATTTCTATTATTTGTATGTGAGATTTGAATATCTAAATTACTCTCTTGATCAAAAGACATCCCTTCTCTTATTTTTAAAACTCCATAACCTAATAACCATAAAAAACCAATCAATATTATAAAATTTTGAAGGATAACATTATTTTCTATTATTAAATATAAGCCGGAGTATCCTATTAAAATTAGTAATGCGTCAGATAAAGAGCAAAATAAACAGACGATCATAACATATTTGCCAATAAGGCCTTGATTAAAAACAAATAAATTTTGAGCGCCAATTGCTATTATTAATGAAAATCCTAATAACAATCCTTGTAAATACGAAAAAAATATAACCAAAATAAATCAATCAATTTAATTTTGTTTTTAAACTTAAGTAAAAAGTAGCTAATATGATTATTAATGTACCTATTATAAAATTTAATCCTAGATCTTCATCAAAAATATAAATTCCTACTATATAAGCAAATGGAATTGATAGGTATTGAAAAGGTGCTAAAATTACCGCCGGTGCTAAAGATCTACTAAAAGCTAATAAAAATTGTTGAATACTTGATAATAATCCACAACAAATTAAAATTGACAAAGTACTCAAATTTTGGGGTATTTCTTCTCTTAAAATGATAAAAGCAAAAGTCAATATTATAGCGCCTGATATATTGTACCATAAAGCTGTACTAATAGGCTCGTCATAATTCCCAAGTTTTCTTAGGTAAATATTTAGTAAAGCCGCAAAAAATGCGGAATTTAGACCCCAGAAAATCCCAAAATTTAACCAGCCAGATTTTTCAGGATCAATTATTATTATTGAACCTAATAATCCAAATATTACAGCAAACCATCTTTTTAATTCTACTTTCTCATAAAGCATTATCGGTGCCATAATTGTAATGAATATAGTCACAAGCTGTCCAAGAGCTATAGTTTTACCAATACCTATTAATGAAATAGCAATGAAATATGATGTAAGTCCAGTTATTCCAATAATTATTCTAGCAATAAGAGTTTTCTTCTTATTGATATGCAAAAAAAACTTTCCTCTTTGTGATAATCCAACTGTAAAAAGTATTGGTAAACAGAATACATATCTAAAAAATAAAATCGTAACAATTGAAACATTTGGAGATAAAAACTTTACAAATGTAGCTATTGCAGTGAGTGTGAGTATTTCCAAAATACATGTTACAACACCCAAAGGTATTTTATCGTCATTTTTTGAATAATGCATTAATTTACCTTAAGAAATTAGATGTAGTGATATTTAATTTAGATCTATTTGGTAAGACCTTAATTTTTCTAATTTGATAATCTCTAATGCTTTTTCATTTGTTGATAATAATTTAACTCTAGGAGCAAAACCTTCTCTTTCAGCTTCTAGCCAGCGAGCAGCACATAAACACCATCCATCTCCTGGATTAAGACCAGGAAAATCGAATTCTGGTCTGGGTGTTGATAAATCGTTACCTTGAGATTTTGAAAATTCTAAAAATTCTTTTGTTACTATTACGCAAACTGTATGACTTCCAGTATCTAGTTTATTTGTGTTACAACAGCCATCTCGAAAAAAACCAGTCATAGGGCTTTCATTGCAAACTTCTAAATCAGTTCCAAGGACGTTTTTTTGTTTCATTATATTATCAATAATATCATTAAAATTTTGAGTTATAAAGTTCTTCAGTTTTGGAGGATAAAATAAAATCATTAACATGAAGAGATTGTATTTTGTGACTCCACCAGCTAATCGTAACTTTTCCGTATTCCAAAAGAATACTTGGATGATGACCTTCTTCTTCTGCTAAATCACTAATTATATTTGTGAATTTTTGAGCAGTAGAAAAGTCATTAAATTTAAATTCTCTTCTTAATTGAGGAAATTCAACATCTGTTGCCAAATACCATTCATTATGATTTTTTAAAAAATCCTCAATTTCGGATTGTGTTGCTTTTGGAGCATCTACTGAACAGGCTTCACATATTTTATTTGAGTAATCTATCATTTCACTACTAACCTTTAATTATGTTTCTAATATACTCTTTTAATAAAAATTAAAATACTTAGATATTATATCAATATCCAAATTATATTATTTATTTATGTCAGTTCTCTTACAAACTCAAGGTATACATCATATTACTCTAAATGGTGCTGATAGAAAAACTTCAATAGATTTTTGGCAAGACATCTTAGGTATGAAATTAATCTTTGAACAACCTAATTTGGATGATTTGTCTATTAACCATCTGTATTTTGACTGTGGCGATGGTAGAACGATTACTGTTTTTACTAATGAAAGTAGAAAACCTGATTTAATTAAAAAAGATAATTATCAAGGTATTGTTCACCATATAGCTTTTTGGGTAAGTCAAAGTGTAATAAGAATAGCTCAAGAAAAACTACAAGAAAATAAGATTAATAATTCGGGTATTAAAGACAGAGGATTTATGGATTCCCTCTATTTTAAGGAACCATTAGGATTACTAATTGAATTGGCTAGTTATAAATTCGATCCTCCTTTTGGTTACACACATGGACAAGTACTTGAAAAAGCACATAGCTTAAGAGTTAAAAGAGGTGCAAATAATATTGAAGACATAGATATTGCATCTGCAATAAAGCGTCTTGTATGGGAACGATAAATTTAAATAGTTTAATTTTTACACCAATTTATTACCTGCTTTTATCCAGGCTTCTGATCCTCCTTGAAGGTTGCTTACATCACTAAATCCCATATCTTGTAAAGTTTTTGTAGCTAATGCTCCTTGCCCACCTGCTCCACAATAAATAATAATTTTTTTACTACTATCTATTTCTTTTATTCTAAAGGGGTTATTTTCCCTCTGATCTGCATAGAATTCTAAAAATCCTCTATTAGCATGTATAGCATTTGGAATCATTCCTGATTTACTTATTATATCTTTAGATTGCACATCGATTATTGTAACACCTGGTTGGTTGATAATTAATTCAAGTTCTTTAACAGTTATGGTTTTTATTTCTGCATTTGCTTCATCTAGCAGATCAATAAAACTTTTCATGAAAATACCTATTCTTTTAAATTGAAGTTAATGAGTTTAAAAAATATTAGTTATGAATATATATCTCAATATTAAATTTTTTTTTGGATTGTGTAAATGTCAAGAAATATTGTTATAATTGGTGCTTCAGGAACAATTGGTTCTTCACTCGTAAATATTTATAAAAAAAATTCTGATAATCAAGTTTATGCATTTTCTCGCGGGTATAATTATCAGCGTGATGCAAATTTAATTATAGATGATATTGATATTTTAGATGAAGGATCCATGCAAAAAATAGTCATGAAATATTTTACTGAAAGTTCAATAGACATTTTAATAATAGCAACAGGTTTATTACATAATGAAATTATATTTCCGGAAAAATCAATTAGAGAGATATCATTAAAAAAATTTCAAACTGTATTTAATATTAATACATTTGCTCCAGCATTAATTTTTAAACATTTTTTTAATTCTATTTCTCGTGAAAGAAAATCTGTTTTTGCTGCATTTTCTGCTCGAGTAGGCAGTATATCAGACAATAAAATAGGGGGCTGGCATAGTTATCGAGCTTCAAAATCTGCCTTAAACATGATCATAAAAAATTTTAGCATAGAAATTAGTAGAAAATATAAAAACAATATTATTGTCGGATTACATCCCGGGACTGTTGACAGCAAACTTTCAAAACCATTTCAAAAGAATGTACCAACTGAAAAATTATTTTCTGGTGAATATTCTGCTTTAAAAATAGTTAAAGTA
>CACHDI010000050.1 GCA_902578545.1 uncultured Alphaproteobacteria bacterium
GATGAATATAATTTTTTACTGCACGAGTTTTTAAAAATTTCACAACAGAATATGAATTCTTTTAGTGAATTAAATGAAGGTTTTACCAGTGAAATTTTTGAAATGGCTGGAAAATTAGCTTCAAATGTTTTTTTACCATTAAATAGAATTGGCGATGTAGAGGGATGTAAACTCGAAAATGAAACTGTAGTTACCCCAAAAGGATTTATAGATGCCTTTAAACAATTAAAGGAGGATGGTTGGACTGGTGTGGATTGTGACCCAGAGTTTGGGGGACAAGGTTTGCCTACTTCGATATCAATATTACTGGGTGAAATATTTTCTTCCTGTAATATTTCGTTGACTATTTATCAAGCTTTAACTCATGGTGCATACGGAGCCATTTTAAAATATGGTAATGAAAGTCAAAAAAAATTATATTTACCAAAACTTGTTTCTTGTGAATGGACAGGAACAATGAATTTGACTGAACCACATTGTGGTACTGATCTAAGCTTAATAAAAACAAAAGCTGAAAAAATTGACAAAGATACTTTTTTAATATCGGGTCAGAAGATTTTTATATCTGCTGGTGAACATGATCTAGCAGAAAATATTATTCACTTAGTTTTAGCTAAAATACCAGGTGGACCAAAAGGTATTAAAGGACTTTCTCTCTTTATTGTACCAAAATTTATTCCTAATAAAGATGGAAGTATTAAAAAAAGAAATAATGTAAAAGTTGGTTCTCTTGAAAAAAAAATGGGAATTCATGCCAATGCTACATGTGTTATGAATTATGACTGCGCAACTGGTTTTTTACTAGGGGAAGAACATAATGGGTTAAAAGCAATGTTTACTATGATGAATGAAGCAAGATTAGGTGTTGGAGTTCAAAGTATAGCTTTGTCAGAAATTGCATATCAAAATAGTGTTATTTACGCTAAAGAAAGAATACAGGGAAAATCTTTTTCTAGTAATGGTCAATTAAGTGATACTTCAAAACCCATAATTAATCATCCTGATATTAGAAGAAATTTGCTAGATCAAAAATCATTTATCGAGGGAGGGAGAGCTTTATCAATTTGGGTAGCTTCTTTACTGGATAAAAGTAATCATCTTATGGATGAAAATGCCTATGGTCTCGCTTCACTTCTGACTCCTGTAATTAAAGGATATTTGAGTGATATAGGTTTTGAAATGACTGTTATTAGTCAGCAAATTTTAGGAGGTCATGGCTATATAGAAGAATGGGGAATGAGCCAGTTTGTAAGAGATTCAAGAATTGCAATGATTTATGAGGGGACAAATGGTGTCCAAGCCATTGATTTAGTTGGAAGGAAACTTAATTCTAATGGAGGTCAAAGTATAATGTACTTAAATGAATTAGTTCAAAACTTCATTAAAGAAAATGCTGAATTAGAGGACCTTAATAAAGAATTTATATTACCCTTAAAAGATTCTAGAAGAAATTTAGAGGAGGCACTCAATTTTTTCTTACTCAATGGCTTAAAAAACCCTAATTGTGCACTAGCTGGCGCATCAGATTTTCTACACTTACTAGGTAATTTTTGTATTGGCTTTATGTGGGCAAAAATGGCAGCTATAATTTATAGAAAAAATAATGAAATTGACAATAATTCCTTCGAAGAAGGAAAAATATTAACAGGTAAGTACTATATGAAGAATATACTTCCAAAAACAGATTATTTGACAAAAAAAATTATTGAAGGGGATAAAATTATTATGTCCTTAAATAATGATCAATTTTAGGTTTAACGTATATATTTTTTAGATTATAAATACTCATTTTATTAGGGAGATAAATTTGGAAGAGGCATATATATATGATTCTATTAGAAGTCCGAGAGGAAAAGGAAAGAGTGATGGCTCTCTGCATGAACTTACTTCTGTGTACCTTTCCTCAGAGATTCTAAAAGCTATTAGGGATAGAAACCAGTTAGATACTTCAATTATAGATGATGTGATATGGGGAAATGTTACTCAAATAGGCGAACAAGGAGGATGTCTTTCAAGATCAGCTGTTTTAAAAGCAGGCTACTGCCAAAGTACTCCTGGACTTTCAATTAACAGATTTTGCGCAAGTGGTTTAGAGTCTGTTAATTTAGCTGCTAACCAAGTAAAGGGAGGAGCTGGAATTGCTTATGTTGCTGGTGGTGTAGAAATGATGAGCAGAATACCAATGGGTTCAGATGGTGCAGCGATTGCGGTTGATCCAACTCTTGCAATGGAAACTTATTTTGTACCACAAGGAATTTCTGCAGACATAATTTCAACAAAATACGGCTTCTCTAGAGATGATGCTGATAATTTTGCAGTCGAAAGCCAAAAAAGAGCAAATAATGCGTGGCTTGAAAATAGATTTAAAAATTCTATCGTACCAATTTGTGATGTAAATGGAATTAAGATCTTAGAAAAAGACGAACATTTAAGACCTGACACCACTATGCAGAGCTTAGGAGCTTTAAACCCTAGTTTCAAAGAAATGGGACAGAATATGCCTGGCTTTGACAATGTAGCTATCCAAAAATATCCCGAATTAGAAGAGATCCATCATATACATCATGCTGGTAATTCTAGCGGAATAGTTGATGGATCTGCCGCAGTACTTATTGGTAATAAAAAGTTTGGTGAAATTGCTAATCTAAAACCAAGAGCCAAAATTATAGCTACTTCAAGAGTAGGAACTGATCCAACTATTATGTTAACAGGTCCGATACCTGCCACTGAAAGAGTTCTAAAGTCGGCTAAAATGAAAATTTCAGATATTGACATTTTTGAAATAAATGAAGCTTTTGCTTCAGTAGTACTTAGATTTATGCAAGCCTTTGATGTTGGACACGAAAAGGTAAATATTAATGGTGGAGCAATTGCTATGGGTCATCCCTTAGGTGCAACAGGAACCATGATCTTAGGAACTGCACTTGATGAACTTGAGAGATCAAATAAAAACGTTGCTTTAATTTCTTTATGTGTAGCCTCAGGTATGGGTAGTTCTACGATCATTGAACGAGTTTAACGGAGAAATAATTTGTCAGATTTTAGTTATGAAATTGGAAGTGATAACATTGCAGTTATAAAGTGGGACGTTCCAAATAAAAAGTTTAATGTACTTACAATCGAAGGTATTGATGAAATAGAAAAAATTCTAGATGAATTATTCGAAAACAATGGGTTAAAAGGGGTAATTATTACTTCTAATAAAGATAATTTTTCTGCTGGTATGGATTTAAATGTACTTGCACATTTGCAAGACCAATCAAAAAATAAAGAAGAAATATTTCAATTTGTAATGCGTGCTCATAAGTTTCTAAGAAAAATTGAATTAGGTGGTACAGATAATAACACTAAAAAAAAAGCAATTCCATTCGTATGGGCCTGTAATGGTCTCTCGGCAGGTATTGCCACAGAAATTGGTTTGGCTTGTCATCATAGAATTGCTGCAGACATTAAAAATACCAAAATAGGATTACCAGAAATCTTAGTTGGCCTATTTCCTGGAGCAGGTGGAGCCACTAGAGTAAGTAGAATGCTAGGACTTATGGCAAGTGCCCCAATATTGATGGAAGGAAGAATGTTTTCAGCAAAAAAAGCTAAAACAATTGGACTGATTAATGAAATTTCAAGTCCTTTAGATTTAATTGAGGACGCAAAAAAATGGATTTTGAATGCTACAAAA
>CACHDI010000051.1 GCA_902578545.1 uncultured Alphaproteobacteria bacterium
TTATGAGAGCTGCAAATGAAATGGGCAAATCAACAGTCGCAATTTTTGCTGAAGAAGATAAATTATCATTACATAGATTTAAAGCAGATGAAGCTTACAAAATAGGAGAAGGATTAGGTCCAGTAGCTTCATACTTAAATATTAAAGAAATAATATCTGTAGCCAAGAAAGCTGAAGTTGACGCCATTCATCCTGGATACGGTCTTTTGTCAGAAAAACCAGAATTTGCAAAAGAGTGTGGTTTAGCTGGAATAAAGTTTATTGGCCCAACAGCAGAAAGTATGGAGAAATTAGGAAATAAAGCTAATGCTAGAAAAATTGCTGAAAAGGCTGGAGTTCCTGTAATTCCTGCAAGCAATATATTACCAGATAATCCTGAAGAACTTGTTAAGATAGCAAAAAATATTGGTTTCCCACTTATGCTTAAAGCTTCTTGGGGAGGTGGTGGAAGAGGAATGAGACTTATTAATAATATCGAGGAGGTTGAAAAAAATATTTTAGAAGGAAAAAGAGAGGCTGAAAATGCCTTTGGAAATTCAGAATCTTTCTTAGAAAGATACATTAAAAATGCCAGACATGTAGAGGTACAAATACTTGGTGATAAAGGAGGAAACATCTATCACCTTTGGGAAAGGGATTGTTCTATTCAAAGAAGAAATCAAAAGGTAATCGAAAGGGCTCCTGCTCCATATTTAAATGATAAACAACGTGATGTTGTATGTGAAATGGCTACTGCAATATGTAAACAAGTTAGATATGAGTGTGCCGGAACAGTTGAATTTCTTATGGATATAAATACAAATGAGTTTTTTTTCATAGAAGTGAATCCACGTATACAAGTAGAACATACAATTACTGAAGAGGTAACAGGAATAGATATTGTCAGAGCACAAATTATGTTATCTGAAGGTTCAAACTTAAACGATGCAATAGGCAAAAGAAATCAATCTGAGATTGTATGTAACGGACACGCAATACAATGTAGAATAACAACTGAAGACCCGCTCAATAATTTTATACCAGACTACGGTAGAATAACAGCTTATCGTGGGGCCACAGGGATGGGAATTAGATTAGACGGTGGAACTGCTTATTCAGGTGCTATAATAACAAGATTTTACGATAGTCTGTTAGAAAAAGTAACTGCATGGGCACCAACTCCTGAAGATGCAATATCTCGGATGGATAGAGCTCTAAGAGAATTTCGGATTAGAGGAGTGTCTACTAATATTTCATTTGTAGAAAACTTGTTAAAACATAAAAAATTTAGAGATAATCTTTATACAACAAAATTCATTGATGAAACACCGGAGCTTTTTCAATTTTCAGAAAGACAAGATAGAGCTACAAAATTACTTAATTATATTGCAAAGACAACAATAGAGGGACATCCAGAAGTAAAAAATAAAGAAAAAATCAAACCATTTAAATTTGAATTCAGAAATAAAATTAAAAGTAGTGAAGAAAGATCTGCTGTTAATTTGAAATCACTTCTTGAAACAAGAGGTGCACCAGCTTTGTCAAATTGGGTTTTGAATCAAAAACAACTTCTTTTAACTGATACCACAATGAGAGATGGTCATCAAAGTTTGTTAGCTACAAGAATGCGTTCTATAGATATGCTTAAAGTAGCTAATCGTTATAATAACAATTTATCTGAATTATTTTCTGTCGAATGTTGGGGTGGAGCAACATTTGATGTAGCTTACCGGTTTTACAAGAGTGTCCCTGGCAAAGACTGCGTGATTTAAGAAAAAGGATGCCAGACTCCCTTTTGCAAATGTTATTAAGAGGATCAAACGGGGTAGGTTATACAAACTATCCAGATAATTATGTAAAATATTTTGTTAAACTAGCAGCAGATTCTGGAATAGATGTTTTCAGAGTTTTTGATAGCCTGAATTGGGTAGAAAATATGAGGCTTTCTATGGATGCCGTTCTAGAAACAGGTAAAATTCTAGAGGCATCGATATGCTACACTGGGGATATACTTGACCCAACAAGAACAAAATATTCCTTAAAATATTATGTTAAAATGGCTAAGGAGCTGCAAAAACTAGGAACTCATATTCTTGAATTAAAAGATATGGCAGGTTTATTAAAACCAGCAGCTGCAAAAATATTAGTTAAGACAATAAAAGAAGAAACTGGATTACCAATACATTTACATACACATGATACTAGCGGAGCAGGAATTGCGACATTGCTATCTGCTTCTGAAGCTGGTGTTGATATTGTAGATTGTGCAATGGATTCCTTTTCTGGAGGTACTTCACAACCTTGTTTAGGGTCTCTAGTTGAAAGCTTAAAAAATACTGAAAGAGTTTCCAGTTTAAATATTGAAGAAATAAGGGATATTTCAAACTATTGGCAATCAGTCCGAAAACTATATATGGCATTTGATGACGGTGTTAATTTTCCTGCCTCAGAAGTTTATTTACATGAAATGCCTGGAGGTCAATTTACCAATTTACTGGCTCAAGCAAAAAGTTTAGGTTTAGATAATAAATGGCCAGAAATTGCAAAAACTTATGCAGATGTAAATCATATTTTTGGTGATATAGTAAAAGTAACGCCTTCTTCTAAAGTAGTTGGAGATATGGCCTTAATGATGGTGGCTCAAGGCATAAGTAAAGATCAAGTTGAAGATCCTAATTCAGAGATAATTTTCCCAGAATCTGTAATTGATATGCTCAAAGGAAACTTAGGACAACCTCCCGGGGGATTCCCCTTAAATATTATTAAAAAAGCATTAGGAAGCGAAAATTATATAAAAGAAAGACCAGGATCAAAAATAAAAGAAAAAAAACTCTTAGATGTTAGAAAAGATGTGTGTTCAAATCTTTCCTTAAAGGAAATAGATGACGAAGATTTTTGTAGTTATTTGATGTATCCAAAAGTTTTTCAAGACTACCTATTACATCATTCACAGTTTGGACCTGTTAGATGCTTACCAACCTCTGTTTTCTTTTACGGAATGGAAAATAGTCAAGAAATCAGTGTAGAAATTGACCCTGGAAAGACTCTAGAAATACGTTTACAGGCAGTTAGTGAAGTTAATGAAGAAGGAGACCGTAAAGTATTTTTTGAATTAAATGGACAGCCCAGGATTATTAGAATTCCAGATCAAAATATATCCGTTAGTAAAATACATCAAAAACCAAAAGCTGATTCAAACAATCCAAAACATTTAGCTGCACCTATGCCAGGAGCAATCTCATCTGTGGCAGTTAAAAAGGGTGACTCAATTAAAAAAGGTGATGTACTTCTTATAATAGAAGCAATGAAAATGGAAACAGTCTTAAATGCAGAGAATGATTGTAAAATAAAAACAATTTTTATTTCCACAGGTAGTCAGATTGATGCTAAAGATTTATTAATAGAATTTGAGTAATTAAGATTTTGATTACTTAATCAAATTTACCAGTTTTCATTGTAAGGACGAATATCTGTCTCGAAAGACCACGCACTTTTAGGTTGCTTATAAATATTCCAATAAAGTTCAGCTATATCCATTGGATTTAAAACACCATCAGAACCTCTTTGTTCAAATTCTTTTGGAAATAATTTTTTAGTATTTTCATTTTCAATTAATCCATCAATTACAACATGAGATATATGAATACCCATAGGACC
>CACHDI010000052.1 GCA_902578545.1 uncultured Alphaproteobacteria bacterium
AAATATTAAGCGAGAAGAGTACAAAGAATATGATAAGAACACTCTTTATCAATAAGACTGCTTTAGAAAAAGGTTTAAAACGACCATCTGTTAATAGTAAAAAAACCATATTTAAAAAAATAGGTGTCGTGGGTGCTGGTATGATGGGTACTGGTATAGCCTATACTGCTGCACTTAATGGAATGAATGTTACCTTAATTGATAAAGATATTGAAGTTGCCAAAAAAGGTATAAATGACATAGATCAAATTTTGTTATTAGGTTTAAGAAGGGGCAAAATAACTGAAGAACAGAAGAAGGAAGTTTTGGATAGGATTACTCCTTCTAATTCTTATGAAGATTTAAAAGCCGTAAATCTAGTTATAGAAGCAGTTTTTGAAGATATTGAAATAAAAGAAAAAGTTTTAAACCAAATACAAAATAATATTGGACAAGACACAATAATTGCCTCCAATACTTCAACTCTTCCTATTTCAGAACTAGCAAAATCAGTGCATAACCAAGAAAAATTTATTGGCATTCATTTTTTTAGTCCAGTACATAAGATGAATTTAGTTGAAATTATTAAGGGTAATAATACAAGTCAAAAAAGTATTGCTAAAGCTTTCGATTTTGTAAGAGTAATTAAAAAAACTCCAATAATTGTTAATGATGCAAGAGGTTTTTATGCAAATCGATGCATAATACCATATATTAACGAAGGTTTATTGATGGTTAAGGAGGGAATTCTACCTCAACTAATTGAAAATGCAGCACTACAATTAGGAATGCCATTAGGACCATTACAATTAATTGATGAGGTTTCAATTGATTTAGCCATGAATATTTCTGAACAAACTAGAAAAGCAATTGGTACAAATAAACTAATGGACGAAATCGCTAGTGTTTTATCAATTATGTATAACGCCAAGAGATTTGGTAAGAAAACAAATTCTGGTTTTTATAATTATGATGAAAAAGGTAAGAGAAACGGTTTCTGGGAAGGAATAGGAAATAATTTTGAAATACTTAGTGTTCAGCCTGATATTGATATAATTAAGGATCGTTTAGCATTAATTCAATGCTTAGAAGCAACTAGAGCGCTAGAATCCAAAGTACTTCTAGATATCAGAGAAGGCGATGTAGGTGCAATTTTAGGTTGGGGTTGTATACCCTGGGCAGGAGGCCCTTTTGGTTGGATGGATTTAAAGGGGGCCTCATGGGTATATAAAAAATGTGATGAATTTTCTGTTAAATTCGGTGATAGATTTTCTGCTGGAAGTTTGATAAGAAAATTAGCATCAGAAAATCTTTCTTTTTATGAATATTGTTAATACCTTCTACAAACTGAAATTATTTAAATATTTTTTTAAAAAATAATAATTGATAATTAAAAATGTGAAAGGAAAAGTTTATGGATAATCTTATGCAACCATTTTCTCTTAGAGTGTCTGAGATAATAAATCATGCAGCAAGATATCATCCAAACCGGAAAATAATCAGTAGAAGCACTGAAGGCCCTATTATTGAAACTAGTTGGATTAAAATTTATAAAAATTCAAAAAGATTATCCAAAGCACTTATAAAATTAGGAATAAATAAAGGAGACAGGATAGGGGTTATGGCGTGGAATACTGCACGTCATTTAGAAATATGGTATGGCGTACCTGGATCTGGCGCTATTAACCATACACTAAATCCAAGGCTTTTTTCTCAACAGTTGACCTACATTATTAATCATGCTGAAGACAAAATACTTATCATTGACAATGATTTGTTGCCAATAATAGAACAGATAATTTCATCCTGTAAAACAGTCCAAAATATAATAGTTATTTCAGATTTAGACAATATGCCTAAATCTACTATTCCTGATATAATCTGCTATGAAGAACTCTTGAAAGAGCAAGATGAAGATTTTGAATGGATTAAAGGCGATGAAAAAGAAGCTTGTGGTATTTGTTATACATCTGGAACAACCGGTAACCCAAAGGGAGTAGTATATACACATAGATCAAACGTTTTACACGCAATGACATCAGCCTCTCCCGATATGCTTAATTTATCTTCAAGAGATAGAGTTATGCCAGTAGTTCCATTGTTTCATGCTAATGGCTGGTCTATTGGTTATACTGCACCACTTGTTGGTGCTTCAATGGTAATGCCTGGTAGAGAAATGACTCCTGAAGCTTTATTCGAAATGTTAGAGAAAGGGGTAACAGTCACTGCTGCAGTTCCCACTATTTGGTTATTGCTTTTGAATTATTTAAAATCTAATCAATTAAAGTTATCCACTTTAGAAAGAGTTATCATTGGTGGATCATCATGTCCAAGAGCAGTAATTGAAACTTTCCAAAAAGATTTTGGAGTACAAGTACTTCATGCCTGGGGAATGACAGAAATGTCGCCTTTAGGTACAATATGCTCTTTTAAACCTGAAATACTAGAATTAAATGAAGAACAAAAAATTTCTATACAAGAAACAACAGGGCACCCACCTTTTACTGTAGAATTAAAAATTACTGATGATAATAAAAATAAATTACCAAATGATGGGATAACTCAAGGAAAATTATGGTCGCGTGGAGCAGCAGTTGTTCAACAATATCTAAAAACAGATAATGAAGCTGTAGATAATTTTGGGTGGTTTGATACTGGTGATGTTGCTACTATTGATAAAAATGGATATATGAGAATTACTGACAGGTCAAAAGATATTATAAAATCAGGAGGTGAATGGATATCCTCTATTGATCTAGAAAATGCAGCTGTTGGACATCCTGAAATAGTTGAGGCTGCTGCTCTTGGTGTAACTCACCCAAAGTGGGATGAAAGACCGATATTAGTCGTAGTTACAAAAGAAAACTCAAATATATCGAAAGAACAAATTTTTAAGTTTATGGAATCCTATGTTGCAAAATGGCAAATTCCTGACGATATAATCTTTGTGGATCAAATTCCTCATACCGCTACAGGTAAAATTTCAAAAATAGATTTACGAAAAGTTCTAGAAAATAAACAATATACACATCCTGATCTAAAATAATTTTTTCATGACTGCATTAAAAAAATTTAGCAGGCTTGAGGCAAAAGCAGTTTGGATCGAGAATGCAAACTCTCCACCCAAATCAGTCATTATATCTTTTGGAAAGTCATCAATAATTATTTCTGATAAAAATGCTTTTCCACTTGATCACTGGAATTTTAATTCCATTATTGTTATTTCAAAAGATGAAGAAAAAACAATATTTAGCCAAGAGCTGAATAAGATTGAACAGCTTATAATTGATGATAAGGAGATGATAAATGCAATCATTTTGATCTGTAATTTAAAGGCACAGATAAATAAAAAAGAATCCAGATTAACAAAACCTATAAAGTATT
>CACHDI010000053.1 GCA_902578545.1 uncultured Alphaproteobacteria bacterium
GATAGCCCCCAAATCACACAGGCTAATGTAACAAACAAAAAGGGCGTAATGCTCAAAGATAGCTTATTTTAAGCGAGAGGCTACATTTTCCCAATCAACTAAGTTTTCAAGAAAATTAGAAAGGTAAGCTGGTCTTTTATTTCTGAAATCTATGTAATATGAATGCTCCCAAACATCACAACCTAGCAATGCATTTTGATTAAAGCAAATCGGGTTTACTCCATTTTCAGTTTTAGTAACTTTTAGTGAACCATCTCCTTCTTGAACTAGCCAACACCAACCAGAACCAAACTGTCCAATACCAGCAGCTGTGAATTCTTCTTTAAATTTTTCAACGGAACCAAAATTTTCAATAATATTTTTTTCCAAGCTGGATGGTATTGTTTTTCCATTAGGACCCATCATCTCCCAAAATTGGCAATGATTCCAATGTTGAGAAGCATTATTAAATATACCATTTTGAGCTACTGAGGTGTTATTATATGTACCTGATATAATATCTTCGACAGACTTATTTTCCCATTCAGTTCCAGCTATAAGTTTATTTCCATTATCAACATATGCTTTATGATGCAAATCATGGTGAAACTCTAATGTTTCTTTACTCATTCCTAGCTTATCTAGTGAATCGTGACTGTAAGGTAAATCGGGTAAAGTAAAACTCATTTTAACCTCTAATTAATTTTGGAGAAAATATTCAATAATTGAATCGTATATTACAAATCTAAAATTAAAATTCAACCAATTAAAAAATTATTTACGATAAATTGCAGATAAGATCTAATTTTCAAAGTTACTATAATTAGTACCTGGGTTTCCAGTATTTTTGTTATTCCAATCTCTTTTGACTCCAAGCTTTAGCAATATAGAAGATGCAATAAATATAGAAGAATAAGTTCCAATCAAAACTCCCCATATCATAGCGAAGGTAAATCCCCTAATTACTTCCCCACCAAAGATAAATAAAGCTATAAGAGCCAGCAAAGTTGTTAATGAAGTTATTATTGTCCTACTCAAAGTTTCGTTAATAGATTTATTTAAAACGTCTATCAATTTCACTGACTGATATTTTTTTAAGTTCTCTCTTATTCTATCAAAAACTATGACTGTATCATTGAGTGAATAACCTACTATAGTCAAAAGTGCTGCAATTATGGAAAGATTAAACTCTAATCCAATGATTGAAAATATCCCAATTGTAATTATTACATCATGAATTAATGCAAGAACAGCACCTAATGAGAACTGCCACTCAAAGCGTATCCAAATATAAAAAAGTACTGCAAAAACTGCTAAACAAACTGCCAATACTGCTTTTTTAATAAGCTCATCAGAGATCTTTGATCCTACACTTTCCGTTTGTAAAAAAGAAATTTCACCAATATCTTTTTTTAAAGTTTCTTTAACTCCTATTATCATATTATTTTGAACTTCTTCATCGTTCCCTTGCTGTTCAATTTTTATTAAAAACATTTGTTTTGGTAAACCTATCAATGTATCTGCCGGATCAGAAATCTTTGTAACTACGGTATCACCTAAATCTAAAGCATTTAAAGATTTTCTGATTTCTTGAATTGACGTAGTATCAGATGTTTTAATCATCAACATAGTACCACCTCGAAAATCTATTCCATAATTTAGTCCATTTATTAGATAAAAAATTATAGAAATAAAAACGGCAGTGACTGATGCCCAAATTGCCAATTTGGATTTTCCAAAAAAATTAATCTTCGTATTGCTTGGTACTAATCGTAACCTCATAAATAATCCTTAAAAATTTAGATCTTTGGGTTTGGTTACATTAAAGTAAACAGAAATCAATAATCTTGTTAAATAAACTGCGGTGAATACTGAAGTAACAATACCAATTCCAAGTGTTACAGAAAAACCTTTAATAGGACCGGATCCAAGTACAAATAAAATTAAAGCTGCAATAAATGTGGTTACATTAGCATCTATTATAGAAGTGAGTGCTTTTTCATAACCTAACTCAATTGCCCTATACAGACTTTTATTTGTCTTTATTTCCTCTTTTATTCGTTCAAAAATTAACACATTTGCATCTACTGCCATTCCAATTGTTAAAACAATTCCAGCAATTCCAGGCAAAGTAAGTGTAGCAGAAAAATAGGCCATTATTGAAAATATTAGTGAAATATTAAAAATTAAGCCAATGTTTGCAAATAAACCAAATAAACCATAAGAAAAGAACATAAAAAATAAAACTAATAATCCAGATATTATTGCTGCAATTTTTCCTGATTGAATGCTATCCGCTCCTAATTCTGGACCTACAGTTCTTTGTTCTAGAACTTTAATTGATGCAGGAAGAGCTCCAGCTCTAAGGAGTATTGCTAAGCGGTTGCTTTCCTCTACTGTGAAATCACCAGTGATTATACCTGAACCTCCAGGAATGTGGCTTTGAATAATTGGTGCTGATATGACTTGATTATCCAAAACTATAGCAAATGGATTTCCTATATTATTTTTCGTGTAATCACCAAATTTTCTGCCTCCAACCGGATTAAATTGAAAGGAAACTGCAGGTCTGTTATTTTGATCAAAAGAGGGTTGAGCATTTGTTAATTGTGAACCGGAAACAACAAATCTCTTTTCTAGTTCTAAACAACTATTTATGTCATCAATACTTGGTACTATAATATTTCTACTTGATGGTTTTTTTTCACAAGAAACATTATTTTTTATAACTTGATGAAAAGTAAGCTTAGCTGTTTTTCCTATTAACTGTAATAATTCTTCTGCAGAACCTAATCCAGGTACTTGAATTACAATTCTTCTGTCTCCTTGCTTTTGAATTGTAGGTTCTCTAGTTCCAGCTTCATCTACTCTTCTCCTTATAATTTCTAAAGACTGATCCATGGTTTGTTTATCAATTTTGTTTTTTTCTTGCTGATTAAAAGAAACTTTAATCTTATTTTCTTCAAATTTAGAAAAATTTAAAACTTTATTACTTTGTGATATTTGATTGCTTAAAATTGAAATAGCATCGCTTATTCCACTTTTTTTACTTATTTTGATTATTAAACTATCATCACCATCAGATAAATTTTGAGTGAATGAACCAACATCACCTCTAATTGTCCTCAAAGTTTTTCTAATTTCTGGCCAAAAATTTAATATTCTTTCTGAATATACATCTTCCAAGTTTACTTCTACAAGTACGTGGGCTCCACCCCTCAAATCAAGGCCTAAATTAACTAGATTAGAAGGTGCCCAATCATACCATAATAATTTTTCTGGGGATTGGTTATCAGATTTAAAATTTTTAGTTTTCTTGAAATCATTATATTTTTCAACTTGC
>CACHDI010000054.1 GCA_902578545.1 uncultured Alphaproteobacteria bacterium
TGCCTCTTGGTTGGCTCTAGAACTTATTTTAAGAGATGCAAGGTCAAGAATAATTAATTTTGCAAAATCAAAAAATATGCAAATAGAAAATAGGATGGCTCCAGGTTATTCATATCCATCAAAAATTTTAAAAAAGAGAATTATGTGGGAACTTGAAGAACAAGAAAATTTATTCAAGTTATTTGAGAATAGGAACATATGTATTAGACTTACCGAAAGTTTTACAATGCTGCCTAGAATGTCGCGTTCAGGAATTTTTGGATTAAAGAAAAAAAATAAAATTTAAAAACTGTTTTCAATTATTACTTTGGTGCCCGCTTCCGGACTCGAACCGGAACGACTTTTAGGTCGAGGGATTTTAAGTCCCTTGTGTCTACCAAATTCCACCAAGCGGGCATATGATATAATAATCTTAAATTAATCTATTAAGTATTCTTTTAAACTTCCATAAATTTTTACAATTTTACCATAATTTTTTCACGAATTGCGTCTTTAACACAAGATTCGGCATAGATATACCCTATAATTTAAAAGTAAACCTATATCCTTTTTATTCACCATAGCCTCCTTTCAAAAAGTTATTTTTTAAAATTACTGTAAAAAATCTGGTCAATATTTTTCGTATAACATTATAAGTATTATTTTTAATACTAAATCATTAGCTTATACTGAGCTAAATCTTTAAGCACTAGAATTTTGGTTTACTTATAATTATCTAAGGGGTGTAAATATAAAAAGACAAATTATTAAATATAAATTTTGAAAGTGAGGATATAAATTGCCAGTTATAGTGAGCTACTTTTCAATGTTAATTTTCTTCATAATTGCTGAAATGATTGTTTTAACTAACATAATGCAACCTTTATTTAAAAAACATATTGGTTTTTTAATGAAAGAAGATACAAACTTTTCAATAGCTGCAATTTTTTATTTTGTGTATGTTGCTGGAGTTTTTTGGTTTGCTACAAGAGCTGGAATTAAATCAGAATCTTATTTAGTGGCTATTTTTTCAGGAGCTTTTTTAGGTTTATTGGCTTTTGGTACTTATGAAATCACCAATTTTGTTATACTTAAAGGATGGAAAATAGAATTAGTTATCATTGATACACTCTGGGGTATAATTATTACTGGATCAATGTCTTATGTAGGGTACAAGGTATATAATTTTTTTTCATAGCACCTTTTAACACAACTCAAAGGTCTAATCCCGAATATTTCTCCCTGAAAACTTCTTTTTCCTGGTCTGTTATTTTTGGAAACAAAATCTCAGGAGGAGTTATATCATTTATATATGTGATATTTTCCAAAAAAAAATTCAAATTTTTGGGCCATTTTGATATTTTAGTAAATCCAAAATGCTTTCTAATTTTGTCACATGCGCAAGGAATAAATGGTTCTGAGATAAATGAATAAAAGTAAATCAAATTAAATGAAAACTTGATGATCATCCTTGTTTGATTTTCATCATTCTTAAAAATTGCCCAAGGTTGAGCTTTTTGTAGATATTCATTTCCAATAACCCAAATATTCCTCAATTCTTGACTAGCTTTCCTTATTTCAATTTTACTCAAGAAATGGTTATATAAATCATAACATTTTTTTATTTCCTCAATAGTGTTTTCTTCTAATTTTCCAAATTCATTGTTTGTTGGAATTTTACCACCAAATTTTGAAAATGAAAATTTTGTAACTCTTGCAATAAAATTACCAAATACGTCAGCGAGATCTTTATTAATAGTATTTTGAAAACTATCCCAAGTGAAATTAGAATCAGCGCTCTCAGGGGCATTTGATAATAACCACCAACGCCAATAGTCAGCTGGGAATAATTTTAACGCAACATCCATAAAAATACCACGTTTTTCACTAGTTGAAAACTTACCACCTTCATAGAGCAACCAATTGAAACCTTTTATATAATCAACGAGTTTCCAATTTTCTCCTGAACCAAAAATAGTGGCAGGAAATGAGAGAGTGTGAAACGGTATATTATCTTTTGCCATAAACTGAACATAATACACTTGATCAGCTCCTTCATCAGTAAGCCACCATTTTCTCCATTCATTGTTAGAATTGTTTTCTGACCACTCTTTTGTTGCTGCGATATATGCAATTGGAGCATCAAACCAAACATAAAAGACTTTATCTTCAAATCCTTCCCAAGGTTTACCGTTTTTTTTCACTTTAACACCCCAGGATAAATCTCGAGTTATACCTCTATCTTTTAATCCATCCTTGTCATGAAGCCATTTTTTAGCGATTGATTTAGTTAGGACAGGCCATTCGTTTTTTTTTGAGATCCAATCATCTAACTTATTCTTTAATTCACTTTGTCTCAAATATAAATGTTTTGTTTCTCTTATTTCTAAATCTTTAGATCCTGAAATTGTAGAAACTGGATCAATAAGATCTGTTGGGTCTAATTGTTTAGTACAATTTTCACATTGATCTCCTCTGGCCCTTCTATATCCACATGACGGGCAAGTACCTGTTATATATCTATCTGGTAAATATCTTTTATCCTGTACTGAAAAAAATTGTTTTTCATTTACTTCCACTAAAAAATTATTTTCCCATAATTTAGTCGCGAAATGTTGAGTAAGCTCATGGTTATGTTTGCTTGATGAACGTCCAAAGTAATCAAAAGAAATATAAAATTCATCTGCAATTTTTTTCTGAATGTTCCACATATTCTCACAGAATTTTTCTACTGTTAAGTTGTCTTCTATTGCTGCAAGTTCCGCTGGAGTTCCGTGTTCATCTGTTGCACAAATATATAAAACCACATGACCTGTAGCTCGCATATATCTCGCATATACATCAGCTGGTAATTGACTACCAATTAGATTACCAAGGTGTTTTATTCCATTGATATATGGCAATGCTGATGTGATTAAGATTTTTTTCATAATATTTTAATATTGTTTTTGGATGTTAATATTGATTACTAGTATCAAGTATTAAAATTATTATTAAATAGAATATCTAAGATTTTTTTATACATTAATTTATATTTACATTTTCTAAAACTTGCAAATTTAATTTAAAATCTTTATTAAGCAAAATCGTAGGGGTTTAGCTCAGCTGGTAGAGCATCGGTCTCCAAAACCGAGGGTCGTGGGTTCGAGTCCCTCAGCCCCTGCCATTTTAACTATTAAAAAATTAAATTTTTGAG
>CACHDI010000055.1 GCA_902578545.1 uncultured Alphaproteobacteria bacterium
CGTAATGTATCCATCACGGCAAAAGCCATATGATCATTAGCAACAAATACTGCATCTGGAGGATCTTTAAAAAACATTTTTCGAGTTGCCTCCCTTGCTTCCTCTAGAACGAAGTTACCAACTTCACGACAATGGATTTGAAACCCTGAAGATTTTAGCTCTGACATAAATCCTTCTTCACGATCCCTTTGGTTATCAAAATCTATCCCAATTATCATACAGATCTCATTCTATTTAATATTTTTGAAGATATACTCTCAGCATTTAAGCCAATCTCATCTCTTGCACTTTCTTGACTTCCTACCGCGGACAGAAAACGATCTGGCCCACCAAAACGCATTAATTTATTCGTTTCGAATCCTCTATCGTTTGCCCATTCTAATATCGCAGAGCCAACTCCTCCAATTAGCCCATGTTCTTCTACAACGATACAGTAACAATTTTCATTAAAAATTTGATTCAGCAAATTATCATCAAGGGGTTTTATTGTATGAAAACTAAATACTTCCGAGTCAACACCTTTATTTTTCAAAAGATTATGACAGCGTATAGACAGATCAACTGTATTTCCCACACCTAAAATTTTGATATTTCCACTTCCCCAAAGTTTAATAGCCTGACCAATCTTAAACTCAGGGTCATTATCGTGAACTTTAGGCTCTCCCTTTTTGCCAAGTCTAAGGTATGTTGGTTTGTTACTTTCGTAAATCGCCCTAAGTGATAGCCTTACTTCTGATTGATCAGCAGGACAAATAATCTGCAGATTGGGAATTGTCCTTAAGATTCCAATGTCTTCCATAGAATGGTGTGTTGCGCCTAGACCAGCATAAGATAATCCTGAACCAGTCCCAACAATCGTAACAGGCAAATTTGGGTAACAAATATCAAGCCTTATTTGTTCGAAACATCTGCATGTATTGAATGGAGTAATAGTGTACGTGAATGCTTTAAGTCCGTTGGTGGCCAAACCCGAAGCAACTCCAGTCATGTTTGCCTCCGCAACACCACAATTGTAAAATCTTTCAGGTATGCTTTCTTTATACCTGTCAAATAGCCGATTTCCTATGTCGCCAGCTAACAAAACTATATCAGAATAGGTTTGTGCTAGGGTCGTAATTTCTTCAGCAAATGCATTCCTCATTTTATATTTAATTCCCTCTTCGCCTTTTCTAACTCTGATTGGTTAGGAATTCTGTAATGCCAATTGTTATCATCCTCCATAAAAGAAACGCCCTTACCTTTTACTGTATGTGCTACAACCATAGACGGCTTATCCTTATTCTTTTGTTTAATGCAAGTTTCAAGTTCATCGTGATTATGGCCATCTACTTCGGATACGTCCCAACCAAAGGAGTGAAACTTATCTACAAGTGGATCCAGTCCAAGAACTTTTTGACTTCTTCCAGTTGCTTGCCACTTGTTGAAATCCACAATAGCTGTTAATTTATTAAGCTTTTTTGCAGAGGCGAACAAAGCAGCTTCCCAAGTAGAACCTTCATTACACTCACCGTCTGATAATAATACAAATGTTTCGAAGTTTGATTTGTTTATTTTTGATGATAATGCAATGCCACAGCCTACTGATAGTCCATGTCCAAGTGAACCAGTTGCAGCTTCAACTCCCGGTAGTTTTGGATTTGGGTGCTCTTCCAGCAAAGAACCTCTTTTCGTATATGATAAAATATCCTCTCTGGATAATATATTTAAATGATTCAACATCGCATAAAGAGCAGTTGCAGCATGTCCTTTGCTCAAAATAAATCTATCTCTGCTTGCGCAGCTTATGTTTTCACTATTAAAATTGAGAATTTTTTTATAAATAACCGTTATAATATCAACGCAAGAAAGGGATGATGCTAAATGGGGAGCATTAGCAGCATGCGACATCTTTAATACTTCAAATCTTACTAGGTTACTTAATTTTTTCAGATCATTTCGATTTTTCATTTTTTAGTTTTCTAGCAATTCACGTTCAATTTTCAAATACTCTGGAAGTAAAATGGGTCGTTTGTTAGACGACGTAACCATATTTTTTAAACTGGTCATTTCAACTAACTGAGCTGATCTAAGTCTTTCAAGACTGCCAATATCAATTAAAATCCCAGAATGTTTGAACGCTTTAATGTCACACATGAAATTTGGTATAACTTGAGTAGAGAAATCTTTCACTGAGCTATTATTATTCACATAATCAATTACCACAGGATCAATAACGTATATTGCGGCATTTGCTTGGTTTGAAGGTGGGGCAGCAACCTTTTCATAGAATTCAGAGACTAGATTAGATTTATCGTGAACAACAATACCACAGTCCTCAGGATTATCAGTTTCAAATATAACCATCGAAATCGAAGCAGAGTGTGCATTATGGAAACGTTTAAGTTGAAGCAGATCAATATCGCAGAAATTATCTGCATGAGCTAATAAGATTGCTTCATTTTCCCGAAATTTATTCAAGCTTCTGATTGTACCAGCAGTTCCAAGAAGTTCCGGTTCATACATCAAAACAATTTCAAGGCCAAAATTTTCACCAAGCAAATAATCTTCAACAATTTTGTGTTTCCAGTGAGTATTTATAAAAACTCTTGTAAAACCTGATATTTTTAAGTTCAACAGCCAATAGTCTATTAATGGTCTACCTGAAATTGGCATTAAGCACTTTGGCCAAGTATTTGTAAAAGGTCTCAGCCTAGTTCCAAGCCCAGCGCATAAAAGAAGAGCATCCATAACTAAGTCACTTTTTAAGGTGGTATATTGACTCGAGTGAGTTGAATGAAGGTAATTTTTTTAAAAATTTGCCCATAATATTTTAGTATACGTTAATCTTTTATTTAATCCAATTTTTGGATATATAGTTAAAAATACGGGTTCTTTAATTATTGAAAAAACTCAGTTTTTTTAAGGCTCAATTCTTTTTAATTTAACAACGA
>CACHDI010000056.1 GCA_902578545.1 uncultured Alphaproteobacteria bacterium
TGACTCTATTGCCTCATGTGCCTTAACAGCATCTTTTAGTTGAAATTCATAATTTACCTTCGATTTAATTGTTCCTTTAGCAATCGCTCTAAATAAATCATTTGCAGCCCATTCTAAATCATTGCGAGTTGCTAGATAATGCATTATAGCGGGTCTAGTTATGAAAAGTGATCCGCGACGTCCCAGATCTTGAATAACATCTATTGGATCAGGAGGTCCAGATACATGCCCATAAGCTGCACACATTCCCATTGGTTTTAAGCTATCTAAAGATTGCTGTAGTGTATCTTTACCAATTGCTTCATAAACTACATCACAACCTTTACCATTTGTAACCTCTTTAACTACCGTTACAAAATTTTCACTAGACCGAATAATTGGATAGTCACACCCAGCCTCTTTAGCTATTTCTGCTTTAGCTTTTGTGGATACTGTACCAATTACGATTGCCCCTATAGCTTTAGCCCATTGACATAAAATTAAGCCCATACCACCAGCTGCAGCATGTATTAAAACAGTGTCATTCTTTTTAACCTTATATGTTCGATGCAAAAGATATTGGGCTGTCATACCTTTCATCAAAATTGATGCTACTTCTTTATCATCAAGTTCAACCGGTAAATGTAATAATTTATCAGCAGGATAGTTTCTAAATTCAGAATAACTTCCAAGTGGTGGTATACCATAAGCTACTTTATCACCAATCTTAAAATTTTTTACATTCTGACCTATTTCATCAATAATCCCAACACCTTCAAAACCAATTACAACAGGAGGTTTAGATACAGGCCATGGATGAGAAATTCCAGCTCTATGATAAGTATCAGCAAAATTCACACCTATTGCTGTATGCCTAAGTCTTACTTCACCTACTTTTGGATAACTTATAGGCCAATCTTGCCATTTCATCGAATTAGGTGGGCCTAAATTATGAATAACTTGTGCTTTATTAGACATAAGTAAATATTAAGTGACTGGTAAATATTTCATAGATTAGCAGTTTACAACTTTAAATTTGAAATATCTAGCCTAGTACTTCTTCGACTTTACTCATTAAATTGTATGTCAAAGTGTAGTATTTATTACTTATTGGAATTTCGGCGTACTCACCAGGAAATAAAATACACTTGACACCTGCTTTCAATGCACAATTTTGATTAACTACTGTATCCTCAATGACAATCGCTTCATCCTCTGCTAAATTTAAAGTATCTAAAGCATATTGATAAATTTCAGGATCAGGTTTTGGCTTTTCTACGTTTTTATTTGAAGTGATTAAATCAAATACTGAAAAATCTAACTCATCAATAATTGCAGATTTTATAACATTAATATTCGACTCAGAAGTGGTACTAATAAAACCAAGCTTTAAAGAATTATTCTTAGCATAACGAATTACATCAATAACAGTTGGCCTTAAATATAAAGTTCCAGGAATTAATTCAGTAAAAAACTTTTCTTTATAGAAATGTATTGATTTTATCTTGTCTTCAGAAAGAGTATTATTAGCGAATTTTCTTATTCTTTTTAAGCCTCCAGGTTCAGATAATAAATTACAGTAAGTAGCTGTATTCCAATACCAGTCTACCCCTACTTTTTCAAATGCTAGGTTATAACTTTTTCTTTGAATTTCTGATGTTTCTACTAAAGTACCTATAGATCCAAATAAGATTGCTTTCATTTAAGGATTACTTCCATTTATTATCAAAGAATAGTACTTATTCCAAATATATATAGACTATAATTGCATACGTTTGCAAATTTTTTTTTATCTGAAATAATGTTTATAGTATTAATGAGGCTCCTTTGGATAATGCAGCTAGTTTTGCATAGGCTATCTCTGGATCAACCGTACCAAAACCTGCAAAAGTACCAAATCCACAATCAGTTCCAGCAACTACCCTATCTCTGCCAACAATATTTATAAATTTTTCAATTCTTTGGCGTACTAAATTAGGATGTTCAACAAAATTTGTAGTAGTATCAATCACACCTGGAACTAAAATTTTATCATCTGGTATCTCAGAGCGCCTATTCTCAAATACTTCCCACTCATGTGCATGTCTTGGGTTTGATGTTTCAAATAAGATGAACTGAGCTTTTGCCTTCATTAACGTAGAAAAAACTTTATTCATATCTATATCACAACAGTGAGGGCCTTCATAATTTCCCCAACAAATATGAATTCTAACTTTTTCATCAGGAATATTTCTTAATGCATAGTTTAAAGTCTCAACATGTAATTCAGCAATTTTTACAAAATCGTCATCACTTAAATCACTAAATAGCATATGCCTACTTAGTGCCAAATCAGGACAATCAAGTTGGAGATACAAGCCCTCTTTTATTATTGTTTCATATTCAGCTTGCATCACATCTGCTAACGCACTCAAATATTCTTCTCTAGAATTATAAAATTCATTTTGTAAAAATAATGATATAACACCTGGCGAAGCTGCATTCATGAAACCTCTTGAAATATTATGCCTTTCCATTGCATTCTTTAGATTATTTATGTCTTTTTTTAAATCAACCTGACCTTTTGATGTAATTCGATCAGTACACATAGGTCTCGAATACTTTGGAGTTCCACCATCCTCAGCAAGACGTTTTAAAAAACTAGGGAACATTTTTAAATCAGCTGGTGGATTACGTGGACTGTCACCAGAAAAACCATTATACCTATCTTTAACATATGTAGCATAACTTATTTTAGATGTTTCTCCATCACTTACAATATCCACACCTGCATCAACTTGTTTTTTAACAGTTTCTAATACCGCATTGCTCATCACACTATCAAATTGGTTTTGATTATATGTTTGATTATTCTCGCGAGCAAAAATATAATCTACTACTTCTTG
>CACHDI010000057.1 GCA_902578545.1 uncultured Alphaproteobacteria bacterium
ATATTTATTGGGTTGAGTGGCTCAGCTCTTTTAGTTATATCCAAAGCATCCGAAGATTTAAATAATAATCAAGAAATACATTTTATATTTTTATTTTTATGCATACTTGCCCCCATTTCTTACTCGTTTGGAGCTATGATTATAAAAAAAGCTGCTGATGAAAACTTGTTATCTTTTACAACACATGCGCTATTTATAGCTTCTGTCTTAAGCTTACCGTTTTTAGTTAAACAAGGTCTATTGCCAAATAAAATAAATTTGCAATCTATATTTGCAATTATATATCTTGGAATAATACCGACAGGTATCGCAACAATAATTTTAGTTTACCTAATTAAAAAAGAAGGTCCCATATTTTTAAGCTTAGTGAATTACAAGGTTCCACTTTGGTCAACGATTTTTGGTTTTTTATTACTCAAAGAAATGTTACCTAATAATTTTTTTCTTGCATCATTTTTAATATTGACAGGCATTATTATTTGTCAGTCAAAAAAAGTATAGTAAATTTATAAATTTGATATCTTATTTTCAATTTCTTTCAAAATTGGATCAATCATTTTTGAATTAGAATGTTGAATCATAATTCTAATTACAGGTTCAGTTCCAGATTTTCGTACTAAGATTTCTCCACTATTTGCAATTGCACTACTTAGTTTTTCAATAGTTTTTTTAAATTCTAAATTTTCTAAAGGATCATTTTCTGGTTCAAATTTTAAGTTCACTAATTTTTGTGGAAATGGTTCAAAAACATTCAAGAGTTCGCTTGTAGTTTTTTTTGATTTTTTAAGAATTGATAAAAAATGAAGTGCAGCTAAAAGACCATCTCCAGTAGATGAATAATCCGTCATGATGATATGACCAGAGTTCTCACCACCAAAATTAAAACCTTTGATATTCATTATTTCAGCAACATACCTATCACCAACTGGTGTGCGAAATAATTCCAGACCTAAATTATTAAGATATTTTTGTAATCCTAAATTTGACATTATCGTTGAAACTACAGTGTTACCTTGTAGCGTTTTTTCCATTTTAAGATTTTTTGCAATAAGTGCAATTAATTGATCACCATCTATTTCTTTACCTTTTTCATCAAGTAATATTACCCTATCAGCATCTCCATCTAAGCAAATTGCTAAATCGGCATGATGTTCTCTTACCAATTCTGAAGCCTTAAGTGTATTAGTAGAGCCACAATTTAAATTAATATTAAAACCATTGGGATTTACTCCAAAAGGAATTACTTTGGCTCCTAATTCCCAAAGAATTTGCGGAGCACACTTGTATGCAGAACCATTGGCACAATCAACTACTATTTTTAAATTTCTTAAATTCAAATTCTTTGGCAAACTTTTTTTAACAGCTTCAGTATATCTTCCTAATACTTCATCTATCCTTTTTACTCGACCAACTAATGAAGGACCAACAAGATCAATTTTATCAAATAGTAATCTTTCTATATCTTTCTCTACACGATCAGACAATTTGAAACCATCTGGACCAAAAAATTTAATTCCATTATCTTCAAAATTATTATGTGATGCAGAAATCATTACACCTAGATCTGCTCTCATAGATCTTGTTAACATACCAACTGCAGGTGTAGGTATAGGGCCTAAAAGAAATACATCCATACCAATTGATGTAAAACCAGATGTAAGAGCGGTCTCTAACATGTAACCCGATCGCCTAGTATCTTTACCAATGATTACTCTATTGGATCTTTCACCACCACTCTTCGATAAGAAATATTTACCACAAGCAATACCTAATTTTTGAGCAAATTCTGCATTAATAAATTCTGAGTTAACTTTTCCCCTTATGCCGTCAGTTCCAAATATTTTCCTAACCATTACATACTTTCTTGTTTTACAAACTTGATTTTAAGCTATTAAAAATCTTTAACATCTCAGAAGTTTCTTTAATATCATGAACTCTAATAATATGAACTCCTTTTTTTATAAGCTCAAATGCTAAAATAACAGAACTCAAAACTCTTTTTTTTGGTTCCTTCTGCCCTATTATTTTTCCAATAAAACCTTTCCTTGATAACCCTACAAGAATAGGACAACCTAAAGAATGAAATAGATTAATATTGGAAATGATTTTTAAGTTTTGATTTATGGACTTTCCAAAACCAATACCTGGATCAATTATTATTTTAGATTTTGGAATACCAGAGGATAATAAAAAATTTATTCTGTCTTGAAGATAATCATAAATATCTAACAAATAATTTTTACCTAATAATTTCTTATGAAGGTCTTTTCCATTTCCTGAATTATGCATTAAGCAAACAAAACATTTACGCTTTTTCACAACATTTATGCTTTTTGGGTCAAACTGCAGTGAAGACACATCATTAAAAATAGCTGCCCCATTTTTTAAGGCAAAATTAGCTACACTTGACTTTCTTGTATCAATAGAAAAAATTTTTGCTGAATATTTTTTATTTATAAGCTTAAATGCTCTTTTTATTCTTTTAATTTCTACTATATCTTCTACATCAATGAAGTTGGGCTTAGTCGACTCACCTCCAATGTCTATAATATCTGCACCTTCATTAATTATGTTCTCAATATAATTGTGTAATTTATTTCGAGGTATTTGTTTAACATTAGAAAAACTATCTGGTGAAAGGTTAAGCACACCCATTATAAGTGGTCTGTTTTTATAACCACATAAATTAAATGAATTTGTAATATCTTTAATTACTGTTTTAGGAACATCATTAGAATTTATAATAAAAGGTTTTCTTCCTCGTTGTAATACTTTAACTTTATCAAACCAAAAATTTCTATCTGATAAAAAAAGGCTTCCTTTAATTGGG
>CACHDI010000058.1 GCA_902578545.1 uncultured Alphaproteobacteria bacterium
AAATTTTTGGATTGTGCCTCTGGTATTGCAGTAAATATTTTAGGTCATTGTAATAAAAAATTAGTGAAAGTTTTAACTGAGCAAGCAAATAATTTATGGCACACTTCAAATCTCTACAGAGTAGAAAATCAAGAAAAGTTAGCAAAGTTACTTGTTGAGAATACTTTTGCAGATAAAGTTTTTTTTACTAATTCTGGTACTGAGGCAATTGAATGCGCCATAAAAATGGCAAGAGCCTACCATTCAAAATTAAATCAGGAAAGACACGAAATTTTATCCTTTGATGGTTGCTTTCACGGCCGATCAATGGCAGCAATTTCTACTTCCAATTCTGATAAAATGAAAGAGGGATTTGGTCCACTTATTCCTGGATGTAAATCATTAAGCTTTAATGATAGAGATGCTTTATACCAAAATATTTCTGATAAAACTGCTGCAGTAATCGTCGAACCAATTCAGGGAGAAGGTGGAATAAGGTCATTTTCTTCAGAAATTTTAAAATTAATTAGAAGTTTATGTGATGATACTGGAGCACTTTTAATTATCGACGAAATTCAATGTGGTTTAGGAAGGTCAGGAAAGCTTTTTGCCCACGAATTGTTTGATTTAAAACCCGACATAATGACGATAGCAAAGGGAATTGGAGGAGGTTTCCCATTAGGTGCTTGTTTGTCAACTGACAACGCATCTATTGGAATGGTGAAAGGAAAGCATGGATCGACTTATGGTGGAAACCCCCTTGCATGTGCTGTAGGGTGTGAGGTTATGACTAATGTTTTGGAAAAGGGTTTCTTAGATAATGTTAGAATAATATCAGGATATTTTTCTCAAAAAATGTTAGGACTTGTTAGGGAGTTTCCTTCAGTGTTTGAAGAGTTAAGAGGTTCAGGTTTAATGTTGGGTTTAAAAACTAAAATTGAGAACATCTCTTTCACAAACGAAGCATTCAATCAAAATTTGTTATTAGCCCCAGCCTCAGATAATGTTGTTAGAATTTTACCTCCTCTTAACATAACAAAACAAGAAGTAGATTATGTTGTAGAACTGTTGAGCAAGACTGCACAAAGGTTGGAAAATTGAATAATTTCATAGATATTAAAGATTTAAATTTAAATCAAATAACAAATATATTTGATGTATCTGCTAAACTTAAAAAAGATAGAAAAGGTTTTTCTAATGGTAATAAGGATCCTAATCAGTTATTACTTAATAGAGTAGTGGCATTGCTATTTAAAAAACCTTCAACAAGAACTAGATTTTCTTTTGAAGTAGGCATATTTCAAATGGGAGGAAAATCGATTTCTGTATCTAGCAATGAATTGCAAATTTCAAATTTAGAAACTATGTCTGATACAGCAAGTGTTCTTACTAAATATTTAGACATGATTGTTCTTAGAACAGAGAACCATTCTGATTTAAATGATTTAATTAAATATTCTGATATCCCTATAATTAATGGTTTATCTGATCAATCCCATCCATGTCAGGTTCTTTCAGATATATTTACATATGAGGAAATTTCAGGTTCAATCGAGGATAAGAAGGTAGTTTGGCTAGGAGATGCAAACAATGTCTGTAATAGTTACATTCAAGCTTCAGATAAATTTAACTTTGAATTGATTATATGTGGGCCATTAGAATTTATACCAAGAGATAATGGTGTTCAAAACTTTCAATATGAGGTTGATCCTAAAAAAGCATTAAAAAATGCTGACCTTATCGTTACTGACACATGGTATTCTATGCATCAAACTGAAAAGGAAAGAGAAATTAGAAAAAAAAAGATGCAAAATTATACTTTGACTGAAAAATTATTAAAAATTTCAAATAAGGAAAGTTTAGTTTTTCATTGCATGCCTATTTACAGAAACAATGAAATCATGTCGGACATAGCTGATAAATTTTTTGATATTTTCCTAAAACAAGCTGAAAATAGGTTGCATGTTCAAAAAGGAATTATGCATTGGTGTTTTAGTTAATAATCAACACTAAATCCAGTTGGAGTAAGTTTTATTTTCTCATCCATTATTGCGTTTGCCCAATTAGAACTTTTGCGTATTCCCCCTAATGGATATATGTGAACTCCCTCAATATTATTTTCCTTCAAGGCTTCTTCAGAATGTGATAATTTTCTGACCAAATCATTAGGTTCCTGAGTTCTGACTAAGTTTAAAACATTTGAACCTTGTTTTTTTAAAAAGTTAACGGAATTACCAATTCCACAAGACAAAGAATATTTTAATAGGGTTGAAAGTTTAGCAATTCCTGGAAGGCCAATGATTATAGGTATTTTATTTCCCTCAAGATTTATTTTTTTTGACCAATTCATAATAGTATCAGCATCAAAACAAAATTGGCTAACTATAAAAAACTTAGCATTAGAAGTTTCAGAAAATTTATTTTTTAAAAAAAGTGCCTTTTTGATCTCTATATCTGGTATATCAGGGCTTCCTTCTGGATGACCTGCAATACCAATTTCTGAAATACCATATTTATCAAAAATTCCAGTCTCTAGTAGACTTATTGTATCTGGAAATGGACCAATTTGTTCCTTTCCGGCTCCTCCAACTAACAAAATTTTTTTTACATTTGCTTCTCCTGTTACTCTCGCAATATAGTCTTCTAACATTTTCTTTGAAGAAATTGATCTAGCAGCAAAATGAGGTGCTGGGTTAAGGCCTTCTGTGTTTATTTTTTTTGCTGTACTTATTGTTTTTTTATAATCAGATCCAGGAAGAAAAGTTATAAAAATAGTAGTTGAAGGTCTAATAAAATCTGAAAAATTTCCAATTTTTTCTGCTACAAACGGTGTTGTTTCGATAGAAAA
>CACHDI010000059.1 GCA_902578545.1 uncultured Alphaproteobacteria bacterium
AGAAAGTTTTGTAGAATCTCCAGAAGATCTGATTAGTTAAGTTGCGAGACAGGAACTAATTGTAGACAAAATAAAGAAAGTCTGGAAAAAATAGAATAGATTTTAAGGGTTAATCTATCTTCACACCATCTTTTTAAGTTTCAGTTTTTTCCAGAGAACCATCTTGGTTGAAGTATTCCCTAATACCATCTTTTTTTCCATCTATATAATTCTGTTTTACCCTTAACTTTCCATTTTCATGATATCCTACCCAAGGACCAACTTGTTTTCCATCAGTAGTGCTCCCCCTTAGATTCTAACTGTCCATTATCATAATATATCTCCCATGGACCTTCCCATCTTCCTTCTTTCAAATATCCTTTATGATGTAACTGACCATTTCTATGATATTGTTCATTAAGACCATTACTTTTTCCATCTTTAATATTAACTTCTTTCCATAATTGACCATCTAGATAGTAGGATTCATACTTCCCTTGTCTCACACTATTATTATAATTTTCAATTTTTTTGATAATTACTATTGTATAAATAGATCAATAAAAAATTTAAAAAATAATCGAACTAAAAGCTACCACATAGTTCTAAATGAAATATAATTTATGAAATTAATCTTTTTGGATTTTACTATATTGATTTGTTAATAAAGAAATAACACTCCAAAATGGCTTAGTAAAATTAGAAGCATTATTTCTAATTCTATGATTTTTTAAAGCTAAAATAATAGTGTAATAACTTAATACATATAATGTAGCAGATATGAAAATTATGGTTAATCCAGCATTCACATCATGACTATATTTAACCCCAAATATAATTGGAAAAAAAGAAAAAGGTAATATTGTGGCAGTAGCCAATGGGTTTGAAATTCTTCTTGAAATTTCTTTTTTTGAAATTATTTCAATAGCCCTCATTATCACTTGATGAAAGTGTAGTAAATCAGGTCTATTAGTAGGTTTTCCTCTTATAATTCTTCGGAATATGGAAAAAAGAGTATCCATTACTGGCCAAAAAACCAAGGCCAAAAGTGACCAAGCTGATAATTCCGGATTTCGGGATAATAATATGATTAATTGCCATGCTAATATAAAACCAAGACAATAAGCACCTGCATCCCCCAAAAAAATTTTTCCTTTGGGATAACTAACGAAAAAAAGCCCTAGACTTGCACAAGCAACTAAAGCTCCCATTATCGCAATTCTTTCTTCTCCAACCTTAGAAGATATAATAAATATACCTATTGAAATCACTACGATTTTTGCAGAAGCGAAACCGTGTATACCGTCAATAAAGTTTATGGCATTAATCATCCCTACTGAAGCAAAAGTCGTAAAAAGAATTCCTAAAATTGAAATTTGCAAAAAATAATCAAAAAAGGGGAAGTCAACATTACTCAACCAATATTTTGACAGAAAAATCGCCAACAAAGATGATATAGAACCTACAAGAAGTCTTATTTTTGGTTTTGTTTCAAAGTGCATATCTTCCAAAACACCCATTACAAAAATTGGGACAAGACAAATAAAAAACCAAAGTCTAAAAATTCCACCAAATATTAATTCTATTGTGATTATTGAAAACAAGATACCTAGACCGCCTAATCGAGGAGTAGAATTGTGATGGGCAGTTTGAACTTTTTTAAAAGATTTATCTGAGATCTGAAAGTTTTTAAAAATTACAATACAAACAATTGAAAAAAAATAGGATAAGACAACAGCTATAATCATAATTGCTTGAAATTTTACAGATAAAAATTGCATATTACTCTAATATAATGAATGAAATTTTAGTCTAATCCTCATAAAATAATTTTTAAATAAAAATATTTATTTTGTAAAAATTAAAATTTGCTAATCGCCATAAATAAGGTCTGTTTTGTCAACATTAATTGAAATTCTCTTTTGATTACCCATAAATTCTAAAAGAATTTTTATTCTGCTCTTAGCATCATATTCTTCAATTTTACCAACGAACCCAGATAAAGGGCCTTTCAAAATTTTTGTATTAACACCTGTTTTAATATTTTTAGCAGAAAACAATTTATTAGATCTGTTATATTTTTGTTGAAGAGCTAAAATAATGTCTACAGGAACTTGTGAGGGTACAGAATTAAAACTAACAATTCTTGATACACCTATAGTATATTTAATTTTGATCCAACCACTATCTTCAATATTAAAAAATACAAAAATATATCCTGGAAAAAGTGGTGAAAAAGATTTTTTAAATCTTGCATTAGTGCGTCTAGTATTTTCCAATAATGGGTAAAATGTTTCGAAACCCTGCCTTTTTAAATTTTCTAAAGCAATATTTTGTTTATTTGGTTTATGTTGTAGAAGGTACCACATACACGACTTGGTTCTATCCTTTTAATTTTTAAATACATTTGATGATAGGCATCTAAATAACCACATTATTATTTCAATAATTATTTGATTGCAATTTTTTTTAATAAAGTCTATTGCTCAAAATTGAACAATTATGATTGTTATTAAAAAAATAATCCATTTGCTAACAGGTACTTTTAAAAGTAGATCTGATGCGGTAGCTTTGTTATTAAATGGCCAGTCGTAGGAAAGAAATTTCAGAAGATGCTAAATTTCAGATAATGAGACTTATCAGTGAGAATCCTAATATATCTACTAGAAAAATTGCTTCAAAGGTTGGAATTTCTAATGGTGCAGCATTTTATTTATTAAATTCTCTAATTGATAAAGGTTT
>CACHDI010000060.1 GCA_902578545.1 uncultured Alphaproteobacteria bacterium
AATAGCGATATTTTTCAACTGATCTATAGAGGCTTTATCAAGTAAAAATATCTTGCTTTGATCAAAAATAACATTGTTAAATTCGTTATTTATTTTCATCAAGATACTTCACTTTTTCTTCAATTATTTCAATAGTTGACTTATAATCGTAGCCAAATATTTTTTTAGACAAGCTATTATCAAGGTCATTTATCCTTCCTCTTGGTTCCTTGTATGGAATGTCCTTAAATAGGCACTCATCAAAAGACATCCTACTGCCTAATTTACTTTTATTAATAATTATGTTCGCCAAATCAGTACGGCAAACAACCTCATCTGAACAGATATGGAGTTTCTTAACGTTGGGTTTTTCAAGAAGTCTTGATAGAACCAATCCAGTGTCCCCCACAGAAGCAAGTGAAAAATAATTATCTCGTGCCATTCTAGCGTTAGGTTTTAAAAGCGTTTCATAAGTAAGCTGAACAACGCATCGGCTTTTTTCATTTAAACCGACGTTCCAACCTGTTCTTATGATACAATGGTTGCTGTAATTAGTATCCAGGTAATCTTCAATATTTTTTTTCATCATCCCATAGTAATTGAGAGGATTTGATTGATCGTTTTCACTATAACAACCTTTTACGCCATCAAAAATTTCCACTGATGACATAAAGATCAAGCGAGGCATTTTTACTGATAAAAAGTCAATGATGGCTTTAGTTGTTCTGACATTCAAATCTTCAGCCTTAGCTTTATTTTCAGAAATCCAATTGGGATTACTATATGCCGTCATAACATATACGATGTGGTTAGAGCCTAATGACTTAAGCACATCAAAGTCTGGATTTAAAAAATCAAAGTAAAGAAGCTCTGTTTCTTTATTCTTGTTATAAGTCCCCAGAACGTGTCTACCATCTTTCTTTAAAATTTCCAGAAGTGCTCCACCAATTAAACCAGAAGCTCCTAATATTAGTATCTTTTCCATATTTTATAAGCTAATAATAGCTCTCCCCGATATAGCTCCTGTTCTAATGTCGTTTATTGCCTTGTTTATTTTTTCTAAGGGATAAATCTGAGATATAAGCATTTTTAAATCAATTTTACCAGTTTCCGTGTATTCAATTAGTCTTGGAATATCTTTATGGGGATCACAGTTTCCACCTTCTGATCCAATCATTTGTTTCCCAAAGTGAAGAGGTAATGTATTTATCTGGATTTTTTCATCTTTTTTTGGCACACCTACCAAAATAAGTTTCCCAGTAGATGCTACTATATCATAACCAAGTTCAATGACTTTAGTGTTGCCTGTATTATCTATAAATGTATCAAGTTTATCACTACCTAATAATGAACTTATTACGGATCTTATGTTGTCTACTTGGCTCGTATTTATTATGTGTGTAGCACCACATTCACGGGCAAGCTGAAGTTTATTTTTATGTAAATCAACAGCTATAATATTTTTTGCACCCTTGAGTTTAGCTAGCTGAATCATATTTAACCCAATACCCCCAGCACCGTAAATCATAATATTCTGTCCTGGTAAGAGATTTGCGTTGTTTTCAATAACCCCTAAGGCCGTAGTTGCGGCACAACCAAACAGCGGCAGAATATCAGATGATAAGTTGCTTGAAATTTTAGTAAGCCTGTTTTCAGAAATAATTCCATATTGATTAAAAGAAGTAACCCAACCAGCATTAATTATCCCTTTGCTACTATGATATTTTGGGGTAGCGGATTGAATTCCTTTCCCAGGCCTCCAATGTAATACGACCTCATCTCCAGGTTTTACTGTTGTCACACCCTCTCCAGTTTCCAGAACAACACCAGATCCCTCGTGACCAAGAAGATGAGGAAGATATTTATCAGGGCCTTTAATCCCATCTATTTCTCCAAGTTGTGAGCCACAAATTCCACTATAGCCAATTTTTACAAGTACTTGCCCCTCGTAAAGTTTGTCTGGAAGCTTCACTTTAATCAACTCCAAAGGCCTCAGCTGCTTTACCAAGACAGCTGCCTGCATTTCAATTTTTGGTATTTTTGTCATTTCTTTACTCAAAATATATAAAGGAGTGGTCACCAGAGTAACCAGTTTTTTCAAACCACCACAGCCACTCTTTAGGTGAATAAAAAGACTCGCAAGTAACCTGCCAATAAAGTAGATTTACTTTTTCCTCTTCATTTCTGTACGACTCCACACAAATGTACTTTTTTGATTTTGCAACTCTTTCAATCTCTTTCAAAGCTGTTTCTAATTCAAATGTATACAAGTTATGTAAAGTGTTCAGCGAAATCACCAGATCAAAATAATTATCTTCGTATGGCAATTCTGAGGCGCATCCAAGAGTAAGATTTGATTTTATTTCGGGTTTAGAATTCTCAATTGCATACTCGGATATATCTAAGCCAAAGACTTCAAATGAAGGATCAATTTTTAGAAAGTCAAACAGCAAAAAACCTTTACCACAACCAACATCCAAGATTTTACTGCCAGGCTTCAACTTGTAAAAGTCAATCATTCTATTGGCTATTTTTTCCCATCTACCCTCAATATACTTGTATCCACCATAATTTATTCGCCTGTCTCCATCCCAATAATCG
>CACHDI010000061.1 GCA_902578545.1 uncultured Alphaproteobacteria bacterium
CGTATCATTACTAACTTCTAATCTTATAAACTCACCGGGATCTATTAATGCCGTACCAGATGAAACATCCGTTCCATTCAAAGTGAAATTTGAACGATTAACTGGTGCTTGATTTTTACTTATAGCTTCTGAAGATCCAGAATATCCGATATCTACTTTCCCAGTTCTGTGATGGGCTCTTTGTAAATCAATCCTAGTAACTGTTGCAAAACTATTTGTTGTTCTTTTTGTTTGACCCTGATCTACTATCAAATATTCTTGCTGAGCAGCACCTGCTAGGTTAGTGCCTACAATCCTATATCGCGCACTGAGTGAATTATTTTCAGCTGCTATTAAAACCTGTTGATCGCTTGTAATGGGATTTACAATAAGGTTTCTTGCTGCCTGAAGTGATACTTCATTTGCATCATCTTCATAAGTCGTATTATCAAAATTAGCAATTCTAACATTTAAAGCAACTCCTGTTAATTCAGTAATTGCAATATCTTCTCCAGAAGAGTGAGTTAATAAAAGACTATCATTACCAAGTGTCCAAATAGGATTACTTGAATCTCCTGCGACTATACCATTGGACGCAGTAATCCCAGTAGTTGCTTTTTCATCATTAATTGCTCGTTTTAGATCACTCAAATCATCAGTGGTAATATTTGCTGATATTGTAGCTGTACCACCATTATTATTTGATAATTTAAAGGTAATTGTATTGTCATTATCCGCATCTGAAATAACGACACCAGTTTTGGCAGTGAAGCCAACATTTGTGTGTATGACTTGTGCATTAAGTTGGTCACTTATCAATTTTGCTGAAGCATTGGCGGCAATCGTAACAGTTCTTGTATCTATACTCTCTCCTACGGTATCATAAATACCTGCTACAGAAATGGTATGAGTTGAATTTAATCCTCCTGCGGAATTGGCTAATGAAGTGGTGACATTATCTAATACAGCTTTTGTTTTCAAAGATGCTCCAGTAGTTGCAATAGCCGCTTCGACTCGCGGATTAATATCTTGACTTTCAAGATCCATATTTACGTTTTTTAATGTTATCTTATCGGCAATTTTTTGAAGAACAGAATTATTAATGGATAAAAGAGGGCCAGGAGTTATAGCTATATTATCTATATAGAGATTTGCTCCCATAAATAATCCTCCTGATTCATCGTAAGTCCCTGCTAAAAAAACAAATTTATAATTACCAGATTTTGTAATATCTGTCGTTTGGGTAGCCCAATCTGTTGTAGAAGGAGCTCCGTTGTCCCCACCTGTTTGATTTAAAATTGTTATAAACTCATTTGTGTCAGAATTTACCAAATATCCATACACATCATAAGCATCATCTCCACCTACAGCACGCCAATCAAAAGATACTTGTTCTCCAGATCTTAAATAAATGGAATTATTACTTACAATATATGGCCCTCGTGCTATTTGATTTCCGGGTCCACCTCTACTGGGGCCATATATACTTGTCCGAACATTTTCACTCTTCATTTCTAATGCGTTGCCATGCGCTGGTGTTATATAAGGGGAAATAGAGGGATTAGAGGAATCTACTGTTGTGTCTGAATTTTGCAAACTAGAAGAGAATGTACCACTTGTTAGGTTTCCCGCATCTAGATATCCGTTGTTATCTACCGGGTAACTATCATCATATGGTGAATTTAATCCTCCAATTTGATTTACTCCTAGCCTTACCTGCGAATTTGTTATATTCCAACCATTTACGCTTGTGTCTCCAACATTTCCAGCCTCAAAATCTCCATTTGGAAATATTGCTTCATAAAATTTAATACGTAGCCTTGCTCCATCTTCACCGTCTATAGTTGAGTGTATATAACCAATAGGTGAGGAATCACTTCCAGTACCTATACTTATTTGATCCCCAACTATTGATATTTCACCTGGAACAATGGATGCAGAGTCTTTCTTCTCTATTTGGATATCCTCTGGACGTAATCTATCATAACCAAAAAACTCTACATAACCACCAGAACGCTCGGTATCACTTCCAAAGTCCATAGCCAAATCTTTTAGTGCTGCATCTCTAGAGCTTTTTCTATATTCTGAAAATACATTGAATGTTTTAGTTCCACTAGCTTCATTCATAGACGTTAGGCTTATATTGTAACCTTTCTCGTCAATTAAACTTACAGATGATGCATCTCTGCTGAGTTCTGCTTTAATTCCTGTATCAGCAGTCGCATTATTTATAGGACCCACAAATGGGCTTAAGTCATTTTTATCTGTGATACTTATTCCAGAAATAGTTTTTCCGCTACTACCAGTTTTAATATTGTTTATTTTAAAACTAAATGTCCCTGTGTCACTAACATCAGTAATAGTTAAAGTATTACGAGCATCAACGATAATACCACTTTTTTCAGAATTAGCTGTAATTTCCGATGCTAATGTTTTAACAGCTTCACCGGTAAATTGTACAAAATTAAGAGGATCTCCCCTTGAACCTTTGATGGTTACGTTTTTTCCATTGATGATTTCGTTAGTAGAAATGTTAGAATCAATATCGCCTAATAGTCTGGATTTAGA
>CACHDI010000062.1 GCA_902578545.1 uncultured Alphaproteobacteria bacterium
CTAGCTAAATATCTATCTCCACAAATACATGAGCAAATTTTCAGTGGAAAACAAAGTGCTGAAGTGAAAAGCAATAGAAAGAAATTAACATAAATGGAAGATCAAAAATTAAAAAAGATTCAGGTACAATAAGTTCACTACCTCTAGAAAAAACTGCACATACACCAATAATTCCAAGAGTATTAAATATATTTGACCCAATAACATTTCCAACAGCAATTTCAGAGAAGCCTTTTTTTACTGCGACTATAGATGCTGATATTTCAGGTAAAGATGTTCCAATAGCAATAATTGTAAGACCTATAAATGTTTCAGGTACATTGAATAGTGAAGCTATTTTGACAGAAGAATTTACTACAGCTTTAGCTGATATTATTAAAATTATGATACCAAAAAAAATAAATAAAATAGTATTCCATAACGATAATTTTTCTTCAATTTTATTTATATCTGTCGTATTTCCATTATTTTTAGAGTTATATACCATATAAATCAGAAATATTATTAAAAGTAATATAAGGACTATACCGTAGAAAAATGATATTGATTTTGTTCCAACACTGATTGAGAAAAATAAAACAGATGAGAAAAATAACCAAAAAATGTTAGAATTTGATTTTCCCCCTTTTAAATACAAAGGATGCATTAACGAAGCTAAACCTAAAACGAGAAGAATATTTGAAATATTACTACCCAAAACATTTCCCCAAGCTATTCCTGGAGACTCATCAACAACGGCATTTACGGAAACAACCAATTCTGGAAATGATGTCCCTAATGCAATAATTGTAATTGCTACAAACTGAGGTTTGACTTTAAAAAATGAAGCTGTATTTACTGATCCTGTAACTAATTTCTCACCACCATAGAAAAGACCAAATAGACCAATTAAGCAAATAAGTAATTGTATTATAACATTTTCCATTTAATCATGGGGTAATTTTTTCTTAAAATAGAATTGTTTATTCTGATAAATTATTTTTAATTAAACATATCCATAAGCAACTTGATCCATTTCCGGTAAAACAGTTTCAATCCTGTCAAACATTTGATTTATTTCATCTTTACTAATGATAAGTGGTGGGCAAAAAGCTATAGCGTCAATTGGTAAAGCTCTTAAAATTACACCTTTTTCATGAATTTTTTTTACAACTTTAGCAGCAAATTTGTGTTGTGGATCTATTTTTTCTCTTTTTGTTCCTGGTTTAATAAATTCTGCTGCACCTATTAAACCTATTGAACGAACATTGCCAATACATCGATATTTCTTTAACTCAGAAATTCTTTTCGAAAATACAGTAGTTATGTCTCTAACATGAGTTATAATATCTCTTTCTTCCATAATTTCTAACGTTCTTAATGCAACTGCAGAAGAAACAGGGTGTCCAGAATAAGTATAGCCATGACCAAATTGACCTAATTTAATCGCTTGTTTTTCAACTTGTTTAGAAATGTTTTCAGACATTAATACTGCCGAAATAGGTGCATAAGCAGACGATAATCCTTTTGCACAAGTTACAATATCTGGTTTTATATTAAAAGTTTGGCTTCCCCACATATTACCAGTCCTGCCAAAACCAGATATAACTTCGTCTGCAATAAATAAAATTTCGTTCCTTTTAAGTATTGGTTGTATCATCTCAAAGTAGCTTTTTGGAGGGATAATAACACCACCTGCTCCCATCAAGGGTTCAGCAATAAAAGCACCTATATTTTCAGCACCCTCCATTTCTATAAGTTGCTCTAGATCTTTAATTAAACGGCTACAAAATTCTTTTTCACTCTCATTTTCATAAGAATTTTGAAAATAATGTGGCCATGTTGTATGAAGGGCAAAATCAAGGGGTAAACCAAAGCCCTTTTGAGCATAATCTAAGGCAGTTAGACTAGCTGCAGCTAATGTGACACCATGGTAACTTCCTTTCCTACTTATAATCTTTCTTTTATTTGGATTTCCTAAAGACGAGTGATAGTACCAGACAATTTTTATTGCAGTATCATTTGCCTCTGAACCTGAATTACAGAAAAATACTTTCTTCAAATTATTTGGTGCAATTTCAATAAGTTTTTCAGATAATTTTATTGTTGTTTCACAAGTTTTTCCAGTAAATGAATGATAATATGGAAGTTTTCTCATTTGTTTGACTGCTGCTTCAATTAATTCATTTTCACCAAAACCTAATGAAGCACACCAGAGACCACTCATACCTTCTATGTAACTATTTCCATCAATATCCTCTACATTTACACCACTACCTGAATTAAATACTTGAGGACCTTTTTCACTTATTAATTCTGGATTAGTGTAAGGTTGAAGTTGATAATCAATGGATTTAAATTCCAACGAGTTTTTCAGACTTTTGTTCTGTATATTCATATTATTACCTTATAAGTTACATAGGTTAAGAATAAACGTAATTTAATTGATGTGACAACTAATTTATTATTATTGATATAGTAATGAATTTTTGTATTATTCGATATTAGGCAGCAGTTTAAATTTGAAATAACTAAATCAAATAAAAATTACGTGTT
>CACHDI010000063.1 GCA_902578545.1 uncultured Alphaproteobacteria bacterium
ATCAGTTATGTAATGAAATATCCATAAAAATTTATAATATGCTTAAAGCAAGTGGATTTGATATACTGTATGACGATAGGTTAGATAGTGTTGGTGCAAAATTTTCATCAATGGATTTAATTGGTATTCCTAAACAAATTATTGTTGGTCCAAGAGGTATTTCAGAAGGATTACTAGAGGTTAAATTTAGAAATAATGGACAAAGAATAAACATTCCACTTTCTAATAATTTAATCGAGTTAATAAATGAATTGAGGAAATAAACTAAGTATTTTTAAAATTGGAGATTAAAATTCAGAAGAAAAAATTCTTTCATTATTTAAAATTAGAATTTTTAATAGCTTGGCGTTATTTGCGGGCTAAAAAAAGAGAAGGTGGAGTTTCTACTATTGCTTGGTTTTCATTTTTAGGAGTTGCGCTAGGTGTTGCAACTCTTATTGTGGTTCAGGCAGTAATGGTTGGTTTCAAGGAAGAATTCACTGACCGTATAATTGGTGCAAATCCTCATTTGGTAATTCATAAAAGTGTATTTGTTGATGTTGATAAAATAATTAATATTAAAACTAGTAATTCTTTAATCAAAAAAATTTCAAATATAGAAGGGATAGTTCACTCATATCCTGTTATTACAGGTCAAGTTATGGGTTCAAATGAAGGTAAATATTCTGGATTACAAGTAATTGGAATTGATGAAAATGATTTAAAAAAAATAGATTTGATAGCTCATCCTGAGAAAAAGGTTGGTATCATAGATAATTTTCATATGGGTTTATCGATTGGAAATGGAGTTGCTAATAATCTTGAAATTGGAATTGATCAAAGCTTACGTCTTATTTCTCCAGATGGTTTAAAAACAATTTTTGGAACTACTCCTAGAATAGGTGATTTCCCTGTAAAATACATTTTTAAAGTTGGTCGATATGATATTGATAGATATAGGATATATATGCCACTTTTAGATGCACAAGAATTTTTTAATAAAGAAAACCAAATTGATAAAATCAATGTCCTCATAGAAAATCCATTAAATACGGAAGAAACAAAATTAAACCTTAAAAATTTATTAGGTAGTGATTATGAAATTTGGACCTGGAAAGATTATTCAGGCGCTTTCCTAAGCGCTCTAGACGTTGAAAGGCGGGTAATGTTTATTATTTTATCACTGGTAATCTTAATAGCAGCTCTTAACATAATTTCTGGTCTTATTATGCTGGTTAAAAATAAAAGAAAAGATATTGGAATATTACGTACAATGGGATTAAGCCAAAACTCTATAGTTCGAATATTCATCATTTGTGGTTCTCTTATTGGCGTTTTAGGAACTATTTCTGGATTAATTTTGGGCACTTTATTTTCATATTACTTACCTGATTTACAAGTTTTAATTGAAGAAAGCCTAAATCGGGAGCTATGGAATCCAGAATTAAGATTTCTAACAGAAGTACCTGTTAGAATAAGAATAATTGATCTATCTTACATTAGTTTTGTTTCATTAGCATTATCAATAATTGTCACAATATTTCCTGCAATAAATGCTGCAAGGCTTGATCCTGTAGAGGCATTAAAGCATGAGTGAAACTGTTTTAGAGTTAGTTGAGGTTTCAAAAATTTTTAATGATCATAGTTCTAATAGATTAACTATTTTTCAAAATATGAATTTAAAAATAAAAAATTCTGAATTAGTTGGTATTATTGCTCCATCTGGAACGGGGAAAACTTCATTATTAAACATTTCTGGTTTGTTGGATTTACCTACTCATGGTGAAGTCAAAATAATTGACAATAATACAAGAGCACTTTCTATAGAAATGAGAAATAATATAAGAAGAAAGCATATTGGATTCGTATTTCAGTCAGGCAATCTAATCAATGAATTTAACGCAATTGAAAATGTTGCATTATCAAGAGTTATTAAAGGTTATAGTTTTTTAGATTCATTGGGGTATGCAAAAAAGCTATTGATAAATGTTGGTTTAAAAGATCGGCTTTATAGTAGACCACTTCAATTATCCGGTGGTGAAAAACAACGAATAGCAATTTGCAGAGCAATTGCAAATGATCCTAAACTTCTTTTAGCAGACGAGCCAACAGGAAATTTGGATAAAGAAAACTCACAGTTAATTTTTAATTTATTTATTGAAATGGTAAAGAAAAAAAATGTGGCAGCTTTAGTTGCCACCCATAATTTGGAGTTAATTAAAAAGATGGATAGAGTTCTAATTTTAACAAAGAATGGCTTTAAAGAAATGAATCAATAACTAGTTGAAACATAAGTTCTTCAAATTTATCCATTCGTCACTAGTAATATTAATCTTCGTATTATTTGAATTAGTTTGAACGAAATTTTCCCAGACATAATTATTAAAGTTCATTTCAAAAATTGGATTAAGACCGAATAAAAATGACAAAATTGTGATTAATTTTTGGTTTTTTAAAAAATATTTAAAAATTATTCTTTGCTTATATGAATAGTTTGCAACTTGAATTATTTGTTTAAAATTGGAGGCTTGCTTTTGATTTTGAAGCCAA
>CACHDI010000064.1 GCA_902578545.1 uncultured Alphaproteobacteria bacterium
GTTGAAATTTGGAATCTAGTTTTTATGCAGTATGATCAGTTAGATAATAATAAAAGAGAAGATCTTCCTAGACCCTCCATTGATACTGGAATGGGATTAGAAAGAATGGGCGCAGTTCTTCAAAACACCCACGACAACTATAATACTGACTTAATGAAGGCACTTATTGATGAATCTGCAAATCTCTCAAGCCAAAAAGTAAATGGAAAGTATAATATTCATCATAGAGTTATTGCTGATCATATTAGGTCAATATCATTTTTAATAGCAGAAGGTATTTTTCCCACTAATGATGGAAGAGGATATGTTTTAAGAAGAATAATGAGAAGGGCTATGAGGCATATTCACTTTTTGGGAGTTAAAGAGCCTATGCTGTATAAAATGGTTGCATCTTTAACACGAGAAATGGGAGCGGCATTCCCAGAATTGATTGAAGCAAAACAATTAATTGAAGAGAGTTTACTAAATGAAGAAATCAAATTTAGATCCACTTTGGATAGAGGCTTAAAACTATTGGATAAGGAAATAAATAGGTTAAATAAGGGAGAAAAATTTTCTGGTGAGGTAGCTTTTAAATTATATGACACATATGGTTTCCCAATTGATCTAACCCAAGACGCAGTCAGAGATATTGATATAGAAGTTGATATTGAAACTTTTAATTTATCAATGGATAAACAAAAACGACTAGCAAGAAATGCATGGATAGGTTCAGGAGAAAAAATAATTGAACAAGTATGGATTGATTTAGCCAATAACTTAGATCCAACTGAATTTCTTGGTTACTATTCTTTGAATTCGCAAGCTAAGATACTTGCAATTGTTATAGATGGAAATGTTGCAGATAAAATTGAAAATGATAAGTCTGCAGAGTTAATTTTCAATCAATCACCTTTTTATGCAGAAAGTGGAGGTCAAGTTTCAGATACTGGTATAATAAGTAACGAAAATTTCGAAGCAAAAATTGAAAAAGTAAGAAAAATATCAGGTTTGATGGTTCATAAAATAATTGTAAGTAAGGGAAAAATTAATAATGGTGATTTAGTAGAACTAGTTGTTGATGCAAATAGAAGAAAATCAATAGCAGCTAATCATTCAGCAACTCATTTAATGCATCAAGCTTTAAAAGATGTAGTTGGTGTTCAAGTTAATCAAAGAGGGTCTTTGAATGATTCTGAAAGATTAAGATTTGATTTTTCAAGTAATAAAGCAATTTCTACGAATGATATTCAAAAAGTGGAACAAATTGTAAATAAACATATCTTAGAAGATACAATAGTTGATACAAGGGTAATGGATTTAGAAGAAGCAAAAAAAATAGGAGCTCAGGCACTTTTTGGTGAAAAGTATGAAAATGAAGTAAGAGTGGTATTGATGGGTTTTAACTCTTTATGGGATGCAAAATCTTCTTCTTTAAGAGAAAGGTTCTCTATGGAACTTTGTGGTGGAACTCATGTACATAGAACTGGAATGATAGGATCTTTTATAATAAAATCGGAAATGGCTTCTAGTTCAGGTGTTCGTAGAATTGAAGCCCTCACAGGGATGAACGCTATAAAATATTTGCAATTAAATAGACTATATATAGATCAAATTACTTCAATCTTAAAAATCCCAATTGAAGCAGTAGATGAAAGGTTAAACTCTTTATTAACTGAAAAGAAAACATTAACTCAGAAAATAGACCAACTAGAGAAAAATAAACCATCCAATTCTGATTTAGGGCATGATAAAAATATCAAGATCATAAATGGTATATCATTTGTTGTTAACAAATTAGACAACTTGCAAATGAAAGATTTGAGGTCTTTGACGGATGAATACAAACAAAAATTTGATAAATGTATTATCTTAAATTTATCAACTCATGTTAAAAACACTATCTATACGGTTGGGGTAACCGATAATATAACTGCTAAATATTCAGCTCAAGACATTGTAAAAATTTTAAACCAATTAACTAATGGAAAAGGAGGTGGCCGATTAGACTTTGCGCAAGGCGGAGGTAATGAAATATTAAATACAGAAAAATTAATATCAAAAGTTGAATTTTATATTAAAGAAAAATAAATCATCGGAAAAATCAGTATTCCAAAATTAAATTTTTTTCCACCTGTTCGATAAATTGATATGTATTGAGCCAAGTTTGTTCCTTTCCAACCAACATAGCTAAATCCTTTGTCATTGACCCATTTTCAACAGTTTTAATTACTACTTTTTCAAGTTTAAGAGCAAATTCTTCAAGCAACTTATTATTATCTAATTTAGCTCTGTGTTTTAGTCCACCTGTCCAAGCATAAATTGATGCTATTGAATTAGTAGAAGTTTCGTTTCCCTTTTGATGTTCTCTGTAATGTCTTGTTACTGTTCCATGAGCAGCCTCCGCTTCAAGAATATGTCCATCTGGAGTCATTAACTGACTTGTCATTAATCCTAATGAACCAAAACCTTGAGCAACAGTATCTGATTGAACGTCTCCATCATAGTTCTTGCAAGCCCATACAAATGATCCTGACCATTTTAAAGC
>CACHDI010000065.1 GCA_902578545.1 uncultured Alphaproteobacteria bacterium
AATTTTCTAGAAAATTACCTAACTAAGGTTTGTAACAAGAAAATTTTCTCAAAAAAATCAGGTGTAAATTTTATTCCATTTACAATATTGGCTTCGGTATTATCAGCCTGTAACAATAACGAAAGTTCAAAAAATATTACACCTATTAGTATAACTGCCGTGAAATCTCCTCTACAGAATGCAATGGCTTTTGTAGACAGAAATAACGATGGTATTTTTACTATTGGTGAAGAAATGGCTATAACTGATGTAAATGGATCAGCAACTATTAATCTTAATAATACAATTAATGATAACTTAAAAGTTGTAATAAATTCTATAAGAGTTGGAGATATAATAGGTAACACTACTTTCTCTTCTGGAACTATAGATACTGTAACTGGAAATGCCATTGAAAATTTAATTCTTAAGGCTCCAGCTACATATACTGTTGTAACTCCTATAACTACAGTAGTTGCAGAAACCCAATTAAGCGAAGATAAAGTAAAAGAAATACTCGGGTTACCTAGTGATATGGATGTTGCAAACTTTAATCCATTTAAGGAAAATAAAACTGCCGAAGAAGAAATAACAGCACTCACAGCTGAAAAAGTAGCCTTACAACTACATACAACGATATCTACTATTCAAGCATCAGGAGTAAGTGGAGGATTGGATAATGATGAAGCTTTTTCTGCAGCTCTTGAAACAGTTGTTGAGGTTGTTGAAAATAAATCAAATATAAATCAGAAAGTTGATTTTGCTAATAATGCGATTATCGATCAGATTGTCTCATCTTCTTCATCAAAATTGAAACAGAAATTAAATGAAAAGGATGATGATACTCTAACCTCTTCATTAAATTTAAATGCCTTAGAAGTTGTTCTCACAGAAGCAAAAAATCAAATCACAAATATAAATACTTCAACTGATGCAATTGAATCTTTTGATAGAAATGAATTAGGAAATATCGCAAATTTAGCCGAAAAATCAAAAAAAGAAGTAACAGAAGCGGTTATAGCTGAAAAAGCAATACCTGGATCAGGAAAAGCTAAGTTAACTATGATGACATCTAATGAAAATATTCCAGAACAAGCAACTTCTACCCAGGTTGAAAAAGTTATCTCTACTACAAATTCTTCAACATCAGATACACCATCATCAGATTCTTCATCCAAATTAAAAATCCTAGTACTTCATGGAGGAGGAGAAACATCAGCAAGTTTTAAAGTTCAAGCCGGAGTTATAGATTTGATGAACAATTTGTCAGAGTATGAATTTATTTTTGCTAATGCTCCTTTAAATAATGTATGGATGCAGGATCCTCCTGGCGGTAAGGGGAAGGCAACAACTGATCCTAATTGGGCAGATAATTCTATTACTTATCTTGATAACTTAGTATCTGAAAATGGACCTTTTTTTGGAATATTGGGATATTCACAAGGAGCTGCTTTTATTCCCGTTTATTTATCAAAAACGTCAAATACTTTTAAAATAGCAATGATGTATAACGGTTATCTACCAACCACTCATGAAGGTTTAATTAATCAAATAAATTCTAAAGCACCTTTTAAAATTCCGGCACTGGTGTTTTCAGGTGAATATGATTATTTTTTTAAAAATTTAGCACAAGGACTTGCTGATAAATTTGATAACTCGCTTTTTATAAAAAGCTCATTGGCAGGTCATCATTTGCCTGTTGAAAATGACCCTACTTTTGCACAAATTCTGTATTTTATATCAACTAATTCCTCATCGTCATCTACTTTGAATACTAAATTTTTTACTTATAATGGTGGTAATGGAAATGATACATTATTTGGTGGAACTGATGCTGAAATTCTAACTGGTGGCACAGGTTCTGATAGCTTTTGGTTTTCAAAAAATTCTGGCAACGATATTATTAAAGATTACTCTAAAGCCGAAGGCGATAAAATAGTTTTCTTTAGAGAGAGCGGTGATACTGAAAATTTTTCAATTTCAGATTCTAATAAAATTAAATGGGGTTCATTATCAATTGAACTTGAAGGAGTTTCGCTTTCGTCTGAAAATGATGTTTTTGTTGAATTTATTGAAATAGCTTAAAATTGAAAACAATCTATTTTCTTAACAAAAAAAAATGATTTAAAGATGATTGATCCAAATTATATCATTGCTTTAATATCTTTTTATTTGGTCATGTATATTACTCCAGGCCCAAATAATGCCATGATACTTGCATCTGGTATCAAATTTGGTTTTAAAAGAACTATTCCAGTAATACTTGGAATAACTGTAGGCCATAATTTTCAACTTCTTTTGGTGTGTTCAGGTTTTGGAAAAGTTTTCAAAATTTTTCCAGAAATACAAATTGTTTTAAAGGTTTTGTGTGCAGCCTATTTAGTTTATCTAAGTTATCAAATACTTGGATCATTTAATAAAATAAAAAATAAAAATGTAAAACCCATAAAGTTTTACCAAGCAGCACTTTTCCAAATTTTAAATCCAAA
>CACHDI010000066.1 GCA_902578545.1 uncultured Alphaproteobacteria bacterium
ATCTGATTTATTCATTAAATCAAAAATAATTTCTTTTTGTTTTGGCTTTGATTTTTTTGATATTAATTCAATGAATTTTCTAAGTGACAATTCATGTAAATTATTTTTAGCAGTATTTGGCCAGATTAATGAAATTGTTTCTGCTAAATCTCCTACATAGTCATATGACATTTTGAATAATTCGTAATCTACGTGTTCCTTGATTAATTCATGATAAAAGCTAGCAGTTATATTTTTCATTTTAAAATCACCAGTTATAGCAGCCAAAGCATATCCTCTGTCAGGATCTGGAGTATTAGCTATATATTCTTTGAGAGCTGATTTTTTTCTATTTCTGCTTGGAGTAAATAATAACTTTTCTAACAATAAGGAAAATTTCTTCAACTATTGTTCCTCTTCTCGTCCTTGCATATATAGGGGCTTTGCATTTATATCCTGTTTTCTACACCAGTATACTAAAGCATCTTCTCTACCATGAGTGACCCAAACCGTTTTAGTTTTACACTTTTTTATAGTAGCAGTCAGTTCATTCCAATCACAGTGATCAGAAATAATTAATGGTATTTCTACTAAGCTTTGCTTTGCACGTTGTTTAATTGACATCCAACCTGATGCATAACAAATTACTGGTTCTGAAAAACGTCTTGACCACTTATCTTTTAAAGCTGAGGGTGGTGCAATAACAATTTTACCTTCAAAATCCTTATTTTTTTTGTGAGCAACTGGTTCTAATTTGCCAAGATCAATACCTTGAGAAGCATAATAGTCACAGATTTTTACCTGGGAACCGTGTAAAAAAATCGTATCATTATATCCAATATCACGTAATAGTTTTATTACACGTTGTGATTTTCCTAGTGCATAAGCTCCAATTATATATGTTTTCTTTTCACTTCTTTCAAAAGCGTTTATTATTTTTTTTATTTCATTCTCTGGTTTTGGGTGCTGAAATACCGGTAATCCAAAAGTTGCTTCGGTTATTAGTTGATCACATTCTACAAGTTCAAAGCTTTGACAAGAACTATCAGATGAAGTTTTATAATCACCAGTAATTAATAACCGATTATGTGTATCCTCTATCAAAATTTGAGCACTTCCCAGAATATGACCTGCAGGATAAAATGTTATAGTTAAATCATTTATTTTTAGTGGCTTTTGGTATTCTAAAGATTGAAAAGAGTTTGCACATCTATGACCATACCTTATCTTCATAATATCTATTGTATTTTGTGTGGCTAATACATTTTGATGACCAGCCCTAGCATGATCTGCATGACCATGAGTAATTATTGCGTTCTCCACAGGCATAATAGGGTCGATATATGCATTAATTGTTTCTATATATAATTTATGATTAATAAGTCCCATAAAATAGAATATAAGAAATTATATAATAAACTTAAATCCCATCCTATTAATCAATGGATAACTGATAAAGGATGGCAATGGTTTCCTCATCAAATACAAATACTTAAATCTATAGAAAAAAATAATTCTATATTAGTTCAGTCTCCGACAGGTACAGGAAAAACTTTAACAGGTTTTTTGCCATCTTTATTAAATTTCAATTATCAAAGAAAAAAACCTAAATTAGATACTCTTTATGTATCTCCCTTAAAAGCTTTAACCATAGATATTCACAGAAATATTTCTAAACCAATTAAAGAACTTAATCTCTCAATTAATTTAGAAACAAGAACTGGTGATACTTCACAAAATATAAAGTCGAGACAAATAAAAAATCCTCCAGATTTTTTAATGACAACTCCAGAGTCATTAGCACTTTTATTATCAAATCAATTTGCAAGCACATTATTTAAGGACTTAGAGTTTGTTATAATTGATGAAATTCATACTTTTTTAAATAATAAAAGAGGTGATTTATTAAGTTTAAATCTTGCTAGATTATTTCAAATAGCGACTGGTGCAAAAAGAATTGGATTATCTGCTACTATCAAAACACCAAGTTTTGCAATGAATTGGCTTTCACCTCATAAAACTGATTTAATACAAATTAAAAATGAAGTTTCTCCAAATATTGAAATTTTTCAACCAGATAAAAGAATTCCCTGGTCTGGTCATACAGGAATTCATGCAATATCAGAAATTTATAAAAAGTTACTGGGAATTGGAAAAACAATAATTTTTGTAAATACCAGAGGACAAGCAGAATTTGTATTTCATGAATTGTGGAACAATAATATCAAAAAATATAAAATAGCTATTCATCATGGTTCCTTAGATTTGGAATTAAGAAAAAAAGTTGAGACAAAAATGAGTCAAGGAATTCTTGATTGTGTTGTGGCAACTAGCTCTTTAGACCTTGGAATTGATTGGGCTGAAATTGATTTAGTTATTCAAATCGGAGCTCCTAAAGGTTTAAATAGATTAATTCAAAGGATTGGACGGTCAAACCACAGATATAATCAACCTAGTAAGGCATTTTTAGTTCCTA
>CACHDI010000067.1 GCA_902578545.1 uncultured Alphaproteobacteria bacterium
ATTTCTTAATATATTTCATGAAACAAATTAATTAGTAAATTACTCAAAAGTTTTTAAAAAAAAGGGCTACTTAAGTAGCCCAGGTATAGGGAGGAAGTAATACACTAATGTGTAAAAATAAATGGAATATAGACTCTTCACTATTATTTCAACGCAAAAATTGGTGACTATTTGGCGCACCCAATAAAATTTACTATGTTAATTTCTTTTTCTTCTACATGCATTAGAACAGTACTTGACTTCTTTCCAAACTTTTGACCATTTTTTACGCCATTTAAATGGTCTTTTACAAATAACACATATCTTTGACGGTAGGTCGGACTTCTTCATCTTATTTTGAATTTTGTTTTGCAAAAAAAGAAAAGCAATGTAAAAAATTTTGGTGAGCCAGCAATATCATTTCACTGGCTCGATCGATAGGAGATGTAAAGCGTTTATTCATTTAATCTTCCAACTCTTTATCAACAACTAATTTGCAAGTCTCAGACCAAAAATAAAATCAATCATATAAAAATTTAATTATAGAAAAATCAAAATTTGGCTCATTAATTGCAGCTTAAATCTAGGTTGGCTCCTTTATAAGCCCGTCCAGATAAATCTTATCTGGATCCGTAAACCCTCTTGAGCCAGTGAAACATGTACCCCTGTTTAGCTGGCTCCACAATCCAAAAATATAATTAGTGTACTTTTTTAATCTTAAACAAAATACCTAAAATTATTGAAATGATTGCTGCTGCAAAACTTAATAATGCCCCCATTTTAGCTGCATCTTGGACAGCACCTGGATCAAAAGCAACAGAAGCCACAAATAGAGAAACTGTAAAACCAATACCAGCTACCATTCCTAATACAAAAATATCAGCATATGTCATACCTTCTGGCATTCCAAAATTAAGAGGCTTAGCAGCTATCCAACCACAAATGAATATACCAAAAGGTTTACCAATGAAAAGACCTGCTAGTACTAACCAGGTAGCGTCACCAATAGCAGAAAATGCAACACCTGCGTTCATTAATCCAAAGAAAAATAAGATAAATTCAACTGGAATTTTTAAACCATGTTCAATATCATTGAGTAAATCGTGTTCATGCTCCTCTTCTTTTGCAAAAAAACCAAAGTCAGTTTCTGCATGAGGAATTGCAGGTATCATAAAAAGTAAGCCTAATGCAGGATGAATTCCTGACTCTTGAAAACAAAGCCAAGTAATAGCTCCTCCAATGGCATATGGCCAAAAAGAAAACCTTTTCCTTACTTTAGAGGATACAGGATTTTTAGGATCATCTCCATCTAATCTTCTTGGCAACCAGTTTGCTAAAATATAAACTAAAAATGCTGTTAACCCTGCGTATATTATGAAAATTGGTTGTAATTCTCCTGATGGATAAAATATAGCCAAGATTATTAATCCTGCGGCATCGTCAGCTATAGCTAAAAGTAATAAAAATCTAACTGCTGGATGACCTGCACCAAAAATTATTCTACCTATAAGATAAGAAAATGCTATATCAGTTGCAGTTGGGATTGCCCATCCATTTGCTACAGCAGTGTAGGTATCTGATCCCATAAAATATGCTAAACCTAAGTAAACAGCAATTGGACCAAACATTCCACCAGAAGTAGCAACAAGAGGCGTTAATGCTTTTTTTCCCCTTAATGGGCCAGATTTAAGAGCTACAGCCTCCCATACTTCTTTTCCTGCAACTGCAAAAAAGAACGCCATTAATAAATCATTAACTAAATAATGAAGGGTAAGGGTACGGTGAAAGTGTCCGTTTTCGTCATAATGACCGTGACCAATAAAACCATGGTCCCATATGGGATATTCTACAAAATGATGATAACTTTCATAGTTAACATTAGCCCATACTAATGCAATTAATGCCCCTATAATCAATAGAAGAGAATATTCAGTGAGAAATTTAAAAGCTTTTTTCATATTAAAACCAATATCAAACCTAATGTTTAATAAAACTTTATTTTTAGAATGACAAGTAAATTTCTTATTATTAATAACATGTTATTTTCTAATTTAGAGTAACACTATAATATTTTAATTTAGTAACCCCTATTTAAATCAACCATACCATTGGGTAATTTGCCCTCCATCAAAACTTTAATGTTATTAGCAATTACTTTAGCGGAACTTTCTACAGGAGTGTCAGCAGCAATGTGAGGTGTAACAGTTACATTTGGCAAAATCCAATAAGGGTGCTTTTTTATTTATTATTAGCTGGGTTCTTTTAAGTATATCTTCATTTCAGGCCGGTTACCAAGTACAGACGGGATCATTAGGTTGGACTTCTATGTTTTTTTCAAGAAAACCAATATTTCCTCCTATGCCTACAAAAGGGTTATTCAAATTAATTAGACACCCTATTTATCTTTCT
>CACHDI010000068.1 GCA_902578545.1 uncultured Alphaproteobacteria bacterium
CATATTTTCTTGCGCTGGAGCCATAAGTGAACAATGAAATGGTGCAGAAACTGGTAATAAAATAGCCCTCTTTGCTCCTAAAGATTTTGCTTTAACGCATGCCTTTTCAATAGCAGTTCTGTGCCCTGATAAAACTACTTGATTAGGTTCATTATCATTGGCAATTTCACAAATTTCGTTATCTTTAATTTCGGCAACTAATGTTTCTACATTATCTAAATTTAGACCTAAAATAGCAGCCATAGCCCCCACCCCAACTGATACAGCTTCTTGCATAAAAATACCTCTCATTTTTAATATATGAGCGGTATCTGCAAGACTTATTGCGCCAGATGCGCAGAGAGCAGTATATTCACCTAAAGAATGACCAGCAACAAACTTAGATTTTTTGATTTTAAAACCTTCTTTTTCTAAAGTTTTTAAAATAGCGATTGATGTTGCCATTATTGCTGGTTGTGCATTTTTTGTTAAAGTCAAATCCTCAATTTGACCATTAAATATTAACTTTGATAAAGAAAAGCCTAATACATCATCTACTTCCCTATATACTTCATTTGCAATAGGAAAGTTATGAGAGAAGTCTTTACCCATACCAATATATTGAGAGCCTTGTCCTGGAAATACTAATGATAACAATTAAATATACCTCTATTTAAATAATGTGATGAGTATTATATTAATTCATATTATTCAATAATATTTCTTAATTTTAAAAATTTTAAAGATCTCATGATTTTTTGAAAAATGCTTTAAAAAATTTATAAATATTATGCATCATATAATTATTCATATTTTTCATCATTGTTCTTGCAATCTGTAACTTCTTCTTTATAAGAACACTGATTGTAAATTTGATTCAAATATGAAAATTAGGAGATAGCCTATGGCTCTATATGAGCATGTTTTTATTTCTAGACAAGATTTATCTAGTTCTCAAACTGAAGACCTCATTAAACAGTATTCAGATATTCTAAAAGATAACGGCGGTGTAATAGTAGGACATGAATATTGGGGATTAAGAACTTTAGCTTATAAAATAAATAAAAATAGAAAAGGACATTATTCCTTGATTAAGTCAGATAGTCCACCAAGCGCTGCTCTAGAGATGGAAAGACTTATGAAGCTAAATGAAGATATTATGAGAGTTTTGACAATTAAAGTTGATAAGCATGAAGAAGGTCCTTCAATCATGATGCGTGCAAAAACAAAAAATGATGATTATTCCACAGATTCGTCTGATAAATTGGAATCTCAAGAGTTAATGAATTAATAAATTTGGTATTTAAAATGTTAATGAACAAAAATTTTTTTAGAAGAAGAAAATCTTGCCCATTTTCCTCTCCGTCTTCTCCAAACATAAATTACAAGGATATTAAGTTACTTCAAAGATATATTTCTGAAAGAGGTAAAATAATACCATCAAGAATTACTGCTGTATCTTCATCTAAACAGCGAGAATTGAGCATTGCTATTAAAAGAGCTAGGGTGCTAGCCCTATTACCCTATGCATTGAAATAGGTCTTTTATAATGAAAATAGTTTTATTAGAGCGTATTAACAAATTAGGTCAGATGGGCGACATTGTTGACGTAAGATCAGGATATGCAAGAAATTTCTTACTACCATTTAAAAAAGCTTTAAGAGCTACAAAAGAAAATATTGACTTTTTTAAAGAACAGAAATCTATTTTGGAAGCAAAAAACTTGGAAAATAAGAAAGAAGCAGAGGTTGTAAAAGCTAAAATAGACGGTAAATCATTCATTTTAATAAGATCTGCTTCGGATACAGGTGCATTGTATGGGTCTGTGTCTTCAAAAGATATTAATGAAATTGTATCTGCTGATGGGATTGAAATTTCAAAAAATCAAATCAAACTTGAAAAACCCATTAAAGAACTGGGGGTATACAAGATTATTGTAAGTTTACATTCTGATATTTCTGCTGAAATTTTCATCAATGTTGCAAGAAGTATTGAAGAAGCAAAACTACAAGAAATAGGGGAAAAACTAGATAAAACTGATATTACGAAAACTGTTGATGAAAAAGCTGCAATTAATAACATGTTTGATGATGAAAACATGGCTGAAAAAATTGGGAATCAAAAAGAAGAAAGTGATAATAGTGAAATCTCAAACGATTCTAATAAACAAACTTTAGAGGATTCATCAAAAGTTCCATCTAATAATTCCTCTGAAGATGAAGTAAAAATCTCTACAGATCAAAAATAAAATCATAAAACCTTGGTTATCCACTTAATTAACAGTCTGTGGATTATTTTTTTTCGTGTATAATAAATACCTTTGTTGGAGGTGTTAATGAATGATTTGGTAGATTTAAGC
>CACHDI010000069.1 GCA_902578545.1 uncultured Alphaproteobacteria bacterium
TACCAGGGTCAATAGAACCAGATGATGGTGGAATGGGGGCTCTCGACGCGGCTCTTGATCCCATGGCTGCCAATCCACCACCTGGAACTGAAGGTGATCAAATGGCTGATTTAGACGCGGCACTAGGGGGGGCTATGGATCAAGCAATGGATCAAGGAGCTGGTGGGAATGTTCAAGAAACATCTCCAGACGCGGCTGTCGATTCTCCTTCAGACTCCCCAGATACAGATTCAGAACCAGAAAAAGGTCCAGATGAACCGATGGTAGGATAGTTGATCAAAAAAATCTTATAAATTAAATTATTAATTATGGTAAAGGGTGATGATAATCAACTCATTGTTATTTTTTAAAAATGCAACCCAACCTTGTCTTTGATGTTATTTTAATATCTTCCCATAAAAATGATTTATGCTATGGAACTTCGGAGGATTGTTGCAAGTACTTAAATTAGTAATCGATACAGTTGAAACTCAAATTGCAAATTTAGTTTATAATGAAATTATAAGTGTTAGAAATAACTATAAATCTTGAAATTTAAAATTAAGATGATTTTGATATGTATTATATAATAATTTTATTATAAAATATAATTCCATGTAGGGTTTAAAAGATGAACTTAAAAACACTAAGATCTTTATCTCTAGGAGCCATAGCATTATCTAGACAGTTTGGTATTAGAATTACAGCTGAACAGTTAGAACAAAAAATATCTAGGGGACAGATAGGGTCTGAACGTGAGTTAAAGAAATCATTAAGTGAACAAAGTGTCAGAGTACAAAGGTTAAAACCAAAGTTTAAAACATTTTTAAGCCGATCTTATTATTTTCCTTGTTTAGCAATGATGCGAGACGGAACAACCAAGATAATTATTAGTTGTAATAAGAAAAGGGAAGGTTTATCCGAAATTCAATCTATTGACCCTTTAGATCCAACAAACAAAGTTTTAATTGAAGAAGATAAGGATTTTAGGAAAAACTGGGCAGGATCTATATATCTTATCTCTGAGGAGACTGGAATTACATCTCAAGATCGTATGTTCGATTGGACTTGGTTTGTACCTGAGCTTTATCGTTTTAAGGGGTTGCTGGCTTTGACATTAATAGCAGCTATTATTACCCATATTTTGAGTCTTGCACCAATTGTATTTATTCAAATATCACTTGACAAAGTCCTAAATTATGGAGCAGTTTCTACGCTCTATATTTTATTGATAGGTGTTTGCGCAGCACTTATTATTGGTGGTATATTAGGCTATGCAAAAGATTATGTTATAAATTTTATTTCTACCTCAATAGAGGCGCGTTTATCTGGGGATATTTTTGACAAAGTAATGGCACTTCCTGCCTCAACTTTTCAAACTAAATCTAATTCAGAATTCGAGAGTGTTCTTCAATCCTCTGTAAAGATAAAAAGCTTTATTTCACAACAAGTTCTTACTACTATTTTTAATGCTACTAGTATCTTAGTGTTTCTCCCTGTTCTTTTTGGTTATAGTCCTGTACTTGCGCTTATAGTTGTATTATTTGCAACAACTATAGGAACAATTTCACTTTTTGGTAAATGGCGGCAGAAAGAGGAACAAAATATTTCTGCTCCTATTGAAGCTCATAAAAGACGAATGATTCAGTCCAGTGTTGCAGGAATAGAGACAGTCAAAGCATTTTCACTGGAAGCCTCGCAAAGGCGTGACTGGCGCAAAGTATCTTCTAAGAGCATTCGACAGAGTGTGAAAGGAAAAATATCTAGTATAGTTATAACAAACATTAATAATACTCTTACCCAACTTATGACAATTGCCCTTATAACAAGTGGTATATTATTAGTTTTGAACGATGCGCTTTCCGCAGGTGCTGTTATTTCTTGCAATATGCTAGGTGGAAAACTTATATCTCCATTTACTGCAATATTTACCTTTTTTTATGATTTGAGTGGTTTTAGATCAACTGTTAAAAATGTTGGGGAAAGCTGGAATGGACCCAATGAGAGAGTTGGTAGGGGTAATGAAATTGTTATAAAAGGTGAAGTTGTTTGTAAGGATGTTGTGATAAAATTTGAAAGGATTAATGCTCTTAACGGATTAACACTTAAAATTCCAGCAAGAACTAGGGTAGCCATTGTGGGACCGTCAGGTTCTGGAAAAACTACTTTTCTAAGATTGTGCCAAGGATTTCTGAAACCAAATACTGGTTCTATGGAAATCGATGGTCAAAATTATCGCTATCTAAGTT
>CACHDI010000070.1 GCA_902578545.1 uncultured Alphaproteobacteria bacterium
TAAATATATAAGAAAGAGTCTAATAATGAATTTTAAAAGGTTAAGGTATGTCTGGTAGAAGAGTTCGAGGTTCTGGTGGTCAATCTGCTAGAAGAGCTGCAAGAACAAATTTTGTTATTGATACAGCCAAATATATTGAAAGGAATATTCCGAATTTTGAGATTATGAATTTAGAATCCCTTGAAATAATTGAAGAAAAAGCCGAGGAAGTACTCCAAAACATAGGAGTAAAATTTTTAGATAATCCCAACGCTCTTAAACTTTGGAGAGATGCTGGTGCTGATGTGTCTGGTGAACTTGTGAAAATACCAAAAGGTTTGGCTAAAGAACTATGTTCTACTGCCCCAAGTAGAATATTGCAACATGCAAGGAACCCTGAAAGATCAGTTGAAATAGGTGGGAGAAGTTTGGTTCTTGCTCCAGTTTATGGTCCACCTTTTGTAAGAGATAACGAAAATGGTAGAAGATATGCTAACATTTCAGACTTCAAAAAATTTGTAAAATTGGGATACATGTCAAAATGGTTGCATCACTCAGGTGGTACTCTATGCGAACCAACAGATATTCCAGTCAACAAACGTCATCTTGATATGCTATTTTCTCATATTATTTATTCTGACAAACCATTTATGGGTTCTGTTACTGCGCCTGACAGAGCTAAAGATAGTGTTGATATGGTGAAAATTCTTTTTGGAGAGGAATTTGTTAAACAAAATACTGTATTAACAAGTTTAATTAATATTAATTCACCCCTTACTTTTGACTCAATAATGATGGGAGCATTAGAGGAATATGCAACTTCTAATCAAGCCTGTATTATATCTCCCTTTATTGTAGGTGGTGCAATGTCTCCAGTATCAGTTGCAGGAACTTTAGTTCAAGTTTTAGCAGAAGTTTTATCTGGTGTTGCATATTCCCAATTATTAAAACCAGGTGCCCCTGTGATATTTGGCGCATTTGTTACATCTATAGATATGAATTCAGGAGCACCAACTTTTGGAACGCCTGAAGCTAGTAAAATTCTATATGGAGCAGGTCAATTAGCCAGAAGATTAGGGTTACCATTTCGTTCTGGTGGTGCTCTTTGTGGTTCTAAATTAACAGACGCACAATCTGCTTATGAAAGTGCAAATACACTTCAAGCAGCCCTTCATGGAGGAGTTAATTTTATGCTTCATGCATGTGGTTGGTTAGAAGGTGGATTAGTATCAAGTTTTGAAAAATTTGTTATTGACGCTGATCAACTTGGAGCACTTCATACAATTAGCTCAGGTGTTGATATTTCTGAAAATGGGTTAGCTATTAGTGCATTAGAGGAGGTTGGACCGTCAGGGCATTTTTTAGGATGCAATCATACCCAGTTGAATTTTGAAAATGCTTTTTGGCGTAGTGAAATTTTTGATTACAAACCTTTTGAAACATGGCAAGAAGAAGGTGCTAAGGATACTACTCTTAATGCAAGCCAAAGAGTGAAGTCACTTCTTGATAATTATATTAAGCCCAAACTTGACATATCAATAGAAGAAGAGTTGAGAGATTTTATCAAAATTAAAAAAGACTCTATTCCAGACTCTTTTGTATGAACTATTGACATAGATTTGCTATTCCCAAAAAATCTTCAGTTTTTAACGATGCTCCACCTACTAGTGCCCCATCTACATCTTCTAAAGCAAAGATTTCTTTAGCATTATTTGGTTTAACAGAACCTCCGTAAAGTATTCTAATTTTATTAGCAGTTTCGACCCCTTTAATTTCTGAAATTAATAACCTCAATTGATTATGAACACTTTGAATTTCTTCAAGACTAGGAATTCTTCCAGTTCCAATTGCCCAAATTGGTTCATAAGCTATTATAGTATTTTCACCATTAGAAATAATAGGAATTGAGTTTCTTAGTTGAGAACAAACTATGTCATTTGTTTGACCTTTATTTTTTTCTTCTTCAGTTTCTCCAATACAAATTATTACCTGTAACCCTGATTTTATAACTGAAGTTGCTTTTTTATTGATTAATTCATTATTTTCAAAATAATTTTGTCTTCTTTCCGAATGTCCTACTATGATAACTTTTGCACCTGCATTTTTAAGCATTTCTGCTGAAACATCACCTGTAAATGCACCGCTTTCCTCATGATGGCAATTTTGTGCCCCAATTATTAATTTTCCATTCGATATATTTTCATATGCTTTGTTAATAATTGTATTTGGTAAGCATAAAGCCAAAT
>CACHDI010000071.1 GCA_902578545.1 uncultured Alphaproteobacteria bacterium
ATACAAATTTCATAAAATGTTATCTTTGAAATTAGCACTTGCATCGGTTGGAAGTGAAAATGGAGAAAATAAGTCAGTTTTATTATCTATAGGAATCGGCCTTATCATACTGGCAACTATGGGCCAAATAGAAAAAAATTTACAATCGGTTCTTACAAACGATATACCCAAAAAAGCACCATTATATTTTTTAATTGATATTCAAAAAAATCAAAAAGAAGATCTCATATCCTTATTAAAAAATGAAAAATTAATTTCTGATATTAAAACTGCTCCTATGTTAAGAGGATTTATAACAAAAATTAATGATAAAGATGTTTCAGAATTGAATATTGATCATTGGGCTCTTAGAGGTGATAGGGGAATAACCTATGAAGCTATACCAACTACAGCTGAGAAGATTACTAAGGGTAAATGGTGGCCAATAGATTATGATGGCCCCCCACTAATAAGTTTTGCTCAAACTGAAGCAAATGAGCTAGGGCTAAAGATCGGTGATACTATAACTGTGAATATACTGGGCAGAGACCTAACTGGTACTATTAGTAGTTTCAGAGATGTAAACTTTGCAACAATGGGTATAAATTTTTTAATGGTATTCAACCCCCAATCATTAATGAATGCACCTCACACTAACATTGCTACAGTTTATGCACCTAAGAAATTTGAAACCAAAATTGTACAAACAATAACCCAAAAGTTTCCTAATATTACTTCTGTATCTGTGGCAGAGACAGTAAAAAAAGTTCAGGATATTATCTTAAAGTCCTCATTGGTTGTTAAGTGGTGTGCCTTAGTAATAATTTTTTTAGGTTTTTTTGTAATCATCGGGGCACTTGCAACCTCTGAACAAAATCGAATGTTTGAGTCTTCAATTTTAAAAACCCTAGGTGCTGCAAAAAAAGTGATATTACTGTCTATTTTATTAAGATCAATAATCATAGGAAGCTTCGCAGGTCTAGTTGCAATTAGTTTGGGCGCTGTAATGTCACTTGTGGTTGTAAAATACTTCTTGAATGGTGAATTTTATTTTTTTATTTCCTCTGCAATTTTAGTTACATCTATTGGTATTATGATTTCGCTAATCACTAGTATTTTGTTTGCTATTAAACCTGTTAGATCAAAACCAGCAAAAATATTGAGAACTGTTGATTAACCTTAAGTAATTAATAAAAAAAATCAAAAACTACTTGAAATTTATATAAATAACTACGATATTAAAGTCAGTTAAATCCATAATGTTAAGGAGATATTTATGGCAGAATTTGATTCAATTAGATCGTCTACACGTTCTGACAGTTATGTAAACATTGATAGTGGGCTCAGAGCTCATATGAACAAAGTTTATGGTTTAATGGCAGTTGCAATGATAATTACTGGTGCAGTTGCTTGGTCAATAGGCACATCACCACAACTAGTGAGTGCTTTATTTAGTAATTCAATAATTTCACTTATAGTGATGTTTGCTCCATTAGGTTTTGTATTTTTTCTCTCAGCAAGAGTTATGAATATGAGCTATTCAGCAGGGCAACTTTCTTTTTGGCTGTTTTCAGCTTTAATGGGTCTTTCTTTATCTACTATTTTTGTAGCATACACTGGTGCATCTATTGCTAATGCTTTCTTTACTACTGCAATTGCATTTGGTGCAATGAGTCTATTTGGTTACACAACAAAAAAAGATTTATCAGGTATGGGTAGATTTTTGTTTATGGGTGTAATCGGTCTTATTGTAGCAATGATAATTAATTGGTTCACACAAAGTCCTGGATTAGAATTTGCTATCAATGTTTTGGGTGTATTGATATTTGCTGGTTTGACTGCATATGATACGCAAAACATAAAAAATACTTATTTAAGTATTAGAAGTGCCCCAAATGGTGAAGAAATTGCTGCACGTGCAGGAATTCTTGGTGCGTTATCACTCTATATTAACTTTTTAAATATGTTTATGTTTTTACTTCAATTTATGGGAAATAGAGAATAAAAATTAATTAGATTACTGTTTTAAAGGCCACACATGTGGCCTTTTTTATTTTATCTTTCCTTCTTTATAATCTACATGTTTTCTGGCTACTGGATCATATTTTTTAACAACCATCTTTTCGGTCATTGTTCTTGCATTTTTTTTTGTAA
>CACHDI010000072.1 GCA_902578545.1 uncultured Alphaproteobacteria bacterium
GACATTTCTTTTATATTTCCTTGCCATTCAATTATTCCATCAATTAAAAAAATGACTTCATCACATATTTTTTGAATTGATATTGGATCATGAGATATGATTAAAGATGTAACGTTATTTTTGGTTAATTTAAAAATTAAATTATTAATTGATTTTGCTGTTAATGGATCCAATCCAGTAGTAGGTTCATCAAAAAATAAAATATTAGGTCTGTTAACTATAGCTCTAGCTAGGGCAACTCTTTTTTGCATTCCTCCTGATAATTCTGATGGCATATTTTGTAAAATGTCATCACCTAATTCTACTTGATTAAGCATTTTTTTTGCTACTAATAAACAATTAACAGTTGAATAAAAAAAACCTGCATTGATTAATTTAAACGTAATATTTTGCCAAACATTTAAACTATCAAATAAAGCACCATTTTGGAAAAGCATTCCAGATTGGTTATACAAATCTTTTCTATTTCTTTTATCTAAAAGGGTTCCTTTATATAATATTTTTCCCTCATAATCGGTCAAACCTAAAATACATTTTAGTAATACAGACTTTCCTGTTCCTGATGGACCCATTATTCCAATAGATTTTCCTTTAGGGATTTGAATATTTAAGTTATTAAATATTACTTTATTCCCATATTTTTTGGATAAATTTATTATTTCAAGTTCTTTATTATTATTATTATTTATATCCATCATCTAAAAAGTAATTCAGTTAAAAAGTAATTAAAAGCAAGTATTAGAATTGAAGAAAATACAACTGAATCTGTAGTAGCTTTTCCAACTCCTAATGCTCCTCTTGAAGCTCTAAAACCAAAATAGCAACCCATAGTAGAAATAATCATACCAAATGCCGCAGCCTTTATAAGACTAGAATATATATCACTGAATTCTATGTATTTTATACTACTTTCTATATATAGAATTGGATTAAACCCTAATCTCTCAACGCTTATTAAATAGCCTCCGAATATACCAATTATGTTACCAATAGTTGTCAAAATGGGCAAAGAAATAGTTGTAATAACTATTCTAGGACTTACTAGAAACTTTATTGGATCAGTAGCTAAAGTTGTTAAAGCATCAATCTGTTCTGTAACTTTCATAGTTGCCAATTCAGCAGCTATAGCAGATGAAACTCTTCCAGCTACCATTAACCCACAAAGAACTGGTCCTAATTCTCTCAAAAACCCAATTGCAACAATAGATGGTACTGCACTTTCGGCATTTAATCTCGTACCACCAGAATAAATTTGTAAAGCAAGTGCCCCTCCAGTAAAAAAAGCAGTAAGTGCAACGACAGGTAATGATGCCCATCCAATTATATAAATTTGTTTAACATATTCTTTTATATAGAATGGCGGAATCACTGCCTTGTATAATGCGTAAATTAAGAAAGAAGTAATGTTCCCAATTGAAGTTATAAAAATAATAATATTTTTACCTATTAAAGTAGGGAATAAATAATAAAAATTTTGTTTATTTTTGTTCATATATCAATTTAGATATTTTTTTGTATATCTATTACCTATATTAATTAAAATTTCGTGACTTATACTGTTTGAAATATCAGATAGATCATTGATTGTTTGTTCAGTCCCTATAAAAGTCAGCTTTTTTGGCTCTTCTTTCAAATGAGTTATGTCAACTGATACTAGATCCATTGAAATTCTCCCTAATATAGGGCATGGAATTTTCTTATGATATAAAAATCCAATATTAGAAAAATTCCTAGTCAATCCATCCGCATATCCTCCAGCTAAGGTAGCTACTTTTTTTTTCTCATTAGAACAATAAGTTAATCCATAACCTATACCCTCTCCTTTATTTAAAAAGTGAGTTTGCAATACTGGTAACTCAATATTAACCACATTTAAAATGTTTCTATTTTTAATACCTCCAAACAAAGCAACACCAGGGCGAGTTAAATCAAAGTGGTAATTATTATTTATAAAAATTCCATGTGATGCTGCTAATGACTTTCTGACAGTTGGGAAATTTGTCATAGCTTCTTTAAAATTATTCAGTTGTTTTTTATTTGCAATATTTTTTGGCTTAATAGCAGTAGTTAAATGCCCTAAAACTAAATCTAAATTAAGTTTTTTGATAATTTCTTTAAATTGGAATAATTCA
>CACHDI010000073.1 GCA_902578545.1 uncultured Alphaproteobacteria bacterium
AATGCTAATGGAAGTTCAATTTCTGAAACAATAACAAGTAATCCTTTAAGTACTGTAGAAACAAGTAATCGATTTATTTCAGTAAGTCAGGTTGCGGTTGCTGATGATATTGGAGGTAATCAATTAGTGAATGTTGGTATTGATACTGATCCTGACCAAATTGCATTGAGTCAAATTGCAGGGAGTGCAGGAAATTTAACATTAACTGCTAGTACATCTACACCAGGAAGTAGGCTTGCTAAAGTGGGAATTACAGGACAGACGGACATCATAGGCTCTAATCAAACTGTAAATGGAGCAGGTAATCTAACTCTCTCAAGTGGGACGGTTGAGCTTGTAACAGGTAAAGAAGTTAGATTAGCTACTGAAGCTAGTGGTATCAGTGGTCAGTATACGATAACTGGAAAAGATAAATTAGGTAATAGTATTACCTCAACCCTAAATGGCACACCAGGAAATACTGTTACAACTGGATCTACCCGTTTTATGACAGTTACAAATGTTTCAATAGATAGTATAAGTCCGGCGAATATCAAAATAGGAACGGATATTGATGATGACGGAATATCTACTTCTACAGCGTACACCAACAATACAAATAATTTAGATATCAATGGTTCATTTGATGACGGAACGAAAGCTGTTCTTAACACTTCAGATTATGACCTTGCGATTGTTGGAACTGATAGTGAAGGCAATAATATTAATGAAACTGTGAGTGTCATTAATAACGATGCTGCAACCACAACAAATAGATTTAGTACAATAAGCTCAATCGCAATATCTGGGTCTGGAGTGAATACTGGTCGTGTGGAAGTATATGCATCAGATATATTAACAAGAATTGCTAATTCTCAAATCCCAACTTCTGGTGGGAATTTAGTGTTAACAGGTGCTAATTTTCAAAATGATTCTGTCGTAGGTGTAGGAGCTTTACAAGCAACATCAAATCAAAATTTTACAATTACCTCTAGTAGCAATTATTATTCTTTACAAAATACAGGTGATGATTTGGATCCTGTTATTTTTACTACACCAATCCCAAGAGATACTACAGCGGGTTTAAAAGTAAGTACAAACAGTAACCATGAAGTAATTTCAACTGGTGAACTTTTTGTTAGCTCAAATAAAAATTTTACAATCACTCAAGAAGATGCCTCTGAAGAACTTAAAGAAATTCAAATTACAAGTGATGGTAGCTCAGCTTCAGTTAACTTTACAATTACTGGAGAAGACGAGTTTGGTAGTCAGATTACAGAAACAATTACAAATGCGACAGGGTCTACCGTATCTGGAAATAAAAAATTTGCATCTGTTCATAGTATAAGTGTTGACGGAGACACAGTAGGTAATGTTGAAATTGGAACTGTATTAGACCCAGATATAATCTCCCAGTCACAAAGGAGTAATGCAGCAGGAAGTTTAATGATAAATGGAGCTAGAACAAATACTGGAACAGTTGGTGTTGCTACTCTAAAAATGGCAAGTAATTTCAAGGATGATGAAACAGCTTCATTTACACTGGAAGGAAGTACATTCACTTACACAGCAGACGGTAGTGAAACAGCGGCACAAGCAAGGGATAGATTATTAACAAATCCAGGATCTGGAGAATTTCAAGGCTCAAATAGTGAAACAATAAATACTGTATCAGCTGGTATTTTACAGGTTAAAGATAGAAATGGTGTAGATTTATTTAAAATCGAAAGTGACGGTTCAGCTGATGGTTTGAAATTTACTGAAAGTAATGCAGACGGGATTTTTAAAATAACAAATGCAATAGGAAATGTTCCACCAAACTCAATTAAAACTGTAACTCAATCTATTGCAAGAAGAGCATATCTAATAGAGGATGGTTCAACCATGTTTCAAAAAAATACTAACCAAAGTGAAGTTCAGCTTAGTAATTTTAGTACCGATCATGAAGTTGATGATCAAGAATTTACAGTAAGATATGGACATGCTTTGACTGATGTAAAAGAGGCTTTAAATAAATTTGATAATAATATTTTGGCTGAAGAAAAAACAGATGGATTAGGTGTAGATGTAAATAGTGATAAGGGTAAATCCAGATATACCAAAGAAGAATTTACAGAAATGGGATTAAAAACTGCTG
>CACHDI010000074.1 GCA_902578545.1 uncultured Alphaproteobacteria bacterium
ACAATTAATCAAATCATATCCTGTGCTGATGCTGGTGCAGACATAATAAGAGTTTCTTGTCCAGATTTAGAAAGTACTAAGTCGTTGAAGACTATAGTTAAGGAAAGCCCAATTCCAATAGTTGCTGATATTCATTTTCATTACAAAAGGGCTATAGAAGCAGCTGAAGCTGGAGCTGCATGTTTAAGAATAAACCCAGGTAATATAGGATCAAATGTAAGAATTAAAGAAGTTATAAAAGCTGCTAAAGATTTTGGGTGTTCAATAAGAATTGGTGTAAACGCTGGTAGTCTAGAAAAAAATCTTCTTGAAAAATATGGTGAGCCTTGTCCAGAGGCAATGATTGAAAGTGGGTTAGATCATATTAAGTTATTAGAAGACAACGATTTTTTTGAGTTTAAGATTTCTGTAAAAGCTTCAGATGTTTTTTTAGCAGCTGCAGCTTATCAAGGTCTTTCAGAATCTACTGATGCTCCTATCCATCTAGGAATTACAGAGGCTGGAAGTTTTTTATCAGGTTCAATTAAATCTTCAATAGGTATAGGTAACCTTCTTTGGATGGGAATAGGAGATACAATTAGAGTTTCGCTTTCAAGTGATCCTGTGGATGAAGTTAAAGTTGGCTATGAAATTTTAAAAAGTTTAGGATTGCGTCATAGGGGGGTACAGATTATTTCTTGTCCATCTTGTGCAAGGCAAGGATTTGATGTGATAAATACTGTTAAAGAATTAGAAAGTCGTTTATCTCATATTAAAACACCGATGTCTCTCTCTATTATAGGTTGTGTAGTTAATGGTCCTGGTGAAGCACTTATGACTGATCTTGGTTTTACTGGTGGTGGAGCAGGTGCAGGAATGGTTTATATGGCAGGCAAAGCTTCACACAAAATGTCTAATGAACAGATGATAAACCATATTGTTGAACTAGTAGAAAAAAAAGTAAACATATAAAAATAGTGAAATTGTATAAATAAAATTTTCTTGTAGTTGAAATCTCATGATTTTAACAATATAGTTTTTATAAATATTATCTTAAGTTATCTTAAAGCTCTATGTCTCAAATTATTTCTAATTTGCGCATTCAAAAGATTTTAGCACATTTTGAATTTTTGCAAGCAAAACTGAATGAAAATCTTAAAAATGATGATCTCATAAAGTTTTCAAAAGAGTATGCAGAATTAAAACCTATATACGAACACATCCAAAAATTTAACAAAACAAAAAAAGAGTTAAGTGAAGCAAAAGAATTATTTCATGATCCTGAATTTAAAGATTTAGCTTATGATGAAGTATCTAAATTGGAAGAAAGATTACAAAATCAAGAACAATCCCTCCAATTATTATTATTACCAAAGGATGTAAATGACAATAGATCAGTAATTCTCGAATTAAGGGCTGGAACAGGTGGTGATGAAGCAGCTCTTTTTGTTTCAGATTTATTAAGAATGTATGAACGTTATTCAGATTTTGCTAATTGGAAAGTTGAAACTATAAGTAGTACTCCTAGCCAATTGGGGGGGGTTAAAGAAATTATCCTCAGTATTTCTGGAGAAAATGTATTTTCAAAATTAAAATATGAAAGTGGTGTTCATAGAGTTCAAAGAGTACCTGAAACAGAGAGTGGGGGAAGAGTACATACATCTGCAGCTACGGTTGCTGTATTACCAGAGGCTAAAGAAGTTGACGTTGAAATTTCAAACAATGATATTAGAATTGACACTATGAGATCATCTGGTGCAGGAGGACAGCATGTAAATACTACTGACTCTGCTGTTAGAATTACCCATTTACCAACTGGTATAGTTGTAATTTCTTCTGAGAAGTCACAGCATCAAAATAGAGCAAAAGCTATGCAAGTATTAAGAACGCGGTTATATGACCTGAACATTTCCTCTCAACAAAATGAAATTGCCTCAAAAAGAAAGAGTCAAGTTGGCAGTGGGGATAGATCTGAAAGGATAAGAACCTATAATTTTCCTCAAGGTAGAGTGACTGATCATAGAATAAATTATACAATTTATAAATTAGATAATTTCCTTGATGGTGATATTGATGAACT